>MPML01000078.1 GCA_002238445.1 Caldilineaceae bacterium bin5
ATTCTACCCAAAAGTGTTCCCCCCGACCATCCCCGTAGGGGCAGGCCTTGTGCCTGCCCTCGTCCCTACGCCAATCTGGGAATACATACCTTAGCGCCCTTCCGCGGCCCTCTGTGGTTAAAGACGTTGCAATTCTGCAGTTGCCTTTCTCCGTGGCCCTCCGTGGCCCTCCGCGGATAAAGGCGTTGCAGTTGCAGTTCTCCGTGGCCCTCCGTGGCCCTCCGCGGATAAAGGCGTTGCAGTTGCAGTTCTCCGTGGCCCTCCGTGGCCCTCCGCGGATAAAGGCGTTGCAGTTGCCTTTCTCCGTGGCCCTCCGTGGCCCTCCGCGGATAAAGGCGTTGCAGTTGCCTTTCTCCGTGGCCCTCCGTGGATAAAGATGTTGCAGTTGCAGTTCTTCGCGGCCCTTCGCGGCCCTTCGCGGATAAAGGTGTTGCAGTTGCAGTTGCAGTTCTTAGTGTGTCTTCGCGGCCCTTCGCGGATAAAGGCGTTGCAGTTGCAGTTCTCCGTGGCCCTCCGTGGACAGAAATGTTGACGTCGCAGTTCTCCGCGTGTCACCGCGGCCCTCCGCGGATAAAGGTGTTGAAGTTGCCGTTCTCCGTGGTCCTCCGTGGTCCTCCGTGGATAAAGATGTTGAAGTTGCAGTTCTCCGCGTGTCTCCGCGGCCCTCCGCGGATAATGGTGTTGCAGTTGCAGTTCTTCGCGGCCCTTCGTGGCCCTTCGCGGTCCTCCGTGGATAAAGATGTTGACGTTGCAGTTCTCCGCGTGTCTCCGCGGCCCTCCGCAGATAATGCTGTTGCAGTTGCAGTTCTTCGCGGCCCTTCGCGGCCCTTCGTGGATAAAGATGTTGAAGTTGCAGTTCTCCGCGTGTCTCCGCGGCCCTCCGCGGATAATGGTGTTGCAGTTGTAGTTGCAGTTCTTCGCGGCCCTTCGTGGTCCTTCGCGGCCCTTCGTGGATAAAGGTGTTGCAGTTGCCGTTCTTAGCGTGTCTTCGCGGCCCTTCGCGGATAAAGGTGTTGCAGTTGCCGTTCTCCCCGCCCCTCCGTGGTTCAAAAAGATGTTCCCCCCTCCCCTCCCTTGCAACCCAAAACCAAAATCCAATAAAATTGCCCCAAAAACCCCCAATTTCCGTGTTATAATACCTATTCAGCACCGGTGTTCTACCCCGGCGCTGAACAACATATCCACCACCATCGCCGGCCCCCAGGCCGCACCACCAGAACAACCCGCATATGAGGTGCCATAAACAATGTCCAAAACCCCATGCAAAGGAATCAGAAAAGACGGCAGCCCCTGCCAGGGAAACGGCCTCGACCAGTTCGACGGCCTCTGCATCGCCCACGGTCCCGCCCCCGATCAGGCCCATGAATGGCGCTCCCTCGGCGGCAAAAACTCCGCCACCGCCGCCCGCCTCGACAAACGCATACCCGAACGCCTCAAACAGGCCATCGACCTCGTCCAAGACAGCATGAACCGCGTAGCCGAAGGAACACTCTCCCCCGCCGTCTGCAACGCCATCTGCCGCAGCGCCAAAACACTTGTCGACCTCCACCGCCGCGCCGACGAGGAAATGAAACTTATTCACACCGAAGAAACACAAGCCGCGGCAGCAGAGTTCGTCGGCGCACACGCCAACCTCGAAATCCTCGAAGCTGCCGACGCCATCGTCGCCAAACAGAATCAGTACCGCGCCGAATCTCTCGTTGACCAGGGCTTCGCCACCTTCGAAGAACCGTCCGACCCCAAAGAAGCCCCCGAAGTGGTCCTGAACGGCAAAGGGCGGCGCCGTTACGGCTACCAAACCCGCCCCGAATTCCTGCAACTGCTCTTCCATGCAAAGAAGGACGAAGTCAGGCAATTTGCCTACAAACAGTGGGAACTCCCCGGAGTGCTGCTTTTCCTGGAAGAGTTTCGTGATGCCACCGAAAGTGCTCTGGCCAGAATCAAGGGCGACCCCGCAGCCATGCCAGATTCCCCACCCCCGCTTGACCCACTGACCGGTCAGGCCCTCCACCAACTCCCGCCCCCTGCGAAAGGCAGCTCTCGGTCCGGCCATTATGTCCACACCGAAGAACTGTCCGAAGATTTGCTGGAAGAGCAACGCCGCCAGATAAAGGAAATGACAGATGAGGTTTTGGGCCTCATGGAAGACGAAGACTACAACCGAAATCGGAACGAGTTTCACCCCACGGCAGCCCACGAAGAGTTGGCGGCCTTTCTCGAAGCCCAAAAGGACCCAAACGGCAAACCGCTTAAGCACGTGAACTGGCAATAGGATTCAATCAAATAAATATTATAAAATATACAGTTGCTCCTTCGGGCAGCAGCTGTACGCTCCTACCCATCACTCGCCCCGAAGACCGCTCATATACTCCAACCAGCTCCCACCCGACCCCAATTCCGCCGAAACTGCTCCCACTCCGCCAAGAAATACACCACGCACTCGTCATGCCCGTCCCAAACAGACTGCGCATTCGGTCCCAAAGCCTCCAACGCCCCTCTTCCTACCGATACGCAGAAAACCCCCCGATTCTCTCGTAGATCTCTCGTGAACGCTCGAATATCGCTCTGCTCGGCCACACGCGACCCTGGCAAACCAGCCATCATGAAAACCCAGGAAATCCAGCAAACCCTGATACAGCAACCTGCAAACCTGCCCCAAACTGTGATAAGATGCCCTCGAGTGACGCCTTCCCCTACCTCACTAAACCGACCGCAAACCGTACGGCCCGGCCGCACCAAATTCGCCATCAAGGAAACCAGCATGGAAAGCAAGACACTGCGCTATCTTGACGACGGTAGCATCGAACTCTACACAACCGAAGTCGGCGACCCATCAGAAGGCGAAGTCCAACTGACCGGCGGCGCCTGCGGCATCTGTTCCTGGGACGTTGTGACCGCCAAGCTCGGCTCCGCAATGATCCCCATGGCCCCGCCAGGACACGAGGGCGTCGGCTATATCTCCAAGATAGGCCCCGGCGTCACCGGCTACAAAGAAGGAGACAGAGTGGCCGGCGGCGGATTCTCAACCGTGCGTAACCTCCCCAGCGAACGCATCTACCCCATCCCCAATTCCGAGCTCAGTGACGAACACTGGATCGTAGAACCGGTCGCCTGCGCAGTCACCGGCATCGACCAGACCAACCTGAAAGCAGGCGAAACCGTCGCCCTGATCGGTTGCGGCTTCATGGGCCAGCTCCTTCTGCAGGGCCTGCTGCACTCGCCAGCGGGAAACCTGATCGCCATCGACATCGTCGAAGACCGACTAGAGCTGGCCCGCCAACAGGGCGCACAGGAGACTATCGACATCTCTCAGCACGACCGCGACGACCTCGCTGCGACCCTGAAGGACCGCGGCATCGATGTCGTCGTGGACGCCACCGGCAGCCAGCCCGCTCTCGACCTGGCAACCGACATCGTAAAGACAGGCGGCCGCATCAACCTTTTCGGCTGGATCAAGGGACAGAAGGCCTACTTCGACCCGACGAAATGGCACTTGGGCGGATTCACAATCGTCAACTCCGCGCCAGGCTCCAAAATCCGCAACACATTCCCTCCGGCAATTCGTTTAATCGACGCCGGCGTCTTCGATCTGCGGCCCCTCGTCACCCACACGACTTCACTTGGTGGGTACCCTTCCCTGATGGAAGAGATCCTGGAAGGTGACAAATCCTACGTAAAAGGTGTCGTAAACTTGGCATGACCGCCGCCGCCGCGGCAGCGCTGATTCTCGTTTCCTGGGGCGCGCTCGTTTCTGGCCCGTGTCCGCTGCACGGCGCCGCCCGGTTAGCCTGGCAGCGCCGAATCTGTCCTTTTCTTACGCATGACGACACTTGTTCGAACCGACCGGAGAGAGTTTGCATTTTCCATCACTCTTTCGTATGATCCCGATACAAACAAGTCGTCCGTTGAGAAATCATATCGCGCTGCCTCCTGCCCCGCGTACCAGCTACCAAACAGGTAAACACCACTATGCAATTGGGATTCAGCACATGGGGCATGCCCACCGTTCCTATCGACGCCATAGTTCGCCATCTTTCCAGCCTTGGTTTCGATGGCGTTGAGCTTACCGTCCTGTCCCACCACACAACCGCATTGGAAAAGCTGGACGACAACGAACGACGCCGCATTCCCAAACTCTTGGCTGACCACAATCTCCAGTTGCCCGCCATCGCCGGCCATGTCAGCCTGATGGACGACGACAGCGCCAGCCATGCCGCCAACCTGGAGCGCCTCAAGCGCACAATCGATTTGGCGCTGGACTGGGCTACCGCAGACGGACCTCCGGTGATCGACACAACCGCCGGCGGTCAACCTGAAGATTGGGAGACCAAACTGGACATGCTTGTCGAGCGCATCCAGGAGGCGGCGGACTACGGGCATAGCCAGGGCGTCACCATTGCCATCGAACCTCACGTAGGCTCGATCATCGACACGCCCGAACGTATGTTAGAAGTCATCAAGCGCGTCGGTTCGGCCGCTGTCGGAGTCAATTTCGACATCAGCCATTTCAATGTCATGGGAATCGGCATCGAAGAGTCGGTATCTGCAATGGCTCCCCACGCACGCCACACCCATGTCAAGGACGAACGCGGCACCGTGCCCGACTTCGAGTTCCTCATCCCAGGGGAAGGCGAATTCGATTACGTCACCTACCTGAAATCCATGCAGCGCCACGGTTACACCGGATTCATCACCGCTGAAATCAGCAACATGGTCCAGCGGCGGACCCCCTACTACCCTCTGGAAGTCGCGACCCAGACCTATGATGTCTTGGCAAAAGCTTTCACCGACGCCGGAATCGAACGGGGCTAGAACGACTGTCATAAAGTCCACCAGTTCGCGTATGCGGCTATAGAGGAAAGCAATTCCACCTGCGCACACTAATTCCACCTTTTCACCAACGAATCAGGCCTGAAGTAGAAGGTTTCATCATTACGTTGCGGCGAAAACGAACGAGGAGACAATTGTGTCAAATGAGGTAAGTTTCGACCTGAACGGTAAAGTTATGATCGTCACCGGCGCCGGCAAGGGTATCGGCAAATCAATCGCTGAAACCGCCGCCCGCTACGGCGCAACCCTGGCCCTCGGCAGCCGCACGGTCAGCGAGAGTGAAGAGACCGCCGAAAAGTGCCGCGCCCTCGGCGTCCAGGCCAAGGCTTGGCATCTTGACGTAACCGACCTGGAAAGCATCGACCGATTTGTCAACCAGACGTGGGACGCGTTCGGCCGCATCGACTCCGTCGTCAACAACGCCGGCTACAACAGCCCCAAGCCGGCCCTCGACTACACCGAAGATGAGTTCGACTTCATTTCCGACGTGAACTTCAAGGGCGCCTTCTTCATGTCCACCGCTTGCGCCCGCCGCATGATCGATGCCAGCATCGCGGGCAGCGTCATCACCATCAGCTCGCAAGTAGGCGTCGTCGGCGGACCGCTTCGCTCCATCTACGCCTCGGCCAAAGGCGCGGTCGGCCAGATGACCCGCTCGCTGGCAGTTGAATGGGCGCCCAATAACATCACCGTCAACGCCGTCGCGCCAACCTTTACGCGCACGCCGCTCCTGGAACAGGCAATCAAGAACCCCGACTTCGCCAAGAACCTTGAAAAGATCCCAATGGGCCGCATCGCCGAGCCGCACGAAATCGCCGGCGCCGTCATTTACATGGCCTCCGATGCCGCCCGAATGGTGACTGGCCAGATTCTCGTCGTCGACGGCGGTTATACCGCGGTTTGACTCGCACAAGCCCGTATTCTTGTAATCGCTGCAAGTATCAACTGGTATTCGATTTCATTGGCCGCCGAGGACCGGATAAGGACATTCCGAAACCTTAAACCATTCGGATTCGACTATGCCCAACAAGCTGCGCGCTGCCGTCATAGGCACAGGCGGGATATCCGCCAATCACATTCAGGGCTATCTTGCCTCCGGTCGCTATGAAGTCGTTGCTTTGGCTGATCTGAGTGCGGAGGCAATGGCCGAAAAGAACGACCGGTTCGACATCGCTCCCGCGCACTACACCGACGGCCGCGAGATGATGGAAAAAGAGCGCCCCGATGTCGTCTCCATCTGCACCTGGCACAAGGGGCACGCTCCCTGGACCGCAGCCGCCGCCGCCTTCAAACCGCAAGCGATCCTCTGCGAAAAACCAATGGCCGACACCGTCGGCGCCGCCGAGCAGATGATGATCGCCTGCCGCCGCAACGACGTGAAACTGGCGATCGGCCACCAGCGCCGCTTTCTTCCCGCCTACACGTTGGCAAAAGAGCTGATAGGCTGTAACGCTATCGGCGAAGTCAACCTCATCCAGAGCATGGGCGGCGCCGGGCTCCCCAACTACAGCTCCCACCAGACCGACATGTACCGCTACCTGTTGTCCGACGACGAGTGCGTCTGGGTGATGGGCAATATCGAGCGCAAGACCGACCAGCATGAGCGCGCCACCCGCATTGAGGACCGCGCTATGGCAGTCTTCCAATTCGCAAGAGGGCCCCGTGCGATAATCCTCAGCGATCTTGTGCCCAACTACTACCAGGGCGCGCAGATTTTCGGAAGCGACGGCATGATCAGCATTACCACCGAATCGCTGCAAATTCTGAATGCTAAGAGCGGCGGCCGCTGGGAAGAGCACGTGCCCGACGGCAAGTTCTACACGGTGGAGGATTTGGGCAGCCGCTTCGAATGGGAGGAAGGAGGAGCCGCGCAAGCCGATGAACTCGCCGACTGGGTGGAAGGTAAAGCAGAAACGCACAGAGGCCGCGGCGAAAATGGGTACAAGGCGCTCCAAATGATCCATGCAGTATACGAGTCCGCGCGCATGCACGAAAAGGTCGAAATGCCGTTGCAGACGCGAGTCAATCCGCTGGACCTGATGGTGGATTCAGGCCACTT
Organism: Caldilineaceae bacterium bin5; assembly: GCA_002238445.1. Taxonomy (GTDB): domain Bacteria; phylum Chloroflexota; class Anaerolineae; order Caldilineales; family Caldilineaceae; genus Bin5. The sequence continues at coordinate 6,890 of MPML01000078.1, forward strand.
GACGCCCCAGCGCCCGGGCAAGTACGATATACGCGCTGGGCAGCTACGAAACGAAAATATGCTTGACGATACGAAGAACTATTCGCAGAACTAATCGTAATCATCCGTCTCTGTCCAATGGGAATGCATTCAGGAGGGCATGACCATGAAACTCTCGGCCGAACAACTCGCACATTTCGATGAATATGGTTACGTGCTTGTCCGCAACGTTTTCAGTCCTGAAGAGGATATCGACCCTGTTATCGAGGAGTACAAGACCGTTCTCGACAACTTGGCCCGCGAACTCTTTGAGGCCGAGGAGATATCTTCACTCTACGAGGAACTACCCTTTTCCGAACGGCTGATCGCCATCTACCAGGAAAGCGGCAAGGTTCACGCGCAGTATTTCGACTTCTCGCTGCCCCAGGGCAATGTCCAGCCGGACACACCCTTCTGGGCCGGCCCGTCAGTCTTCAGCTTGTTGACGAATGAAAGCCTGCTGGACTCCGTCGAGTCGATCCTCGGCAGCGAAATCTACTCCAATCCGGTGCAGCACGTGCGCCTCAAACCGCCGGAACGCCTCACACCGGTAAACGAGGAGACCGGGCGCGTAATGTTGGGCAAGACGCCCGTCCATCAGGACCACGGCGTAGTCAGGGAAGAGGCTGACGAAACACAGATGCTGACCGTCTGGTTCTCGCTCATGGACGTGAACGTAGAGAACGGCTGCCTCTGCGTCTGGCCTGGCAGCCACAAGCGGGGTCTGATCGACCACTGTCCCACAAATATTGGGCTGGCAGTTCCCGGTAAACTGCTCGACGGCAAGGCTGTACCCATGATCATGAAAAAGGGCGACGCGCTTCTGATGCACAAACAGACGCTGCACGCCTCCTACTCCAACAACAGCGATTCAATCCGTTGGAGTTTCGATCTGCGCTACAATCCCGTCGGACAGCCGACTGGCCGACCTGCCTTCCCAGGCTTCGTCGCCCGCAGCCGCAAATATCCCGAAACGGTCCTGCGCGAACCCGCCGCCTGGGAAAAACTGTGGCGTGATACTCGCGATTACATGGCAACGATTGAAGATGGCGGAGCATTCAATCGTTGGACCAAGGACAACCCGGTCTGCGCCTAGCCCAAAGGCAAAGGCGTCAGACTGGCGCTAAGTATCTACAACTGTTTTCACAGATAAAGGGGTCAGGAAATGACCGCTGGAACTGACGCGTCTCCCCTGGTAATGGCCCAGTACGGAACCAAGCACGGGCACGCCGCCGGCAAACTGGAGGCGATGCAGGACTCGCCGGACGTGGAGGTAGTCGGCGTCTTTGAGCCCGACACCGAACGCCGCGCCGAGTTGGAAGTAACATCCGGCCCGTTCAGCAATGTCCGCTGGTTTGACTCGGAACACGAGTTGCTCTCGGACACCTCAATCGTTGCCGTATCCTCCGAAGGCAAGAACGCCGAGAGCCTCCCCCAAACCGAGGCCCTGGTCGATGCCGGTTTGCATGTCTGGTACGACAAACCGGCCGGTGAAGATTGGCCAGGCTGGCAGCGAGTCATGGGGAAAGCCCAGGACAAAGGGCTGCTCATCCAGATGGGCTATATGTTCCGCTACCAGAACGGCTTTTGCCGGATCGCCGAGTGGGTGCACGGCGGCTTGCTGGGTGACGTCTTTTGCACGCGGGCTCACATGTCTACCAGCATCACTCCCGAATCCCGCAGTGCCCTCGAAGTCCATCAAGGCGGCATCTTTTTCGATCTCGGCGGGCATATGCTCGACCAGATTGTCTGGCTGATGGGCAGACCGACAAAGACAACCAGTTTTCTCCGTACCGACGGCGTACCCGGTCCAAGCTGCGCCGACAACACGCTCGGCGTTCTTGAATACGAGAAAGGGCTTGCCTTCGTCGATATTGCCGCGATGGAGCCCAAACCGATGGCACGTCGTTTCGAAGTCTACGGCACCAAGGGCAGCGCCATCCTGCTTGACCCCTTCGAACCGCCGCACGCTATTCGCCTGTGCCTGGAGGAGCCTGCCGAAGGCTTTGATGCGGGAGCGCAAATTGTACCGGTTCCGACCCAGAGCCGTCAGCAAACCTACGAAGAGGAACTGGTGGCCTTCGTGGCGACCTTGCGCGGCCAGCAGCCGCCTGACCGTTCTGCCGAACACGAACTCCTCGTGCAAGAGACCCTCCTGCGGCTGACAGGAAGAATCTCTGACGCTTAGAATACAGTTTCGATCTCGACCTCAACCACATCTGTCTGACAGTGGGCGGTCCTCGGCCGCCCACTTTTACGCCCGCGCGTGGCGCAGTCGAATCGACAGGTAAACCTTCTGCGAGCGCCGCCACAACCACATATTTCGCACTATCGAACCGCAGTTGTATGCAGCCACCGCGACGTAGACGCCCGAAACACCGCAGAGCAAAGCGCCTCCCCCTGAAAGGCAGGGCCTCCCGGCCCACAGCCCCCCAATGACCAAGAGAGTCGTAACCGTGGTTAAAGAAAGCGAATCCGCCTCTGTGATGCTCCGCGTCCGCTGACTGTTTATCAGGGTCCCTTGGAACAAGCTCGAAAGTGTCGTCAGCGCCGGCAGTGGAATGATCAGCCAAAGAGCCGCCTTTGCCTGCCCCACCAACTCCGGCGGCAGCGCGGCGACCCGCAAGAACCAGAAGTCCCCAAATGGTGTGACCGCCATCACCAAAGGCACCGCCGCCAGCGCCAGACCCAGTTTCCAGGTGAATCGCCGCAGAACCTCAATCGAGCCGGGTCGATCCAGCAACACAATCACCGATTCAACGAAGGCAAAAGCCGCGCTGTTGGTCATTAACAGCACGCCAAAGAGAACAGGCCAAAGGGCCAGCGACCCTAGCGAATCTGGCATGCGGCTGAGGCTGGCGCTGACGAGAGGCTGGAGCAGAATCTGCATGAATGTCGTCAAGACCAGTGGCAAGTAAAAGCGAGAAAACCGGTGCAAAGTCAGAGGCGGAGCGCCGGGACTTACTGACAGCAGGTTCTTGCGCACCACTGGTCTTACTCGTAGAGTGGCGTAGACGGCTTCGAAGACGACCCCTACTGAAATCGTGATACTTGCGATGATCAGGCCGCTCCATGGAGACATCCAGAATAGTCCGACAGCCAGCGCAACCTCAAGCATAAGCCGAAGCACTGTACCGAGCGATACCGCCCGCGTCTGGTCGCAGCGAATCAGAACACCATATTGGAAGCGCCGCAGAGCAAGGCTCGGGATAAAGGGGAGCATGATTCGAACACCGCTGCGGACTGGCTCGGCAAGCTCCGCCGGCGCTGAAATCAACCCTAGCATTACGAAATCAAAGACAGGTGTAAAGGCCAGCAGAACGTGAACGGAAGTCAGGCCAACGCACAGCCAGATCATGTACCGTCTGCCCCGCCGGTAAGACTCCCTGTCTCTGCTCAAAGCCGTCGAGGCCGCCAGCATCGAAATCGAAGGAGCGGAGAGAACGAGGACAAACGAAAACGCTAAGCCCCAAGCCGCCAACTGCTCCTTGGGATCAACGCTTCGAGCCACAACCGCCGCCAGTAACGGCTGTTCCACGGTAATCATGAACCAGCTCAGCGCCAGCGGCCACCAGGTCTTGAGTATGCCTTGAGTGGAAAGATTCGGCACAAAAATTTTCTGCTCAGTTTGGAGTGTCTGCTACGAGGCCTGCCAGTCTAGGATTGTGCCCAACATACCCGGTTCCCATCGTGCCAGCGTATCGTAGGCGGCTCCTGCATTCTTCCACGCGAAACGATGGGTGGTGAGTGGATCGACCACCAGCCTCCCGCCGACTAGAAGTCTGAGAGCAGTGTCCTCATCCGCCTGATGCGTCCACCAGCCCGGCGCCGAATCATGCTTTGGCCGCGTGCTCTCATGCGCGCCGAGCACAGTCAGTCCCTTTTTGTGAACGTCGCGGTAGAAATTCACCGCTTCCGTGTCTCCCCTGGTACTGCCCAGCAAAACGACCCGCCCGCCAAATCGAGCCAGAGCGAAGGCAGCAGGGATGGCCTCCGGATGGCCTGTCGCTTCTATGACCACGGAGGGATCCTTGCCGCCGCACTGTTCTCGGAGGGCGGGCCCGAGACCTTCATCCGCCTTCAGTGCGGCGTCGACTTTTAGCGCCTCGGCAAACTCCAGGCGGCGAGGGTCCTTGTCGATAGAGATCACTGGGAGCCCGCCGTTGAGCCGGGCCAACTGCATCACAGTCAGCCCGATCGGCCCGCAGCCTATGACTGCCACAGGCTCTCCGAGCTCGATTCGGGCCTTGCGGACACCTTGCATTGCAATCGATCCAAGCCGGAAAAAGGCAGCCCGCTCGTTGGTCAACCCGTCTGGAACATGGTTGCATACTGAAGCTGACACATTGGCATACATGACATGGTTCGCCCGCGACGCAACTCGATCTCCTACTTCCCAGCCCTCCACGCCTGCTCCCACCCCGACCACTTCACCGATGTGGCTGTATCCGGTGCTCTGCGGGTATTGCGCTGGTGTATTCGCCAGACCCAGCAGAAATGCCCTCTCCGTACCCGGGCTGAGCAGTGAAACCAGCGCCTTGATCAGTAGCTCGCCTGGCCCTGCTTCCGGCATTTCGCACTCCCGCACATCGGCGACTCCCTTCTCGACAAATAGGACCTCATAGTTGCGCGTGGACATTGGTCTCCTCCTTGTCTTCCGATTCACCCCGAAAAGAAATCTGAGCTGAAATGGTGGATTCCGACCCTGTCTGCTCCAACATAGGGAAGGCCGAGATGTAGACTGGGTCTAATGAAGGCCGCAAGTAAGAGGTTCTGACTCTTGGAAATCGTACTTGCCATTAGGGTCCAAGCGCCGCATGGACCTGGCTAAACAGCCCTTGCTTCGTGCCTTGATTCTGCCTTTCTGCAGGGTCCGTGAGGTTTTCCCGCCAAGGAGCCAGTATAACACAGCACACTGAGCAGACTGCCATCTGGAATCCTTAACGCTCGCCTGGGAGGCATACGTTTTCTGCTGTCTCCTAATACGTGGATGAAGTTGAGCCGTAGTCCGAAAAACTTGACACTCGCTTACTTTCTGTGCGATTATCTCTCTGCTTCCACAGCAGTACAAAAGTTTTTTTCTACCCATACATTCATTAATGAGGAGACACCAATGAACCGTAGTAAATTTCTGAGCCTGGCCATCGTCCTGATGATGGCGCTCCTGGCTGCATGCGCCGCGCCTGCCGCCGCACCTGCTGCTGAAGAGGCAGAGGATTCCGCCGACATGGCGGACGCGATGGATGAGGAAGTTGAGCAGGTACTCATCGGCGGCTTCGACGTCGGTCCAGGTGGTGATCCGCAGGGCGTACTTTACAACAACGGCGCCGGCAATGTCTGGTTCGTCAAGATATTTACGCCGCTGATCATCATGGACTCCACCTTCTCAAATCACACCAACGAAGCTGCGTTGGCTGTCAGCTGGAAACCTAACGAAGACGCCACCGTTTGGACCTTCAATCTGCGTGAAGGCGTCAAATGGCATGATGGCGAGGACTTCACCGCCTCAGATCTGAAATGGACCGCTGAGTTCGTTGCTGCGCCGATGGCCGCGGTGACCCACTTTGGCATTGGCCAGCCCCAGCAGATTGTTGGCTGGACCGAGTACAACGACGGCGAAGCCGATGAAATTACCGGTATCCGCGTCGTTGACGACCTGACGCTTGAAATCGAGCTGAGCAACCCGAATCCGCGATTCTACGATTCAGTGCGCGGCTACTACGCTCTTCCTGAGCACGCCATCGATTTCGAACCGACCGAGATATTCAGCAGCGACTGGTGGTTCAGCAGCCCGGTCGGCACCGGTCCGTTCAAGTTCCATTCCTTCGAGAAAGATCAGTTCATGACGCTCCAGCCGAACGAACTGTACTGGGATGGCACACCCGAGCTGGATCAGCTGGTTAACCGGTACTTCGTTGACGAGACGGCCGCCGTACTGGCACTGGAGAGTGGTGACATTGACTTCACCTACGTCAGCGCCGATGTGGCAAGCCGCTTTGAAGGCAACCCCGACTACCAGATCTTCTCAGGCCCGTCGTTCGTGACAAACATGTTCAACTACAACTTTCTGAACGATGTTTGGAAGGACAAGCGCATCCGCCAGGCCTTCATGTACGGTATCGACCGTCAATCAATTATCAACGACGTCTTCAACGGTACCGCGCAGGCCACACCTTGCCAGGATCCCTATCCCACTTTCTGGCCGGCAGACGCCAACTATTACGAGTACAATCCGGAAAAGGCCCGTGAACTTCTGGACGAAGCCGCTGCCGACGGTGTTACGCTGGACGGTGTCAACCTCGACATCCCCACCTACTACACATCGCAATTGGCAAAAGACATCCTGACCGTAATGCAGGCCAACATGGCCGATATCGGCGTCAACTTGAATCCGACCTTCCTTGACGTGCCCACCTGGCGCACAGTCGTGGACGACAACGCTGCCGATTGGAACATCGCTTATCGCGGCGCTGGCGGCGGACCGGCATCCTACAGCTCGATCTGGTACGTGGCAGACAACCAGTGGGGAATCGACGATCCCAACTATGTTGACCTCTTCAATGCCATGGACGCCTCCCAGACTGCCGAAGACTACAGGGCAGCCCGCACCGCCCTTTGCAAGTATCAGAACGATGAAGCCACCTTTGCCTACTGGTGGGTCTCCACCCGATACGGCATCGCTACCGTGGATATCGAAGACTTCCACTACTTCCCTGCTCCTGGTGGCGGTCCCTACGTTGATCGCTCCCAAGACTGGAACATGAAATAGCACCACCTCGAGGCGGTGCAGCTGGCCTGGCAGGTTAGGCCATCTGCACTGCCTTTTCAAACTTCCGGGCCCTATTCGGAGTCGCCCCCAACACACATGCAATACTTCCTGCGCCGCGTTCTGATAAACATTCCTGTCCTCTTTCTGGTCACCATTGTCATCTACTTGTTGATAAACTTGGCTCCGGGCGATCCGGTAGATTTCTTTGTCAACGAAGAAATCGGTATCACGAAAGAAGACCTGGACTTTGTGCGCGAGCGCTATGGGCTCGACGACCCGCTTCCCATTCGCTACGTAAAATGGCTGGGCCAAGTCGTTCAAGGCGATCTCGGCTTTCGTTTCAAGAACGGCGACGACGTGTCCGAAGTGCTGGCCGTGCGTTTGCGCCGAACGTTCCTGCTCATGGGTACAGCCCTCGGAATTGGTATCGCCGTCGGCGTATCGCTTGGTATCTTTATCGGCCTGCGGCAATACTCCGTTTGGGATTTCACCTTTACCGGACTCTCATTTGTGGGAATTTCCATGCCGGCATTTATCGCCGGCATTTTTGGCCTCTACATCTTTTCGGTCAAGTTAGGTTGGTTCCCGTCCGGAGGAATGCGCACTATTGGCAAGCCGGAGTCTATATTTGATCTGATGTACCACCTGGTGCTGCCTGCAGGTACGCTCGCAATCTTCAACTTGGCGACCTTCATGCGTTATACCCGTTTCAGCATGCTTGAAGTAAGGGGGGAGGACTACGTCCGCACCGCCAAAGCCAAAGGGCTGAAGCCGCCCGCAGTAACGTGGCGCCACGTTTTCCGTAACGCCCTCCTCCCTGTGGTTACAGTCGTGGGCTTGAGCTTGCCTACCCTGGTTGCCGGCGCGCTCTTCACCGAAACCATTTACAGTTGGCCGGGCATGGGGGCGTTATTGGTTGATGCAGTTGCCGCGCGCGACTATCCCATGGTCATGGGAATAATGCTGGTGACTGCTCTGGTTGTTTTGTCGGCCAACCTGATCACCGATCTCGCTTACGCGGTCGCCGATCCAAGAATTCGCTACGAATAAAAAGGGAAACGGTATGCGTGTACGCAGTTGCCGGCATGATGGCCCCGAATAGCTCTACAAGGAACGATTGGCCAGCGGACTGACATGTCAACAGACATTGGAATTCGACGATTTGGTTCACAGTCCCCCACTGCCCAGGCCTGGTGGCGGTTTCGCCGTCATCCGCTTGCCTTGGCGGGACTGATAATGTTCGCGGTTGTCCTGCTGGCGAGCATCGGCGCACCTGTGCTCACTCGCTATGACTACGCCGCACTAAATCTACAGGACAAGTTTCAAGAGCCAAGCATGGCGCACTTTTTGGGCACGGACCGCGTGGGCCGTGACATCTGGAGCCGCACCCTCTTTGGCGGCCGCGTCTCATTGGCCGTCGGCTTTGCCGCAGCTTCAATTTCAACCGTAATCGGCGTTATTCTTGGCTCGGTTTCCGGGTACTATCGGGGCAAGGCCGACCAGGCAATTATGCGCTTTACAGATGTCGTGATGACCTTCCCGCGCGTGGTAATTATCCTCACCGCGGCCATCTACTTGGGCCAGAGCATTGCCAGCGTTATATTCCTGATCGGCATCTTCAGTTGGCCCGGCATTACCCGCCTCGTGCGGGGGCAGGTACTCTCCTTGAGGGAACAGCAGTTTGTGCTTGCCTCGCGCTCATTGGGTGCAGGCAACCGGCGTATCATCGTCACGCACGTGCTGCCCAACGTAATTGCACCGTTGCTCGCCTCAGTAACTTTCGCAGTTAATGGCGCGATTCTTCTCGAAGCCGGGCTGAGCTTCCTCGGGGTCGGCATCCCACTGCCAACGCCAAGTTGGGGCAACATGCTGGAAACCGCCCGCAGCCTCGACGTGCTCCAGGACGGCCCCTGGATTTGGGTGCCTCCTGCCGTGATGATCCTGCTGACAGTCCTCAGCATCAACTTCATCGGCGACGGCCTGCGCGATGCCATTGACCCCAGGTATCAGCAAGGCTGACAGGATCGATCACAGCCTCAAGAGACTCCTCTAGTCCAGACACCCCACTCTGAGAATCCGAAATTCTCTTAATGCATGCTTCGATTTGGAAGCCATTCATTTAATGGGAACGTGATATCGTCTGCTGGAGTCGGTTGATTGCTACCAGCGACTCGTGCCCCATTTGTCAGGGTAACACGTCCAGGGAGCCAATCTCCAGGCGAGGATTGTCGCCATTCATTGGAACAATCGGTTCGTGAGACAGGTCGGGATAATACAGGCCCGCTATGAGACGATACCTGCCCGGCGGCAGAGAGTCAGGTATGGCAATGTTGTGTGTCGAGTGTAGGATCAGGCCCGCCATCCAACTCTGAAATGGTGTGTTCTTTCCCCCTGGAGGGCCATCGTCTTGGCTCAGCCCGTTGCCTGTCTCGTCAACCAGATGCACGAACGCGCTAACTGGCTCTCCAGGGCCTTTGGCAAGCCATGTCAGGTGAACAGGAGCTACTTCCCCTGCTCGCAATGGTGGAATCGAGCGTACGCCTTCCAGCCGGACAAACCCATAGTCTGCCGCAATCGCCGACACGTCCCTAGTGCGCTCCGTGAAGCCAGAGACCGCCAATAACATAAGCCCCCCAATCGCAAGCCAGACGAAAGATAGCCAGAATCGCCTCACCTCCTTAAAGTCGATTCCATTTCCCCTTCGAAGAAATAGCAGTAGTCCGCTAGTTTGGCCCAGCAATATGAACACCACCAGCCAACCTGTAGCCGTTACTAGCCTGCCCATCCATACGGCCGCCGTCGTCCCCCATGCAATGTCGACTGAATGCGCTCCGGGGGGAACCGTCACACTGGCGAGGCCGAGTCCGGTCGCCGGCTGGACATCCACCTGAATGCCGTCCACGGAAACGCGCCAGGGTGGAAAGTAGAACTGATGGAAGAGTAGTCGAAAGGTCTGATCAGTCGTGACCATGTATTGCTGTTGAAGTAGGCCTGTCCTCGTTGGCGTCACGGCGATGGAGCCGATAGGATCTGGGACTGTAAGTCCTTCCCACGGTTTTCGCCCAGCGTTGACGGCATCTACCATTGGAGTCGCGGACCAGATGGGCAGAAGGTGTTGGGCCCAAATGTTCATTGACGAATTCAGAATCATGGCACCAAATGAGTCAGACCAGTGTGCCACATTTGGTGCTTCTTCACTCGTCGTATAATTGAGGCCAAACGATGCGTAAGCGAACAGGTAGATCGAAACGAATAGGCTCAAAAGAGGCACGCCTTTCGCCCAGGATCGACCCTTTCTACGCAATGACTCAATTGTCGCCGCCAGCAGGAGAGCAACGCCAAGAGCCGCAAAGATCTGCCATCGCCAGGGAAACTGGACTTGGTCAAAAAAAAGTTCGCTGCGAGTCCACAACCATCTGCTTGTATCCGTCATTGCCCAAACGAGTGCAAGGGTCAACGCAGTCGTCATTAGCGTGAAATTGCGCAACATGCGAGACTTTGTTGTCAAGACGATCGCCAGTGCTGCCAGGGCGATCGGAATGACGTAGACCGGCAGCCTGGGTCGACTATTCGGAAAACTGTATGAATAGGAAACTTGGAATTCAATCAACTCACTCCACTTCAAGAAATGGCCCATGCCAATTCCACTGAACAGTCGATTTCCGTTCAATACCCAGCCTAGTTCCAGCAGGGCTGGAAGCACGTACCATGCGGTCAAGACGATGCCAATTGCAACTGGGACAATGCTGCTAACAGTAATGCGAATAAAACTGGAATGCTCTCTGTGTTGATATACCATGAACACCAAGAGTGTGGCCCCAAGCAGGAGGACCCCCATGAGCGCTGTCAAATTGTGGGTGACGATCAACCCTGCCCAAGCCAGGCCGATAATGGTCAACTTTAAGGAAATCGAGGGCCATTCCCTAGTCTTCCAGTCCAAACTTGCGGTCTGTAGAGTGTAGAAAGCGATAGGTGGCAGCCAGAAAAAGGCGCTGAATTCCGGAAATGCACCCCTTACAAAGAAATCGTAGATTCGATAGGGAAAAAATTGAAAGCAGATAACGCTGACCATAGCCGGCCAGACCGTTACGAATAGGCGGGATAGCCGAAACATCCACCATGCCGAAATCCCGAATCCAAGAGATAGCGCGATGCGGATACTCAGAATCAAGTCGAGCCCGGCTAAATGCAACAGTGCAGGTGGATAGTAGAAGCCTGGCGAATAATAATTAAGGACTGGGCGTCCATAGCCAAGCATGTGGTCGGGGAACCAGCGTGGAAAGATCACTCCTGCTCGCAACGCGCCAGTCAAGGACTCAATCCGCCTCGTATGGGTTATTCCATCATGGGTTTCTACGGGCCAAACGGCCGTCAATGCAAAAAAGGCTAGACCGGAGAAGACTGCAAGCAACAGCGGGGCGATTCGGTCTTGAATATCCGTCTCTTCCATGACTCGACTAACGAATGTCCTGCTGCCTGCAGCCATCTGGCCTCGATCCTCTTTGTCTCATTTTCTTTTGCATAGAACAGACCGAATCCGGCGTCGCAACCCTCTTAGGAGGCAACAACAACATACTGAAGGTTCATTGAAAGGGCTACAACAGTGCAATGGACCGATCCTGTTTCCCAGAATTTCGGTTGGCAGACGTGGACATTCTCGTGTCACACGTACTCGAACAGTTCACTTGACTCGGGCAGTGCCGCTTCGGCCGCTACTCGGCGATCGACTGCCTTGGCGGGTGCCCCGAAGTTCCTGGAGATTTAAGGAAGGTTGCGTCACTGTATTCCAAGGCGAACCGCGAGGTCGTTGAAATCCTTGGCAACCACGTCAACAGAAGGATCAGGAGCGAGATCTGAGGTCTGTTCTGGCCCATGCTCCTGAGGCCGGTGGACAAACGCGGTCTTGAATCCAACAGCCTTTGAGGCTTTCAAGTCTCCGTTGTGGGCGGCGACCATCAATACCTGGTGAGGCTCCAATCCCAAGAGTGCCGCCGCCATCTGGTACACCTCAGGGTCCGGCTTGTAATGCTTGGCCAGCTCTGCCGAAAGAACACAGTCCCAGCATATGCCTCCGTGCCGGGCCATGTTGACCAAAAGGGCCACGTTGCCATTGGACAACGACGCGACGATGGCGTGCTGACGCAGGCGTGCAAGGCCTGACGGAACATCGGGCCATGGATTCAGCCGGTGCCAGACTCTGTTCAATTCCTGCTTATCGACTTCGGACAGTCCCGTGACCTGGTGCCGCTCCAGGAGTTCATCCAGTATCAGGCGGTGGAGCGCATCGATATTCATCCATGGTAGCTCCCCAGCACGGACACGGTTCATGGCCGGTCCGTATCCTCCTCGCCATTCGTCTGCAAACTGTTCCCAGTCCACTTCAACGCCCTTGGCGGTCCAGACTTCCTTCCCTTCACTTATTATCGATCCGCGCCAGTCCACCACCGTCCCGAAGACATCGAATGTCATCGCTTTGATTTCAGAAGTATCCATAATTTCTCCACTCGTACTGTTGGTGAGACGAACGCCTGCAGGGCGGCGCACGCAGTCGAACTATTCCTTTAGCAAGGAAGCAGGTCTATTCGGCCCTGGACGTAGGCTAGAGTCACGCTTGTGACAGTGCATCGACGATAGCATCGCAGAATTCAGGCAAGTCGTCTGGAACGCGCCCCGTCACGACATTACCATCGATTAGCGCAGGCACATCATGATAGATCGCGCCGGCGTTGAGCAGATCGTCGGTAACCGCGCAGTAGGCGGTTACATTGCGGCCGGCCACACTGTCCGTCCCCTTTTGCCGGTCAAGAGAAATGAGCACTTGCGGCCCATGACAAATGGCTGCCAGCACCTTGCTGGCCCGATGGATTGCCGCAGCAAACTCCAATGTCTTGTCATCGATCCGAAGGAAATCAGGAGCAAGCCCACCGGGAAAGACCGCCGCGTCAAATTCCTCCGGCTTCATCTCCCATATGCTCTGCACAGTATAGCGATTGCCCTCAGCAAGGACATCAAATGGAATCGCATGCCCGAACCTTCCTGTTATCGGCTTTTCGGGCCAGGCCGGACGCCCATGAAAATGTCCGAGTGCATCTTGCGGCAACGTCCCGACAACGACCTCCGCGCCGGCCTGGCTCAATTGCAGCACAGTATACATTACCTCGATATCCTCGAACTCATGCGCAGTGAGAATTGCAATTACCTTTCCTTCAAGTCGCTTTTCCATAGTGCACTGTCTCTCCGCTCAACTCCTGTGTACCTCGAGGGCGGCCCAGTCAAATTCAACGCCATGCCCTGGTCTATTTGGCGCGATGGCCACCCCATCCCTGATGTGAAGAGGATGCTTGATAAAACGATCAAGCCCAAATCCATGTGCTTCCAGATAAGAGCTGTTGGGAATCGCCGCCAGCATATGCACCTGAAGATCGTGAACTCCGTGGGTCGTAATCGGCAGGTTGAAGGCCTCGGCCAGATGCGCGACCTTCAGCCAAGGCGTAACACCCCCCAACGTAGCCACGTCCGGTTCAGGAAACGAGATTGCCCCATGGGCGATCATCTGTTGAAACTCATACATTGTATGAAAGTTCTCCCCGGTCGCAATCGGAAGACCGCCTTCCCGGGCAATGCGAGCATGGCCGGCAACGTCGTCAGGAATCGTCGGCTCCTCCAACCATAGCAGTTCAAATGGCGCCATTCCTCGGGCGGCCCGAATAGCCTCATCCACTCGCCAGCGCATATTGGCATCTGCCATTAGCGGGAAATCCGGACCCAGGTGTTTGCGCATTGCCGCCACCCGCTCCAGGTCTTCGGAGAGCCGGTCTCGGCCAACCTTCATCTTGATGGCGCGAAAACCTTGCGCCTGAAAGTCATCGGCCTGCGCCAATAGCTCATCCAGCGAGAACTGCAGGTCTATGCCCCCGGCGTACACCGGAACCTCGGGATCATGGCCTCCCATCATACGCCACCAGGGTTCCCCTTGGGCCTGGCCTCGCAGGTCCCACAAGGCAATATCAAGGGCCGCCATCGCAAAGGAAGCGGCCCCGCCCCTACCGACAAAGTGCACATGCCACCACATTCGTTCCCACAAGCGTTCAATACGACCGGCATCTTCTCCGATCAGAAGGGGAGCCAGGTCATCACGAATATGAGCCAGAATGGCAGAGCCGCCAATATCACCGCCGCAATACGTATAGCCCATTCCTTCCAGCCCGACCGCAGTCTCGATTCGCGCCGTGATCAGCCCGAAATGAGAAATGTCACCGTGCGTGGAGTCCGAAAGAACAACCGGCAAGGGGATACGGAAGTGGTCAGTGCGGATCCGTGTAATCTTCATAGTTTGTCAATCTCCCAGTATTGGCATCTGTGGCACAAAACCTAACTCCTCCCGAATTCTCGAAATGTCGTACACAGGATCCTTCTCGCGGCCTGTCCGCTCATAGTGGGAGAAGTCCAGTTCGTCCGCCTCCTTGCCGTACCAGGAGCGCAACAGTTCCGGCACTGGGACCGCTGTGCAGGACTGACTACCTACCGCGTTGAGGATTCGCACCCCAGGATTATGGGGGGCCTCGACCGCGGCGATCAAGCAGCGCACGGTATCGCTCAGAAACATGATCGAGATTCTTCCCATTCCCCAGACAGGAACAGGGCCGGGTTCCAAAGGGATCAGCTGGCGATCATCAGGAGCAATGCTTGCCAGCCGCAGATTGATGAAGTCAAGCGAGTCATTTTGTCTCGACAGGTAACGGGTAACCTCCTCCATCATGTATTTGGAAAACCCGTAACCATCGCGATCCAGGCAAGGATGTTCATCTGGCATGGGAAGTTGGAGTGGACGAAACTCTACAGATTGCATTCCGACCGCGGCAATAGAACTAGCCAGGACAAACTTTTTGCACCCCCGCTTAATGAGATGTCGGAGAAGGTGGTGAGTGCCCGCCACATTTACTCTCAGGCCGTCCTCTTCAGAGCTCCCTCCGACCACAGCTGCAAGATGAACAAGGGTATCGATCCCTTCGTGAGGGTCCAGCTTTCGCAGTTCATTCGGATCGGAAAAGTCGCCCTGTATGTTTGTCGCGCCTGGCAGGTAGGTAGGGCTGCGGGAAAGGCAGACGAGATCGTGATTGCCGTTTTCTGTGATGGTCTTGGCCAGCGCTTTGCCTATGAAACCGCTTGTGCCGGTGATGAGGATCTTGCTCATTTCTCCCTACCCTTCTTCCACTCTGATTAGGACCACTGAATGACCGCGCCCATCAAATCAGGCAGGTCGTTGCGATTTATCTTGGCGTACAGTTCCGGGGCCTCGGAGGCTGCCACGCGATGCGTTATCGTCCTATGCCATGGGATGGCACCGGTGGCGATATTTCGTAGCACGGCTTGGCGGCAAGGAGCCAGCCCGTCGTTGCAAGGAAAGAATGCTGTCAACTGTTTGGCGTGAGGCACCAGATAGTTGAAGGAGACAGGCGCCTTACCATAATGGCCAAGAAAGACGAACTTTCCTCTCAGTCGAGCGAGAGGGAAGGCCAGGTCAAGGCAGGATGGAATGCCGCTGCCTTCAAATACTACATCTGCTCCACCAGGTTGGATCTCCTCTACCCGAACTCTTACTTCGTCTGCGGACAGTTCACTAGCGTCAATAACATGCGAGGCACCCAACTCCTTTGCCATATCCAACCGTCTTGGATTGAGGTCGATAGCGATGGTCTCCGCCCCGCGCAGTCTCGCCGCGGCCAGTGCTCCTAGTCCGATGAGTCCGACAGCATGAAATGCAACCACGTCGCCCATCTGAACGCCGGCCATGTCGACGGCGTTGTATCCTACAGCCGGCATGACAAAGAGTGCGCCGGTCGCTTCATCTACACCTTCGGGCATGATTTCGACTTCCGCGTCCTCCGGCATGATCGCGTAGGAGGAATGGGCGCCGGAACAGGACGTAACCGGCTCACCGCCAACCTCCATCGGCAGTAAGCTGCGACGGTAGTAAACCTTGTCGCCGACCTCGAACCTTGACACGTCTGCTCCTATGTCTTCGACAATCCCCACTGCCTGGTAACCCGTACAGATGGGAAAGGGCCCATAGGTAATCTTGTGGCGAATTACCGCAAACTCCGTGCCCACGCTGACACCGGACCAGATACACCGCACAAGCAAATCATTGGGGGCGAGCCCCGGGATGTCGAACTCCTGCAGCGAGAACTCCTGCTGTGCATTACAGATAAGCGCACTACTTTTCATAATGGATTCGTCCCTAATTTATGCCGTCTAGTACATACAACCATTGCAGACTTACACGCACTGGCATACTCAGTAGAAATGACGTCATGATTCTCTATTGTCCGGCGCCAGATTAGGGCAGCGTACTAAAGGAGACCCGAACTGTCAATGCTTAGTAGATTCTCGACCATGCTGTCAGCAGATGAGGCGCCCCTGCCTGCCTCCTTATCCTTTTTCGTAACTACTCAGCCGCAACTGATTCGTAATCCTGAACGAGGGGACCAGGAGTGTTTTTTTCTCCCCTCAATGTTGCATTTTGGGCGGTCGGGCCTTCGGCCCTCCCTTGTGCAGGGGCTGCGCCCC
>MPML01000079.1 GCA_002238445.1 Caldilineaceae bacterium bin5
TGTAGGGGGGCGTTGCGGGGGCGCAGCGCCTGCACAAGGGAGGGCCGAAGGCCCGACCGCCCAAATGACAACCATGAGGAGAGAGCAAACACCTTGACTCGCCTCATTCAGGCTCGCAAACTAATTGTGGCTGAGTAGTTACACGTATTCTAAGTCATAATTTTCCCTGGTTGGTATTCCACTGGAGTCAGGGGTAGGGGGAATCCCATCGTTGTCCCGGACGACTTTGAGAAGTTGCCCTGGAGACAGGCTTTGGGGATCCCCTCTAGCCCCCAGACCATACTGTGTCGGTGCACTCCTTCACTCTCGTGGGTCAAGAATCATAGAATAGGACGGTCGGGGCCTGTTGAATGATTCCGAGTTTGGAAGAGGATTTGTAGAACCTCTGCAGGCTGGCGAGGCAGTCGTCGTCAAAGTGGTACTGGATGTTTTTGTGCAGGTATTCGCCGCTGGAGGCGGCGAGTGTCTCGTTTTCGGGGTAGTGGGCGCAGGCTATGTCGTCGAGCGCGGTAACCCCGGCTTGGCTTGAATCGCGCAAGGCCTGCAAATGTTCTGGGGTCAGGGCATCGGGCCGGCCGGCCCAGAACCCGAATACGAAGGGAAGGCCGGTTAAGCCTCGCCATTCGTCGCAAAGGTCATACTTGTGTAGGCCCATGCCGACGTGGTCGACGAAGAGGGTGTTGTCGCCGATGAGAAGGGCGGCATCGCAGCGCTGGAGCATAGCCGACAGGTTCGGACGCATGGACACGAACTCCGGCTCAATGTCGAACCAGTCGGAGCAGAGGATGCGCATGAGGGCGGCGGCGGTCCGGGAACTGGTGTCGAGGGCGACGGTCTTGGCTTCTGTCAGTGGCTTGCTGGAGAACGCCGCAACTGAAGCAACCGATCCCATCGAGGTTACCGCGACCCCGGGCACGATACGGTAACCGGGTCCGTACTCGATGGAGGAGACGAGCGCAAGGTCGACTTCACCGCTGTGCAGCCAGGAGGAAACTTCAGAAGGTACAGCAAACTTGAGTGAGAAGAGGTGGGGGTGTTCGCCGAGACCTTGCCAGAGAGGGCGTGCGGTGAGGTATTCAATACAGCCGACACGGACAGGATTCGTGCCGGCTTGGGGGGAGCCTTCAAGTTCTTGGCGCCGTTGCCTGTTTAACATGGTTAAGACCTCCTTGTCTTAACGGGCCCCAAAGGGCTATGGAATTTCATGTGTGCAATCTACAAGTGTCGCAGTTGCACTGGCTGTAGTGCCCGTCGATGGACACTACAGGCCCTATGATACATTGGGCCAAGCGGATGACCAAGGCGCGATTCTTTCGAATGCGGCTGCGGCTTGGAGGACAAGTTTGTCGGCGTGATGCCTGCCCACAATCTGAAGTGCAACGGGTAGGCCGTCTGAGGCGAAGCCGCAAGGGACGCTGGCTGCAGGCTGGCCGGTGAGGTTGAAAGGATAGGTGAAGGGCAAACGGTCGAAGATCGACGGGGTGGGCGTACCGTCGATTTCGGCGGGCCAGTCGTCGACCCCCCAGGCGGTGAGCGGCATCTGCGGCGTGAGAAGGAGGTCGTAGTTTTCGAAGAACTCGCGGGCCTGGTGATAGAAGATGGTGCGGGACATCTCGGCGCGCCCCAGTTCTTCGGCGGAGTAATGGCGGCCCTGCTGTATCATCTCGACAAGGCTCAGTTCAAAGGCCTGTGGATTCTCGTCGTAAGCCTGACCGACGCGGGCGGCCATGGAGGCGAACCAGCAGACTTCGGCGCCGGGGCGGGGGTTGTCCCAACCGGGGTCGATTGCCTCGACGTTACAGCCGAAGTCTGAGAAACGTTCGGCAGCCTCGCCTGCCAGGCGACGCACGTCAGGGTCAACAGCAGCGTAGCCGAAGTCGGCGCTCCAGGCGACGCGCAGGCCTTGCAACGCGGGCAGAGGGTCGGCAACGGCGGCGAGGTAGTCGTCGGGGCGGTTGGCGATGGCGGTGGGGTCGCGAGGGTCGGGGCCGGCGGTGGCCTGGGTGAATAGAGCGGCGTCGGCGACGGTGCGGGAGATAGGGCCGTTGTGGGAGCGGGCGGACCAGATGTCGAGGTTGGGCCAGTAGGGCAGGCGCCCGAACGACGGCTTATGGCCGAAAACGCCGCAGAGGGCGGCGGGTATCCGGATAGAGCCGGCGCCGTCGGAGCCATGGGCAAGCGGGCAGAGGCCGGCGGCGACGGCCGCGGCTGCGCCACCGCTGGAGCCGCCGGGCGTGCGGTCGGTGTTCCAAGGGTTGCGGCCCGGTTCGCCGAGCAAATTGTCGCACATATCCTTGTGGCCGAGGTGGGGCGTGTTAGTCTTGCCAATGATGATGCCGCCGGCAGCCTTGACGCGGCCGGTTACGGCGCCGTCGAAGTCGGCGATCTGGTCCTTTTGGAGAATGGAGCCGCTGGTGTGGCGCAGTCCTGCGCTGGGTTCGAGGTCTTTGATTGGAACAGGCAGCCCGTGGAGAGGGCCAAGCTCCTCGCTCCGCATAACTGCGGCTTCGGCGGCGCGGGCAGCATCAAGGGCGAGGTCGGCGTCGAAGTCCAGGAAGGCGTTAATTGAAGGGTTGAGGGCCTCGATGCGGGCGAGGAAGGCCTCTGTCAGCTCGACGGGAGAAAGCTGTTTGGCGCGAATGGCGGCGGTGAGCTCGGTTGCAGGTGTGCGGAAGAGTTCTGGAGGGGTCACTGGTTAGTTCCTTTTTGGGGCTGTCTTTCGCTTGTTAAATGCTGCCAAGTACAAAGGGGAATACCGCCCTGATTTCATGGTTGCCTAAACGCGCCGGTCAGGGGGTTTCCAGTCGTTCACTTGGCAGGTTTACATTCACATAGGACATTCAACGAGAGTCAGAGGAGATCTATGAATTCTTGTACTCCAAGGTTGGCCTGCCGAATAATCGCACGCAAGGTTCCTCTGTCAAGTTCCTTATGGTTCGGAACCACTAGCTAAGCGTGGGGATGGTCCTTTCACAAAGTGATTTGGCTACCCATTTGACGAATGATAAAGGACTCGATTCTTGTTAGGGCCCGTACGCACCGTCGGCCGGATACCGTGGGTAAGCGACTCATACCGCCATGACGAGAGTTTCGAACTGATCCTCGGGTACCGGTAATCCGTCATCTTCAAGGGTAGAAATGTAGAGTTCGATAGCTTCTCTGATATTGGCGATAGCGGCCTGCTTAGTTTCTCCCTGGCTTATGCAACCTGGGAGGCTGGGACATTCAACAACCCAGAAGCCGTCTTCCCCTGGATAGATTACAACTTGTCTCATCGGGATTCCTTTACAGTTCAAAGAGATCGCGAACGGGGCAACTGAAGCTGGGAAGAACCTGGCCCCCGTCTAGCATTTCATTGTCTGAGAGCTTCAGCAGCGGCTGATTCGGGCAATTGAATTCAGTTGTTCGGGTCTCGAAGTCAACCTTCCAAAACAGGGGCATCCAGGATCTGATCGACATGCGGGTTCTATCGATAACTTCCTGGGGACTATCACTGGGGGAAACGATTTCAGCAACATTGTCAGGAACACGTTCCCAGTATCCAGATGACTGGGAGGCCAATGGGAGCTTTTGCGCAGAAATGAAGGCGACATCAAGTTCACTGACCGTGTTCGAGTCGTGTTCAAACAGGACACCGAGATCGAAATCTGCCACTCGGCCCAACCGCCGGGGCCTTATGAAGCTTCTCGACTCGCTACCCAGATTCATTGCAAAGTCGCCGTGTGTTAGTCCTCTAGGTATCGTACTGCAATTCACCCCTCGAATGAATTCGCCACGGATTCATTCACTACAGAGTCGAATCGAATCGTCGGCGGTCATCAGGCTTTCTGAAGTGATAGTCGTGGTTGTTATCCCCCTTTGGTCGTGAGGTGAGGGCATTATACTACAGAACGGGCGGTGGGAAAGGCGGGCTGGTGCAGTATTGGGTGGTGGAGCAACGGAATTACAGGTTGTTACTTACCTTCGTGGCGATATATTCGGCGCGCCGGACGGAAAAACTGGGGTCGAGGATGTAGACGGCGGCTCCGTGGGAAAAGTCGAAGAGGAGGGGACCAAGATTGGCCCCTGAGCCGCACGTCCTTCAAGCCTGGCAGGCGAGTCCGACGCGGGCCAGGGGCCGGATTCCATAGGTCTTGTAGTTGATCAGATCTTGGTTTCGCGGCCGTCCTCCAGATCGGGGTGAGGTTCGTCGATGAGGCGGGCGAGGGCGGCGCCGACGGCGAGGTCTTCAACGTGGCCGAAGGCGTTGACGCGGATGCGTCCGGCGCGGTCGATGACGACAAGGCTCGGCGTGCCGCGCAGCCGATAGCGGCCCATCGTTATTGGCGTTGTATCGCCGGGCGTGTGGGCGTCCACACCGACAGGGAACGTGATCCGGTACTCGTGCAAGAAGGCTTCCAAAGACACGGGGGTCATGGCCTCGTGGTGTTCGAAGACGGTGTGGAGCCCCAGCAGGGTGACGTCATCCGGGAAGTTCTGCTGGATCCGCTGGGCTTGGGGAAGTCCGTGGGAGACGCAACCTGGACAGAGCATCTGGAATGCCTCGATTACTACAACCTCGCCTTTGAGATCGGCCAAGGTGGGGTTGTCGTCGGAATTGAACCAGCGAGCGATCGCGAGTTCCGGGGCAGTGCTAATGGATGATTGCGTGGTCATGGTTGTTGCGCTCCTTTCGAGCCCCGCAACGCATGGGAGACGGCGAGTAGGCGGGATCTGCACTTTTTCAAACGGCTTCACCGGAAATGGCCGGCGTCAATGCGGTCCGGTTCGTTCCTGGTGTTCAGTAAGACTGAAACAGGCTGGGATGTACGACGCGCCAACCAGGTGTGCGACGCAGTTCTGTTCTGCCATTATATCGCTATGGTAGCTTCGCTTGCATCCCAGCCAAGTTTCAAACTCCAAACTTAATTGTTCTGTGCAAAGATGAGCCAAACTTCACCATTCCCTCCTGAAACGGAAAAGTGGAAGTTCTGGCTGTCGCGTTCTCCGTTGCCGTCTCTGACAAAGATCGTATAGTTGCCCGCCACGTTTCCACCTGGAACCTGGTTGAGGGGGACAGTTTTGAGGTAGTTGTACTTATTGCCCTGGGGCCCCTGATGGGTCGAGTTTCCACCACGCGTCGAGTTATTCACCGCGGCTACATGAACGCCATCTTTGTGCAGTTCGACATAATAGCTGCCGCCGATGCCTTGAACCTCGTCACCACGTCCTTCATGGACGAAGCCAACATAGAGCTTCAGATCGCCTCCGCCGTTATGCCGTAAATCTGTGTTGCGCAACCTGAATTTGCAGCCGTCCCCGCCTATGCCTGCGCAGGGATCGGACTGAGGCGGCGCGGTAGTGGGAGGCACGGGTGTCGGTGGGATCGGCGTGGCCGGCGGGATCGGCGTGCTCGTTGGGATCGGGGTCGGCGGCGGCGTGGGAATGATGGACGCCACCTGCACGAGCTCTGGGTTGATTGCTGTCACCAATGGGCTATAGATCCAGGCATACTGACCACGGTAAATGATCTGCCACCAGCCGCCAGAAGGATTCTTGCCGGAAATAGGGTATTGATCGCCGACTGCGGTCTGTCCCAGGATGGGGTAGTTGGTGCCCGGCCCTGCCCGCACGTTCATAATGCGTGAAATGCTCGCCGTGGGAGAAACGGAGGTTGGTGTCGGCGTCGGCGTAGGAGGCGAAGTCGGTGACGGCGTCGGTGTCACCGTCGGCGTCGCAGTCGCTTCCAGAATTGCTATCCGCTCCTCAAACGTAGCCATGCGCTCGGACATCGAGGTGACCAGTTCCACCATGGCTTCAACTTTGGCGGCAAGCCCTTCGAGGGTCAGGCCGGCTTCCTGGGCGTAGATCGGCACTGCTATGCCGAGGAGAGTTACCACTATGAGCATTACATACAGTTTCTTTTTCATCCTCATTCCCGATCGTTGAATCACTAATGTTTGAATTGCGGCTGGATGCGTGCGACTTGAAAGCGGCACTTTCGAGTCAGATAGGAAATCGACGCCCGAGCGAACCCGATTTCGGCAGCGGGTTCATTGATCTTTCGGGCGCATGGTGGGACTTCATACGATTCTTGCTGGCACAATGGCAGAGAAGTATGTGCCTTGTCCAGACCTCTTGCCGTCCGCTGATGCAGCACCTAGAGGATCTGGCTGAGGAATAGCTTTGTGCGCTCGTGCTGAGCGTTAGTGAAGAAGTGTTCCGGCGTGCCAACTTCCATGATTTCGCCGGCGTCCATAAATACGATACGGTCGGCGACCTCGCGGGCGAAGCCCATTTCGTGGGTTACGACGAGCATGGTCATGCCGGTTTCGGCGAGCTCTTGCATGACGTCGAGGACCTCTTTGATCATCTCCGGGTCGAGGGCGGAGGTGGGTTCGTCGAAAAGCATTATTTTCGGCGACATGGCGAGCGAGCGGGCTATGGCGACGCGCTGCTGCTGGCCGCCGGAGAGCTGGCCGGGATGCTTGTCGGCTTGCTCTGGGATGCCAACGCGATTGAGCAGGGCCATGGCGGTTTCATGGGCTTCATCCTTATGCATCTTGCGCACCTGGATCGGCGCCAGCGTGATATTTTCCAGAACGGTGAGGTGGGGGAAGAGATTGAACTGCTGGAAAACCATACCGGTCTCTGAGCGGATCTGCTCGATGTTGCGCACGTCGCGCGTGAGGGGGATGCCGTCGACGATGATGTCGCCGGCCTGGTGCTCCTCAAGACGGTTGATGCAGCGGATGAAAGTTGATTTGCCGGAGCCGGAGGGGCCGATGATGACGACCACTTCCTGGGCTCTAACGCGCAAGCTACAGTCTTTAAGTGCCTGGAATTCGCCGAACCATTTGCACACGTCCTGGCAGATGATGATTTCTTCTGATGTGGCGTTTTCGGACATTGCGGGTACCTCGTATTGCGAATTTCGTTAACAGTTGCGAATTCTTTTTGGTTTCGAGATTTTTCTCAGCGCTCGCCGACACCGAGGCGCTGTTCAATGCGGCGGCTGGCGTAGCTCATCGTGTAACTGAAGATCCAGAACAGGAGGGCGACGACGACAAAGACCTCCTGCTGGGTACCGAGCCAGTCGGGGTTTGCAGTGATAGTTCTGGCGATTCCGAGCAGGTCGAACAGACCTACCAGGGCGACAAGCGTCGTGTCTTTGAATAGACTAATGAATTGGCCTACCAGGACAGGGATGACGGCGCGCAGGGCCTGCGGCAGGATGATGTGCATCGTCGTCCTGTATGTGCTCAAGCCCAGGGCCTGGGCGGCCTCATACTGACCGCGAGAGATTGATTGCAGACCGCCGCGCACGTTTTCGGCGGTGTAGGCGGCGGAAAAGAGAATGATCGCCACGAGGGCGCGCAGTACGCGGTCGACCAGGGGGAAGCCGTCGGGCAGAAAGAGCTGCAGCATGACCTGGCCCATGAAGAGCAGGCTGATAAGCGGGACACCGCGGATGAATTCAATGTAAGTCACACTGATAATGCGGATGGCCGGCAGCTTGGACTGGCGGCCGAGAGCGAGGGCGACGCCGAGCGGGAATGAGAGGGTGATGCCGAAGAAGGCAAGCAGGAGTGAAAGCAGCAGGCCTCCCCACAGGATCGTGGTTACGGTGGGCATCGGACCAGCATCGCCGCTGTAACCGCGTAAGATTACCAGCATAACAACGAGGTAGCCGAGCAGGACGTATACGGCGGCGCGCACGCTTCGCTGGATTGGCAGGTAGGCGCCCAAATAGAAAGCGCCTGCTCCGGCGCCGGCCACGACGAGAAGGTGGAAGCGCGTCATCCAGGAGAAGAGAGGGACCTCCCTGAGGGCGAGAGGGATAAGGAAAACGATGAGGGCAGCAGTGCTGAATTTACCGCTGATCAGTCGCCACATCAGCCCGATGACGCCGCCGAGCAGATAGAGGGCGAGCCAAAGACGCCAGGCCTCTTCGGCCGGGTACTGCCCGCGCATGATCAGATTGAAGTTTGCTGGAATCACGCCCCACTGGGCGGTGGTGAGGGCCCAGCGCAGCAAGAGCAGGGCAACAAGAAAGACAACTGCCGCCGCCACCACGGTCAGGGCCGAGTTGAGCAGGTCGCTGAAGAGGTTTCTGCGCATCCAACCCAGCAATGTTCTGCGTTCGCTCGGTGGCATGACTGAGCGGTCCAAAGACGTGTCAGCCGCAGTCGTCATAGCTCAGATTCTCCTGCGAGTTGAGGTTCGAGTCGAGAGTTAACGGTGGGTCTGGGAACGGGTTCGCTAGCCACCGGAAGTAGGGAGAAGATTGCTGTAGACACAATTATCTTTCGACCAGGCGGATGCGACGGTTGTAAACGTTCATGAGGAAGGAAGTCAGCAGGCTGAGTGACAAGTAGGTGCCCATGATCATGGTAAACATTTCGATCTCGCGGCCGGTCTGGTTGAGAATAGTGTTTCCGGCTACGGCGAAGAGGTCAGGGTAGCCGATAGCGATGGCGAGAGAGGAGTTTTTGGTCAGGTTGAGATACTCGCTGGTAAGCGGCGGGATGATTACGCGCAGGGCCTGCGGAAAGATGACAAGGCGCAAGGTCTGGGCGGGGTTCAAGCCGAGGGCGGTGGCGGCCTCGCGCTGCCCTTTTGAGACAGACTGGATGCCAGCGCGCACGATTTCGGCGATAAAAGCGGCAGTATAAATGATGAGTCCGGATAGGAGGGCCATGAACTGCTGGCTGAGGATTTTCCCTCCTTGTGTGTTAAACCCTTCGAGTACGGGCTGGTCGAAAGTCAGGGGCTGAGGAAGGAAAATCCAGCCAATGAGACCGACCGCAGCGACGGTGACAAGGAACCAGAGTGTGATGAGGGGCATGCGACCAGTACGCTTGCCCTGTTCGCGCAGGAAATAGGCGACGGCGGCGCCGAGGACGAGGCCGGCTGCGAGAATGATCTGGTACGTGGACCAGGATTCGGTGGGCAAGCCCCAAGGGACGGCAACGCCGCGGTTGCTGAGAAAGATTGGACCTGGCAAGACAATGGCTTCGGCGACGCGCGGCAGCTTCAGAAAAACGGCTTGCGCCCAGAAGATTAACAGCACAAGAAGGGGAATGTTTCGAAAAAAGTCTATGTATATGAGGGCGATACGACTGATCAGAAAATTGGTGGATAGACGCATCACACCTATGACTATGCCAAGCGCAGTGGCGAAGATAATGCCCAGGATGGCCACTTGGAAGGTATTCAAAAGGCCTACGACGAAGGCGCGCGCATAGGTCCTTTCGCGGGAGTATTCGATCATGCTTTCGCCAATGTCGAAACCGGCAACCTGCCCCAGGAAGCTGAAACTGATGGCGACGGTGTGCTTTTCCCGCAACCCCGTAATCATATTGTTGTAGAAAAAGAGCCCGAGCCCTACGACGACAACGACAACCAGGACCTGAGTGAAGATGCCGAGAACGCGCTCATCTCGATAGAAGGGAGGCCGTATTTGACTGGCGTGAATTTCCTGCATATGGCACCTTTACGGAAATCCAGTCATGCGGCCAGCCGTGTGGCTGGCCGCATGATCGAGTAAGAAAATTAACGGATCGGCGGGGCGTACAGGATGCCGCCATCGGTGTATAGGCTGTTCAGGCCGCGGGGCAGGTCGAAGACCGTGTCCGGGCCAAGGTTGCGGTCGTAGATTTCGGCGTAGTTGCCCAACAGCCTGATCACGTCGGCGAAGCAGCCAGCGTTTTCGAGGCCGACCTTGGCGCAGAAGTCACCTTCCAGGCCAAGCAGTTTGCCGATATTGGGGTCGTTGCTATCCATGAAGCTATCGATATTCTCAGAAGTGATTCCGGCCTCTTCAGCCAGCATTGTGGCGTAGACGACCCAGTTGACGAGGTCGAACCACTGGTCATCGCCATGGCGGACTGCAGGACCCAAGGGCTCCTTGGAAAGCGTCACGTTAATGATCACGTGGTCCGCGGGGGCGGTTAGCGTAGTCTGGCGGGAAACGAGACTGGACTTGTCAGTCGTGACTGCGTCACAGCGTCCCTCGTCGTAGGCATTGAAGGACTGGTCGAAGTCTTCGAAGACGACGGCCTCGTAGGCAACGCCGGCGGCGGCAAACTGATCAGCGAGGTTAAGCTCGGTGGTCGTGCCTGTAACTACACAGACGGATGCACCTTGCAGGTCCTGCAGGGTGGAGACTCCGCTCTCCTTGCGCACCATCAGGCCCTGGCCATCGTAGAAGGTGGTGGGGCCGAAGTTCATGCCCAAGTCTGTGTCGCGGGACATCGTCCAAGTGGTGTTGCGGATGATCACGTCGCCTTCACCGCTGGAGAGGATGGTGAAGCGCTCTCTGGCAGAGGCGGGGCGCACTTCGAGGGCGTCGGCGTCGCCGAAGATGGCGGCGGCGATGGCACGGCAATAATCGACATCAAAGCCGGAGAAGTTGCCTTCGGAGTCGAGGAAGCCGAATCCTGGAAGCTGGGCGTTGCCGATGCAGACGAGGTGGCCGCGTTCCTGTACGATGCTGAGCGTAGTCTGCGTTTCCTGCATCGCCGGGGCTGCCGCTTCGTCCGACTCGACGACTTCGGGCCCTGCTGCAGGACTCATGCAGGCTGCGATAATCATGCCAATTACCATTGACAGGATCATGCCAGCTTTGTTCAATTTTCTCATGCTCTTCATACTGCGCTCCTTTTAATGGATGGTGGAATGGGAAAATTTTATGGGGCTCGTCAATCGTTGACAAGCCTAGAGACAGCGTGCGGCCGAGCGTAGCGGCGTTGCCCGCAGGCCCTTTGCACGCCCAGTTCGACCGGCATTGCATACAGGTTTTTCTGTAAAGCATGCCCAGAAATTAAGTATAATACAATACTGAATACAGTACAACAGAGGTTGTAAAATGTGACTTGAGCCTTGTGATTCCAAGTTTTTGCGGCGTATGAGCAACAAGGATCGGGAAATGGCCTGGAACGCGAAGCGGGTAGGCGACGTTTTCTGATTGAGCACGCGAGGGCGTCTCGGGCCTTCCCATGACGAATATGATGTTATCTCACGAGAGGCCGAGGAGCAAAAAGGGGCGTCCAAATTCAGGAAAATAGCTTGCTTGCTTTTGGGCATATAGGACGGTTGGGCTATAATCCGCGAACGCCTGATTCCGGGAAGTTTCGGAAGGCGCCGCCGCTGAGAACACTGACCGGGGTTCCACGCGCAGACTGACAGGAGAACCGAATGCTGGCCGAATTGTCCAATACGATTGCAACCCTAATCGGTATATTTGTTGCTCTGATGGGAGCATTCTTCTTTGCCTTTTGGGTGGCGATGGGCATCTGGACGTTCAATGACATTCGCAGCCGGACACGAGACTGGCTTGCGATCGTTCTTGCGAGTCTGTTGGTGCTAGTCTTTCCGCTTGTTGGCCTCGTCCTCTATATGATGATTCGCCCACGGGAAACGCTGGCAGATGTTTTTGATCGCGCTTTGGAAGAGGAGTCTCTTCTGAGAGAGTTGGAGGCCACTCTTTCCTGCCACAGATGCGGCGTTCCCGTGCAGGACAACTGGAATTTCTGCTCGAATTGCCATAGTCAGTTGCGATTTGCCTGCTCAAACTGCGGAAAGGCGATGCGGCACGAATGGAGCATTTGCGTTAGTTGCGGCGCCGACCAGCTTGAAGGGGATCTTTCGGCAGTTGATGGGCAGAGTAACTCCAGAAACCGAGAAGCGGTCTCGCCTGCATCTACTTCTCAGGAGATGGCGGATCGAGACGCTGCATTCAGACCAGCCCAGGAATCCTCGCCGAGAAGGTAGAACCACCTCACCTAATTCTTAAGTTCATACCCAGCAATTTCTGGCGCTATGGGGCGCGGGCGGATGTACGGCTGCCTGGCAGAGTTCAGCCGCCCTCTTTCTGCGCTGTAGGCGCAGACATTTTTGTCCACGGCGCGGGCATCTCCCCGACAGGAACCTCGATCAGGACAGGCGCGTTGGCAGCAAATGCGCCTGCCAGGGCCTCTCGCAACTCGACTGGCGAATGCACTCGAAGTCCGCGCGCGCCGAAGGACTCTGCGTAGGTGACAAAATCGGGATTGTGGAGTTCGCTGGCAATGACTCTTCCTCCATAACGTTCCTTTTGCATGCGGCGTACATTGCCGTAGGCGTCGTCGTTGAAGACAACAGTAACCAGGTTGATGCCGTGCTTGACCGCGGTCGCAAGTTCATTGGCGGCGAAAAGGAAGCCGCCGTCGCCAGTGACACACAGGACAGGGCGATCCGGTGCAGCTACTTTGGCGCCGAGCGCGGTGGGAAATCCCCAGCCCAACGTACCCTGATAGTTGGATGTCAGATAGGTACGCGGCTGGTATACGGGCATGGCTATGCGGCTGACGTAGCCAATTTGCGTAATTTCTTCTACATAGATGCCGTCGTCCGGCAGCGCCTCGCGGATGGCGCGTACGAACCCCATTTGCGGCTGCACCGACTCATAGACCGCCTCCATCTCGTCTTGCAGGGCCAACATCTCGATGCGACGGGAGGACCGGACGGGGTTGTGACGCTTCAGCGCGGGTAAGAGCGCTTGCAATGCGTCTCGACAGTCAGCCACCAGGGCAACGTCGGGTGAACCGAAACGGTCGATTTCCTGTGGGTCCAGGTCGATGCGGATGAGCGGCAGGTTGTCCGGTTTGCCCCACTGCATCAAGGGCGTGGACAGGCGGGTGCCGACGGAGATTACGGCGTCGGCTTCATCCCATAGCCGCTGCCCGGGCCCGTAGGAGTGGCTGAAGGGATGAAGGCTGGTAAGGATGCCGCGACCGCTGGCGCTGGCGATGACGGGCGCCTGGAGTGTCTCGGCGAGCGTGCGAATCTCTTCAGCCGCGTCGTGCGCGCCGCCGCCTACGAATATGGCCGGCTTCTGCGCTTCGCCCAGCAGGCGGGCTGCTTTTTCGACGGCGTCGAGGTCGACTTCAGGGCGGTGCAATTCCAGAGCGACGGGGTCGTCGTCAGATTTGGCCTTGCCGGAAAGGACGTTCAACGGCACTTCCAGGCCAACCGGCCGGGGCCGATTCGAGTGCATAGCGCCGAGAGCCGCGGCCAGCATGCCCGGCACTTCTTGTGGGCTTTCGACGCGACGCGCCCACTTGGTCAGGGAACTGAGGATCCCCAGCTGATCCGGGATTTCGTGGAGCATGCCGTAACCGCGTCCGATCTGATCGGTGCGTATCTGGCCGGTGAGGCAGAGGACCGGTGCGTTGGTGGCGTAGGCTGTCGAGAGGGCGGCGGTTGTATTGAGGAAGCCGGGGCCGGGCACGACAACGTAGACGCCGGTCTTGCCAGAGGCGAGCGCGTAGCCCAGCGCCATGTAGGCGGCACCTTGTTCGTGGCGCGTGTGAATGACGCGCATACGGTCGCGGGCGTCGTAGGCGGCGGTAAAGAAATAGTCATTCTGCACGCCGGGCAGACCGAATATGGTATCGATGCCATGGGAGAGAAGGCCATGGACCAGGGCTTCGCCGCCGGTGCGGGTTGTGGTCATAGGGTGGGCTCCTGGCGTGTGCTAGTGCGCGACCGAACCGTCGGCATGGAAGTTGCCGAGGATCTTTTTGGGCTGATAGGGAAAGCGGTCCAGCTTGCTTTCGTCAATTTCGAGTCCGATGCCGGGGCGATCCGGAACGTCCAGATAGCTTCCTTGTCGTTGGACCGGGTAGTCGACGATATCGTTGAAAGCGTCGGCGGTGGGATTGCTTTCCATCAACACGTAGTTTGGGATGGCCGCATTGAGTTGACAGTAGGCGGCGATGTTGACGGGGCTGCCCATCAGGTGGGGGAAGACGCCGACAAAGGAGGATTCGGCAATGGCTGCAATCTTTTTGACCTGGGTAAAACCGCCGGCAAGCGAAAGGTCGGGCCGTATGAGGCTCACGACTTTGCGGTCGATCAGGTCTTTGAACTGGAAAATGTTGTAGAAGCGCTCGCCGGTGGCGATAGGCAGAGGAAGGGTCGCGGCGACGTATTCCATTGCCTCCAGGCTCTGTGGGGCGAGCGGGTCTTCGTAGTAGAGGATACGGAATGGCAGTAGTTCACGGGCGAGGACGATGGCCTCTTCGGGGCGAAGGTTGCGATGGATTTCCAGGCCCAGATCGATATTGTAGCCAACGGCTGCACGTACGGCGGCCACCATGGCAACGGCCTCGCCGATTACCTGGGAAGCAGTCTTGCGCTCGAAGCCGGGAAGGAAGGGTGTCAGGCGTAAAGAGATGAAGCCGGCCGCGACTTGCTTTTGGGCGACGGCAGCGCACTCATCGACTGAGGCGCCGCCGACACTGCCGTAAACTTTTATCTTGTCTCGCACGCGGCCGCCCAGCAGCTGATGCACCGGCTGGCCTACGGCCTGGCCGGCGATGTCCCATAGCGCGACGTCGATAGCGCTGAGAGCGGCACTGAGGACGGAGCCGGTGAAATGGGTATCGCGGCTGACGGTCTGGTAGTGATGTTCAATGCGGGAGGCGTCCTTGCCAGTGAAGTAGTCGTTCAGATCGAGGAGGGCGCGGTAGACCATACCGTGATGCGCCCAGAGGCCGGCCTCGCCGTTGCCGACGAGGCCCTGGTCGGTGTAGACGCGCACCAGCAAGAATCTGTCTACGAGAAAAGGAGTAATCTTCTGAATTTTCATCGAGAACTCTCCGCCAGGGCAGCGATGTAAGGACCGATTGATGCCTGCGATCCCCAATGGCAAATGAAACGGCGAGGTAGGAACGACTGCTTCGGGCCTGTGTTCAGTTATACATGATGCTTGCGGTAGCCGCTACTCCAGGTCGACGCGGGCGTTGGGACGGAACGGCAAGGTAATACTGCGGATTCGCCGGCAACAAGAATGCGCGAGCCTGTTCGAGGCTATAGCAAGGCTCGAAACGCAACTGTTCAGACTGACCAAGCACGACACTAATTGTCCGACTTTTGGAAGAGAACCTCCGCTGGGTACATTCTGCGCCAGGGGCCGGGCATCTCCCCGACCGGCACTTCGATCAGAACGGGCACGTCGGCCTCGAAGGATTCGGTTAAGGCGTCGCGAAGACTGTCGGCGGAGTGGACCCGCAGGCCTGCGGCGCCATAGGACTCGGCGAGGGCGACAAAATCGGGGTTGACAAGGTCGGTTGAGATGATGCGCCCGTCGTACAGTTCCTTCTGCATGCGGCGGACATTGCCGAATGCGCCATCGTTGAAAACAACAGTGACCGTGTTGATGCCGTACTGGACTGCGGTGGCCAATTCGTTTGCGCAGAAGAGGAAACCCCCGTCTCCGGTGATGGAGATGACAGCCTTGTCTGGAAAGGCGACTTTTGCCCCCAGCGCGGTGGGAAAGCCCCATCCCAAACTCCCCTGATAGCCGGAAGCGATAAATGTGCGCGGTTGGTAGACAGGCAAGAGCACACGGCTGGTATAACCGACCTGCGTTATTTCTTCTACAAATATGCCATCGTCGGGAAGGGCATCGCGGATAGCGCGAATGAAGTCCAACTGCGGTTGGAACTGTTCGTAGAGCTCTTCCATCTCTTGATGCAGTTCCAACATCTCGGCCGTGCGGGAAGGCCGCGAGGGGTTGTGCTGCGCCAAGATTGGCAGCAGCGCCTGGAGGGCCTCCTTGCAGTCGGCTGCGATTGTGACGGCTGCAGGCGTTAGAACGCTCATGTCTTGCGGCGCGATATCGACGCGTATTAGTTTGAGATGGTCTGGGTTCTTCCACTCGATCAAGGGTTTGGTCAGACGTGTGCCGATGGCTATGGCCACGTCGGCCTGTTCCCAGAGGCGTATACCTGGTCCGAAGGTATGACTCAAGGGGTGGCGGTCGGAGAGGATACCGCGCCCGCTGCCGCTGGCTAAGACCGGAGCCTGGAGGGCTTCGGCGAGGGCGCGAATTTCGTCGCCGGCGTGCTTTGCGCCGCCGCCGAGTAGAATTATGGGGTTGCTCGCCTTGGCCAAGAGCCGGGATGCCTCATCGATAGCGCAGTTATCCAGGGCGGGGCGGCGGATATTCAATGGAATTGTAAAGTCGTCGAATTCCGCCTTGGCTGCAAGCACGTCCATAGGCACTTCGAGCCCGACGGGGCGAGGCCTGTCCGACTGCATTTCACTGAGGGCCATGGCCAGGAGGCCGGGCAGTTCGGCAGGGCTTTCGACACGGCGGGCCCACTTGGTCAATGAACGGAGAATACCAAGCTGATCGGGAATTTCGTGAAGCATTCCGTACCCGCGGCCAAGCTGGTCGCTATGGATCTGACCGGTGAGGCAGAGGACAGGCGCGTTGAGAGCGTATGCTGTTGAAAGCGCGGCGGTTGTATTGAGGAAACCGGGGCCGGGTACGACGACGTAGACACCAGTTTTGCCTGAGGCCTGGGCGAAACCGAGGGCCATATAGGCTGCGCCCTGTTCATGGCGGGCGTGAATGTGACGGATGCTGTCCCCGGCGTCGTATACAGCGTTGTAGAAATGGTCGTTCTGTACACCGGGCAGACCGAAAATCGTGTCGATTCCATAGGAGAGCAGACCTTGAAGCAGGGCCTCGCCGCCCGTCTTGGTTGTCTTCATCAGAGGCAGTCCTCGCCGCGCGCTAGTGCGCTACCGAACCGTCGGCGTGGAAGCTGCCGAGGATTTTCTTGGGCTGATAGGGATAGCGATCCAGCTTGCTTTCGTCGATCTCGAGACCTATGCCAGGTCGGTCTGAGACGACCAGGTATCCTCCTTGTCGTTCGACAGGGTAGTCGACGATCTCATTGTAGGCATCGGCGGTGGTATGGCTTTCCATCAGCACGTAGTTGGGGATGGCTGCGTCGAGCTGGCAGAAGGCGGCGATGTTGACCGGGCTGCCCATCAGGTGCGGGAAGATGCCTACAAAGGCGGATTCGGCGATGGCGGCAATCTTTTTGACCTGGGTAAATCCGCCGGCAAGCGAAAGGTCCGGCCGGATTAGACTCACGACTTTTCGGTCGATAAGGTCTTTGAATTGGAAGATATTATAGCAGCGTTCGCCGGTTGCCATCGGCAGGGGAACGGTCTGGGCGATGTAGTCCATCGCCTCAAGACTCTCTGGGGCGAGCGGATCTTCGTAGTAGAGGAGGCGATAGGGCAGCAGCTCGCGGGCGAGGATGATGGCTTCCTCGGGGCGCAGGTTGCGATGGATTTCCAGGCCGAGATCGATGTTGTAGCCGACGGCGGCGCGCACGGCCGCGACCATGGCGACTGCGTCGCCGATCACCTGGGAAGGAGTCTTGCGTTCAAAGCCTGGGAGGAATGGAGACATGCGCAGCGAAAGATAGCCGGCCCCGACTTGCTGCTGGGCGCTGGCGGCACATTCCTCGAGGGTGGCTCCGTTCACATTGGCGAAGACTTTAATCTTGTCGCGAACACGTCCGCCCAACAGCTGATGAACCGGTTGGCCGACAGCCTGGCCCGCTATGTCCCAGAGCGCGATGTCGATGGCGCTTAGCGCGGCGCTAATGGCGGCGCCCATGAAGTGGGCATCGCGGCTGACGGTCTGGTAATGATGCTCGATGCGGGAAGCGTCTTTGCCGATGTAGTAGTCGCTCAGGTCGAGGATGGCGCGGTGGACCATGCCGTGATGCGCCCAGAGGCCGGCCTCGCCGTTGCCGACAAGGCCCTGGTCGGTGTAGACGCGGACCAGCAGGAATTTGTCCACAAGAAAGGGCGTAATCTTTTCTATCTTCATTGCGTGCACTCCGAAGGGACGGCAGCGATGCGCAAGCGAATCGCTGTAGGACCAGGCTTCACTTGGCTGAAACTCGGTAAAGGTGACTGCGGCCAGACTGGGCGGAGTTGTAAAGGATTTGGCTGCCGTCCAGGCTCCAAAGGCAGTGGGGGTGGGTGCCGCGATGGGAGTTGTGATCGCAGTGGGGGCCAAACGCGGCGAGATAGTCGACCTTCTGCGTTTTCAGGTCGGCCAGGATAACGCCTTCCTTATCCCAAGTGGTAATTTTGCTGCCGTCGGGGCTGGCAATGGGATGCCCTCCCAGGGGATGATCGATGACGACTTCCTTGCCGGTGCCGTCGAAATTGATCATGTGAAGTCGAGGCTCTTCCTGCCGTCCCTCGTCGGTATGGACCAGGTAGCCGGAGTAGAGAACTTTCGTGCCTTCGGCGGTCCAGCTGTGATGATGGCCGAAGAATGTCAGCCAGCGGCACTCGCTGCCGTCGCGACTGACTATGTAGATACTGCGGCGAAAGGGGCTCTTCCAGGGCGAGAGATCGTCGGCTGTCGCTTTGATCCACATGGCGACGAGCATATGTTGTGCGTCCGGCGTCCACTTTGTGTTGCCAACTGTCATTTGATCGATGTGAAAGAGGTGGTTGTTGGGCGTCAGATCGTAGAGAGCCTCAGTGGAGGCGATGAGAGTCAGGTCTGCGTCCTCCTGCCGGCTCAGATCGGTATCGGCGCGCAAGGTATAGACGCCTCTTGCAAGGTCGGTGCGGATGTCGTTTGTCGTCCAGGACAGAAGTTCGCCATCGGGGCTGACCTGGCGGATTCCGCCTTTCATTTTGCGCAACAGTTTGCCGCCGTGCTTGCCAAGCCGCGACCACTCAGCGTCAACCACGCCGACTTCCTCGGGTGCAGTATAGAAGAAGACCTCACACTTGGTCGGATGCCAGACGGGGAAGGCGCCGGTGTGGGTGTTGTAGAAGGCGTTTTCGGCCAGGAGACGCAGTTCATATGATTCCAGGTCCATGAGATAGAGCCGCCCTTGATCGGTGGCGAAAGTATCACGGTGGACGGAGGTAACTTGGGTGGGAATGGCTGCTGAGAAGACCATATAGCGGCCATCCGGCGACCAGGGAGAAATATCGTAGTAGGTGTGGACATCGGCCATTGGGCTGCTGGTCAGCTGTTCGATAGTGCGGCCGGTATGCTGGTCAACGTAGGTACTGCGTTCGGGTTGGCTTCTGTGGAAGGAGCCCATTGGATTGGTCCTTAAGAGTTGCTCGCTGCGGGCCTTGCGAGATTAGGTGGGACAGGAATGCGGGCCAATATTGGTACCCAAAGAGCTGGACGAGTATACCCGCGTAGATTATGCGGGGCGCTCTCTTGACGAGAGAACGCCCCGCGAATGTTTCGGTTACACTGCTCCGGGCTACATTCGAATGGCAGCGAACTGCCCACCGGCGTCAGAAAAAGCCAAGTTACGGCCTAGGATTGGCTCGCCGGATCGTCCCAGTAGAAAGTATGCGCCTGCACAAGGCCCCCGTGCGATGTCGGGTTGCTGAGCGGATACACATATTCAGGGTCGATGCCGCGCAGGCCGTTGAGCACGATCAGCGGATTGGGGATCTGGCCCAGGTAGCCGATCTGCGGCAACTCCTCTGCCCAGACGTCCAGGATCTGGAAGAAAAGCTCGTTGCGTCTGGCCTCGTCCGGTTCGACCAGGATTTCGTCCCACAGGTTCCACATTGTGCGGATCCAGTGGCCTTCCGGGGGTTCTTCGGCGACCGGGTGGGAGGAATCAAGGCGCCAGCGACCCCAGGCTTCGCCCCAAGGCCGGTCGAGGCCGGTGCCGAGGAAGAAGGCGGGGTCGACCAGCGGCAGGAGTGAGCGTCCGCTGCCCCAGAAGGCGGCGTCAATTTCGTTAGCGCCCCAGTGCTCTGTGTACAGGGAGCGCTCCATGCCCTTGTATGTTGCCTTGATGCCGACATCTGCCAGGTAGCTGATGATGATTTGGACAGCGTCCTCATCGGGCGAGCCGGGCTGTGCTGTACCTTCGACGACGAAGCTGATAGTTTCGCCGCTGCCGTCGGGATAGACTCGGAATCCGTCGTCGTCCTTTTCGGCGTAGCCGGCATCGTCAAGAAGTTGATTAGCGCGGTCCGGGTCGTACTCGAGGTAGGCGTTGGCCTGTTTTGGATAGGACTGCGGCGACTGTTCAAGCGGGCTGTACTGGCGCGGAGTGTAGAGCCCCTCGAATGCGAGTTCATTGAGTGTGTCTCTGTCCACTGCGAGAGACATGGCGATACGCACGTCGCGGGTTTGGAAGAACTCGCGCAATCTGGGCTTTTGGACCGTCTGGTTCGGGGTCAGGCAGACATGCTGGTCACCTGCGCCGAGCTGTACTCGATAGCCGCCTTCGTCCTCACTTTCCTTGTATAACGTGAAGTTGGCGGCGGTGACGTGGCGCTGTTGATAGTCGACCTCACCGTTGATGATGCGCAGGTCGAAGACGTCGTTGGTGTCGAAGAGCCGGTGCCTAATGGAGTCGATATAGGGCATCTGGTTCCCGTCGGGGTCCACCTGCCAGAAATAGGGATTCCGCTCCATGAGGAAAAGTTCCTCGGACAGGGGATTCGCTGCGGTCCAGGAGTAGAGGCTAGGCAGTTCGGGGTTGAGGTACCACCAGTTGCGGTCGGAGAAGAGGGCCGTCCAGGAGTCTAAGCCACTGTCTTCTACGGCTGCTTCCAGAGCTTCCTTGTCGTCGGTCGTCTCCATATGAAATTGGGAGACGTAGTGATGGGGTGCAAAAAGGTCTCTCGTCAGCGGGGCGACCCGATCGAGGAACATAGGATTCGGGTGAGCAAAGTTAAAGACTACGGTGTGTTTGTCGGGAAACTCCATGTTCATCGGCGTTCGTTCGGAGCCCGTCACCCAGTTGCGGCCGACAGCTGGAGTGAGGTCCTTGTTGAGCATGACATTTTCCTGCCACCAGGCGAAGTTGTCAGAGTCAAAGGCGGCGCCGTCCGACCACTTCAGGCCTTCGCGCAGGTGGAAGGTCCAGACGGTGGCGTCGTCATTGTTTTCCCAGGATTCGGCAATGTTGGGGCGCAGGGTAAGTTCCGGTGTATACCAGGTCAACCCCTGTCGGGCGATCTTGGTGGGTCCCCAGCGATCGGAGACGCCTTTGAAGCCGCGGCGCATGGTACCGCCGTAGTTGCCGATACCCTCCATGCCTTCGAGGACGAGAGGGTTGGCGGGGAGTCGTTCATCGATGGGAGGCAGATCTCCGGCTGCCACCATTTCGGCCAGCATTGGCGCTTCTCTGTATCCGCCCGGAGAAGCTGCAGCCGGCGCCGGCGCCTCGGTCTCTGCATCGGCAGCTGTTGCCGGCATATCTTCTGCTGCGGGTTCTGCTTCTCCTCCGGCGCAGGCGGCCGCGACCAGTCCAGCAGTGCCCATTGCCCCCAACTGAAGGAATCGTCTACGGGTGATGTCGTTGGAACGTGGTTCCAGTTTCTTCATGGAAAGTTCTCCTTTCTGCCATATTTTGCAAAATATAGAGGAATTCGAGGGGTCCCGACATTCTAAACATCTGGGCAGACGCCGTCAAGGGTAGAAAAACGACCCTTACAGGAGCATGGGCGTCCAGACACGGACGGCAGAGTTGCTTTGGAAAGGCACCCGTAAATGGGCATCTGCCCGATTCAGGCAACATAATAGTCTGGGCTTGTCCAAGATTTGTAGCAGTCGGACGGGATTGTTTCGTGTCGGGTCGCGAAATGTCGCGTTATGTCTACAAATGTCGCGCCAAGTCTACGTATGTCGCGTGGTTTTCAAGTTTTTTGCGGGCCTTCAAACGTTGTCTGGCAGTCTTTTCCTCGCTGTTTCTGCCATGGAAATGGGACGTTGCATCAAGGTCATTGGGCAGATTGACCAGGTTTTGTAGACTTTTTTGCAAGGCGGCTCCAGATTCAACGAGAACGGTAGGCCTGCAGGCCTGCTAAGAATGTTTCTCGATCGCATGTTGGGACTGACACTACCGATTTATCTGGGAAGCCACTGGGCTGGACGCGAAGAACAACTGTGGCGCATCGAATATTCTTAGCCAAGCTGCGCGACGCTGCAAGGATTGGCACTTTGCGCCCACATCTTGCTCTTGTGAGAATCCTATACTGGTCTTCGGTGGTTAACGGGACAAACTGTACTCACTATTATACCACGATGAATTTCTAGAATTGCCGAGTGAGTTCAGGGCAATTGCATCCAAGTTCTGGCGCAAGAATCGCCCACGCAGGGTGCCAAAAGAAAAGGTACTTATTCAAATCAGGGAGCCTTACAGGGCATTGAACCAATTCGATGCAACTATCCTGGATCAGGTCGATCCAAGTCGACGCAAGTCGACGTAAGTCGACGTAGGTCGACGCAGGTCGACGGGTTTTCTTTTTTATTGGACTTTTTCTTGACTTCGCAGACGTCTCCTCGCCGACCCTGATGGCTATCGGTAGACAGATTATACGCAGTTTACAGTCTTGCAAGGGCCCTCCCTTGCCTTCAGATTCCCAGCCAGCGAGAGTCATGCTTTATGACGAAACGCTCTAGGCAGTGCCTGTTTGTATTTCGGCACAGGGCTATTATATCACGGTTCTTGATGCAATTGGTTTGGTCTGAACTGTGATTTGGGGGGATTTGTCTGAACTGTGATTTGGGGGATTTTCGTGATGGACTGTGATTTGCGCGCGTGCGGGGATTGGCGGGGGATTTGCGGGTTCTGTCTGAACTGTGATTTGGGGGATTTTCGTGATGGACTGTGATTTGCGCGCGTGCGGGGATTGGCGGGGGGATTTGCGGGTTCTGTCTGAACTGTGATTTTGGGGATTTTCGTGATGGACTGTGATTTGCGCGCGTGCGGGGATTGGCGGGGGGATTGGCGGGTTCTGTCTGAACTGTGATTTGGGGGATTTTCGTGATGGACTGTGATTTGCGCGCGTGCTGGGGTTGGCGGGGGGATTGGCAGGTGGTCTGGATGGGGATTGATAGCGTTTGGCTGCGGCGCGGGCTTTGAAGGGGGGCGCTGGGTCGGGGACTTCGGTAGGAAAAGAGTGCGATGGTGGCGAGGGATGGTTTTGGAGGGGGGCGTGGCGGGGGCGCAGCCCCTGCACAAGGGAGGGCCGAAGGCCCGACCGCCCAGAACTGCAGTGGTCAGTGGTTAGTGGTCAGTGGTCATTGAACGGGCGATATTTCGGGATGAGT
>MPML01000080.1 GCA_002238445.1 Caldilineaceae bacterium bin5
CCTTGTGCAGGGGCTGCGCCCCCGCAACGCCCCCCTACAAAACCATCCCTCACCGACCGTGTTTACTCTTCCCCAGCATCGTGTCTAGCGAACGGAGCCTACCCCCTCTTTGCTGTCTCATCCCCCTAACCCCTGCAGTTCCCCCGCAGTTCCCCTGCAGTTCTCCCGCAGTTCCCCCGCAGTTCTCCCGCAGTTCCCCCGCAGTTCCCCTCCCAAAAAAGCCTCACCGACCGTACGTCTTCATACCGGCGTTGCGCCTCAACCAACATGGCGGCCGCCAACCGAATCCCCATTCAGATAGCCCGCGTGGCGTCAGCGATGAAGGGTTGGTCAAGATAAACGTTAAACGTGGCGTAGTGGCTGCTTCAAAACCACAATCTCGTAGTAAAATGCCCACTGGAAATGGCTCAAAAGATACAGCGCGTTTTTGAGTCCAGTCCCCGAAATGATTGCCGAATCGTTCCTCACTGCATTATACTGTTACCGATATTCATGTGATCACGAACTACCTATTGGGCAACCGCCGAACAGTTTTCTCCGCCATGTCGGACCGGGAAAAATGTATCGCAAAATCATCGTCAAGTTGGGCACCGGTGTACTGACCAAGGGCACCCGTTTCCTCAACCAGCCACAGATGGTCGAGCTGACCCGCCAGATCGCGGCGCTCCATCATCAGGAAAAGGAGTTGATCGTCTGCTCCTCCGGCGCGCAAGCCTCCGGACGCGCGCGCCTGCGATTCCCCGAGTTGCCTGATACACTGTCCAGCCGCCAGATGCTGGCCGCAGTCGGCCAGAGCCGTCTGATGCTCATGTGGGAAAGGTTCTTCGAAATCTATGGCATCCATGTCGGGCAGATCCTGCTGACCAGGGCCGACACGGAAAACCGCCAGCGTTTCCTCAACGCCCGCGACACATTCAGCGCCCTCCTCAAGCACCGCATCGTTCCAGTCGTCAACGAAAATGACGCTGTGGTTGTTGAGGAAATAAAGGTTGGCGACAATGACAATCTCTCGGCGCTGGTCGCCGTACTGACCGACGCTGACCTGCTTCTGATGTTGACCGACCAGGAGGGCCTCTTTACCGCCGACCCCCGCACCGATCCCAACGCAGAGCTGATTCCTGAAGTCCAAACAATCGACGACTCCCTGCGCGCCCTCGCCGGAAACACACACTCCAGCCTCGGCATCGGCGGCATGAGCACCAAGCTGCAAGCCGCCGACATCGCCTGCCGCGCCGGCACCGACGTCGTCATCGCCGACGGTAGCGCACCCGACGTGATATTGCGCGTCGTCTCCGGTCAGCCCGTGGGCACACGCTTTCCAGCGCAGGCAGCGCCGCTGGAAAACCGTAAACGTTGGATCCTGGCCGGCCCTGCCCCCTCGGGCCGTCTCCTGGTCGATCCCGGCGCGGCCAAAGCCCTGCGCCATCATGGCAACAGCCTTCTTCCCGTAGGCATCACTGCCGTGGAAGGCGAATTCGAGCGCGGCGACGCCGTTTACGTGAAGGAAAAAAACGGGCCGGATCTGGCGCGCGGCATCACCCGTTATAGTAGTGCTGACCTCAACCGCATTCGCGGCTGCCAGTCGCACGAGATTAGCGAACGGCTCGGCTATGGCTACGGGCCGGTCGCGCTTCACCGCAATGATATAATCCTTTTGGAGTAGGGCTGGGAGGAAGTTTATGACTATAGCTGTCAAGAAACCAAGCGCAATCGAAGAAACTGCAGGGCAACTCACCCATATTGAATCTTCTCAGCCTCTGGGGCAACCGGTAGACATCGAGGCGATGGGAAAAGCCGCCCGCCAGGCGAGCCGCAAACTGGCCGGGCTGTCCTCAACGCGCAAAAATGAGGCGCTTCACGCCATCGCCGACGCCTTGGAAGCTCGAACCGCAGAGGTCCTGGCGCAAAACGAACTCGACATCGCCGACGGCCGCGCCAATGGTCTCAGCGACGCCCTGCTGGACCGTCTGCAGCTGACACCGGAACGGATGCGAGGGCTGGCCGACGACACGCGT
This sequence comes from Caldilineaceae bacterium bin5, assembly GCA_002238445.1. Classification (GTDB taxonomy): domain Bacteria; phylum Chloroflexota; class Anaerolineae; order Caldilineales; family Caldilineaceae; genus Bin5. Next base: position 2,016 of record MPML01000080.1, read on the forward strand.
AAAGTGGCTGCCCTCCCCGACCCGGTCGGCGCCGAACTCGAAAGCCGCCTGCTGCCCAACGGTCTGCGTCTCAGCCGGCGCCGCATTCCCATCGGCGTCCTCGGCGTCATCTACGAGGCCCGCCCCAACACCACCATCGATATCGCCGTCCTCAGCCTCAAGACCGGCAACGCCGTCATCCTGCGCGGCGGCAAAGAGACCCTGCGCAGCAACCTGGCACTCGTCTCCGTAATCGCCGACACGCTGCAAGCCCAGGGCCTGCCCAGCGAGGCCATCCAATACATCGGCAACCCCGACAGAGCCCTGGTCTCCCAGTTCCTTCGCATGGACAAATACGTTGATATGCTCATCCCCAGAGGTGGCAACAGTCTCCACCGCCTCTGCCGCGAACAGAGCACCATCCCGGTCATCACCGGTGGCATCGGTATCTGCCACTACTACATCGATATTACCGCCGATCAAGAACGCGGCATGGACGTCATCGTCAACGCCCGCACCCAGCGCCCCTCCGTCTGCAATGCCCTCGATACGCTTCTCGTAAACCGCCAGATCGCGCCCGAATTTCTACCCAAACTGGCGCAGCGCATGGCCGAGTGCGGTGTCGAGATACGCGCAACACCCGATGCCATGCCATTCCTCACAGACCGCGGAGCAACAGTCATCCCCGCCGGGCCCGACGACTGGGACACCGAATGGATGACACTGATCCTCGGCGTCAAACTGGTCGACTCGCTCGACGAAGCCGTCGCCCACATCCAAGAGCACAGCCAGGACCACTCCGACGGCATCCTCACCCAGGACTGGAACAACGCCCAGCGCTTTGTCGATGCCGTCAACTCCTCAGCCGTTTTCGTCAACGCCAGCACCCGCTTCAACGACGGCGGCGAATTTGGCCTCGGCGCCGAGGTCGCAATCAGCACACAGAAACTCCACGCCCGCGGACCAATGGGGCTGGAAGAGTTGACCACATACAAATGGATTGTGCTGGGCGATATGCAAGTGCGGGAGTAACGCTCAAGCGATCATTCATTCGACCGGGGCCGCGCGGCCCCGGTTTTTGCTTGCTACGGTTCGACCGTATCCGCGTAGTCAAGCAGCGCAGCCGCGGCCGTCTCCAGATCTCCAAAGATTCCCAAACCGACTGACGCCGCCACCCCCGCGCCGACCGCCGCCTCTTCCGCATGGCTCGGAATCAGCAGCGGCTTCCCGAAGCGACGCGCCAGGATCGTGGCCAGCAGCCGGTTCTGGCGGACCCCATTGCCCGCGCCCACCAGCAGCGGCGGCCTCCCCACCACCGGCTCCATCTGTTCGAAAAATGTGAAAAAGCCTTCCGCCATCCCCTCCAGTAGCGCGCGCGCAAAGTGGGCCGGCGTGAAATTGTCCGGTGACAGCCCGCTGAACGAAGCCCGCAGCCCCGGGTCCGTGCGGCTTCCGGTGAAGAACGGCTCACAACGCAGCCCGTCGCTCCCAGCCGGCACCGTCGCCGCAAGTTCCATCATTCGTTCGTAAAGATCGTCCGGCACTTCCGTGTCAAGGAGCCCGGCGCCCACCTGTTGGAAGAAGCGCAGCAAGTAGGCATAGGAACGACCCCCGAACAGCCCTCCCCCTATCAGCAGATACTGTCCCCCGGGGAAGGGACGGTTTTCCAACCCAGGAATAAAATGAAAGCTGTCCGTGCGGGCCGAAATCTGGCCGCCCGTTCCCACATTCAGGAGCAGACTGCGCCCCGGCTCCGGCGCACTGCCAATGAAGCTGGCCTGATTGTCCCCCAGCGCCACCGTCACCGGCGTTCCCGCCGCCAGCCCGATAGCATCAGCCAGCTCTGGCCGCAGACCTCCCGCCACATCGCCGGCGTCCCCGATCCGCGGGAAGAGTCGGTCCGGTAGCTCCAACCGTTCCAACAGCGTCGAATCCCAACAGTTTGCGCGGATGTCGAAGATCCCCGAGCTGGCCGCCAGCGTCGGTTCACAAACTACGGTCGCTCCGGTCAGGAAAGAGACCACCGCATCCGGTACGAAGCAGGCCGTTACGGGGGCTGCCGGCAGGGCGTCTTGCAAGCTGAGCCAGTAGAGGCTCGGCCCGAGAAACCCCGCCGCCGGCAGGCAACCGGTATTGCGAAAGGCCTCACGCCCTCCCGCAGCCGAGATAAACAGGTCCAATACCGGCCTGTCAGAACCGGGGAGCGGCTCCTGCACGCGCAAGTCCTGCCACGTGATGGCAGGTCCAGCCGGCGCAGCATCCGGCCCAATCAGGGCAACGCCGTGCTGCTGTCCGGTAACACCGATCCCTTGAATGTCTTGAGGGGACAATTCGGCCTGCGCCACCAATTCGGCCAGGCACTGCACCGTCAACTCGTACAATCGCGACAGGTCCATTTCAGCCCGCGCCGGCCCTGGAGACGAACCAGCGCGATTGGCAACCGTCCCGTGCGCCGCCTGCCTGCCGCTTTCCGGGTCCAGCACCACCGCGCTCAATGAGGTTGTCCCAATATCAAGCCCAATCAGCATAGCGATCACCTGTCCGGGGAATGCTGGTTCTGGCGGCACCTGTCGCCATGGGTCTGAATCTGTCTGATCAACTATCAAAATTCCACTGTCTACATCCCTGAGAATGCACAGAGATTGTACCTCAGAACGCAGGCTGGAAGCATTCCAGCACCACTAAGTCAGTATGGAAAGTCCCCCGTCTCTCTGTTACAATAGAGACACTCTCTCTGGTGGCGCGCCGCAAGTATGTGTTCCGTTCGTTAGCAAGCAGCGAACGTACGGCTCCACCTTAACACTTCCATTTCTTCTTGTATTTCATGCTACACTACGCAGGGGAGGCATGATGACGACAACCACCATCGCCCACGACAAAAGCGCCCAGCTGATACAGGACGGCTACTGCGTCTTCGAGCAGGTGCTGTCTCCCGAAATGCTGGCCCGCGTGCGCGCCGCCAGTGACGGCCTCATCGAAGCCCAGTCTGCCGACCACTTCGAAGAGCAAAAATCCACCGGCAGCATGATCAGCGTCTATGATGATCCCTTCTTCGCCGAACTGGTCGCCTATCTACCGGCCCTTGACGCGCTGGCCTCTCTGGGTTATCCAAAGCCGCGCTGGTCCTCCGGCTTTGTCATCAGCAAACCCGGCCACTCCCCACCTCTCTTCTGGCACCAGGACTGGTGGGGATGGAACGATCCGATCAGCTACACCGACATTCCTATGCAGCTGTTTCTGATGTACTATCTGGTGGATACGCGCATCGAGAACGGCTGCCTGCGCGTAATCTCCGGTTCCCATCTCAAGCGCCATCCCATGCACGATGTCGTGCACACAGCCCATACCGATGAACTGCGCCGCGCCACCGACCCGACCCATCCTGCCTATCAGCAGATTCCGGAAGATCAGGCTGTGCCCGTGCGCGCCGGCGATCTGGTAATCGGCGATTCCAGGCTGCTCCACGGCTCCTACGCCAACCAGACCGACGAGCGGCGCACAGTCATCACAATCTGGTACCATCCCAATTTCGACATCTCCTCGCCCCGCATCCAGTCCAATCTGAGCCGCACACAGACGAGAGTGGTCAACTGGCCGCCGCAAGCGCAGAAGCTCGTCCAAAGATTGGTTCCCACTTATGAGGGTGACGAAGAGCCTCTGGAGTGGAACCGCGTACCGGGACCTGAACTGAAGTGAAATCCGCGGGCGCTTGACGGGATACAATTGTCTCTTTTTCTCCTGTCCATTCTGCATTGTCGGGAAAGTGGACTTTGTAACGGGGCAAGTGGCCCAAGGCTCTTGGAGGAAACTGCACCAGAGCAGAGTGCCAAGCGTGCCGGAATTCGCGGGGTCAATTCCGTAACTTCACAAAGAGCCGCAGTTCCGTGCCCTGTCTGTAACCAGGGCAGGCAACGAACGAACTCACAGTCGCATTTCCCTTCTTTCTTGTGATTCATGCTACACTTCGCAGGGGAGGCATGTTTATGACAAGAGCGGCAAACTTCCACGACACGCGCAAGCAACTGTTACGCACTGGCTACTGCGTTTTGGAACAGATCTTGTCACCGGAAATGTTGGAACGCGTGCGCGTCGCCAGCAACGACCTCATCGCAGCCCAGCCCGCCGAGCACTTCGACAGATACAAGTCCACAGGCAGCATGATAAGTGTGTACAATGACCCCTTTTTTGCCGAACTCGTGGCCTATCAACCTGCACTCGACGCCCTGGACTCTCTGGGCTTCCCCGATTCTCGCTGGACGTCCGGGTTCGTGATCAGCAAACCCGGCCACTCGCCGCCCCTCTTCTGGCACCAGGACTGGTGGGCATGGAATGATCCAGTCAGCTACACGGATCTCCCCCTCCAACTCTTTCTCATGTACTATCTTGTGGACACCAGTATCGAGAACGGCTGCCTGCGCGTCATCGCCGGCTCCCACCGCAAACGCCATCGTATACATGACTCCGTCCACACCACGCATAATGAGGAGTTGAGCCGGGCCACCGACCCATCCCATCCCGCCTATCAACCAATGCCCGAAGACAGGGCTGTTCCAGTGCGCGCCGGCGACCTTGTCATCGGCGACGCCAGGCTCCTCCACGGCTCCTTCCCCAACCGGACGCGAGAACGCCGCACGGTCATCACGCTCTGGTATCATCCCAATTTCGAGATTTCACCGCCCCCCATCCAATCTAGCTTGAGCCGTGACCAGACGCAGGTGTCCTCTTGGCCTCCGCAGGCACAGAAACTCGTTCAAAACCTGGTCCCCACTTATGATGGTGATGCAGAGCCGCTTGAATGGAAACGGGTGCCGGGCCCTGAACTAAAGTGAAGTTCGCTGGCGCCAATCTCGCAGCGAAAACACATAAAACAAGCCAACCATTCTGAAAAGATTCCGACAATAAGGAGAAAAATTCGATGAAGATGCACATTGGCGGGCAGTGGGTGGACAAATCAGAAAAGATCGAAGTTCTGCACCCGTTCGACGGCTCCGTCGTCGACACCATTCCCCGAGGCGATGCGGCCGACGTGGAGCTGGCGCTGGCAACCGCCGAACGCGGCGCCAAAGCAATGGCCAGTCTGACCGGCTACGAACGCTATGAAATCCTGCACAAAGCCGCCCACCTGATGGAGGAACGCAACGAAGATCTGGCCCGCACCATCACCCTCGAAGAGGGCAAAATAATCGCCGAAGGCCGCATCGAAGCCTCGCGCGCGGTCGAAATCATCGCCCTCTCCGCCGAAGAGGCCAAGCGCCTCGGCGGCGAAGTCGTCCCCCTTGACGGCGCGCCCGGCGCCGCCGGCAAGTTCGGCTTCACCGTGCGCGTGCCCTGCGGCGTCATCGTCGGCATCAGCCCCTTCAACTTCCCCCTCCACCTCGTCTGCCACAAGATCGGCCCCGCCTTGGCCGCCGGCAACGCCATCATTCTCAAACCGGCCACCGACACACCGCTTTCGGCGCTGAAACTGGTCGAGATCTTACTCGAAGCCGGCACACCGCCCGAAGCGCTCCAGTGCCTGACCGGCTCCGGCAGTGTCATCGGCGACGCCCTCTGCGCCGATTCACGTGTACGCAAGATCACCTTCACCGGCAGCCGCGACATCGGCGAGCACATCTGCCGCACCGCCGGCCTGAAGCGCGTAACCATGGAGCTTGGCTCCAACGCGCCCCTCATCGTCATGCCCGACGCCGACCCCGAACGCGTAGCCCAGGCCGCCGCCGCCTCCGGTTACTCCAACGCCGGCCAGGTCTGCATCTCCACCCAGCGCGTCGTCACCCACGAGAAGATCTACGGCGACTTTCTCGACGCCTTCAAAGCGACCGTCGAAAACATCACAACCGGCAACCCGCTCGCCGATGCCACCAAAATGGGCCCGATGATTCGCGAAGAAGACGCCGTACGCGTTGACCAGTGGGTTGAGGAAGCTGTAAGCGGCGGCGCCGAGCTCGTCCTCGGCGGGGGGCGCGAAGGTCAGATGTACCAGCCGACCATCGTCTCCAACGTCAGCCCTGAAATGAAAATCTCCTGCGACGAGGTCTTTGGCCCCGTTGTCGGCGTGACCCCTGTCAGCGACATCGACGAGGCAATCGCTCTTGCCAATGACACTAACTACGGCCTGAGCGCGGCGATCTTCACGCAGAATATCGATTGGGCAATGAGATTTGTGCAGGAGGTCGAGTCCGGCAACCTGCATGTCAATTGGGGTACCCAGTGGCGCGCCGACCTGATGCCCTATGGCGGCCTCAAGGAGAGCGGCATGGGCAAAGAAGGGCCCAAGTACGCCGTCGAAGAAATGACCGAAACGAAGATGGCGGTCTTCCACATGGGCGGCTGATCAAATACGCCCGGCAGGCTGCTCGGAGTCCTGACAGCTATCTGCAACCAAAGGCATCGGCGCGGGCGCGTTCCCGTGTCGGTGCCTTCTTTACCTTTTCGCCCCTAGCCGCCGCTGTGAAAGATCCCCAGCCGGAACTCATGGCCCGTACCCTCGTCTTCACCGGTCAGCCAGCTCTCCGCCGCGATCTGCGCTGTACACGGACCAAATGAGCAAATCGTCAACCGCCGCTCGCATGCCTCGCGGCGCAGCCTGCCGATTACGGTCCGCAACATCTCTCCTTGGAAAGGCGAATAGAGAAAATAGACCGTGCCCCTGCACAGGTCCGCGTTGCGCGCGTCCCCCTGTCTGAACGCCACCCGCCCGACTCCCAGCCTCGCCGCTTCGCCGCGGGCATGGTCCACATACGTCGGCAACACCTCCAGCCCGATCGCCTCCACGCCCGTCAGCAGATGCACCAGCAGCGCCACCTGTCCCAACCCGGAGCCAATGTCCACAAATCTGTCGGCGCCCGTCAGCGGCACGCGGTCCACCAGTTCGAGCAGCGCACTCACCGGCGTCGGCTCGTAGTGAATCATTTCGCTGTCGCTGCCTTCCCACGGCTGCGGCGGGCGGTCGCTGTGGAACAGCCCCGCGGCCAGCTCGTCCGCGGCATCCGCCCTGAAGTGCAGCCACTCGCTATCGTCCTGCCGGTAACGGCAGTTGCCATCGAACAGGTTCCGCAGTTGACGCGCTGTGACCACTCCCGTTCGGATGCCTGTACGCAACTTCCGAAAGAAATCCTGGTTGCACTCATCCAGATCGCCCCGCAATGCGCGCACCCGTCGCAAACCGGTTGCGGCCGACTGCTGTTCGGCGTGTATCTGGAATGCTTCCGCCAGAAAGTCGAGCGTCTTCAGCGCCTCAAAGCGCGCTGCCAGGTTGTCATCTTTACTGAGTGTGGGATCCCGCTCCAGCGCGGCTAGATCCCGTTCCAACTTCAGAAGTTTGGCCATTACGGTCTCCGCGCCGTGTGAGATGATGCCTACTTGAGGTCAGCGAGCAGCTCTGTGCGGCTGGAAAATGTCTCTGCGATCAGCGGCTCTCCCACCAGATCGTATTCCAACGCGCCATTGATATGCACCTCCAAAACTGTTCCAACGGGCGCACCCGCAATGCCCGGCACAAGCACAAGACCGTCCACTTCCGGCGCGTCACGGTAACTGCGCCCCAAAAGCAGCGGTGCCCCGCTCTCCGCGACCTCGCCCTGGCCCTCGACGAGGATGTCGAGAACCCGTCCTACCTGCTCCTGATTCTTGCGCAGACTGATCGGTTGCTGGACTTCCATCAACCGATCGTAGCGCTCCTCTTTCTCTTCTTCCGGAACCGGATCGGGCAGCGCCGCCGCCGGCGTCCCCGGCTCCGGGCTGAAGGGAAATGCGCCCACCTTGTCGAATTCGATCGCCTGCGCGAATTTCAGCAGCCCCTGAAACTCCTCTTCAGTCTCGCCCGGATAGCCAACAATAAACGTAGTGCGCAGCGCGATATCCGGCATCGCCGCCCGCAGCTTTTCCACGTGATCGTAGATCATCTCCAGCCGCGAGGGCCGGCGCATACGGCGCAGCGTGCGTGGGTCTCCGTGCTGCAGCGGCATATCCAGATAGGGCACGATCTTATCCTGGCTCGCCATAACCTCAATCAACCCATCGCTGACGTGCCCCGGGTAGGCGTACATCAGCCGCACCCACTTCAAAGCGTCGCTTGTCCGGTTGCAGAGCGCGCTCAACAGGCGCGGCAGGCTATCCGGCTCACCCTGGTCCCGTCCAAAGTCGGTTGTGTCCTGGGCGACGATCACCAGCTCCTTGGCGCCTGCCTCCACCAATGCATTGGCTTCGTCGATCACCGCCTCTATCGGGCGGCTGCGCAGTTTACCCTTGAAACTGGGGATCGTACAGAACGCACACGGCGCGTTGCAGCCGTCGGAAATCTTGAGATACGCACTGCCCCCAGCCACCGCTGGCCGCGGCACCGCCTCCACGTACGTTTCATCCGGCTCACCCAACAAGCTATACCGCTGCAATCGGCGCTGCTCCGGCCCGCCGCGCACCTGCTTGACCAAATCCACCACATCCATCCAGCGCCGCGTTCCCAGCAGACCGTCCACCTGCGGCACCCGTTCCAACACCTCCTCGCCGTTGCGTTGCGCCAGGCAGCCGGCCGCGATCAGCATCTGGTGCCGCCGCTTTCCATCCGCCAGCTCCTGCAACACACCGATCGATTCCTCCTTGGCAGCCTCCAGAAAGCCGCAAGTGTTCACGATCAGCACATCCGCCTGCCGCGCATCGTCGCTGGCGTCAATGTTGGCCTCCCGCAACAGCATCTCCATGCCGTCACTGTCAACCTCATTCTTCGGACATCCAAGAGTGATCAAGTGATAGGACTGTTTATTTTTCATCAATTAAGCTCTTGCCCAAACTCGCTCGCGTTTATTCAGTGCGTGACCCTTTGCCAAGAAACGAAAGTTCACGCGCAACCTCGCCATTGTAGCACATATTTCAGTGAAGAAAGAGACCGCCGCCGGGGCAAATCAATTCACGACGGTGGCGCGTGCAAGGTCACCGCCTATCAAGGACGGATGCGCTCCAGCAGCGCGTCAAGCTCCTGCTGACTCGCGATCGGTCCCACAACAGTCTCAACAATTCTACCTTCGGGGTCGACGAAAAAGGTCTCAGGCACACCCTGGATCCGAAAACGGCGGGCTGCCTGGCTGCGCAGGTCCGGGCCATTGGGGTAAGTAATATCAAACTCTGCCAGATAAGCGAGTGCCGCCGGCTCCTGATCCAGATAATCCAGCCCGAGGAAGACAATCCCGTTGTCTTTTTCCCGACGCCATGTCCGCTCCAGCAGAGCCGCCTCGTCGCGGCACGGAGTACACCAGCTGGCCCAGAAATTGATCACCACGCCTTTTCCCCGCAGTTCGCGCAGATCAATATCCCCGCCATCGAATGTCGTGAAGCGCAGGTCCGGCGCCTCGCCCGCCGCCCGCTGTCCCTGCACATTCGTCTGCCACAACCGCACTGCCAGCAGAACGATAAACGCCGCGCCCGCAACCAGGAACAGAATACGCCAGACTTTCACAGCACGCGTGGATGGCGCTTCAATCTCCCCTTCCGACTGCGAATTCAGAGGGGCATCTCTGTCAACTACATGAGGCGTACTGCCCTTCGACTCCGTCACTTCAGTCATAGCGGGCCAGTTCCTCGTCCAGCCGCCGCTCCCGCTCGTCCACCGCGCCGCCGGCTGCTCCCGCCGGCGCCGCTGACCGCGGGCGCGTCATCTCCTGAAGACGCGTCCAGAGAAAAATCGCGCCGCCCACGACCGCAACCACCGGCAGAATCCACGCCAGCCAGTTGAATCCCTCCCGCGGCGGTTCACCCAGAACCTGCGGCCCGTACTGCTCCAAAAAATAGTCCCTGATCGACTCCGCGTCCGCCCCCTCCGCCAATTTGATGGCAATCAACTCCTTCATCTGCCCGCACGCCTTCAGTTCACAGCTGTCCAGCCGTAACCTGCCGCCGCACAGAGGGCACCACAGATGCTGGGCAACCTCGTTCACCTCATCGGCAGTGATCTCAGTTGTATCGCTTTGAGCCAACAGGGGCGGGCTGCTGCAGACGGCAGCGAGCAGCAGAAAAATGGCTATGAGGATGCTGCGCAGAGTGGTTGAATGTGCTGCGATTTCGCTCTGTAAACGCGTTTTGAGGGGAGAATCCATGCGAGTACTGTGCAGAACGAGGCGCGACTACGCCGCAGCCTGCTCAGTCAATTTCACAAAAAGGCGTTTCGCCAGCGAGCGGCCAATTATCTTCACCAGGCTCTCCGGTTCCGCCTGCGTACCTTCGTCCTGAATCTGAACCGTGCTCGGCCCGTCGAACGGTTCAACGTTTAGCACTCGAATCTTATACCCGGGCTCAAGATTCAACTGAGACAGATAGCGCAGCATCGGCGCGCTGTGATTTGCCACCCGACGCAACTCACCCGCCTGTCCGGGCTGCAACTCCGCCAGGCAGACCAACTCTTCGCTCAGTATCCGGCCGTCCTCGCTCGGAACCGGATCGCCATGCGGACAATGGGTCGGGTAATTGCACAAAATCTCCATGCGCTTCTCGAACTCTGCGCTGATAGCATGTTCCAGCCGCATCGCTTCCGCCTTCACCTGATCCCAGGTGAATCCCATTACCTCGATCAGAAACACCTCCAGCAGCCGGTGTCTGCGTAGAAGCTGCAACGCCGCCAGACGGCCCTGACCGGTCAACTGGATGCCCGTCCGCACAGAACGGACCACATGCCCCGTCTCCGTCAGCCGCTTCGTCATGCTGCTGGCCGCAGCCGGCGAAACCTCCATCTTCTGCGCCAGCACGGACGTAGAAATCCTGTCGTTGGTCTCGCTCAACTCGTAAATCGCCACCAGGTAGTCGAGCATCCCATCGGTAATGATGTTGCAGAATGTACGCATGATCGCTATAGTTCAACCGTTGGGAATCGAATAGATAAAACCGGGAATTTCTGAAGTATAGTATGTTGGCGCAAAGCTGTCAATACTGAATCGGTAAAGGATACCACCTATTAATGATGGGTGGTTCAGTGTACGATCAGGGCCGCCAATCCAACCAAATTCCCCTCGCCAATCTCGGTCCATTCCCAGCCGGCCCCCCGATTGCAGCCTGCACGGAGAAACCATATGCCGCGCAAAATCGTCGACCTGAGCTATCCCCTTGCTCCCTCGACGCCCCCCTTTCCCGGCGATCCTCCGGTTGAAATCGACGTGCAGATGTCTATCCCTGCCGACATTCCCCCCGGCGCCCCGGGATATATGAATACCAGCACCGTGCGCGCCTCCCTCCACACCGGCACCCACATGGACTCCTTCTTCCACTTCTATCGCGGCCGTCCCACCATCGATCAGATCCCCCTGGCGCAGTGCATCGGGCCCGCCCTGCTGCTCGACCTCTCGCACAAGCAGGCTAAGGAGGAGATCACCGAACATGATCTGGCCCCCCATCGCCATGACATCAGCCGCACCCCGAAAGTCGTTCTCAACACCGGCTGGGCGCGCAACTGGGGCAAAGCCCACTATTTCACCGAGTATCCGCCCCTGACCGGCAACGCTGCCCGCTTCCTCGTGGACTGCGGCATCGAACTGCTCGGAATCGACACCCCGTCGGTTGACTATCCGCCCAACGACGCCCATTTCGTACTCCTGGGCCGCGATGTTCTCATCGTCGAAAACCTGACCAACCTCGATCAGATCGGCCAGCCGCACTTCGAATTCACCGCCCTGCCCCTCAAAATTACCGGCCGCGACGGATCACCCGTGCGGGCTATCGCCATTACCGAGGATACATAGTGCTCCGCCCATCGGTCTCTCGCCGCCAATTCTGCCGAGCAACACCACTGCGCAGCCCTTTCAGCAAACGTTCCCCTTCTACCGCCGCCGAAAATCCCTCTCAAACCCAATAAAGCCGCAACGAATCTATACGCCAATGAATCAGGGGAGGCCCAACCGTGGCAAAAAAAGTAGCAGCGAACGGGTCGTCAGCAACCCGGCAAAACGCGCCCACCGCCGCCAGTGACGAAAGCCCCACCCTCGCCGAACGCTTCTTCTTCGACAACAATGGCTACCTTGTCCTCGAAGAGTTCCTCGACGCCGACCACGTCACCGCCTTGCTCCACGCTCTCCACCGCGTGATCCAGCGGCGGCGCCAGTTGCAGGAGCAGGGCCTGCCCCAAACCGGCATGACCAACATCATGGGCGCAGAGAGCACCCGTATCTTCTACATACTGGATGACGATCCGCTGTTTCTCGAGATGCTCGACTCGCCCGCCATCTGGCCCTACGTCACCGGCCTGCTCAACACACGCCCGCATCACCACGCTTCTGACGCAATCCTCGAGCACGGTCGCGACCTGCTCGGGCGCAGCATGGGATGGCATATCGACGGTATCGACGAAGGATTCCGCAACCTCGGCGCCCCAATTCCCCTGTTGCAACTCAAGATAGGCTACTATCTGACCGACATGACGCAACCCGGTCAGGGCAATCTCTGTGTCTTACCGGGCAGCCACAAAACGGCCTCCGCCCCTGACCGCGAAGACCTGCAACGCTGGGGTAGCTCTGCCGGCGTTACCGAGATCTGCGCGCCCGCCGGAACCGCCATCCTCTTCCACAATGCCTTATTGCATTCGGCCGGCCCGTTCACCCGCGAGGAGGGCCAGCGCAGTATGCTCTACTACGCCTACGAGCATCCCTGGATGATCGCTTCGCAGGAGCACTGGGGCTATCCCAGCCAGTTCTATAACAGCCTGTCCCCTGATCGCCGCAAGCTGTTCCATGGATTCCTGTTCGATCCGCCCGAGCAGCGCTGGGGATAAATGGCGCGCAGCGCCAACCCGTTGCCTCACGACCCGATCGCGACCGCCTGAAAACTGGACGCACTTACGTCTCTGCTGGTAGGATTGTTCCTCTTGACCCTGTCCACAGCTCTCCTGTAGGACGATGCTTCAACCGGGCCAAGTTCGATCCGGCCAGCCCTGAGATCGTGGGTAGCTGTTCTTGACCGTGGCCTTCCACCGCATAGCCGCTTGCGTGCATTTGCTGAGTAGTGACCTGATAAAGGAAAAAAATGAAGATCCAAGCCTCCTGCCGATTCTGGAAAATCTGCGTACTGATCGGCGCAGTCCTCGTCACCGCATGTACGCCCAGCGCTCCTGCCACGTCTCCGCAACCGGACGAAAGCGGCGCGGCCGCCTCCACACCCACGACCGCGCCCGCCAACACACCTGCCTCGACACCGACACCCGCCCCCGAAGGGTCCGCGCCCCAAACCAGCACCCCCGAATCGCAGCTGCCCCCGAGTTGGCCGGACATAACCCTGGTCGAAACGCTCTCCGGCCTGAGAAATCCCGTAGACCTGGCCAGCGCCAGGGACGGTTCCGGCCGGCTCTATGTAGTTGAGCAGATAGGGCTGGTTCAGGAGTTTTCCAATGGCGTCCAAGGCCAGTCCCCATTCATGGATATCCGCGATCGCGTGAGCTGCTGCGGTGAAAGGGGGTTGCTGGGCATCGCCTTTCCCCCGGACTTCGCCGGCAGTCGCGTCCTCTACGTCAACTACACAACTACCTTGCCCGGTACTCTGCACACACGCGTCTCCCGCTTCCGCCTGCGCACCGGTGTCCACCAGGTTGATCCGGACTCGGAAGAGATCATCCTGCAGTTCTCTCAACCCTGGCGCAACCACAACGGCGGCCAGATCGCCTTCGGACCCGATGGCAACCTGTGGATTGGGACCGGCGATGGCGGCAGTGGCGGCGATCCCCAGGACAACGGCCAGAAGGGCCAGACGCTGCTGGGTAAACTCCTGCGCATCGATGTCGCCTCAACCACCGACGCGCCCTACACGGTTCCCGCCGACAATCCCTTTGTCGGCAATGACGAATTCTTGGACGAAATCTGGGCCTACGGTCTGCGCAACCCCTGGCGCTTCTCCTTCGACCGCGCAACCGGTGATATCTACATCGCCGACGTAGGCCAGAACGCCTGGGAAGAGGTGAACTTTCAACCCGCCAACAGCCCTGGCGGCGAAAACTACGGCTGGCGCATCACCGAAGGTCTTCACTGCTATAATCCCTCATCCGGCTGCTCCATAGCAGGTCAGACGCTGCCCGTCGCCGAGTACGACCGTGCCAACGGTCTTTCCATCACCGGCGGCTACGTCTACCGCGGGCAGGATCAACCCTCCTTGCAGGGCATCTACTTTTACGCAGACTATGTTACCGGCCGCATTTGGGGGCTGCGAAGCGTGAACGGCCTCTGGGAAACCAAATTGCTCCTTGATAGCACCCACAGCGTCAGCAGTTTCGGCGAAGACGAAGCCGGCAATCTCTACCTCCTTGATTACAGCGGCACTATTTTTCAGATTCAGGCTGCCAACCAGAATTAGACTATTCGAGATGAAGCCAAGTACGTACGTATTCCGCCAATACCATCTCTATAAGAAACCCATTTGCAGGACTGTACTAGCTTAAGGATCTCCCATGGACTTCGATCTCATCATCATAGGCGGCGGAATCGTCGGAGCAGCCGCAGCCTATCGCGCCGGGCAATTGGGCGCCGGCACGCTCCTGTGCGATAGACGTGACGCCGGCCGCGCCACAGATGCCGGCGCCGGTATCCTCGCCCCAGAAAGCAGCACCCGGGACGGCCGCCTCTGGTACGATTTCGCACTCGACGCACTGCAGTACTATTCCGTGCTAATCGAAGATCTCACCGCCGACGGCGTGCCCGCCGCAGAACTCTCCCAAGCCTACAGCCACTGTTCAAAGTTGACCGTCGCTGTCGGCGAAGTTGAAGCGGCTGACTTGGCAGCAATGGAGCCGACCATCTACGCCCGCCAGCAGGAACGCCGCCCGCCGCCCGCACAGCAAATCCGTCGCATCACTACCGCCGAAGCCCGCGCCGACTTTTACCCTCTACTGGCCGACGCCGACGCCGTCCTCCTTCAGCCGGATGCCCGCCGCGTCGACGGCCGGCTCATCACCGCAGCCCTCGAGCGCGGCCTGCGCACACGCGGCGTACATACAGTCGACGCCGACGTTTCGGCTCTGCTTATGGCGGGCGGGCAAGTGCACGGAGTGCGCACCGCCGCCGGGGAAGAGTATACGGCCCGCTCAGTTCTCATTGCCGGCGGCGCCTGGTCAGTCGCCTTCGGCAGCCAGCTGAATGTGCAGATTCCCGTTGCCCCCCAGCGCGGGCAAATCATCCATCTGCGCATCTACGGCCAGGATAGCAGCGCCTGGTCTATCGTGAATGGCTTGAGCGGCCACTATCAAGTGCCCTGGCCCGACGGCCGTGTCGCTGTCGGCGCCACCCGCGAAACCGGCAGCGGCTATTCTCCCGATGCCACCGTCGGCGGCATTCAGGAAGTCCTGCACCAGGCTCTGCGTCTCGCCCCCGGCCTGCGCGACGCCGCCATCCATGAAATCCGCGTCGGCCTGCGTCCCTATACTACTGATCATCTGCCGCTGCTTGGAGCCGTTCCCGGCGTGAAGGGCGTCTATCTTGCAACCGGCCACGGACCTACCGGTCTCACTCTCGGCCCATTCAGCGGCAAGCTTGTGGCCGAGCAAGCTCTCGAGCAACCGCTTGCCTGGAATCTGGCTCCCTTCTCTGTAGATCGCATCATCCGTTGAGCCGATAGCGTAACGAACCGGCGTATGCGCGATGCGGCCAGAGGCGCCGTCAGCACGTGGATGCAATCGTGCCTCCCCAGCGCTTGCAGGCAGTCAAGGTTTTTGGTCCGCACTGTAACCATGGTATTCAATTAGGCAACACAGGAACCACGCAGCCACAACGAAGTTGCGATCCTGAATGAGGCGAGCGAAAGCGTTTTTCACTAACCACTGACCACTAACCACTGACCACTGCAGTTCTGGGCGGTCGGGCGCAAGCGCCCTCCCTTGTGCAGGGGCTGCGCCCCCGCAACGCCCCCCTACAAAACCATCGCGCACCGACCGTGTGTGCGCATTCCAGCGGTGCCGCTCCAGCAACCTGGTTGCCGCCAACCGAATACGCAATCAGATTGACTGAACCGCGGCAGCGATAAAGGGCTGGTCAAGACAGGCCCCGTATATAGCTCAGTAGTTACGCAACACAAAAAACCGCATATCCACACAAGGCTACCCAATGGACGATATCCCCCTCGCCATCGAAACACCTGCAAACGACTATCTCACCAGCGACACGCCCGCTCCCCGCGCACGCACAGACTACACAATCAAAGAGATGCCGGAAGATCTGCGCCCCAGAGAACGGCTCGAGTACGTTGGCGCCGGCGCCCTCAGCGTCGCAGAGCTCCTCGCAATCGTGCTGCGCACCGGTGGCCGCGGCGAAAACGTCATCCGCCAGTCTGAGCGGATACTGACCGAATTCAATGGCCTCACCGGCCTGGCCCGTGCCAGTTTCGAGGAACTGACAGAGTCCCATGGCGTCGGCAAAGCCAAAGTCACGCAGATCAAGGCCGCCATCGAGCTGGGCCGCAGACTCCTGCTCGCCGCGCCCCAGGAGCGCGACAAAATTCAGAGCCCAACCGATGTCGCCAATCTGCTGATGTTGGAAATGGGTATGCTGGAGCGGGAACAGGTGCGGGTCGTACTCCTGGACACGAAAAACCATGTCCAGCGGTCCCCGGTAGTCTATTCTGGCAGTCTCAATGCCGCCGTCATTCGCGTCGGCGAAATCTTTACAGAGGCCGTGCGAGCCAACAGCGCATCGCTCATCGTCGTCCACAATCATCCCAGCGGCGACCCTACACCCAGCCCCGAAGACGTGCAGGTGACAAAACAGATCGTCGCCGCGGGCAAGCTGCTACAGATCGATGTGCTCGATCACCTGATCATCACCCGCACAAAGTTTGTCAGTTTGAAGGAACGAAGGTTGGGGTTTGAATGATGGGGTTCAGAACATCGGCGCCGCCGCTAAGCCAGCGCGCTCACACTTAGCAGATAATCTGTCACCGCGCGCACTTCGCCGGCATCCAGCTGCTGGTCCTTCTTTGTGCGCACATACTTCTTCAACTGATCGACTCGCAACACCGGCATCGAGGGATTCTCAATCTCCAATTGTGTCGCCGGATTAATGAAAACGGCCGCGCTTTCAATCGGCACGTCGGCAGCGTTCACCCTCAATTCTCCGCTGGCCTCCCCCTCCTGAAGCAGTTCCAGGACGCGCCGTTCCGTATCTTCTATCTCACGAACCGGGTTGCCCAGCCCTTCCCGGTTGAGAAACATCAGCATGCGGCCCATACTGAACCGTTCCCGCCACTTGTCCCCGTAGACGCGCACTGTCCCTTTGTCGCTGCGCACAAGAAATACACGAACACCGAGCGGTCCGACCAATATGTAGGGCACATCATCCAGACCCCACAGGAAAAGCGCATACTTGTCGTCAAACCCTTTCAACCCGTTCTCGACAAGCTCGTCCGGCCGCGCCACCCGTTTGCTGCCCGGCCAGCGCCGCGGCGCAAAGCGGTTAATGTAATAACTCCCTACATTGGAGGCGATAAAGCCCACCGCCAGCGCGCCAAAACTGACAACTGTCCAGTACCGTTGCACAAACCCGGCCAATGCGTTGGCTGCCGGTTCGTCCGGCGGAAACCAGTTGGGCGTAAAACTGGCAAGAAGGCCGATAAACAGAATCACCAACCCTCCCAGTGCAATTCGTCGCCCCCGCTGTTCTCTCGATTTTATCGCTGGCAGATTGCGGTACACTTTCATGTAATATTTTTCTTCTGTGACCCGGCTGGCTATTGCTCGAGGGCTACCAGTTCATCTGGGCTGTCGATAACTTCGTTAACGCCTGACCGAATCTCCTCAATCAGGCTCGAATCGATCAACTGCTTGGCGTTTCGAATCGTGTGCCGGATGGCGTTGGCGTTGCTTCTGCCATGTCCCACAACCATCAGATTGGACAGGCCCAGCAGCACCGCCCCGCCAAACTCACTGTCATCCAGTCGCCGCGCCATCCTGCGAAGCGCCGAGCGAACCAATAAACCGCCAATGCTGCTGATCGGCCCGGCGGTGATCTCATCCAACAGCACGCCCTGAAGTAGCTTGACAATACCCTCGGCCCCCTTCATAAATACATTGCCCGTAAACCCATCCGTGACCACCACATCAGCCATCCCACTGGTCACGTCCCGAGCTTCAATGTTGCCCATAAATCGGATCCCGGGCGTCTTCTCCAGCAGTGCAGTCGCCTCCAGAACAAGGTGATTTCCTTTGCCCTCCTCCTCACCATTGCTCAGAATGCGAACACTCGGATTACGTACGCCCATGATGCGCCGCGAGTAAACGCTTCCCATCACGCCGAACTGCTGCAACTGCTCCGGCTTGACCTCGGTATTGGCCCCCACATCCAAAATCAGGCAGAATCCCCGCAAGGTGGGAAAGGGAACAATCAACGCCGGACGCAAAATGCTCTGCATCCGTCCAAAATGCAAAATACCGGCCGCCAACGCGCCCCCTGTGTTGCCTGCCGTCACAAAGGCATCGGCTTTGCCTTCCTTCACCAGCTTGCACGCCACAACCATCGAACTGTCCTTCTTGGTCCGTACCGCCTTGGCCGGCTTGTCGGACATCTCGATCACTTCATACGCAGGCACGATCGGCAAATCCAACCGGTGAGTCAGATGTCTTCCCAGCTCCCGCTCTATTACGTCCGGCCGCCCAACCAGCGAGACGGTTACATCGTACTGGCGCGCTGCCAGTATCGCGCCAGCTACGATTTCGCGTGGTGCGTTGTCCCCGCCCATGACGTCCAGGGCAATATTCATGCAGGTGTTCCTCCAATCGGCGATGTGGTCAATGCTATACTACTATAACTTCGGAGCATTTGAGAAATTGCTCCAAAAGCAGAAGCTGTCCAAATGTCTTCTTTTTCCAGGAGGGGTTGCACATGTGTTACCGCTGCGAGACATGAGCCCGCAAAAAAGTTACGGAATAGGTGAGATGACCCGCAGGGTGTTGGACGACGGCATCGTCGCTATCGTGCGCGGCGACTTTCCCGCCCACAAAGTACTCGAGATCGGCGACGCTCTGCTGGCCGCCCCAGTGCTTGTAATGGAAGTGACACTCAACACGCCCGGCGCACTGGAGTTGATCCAAATGCTGCGGGCGCGCTTCGGCATAAATATGAATGTCGGCGCCGGAACCGTGCGTACCGTAGAACAGTTCGATGCCGCCGCCGCCGCTGGCGCCCAGTTCACCGTCGCGCCCGGACTGAATCCAGCCGTGGTGGCTCGCGCTCGCAAGACTGACACCCTGCACATCCCCGGTGTCTATACCGCCACCGAAGCCGAGACCGCCCACGCCGCCGGCTCCCGTCTGCTCAAACTCTTTCCCGCCAATATCGGCGGCCCTGCCTACCTCAAAGCCCTGCGCGCTCCGCTCGATGATATCCAGTTCGTGCCGACCGGCGGCATCGGCCCCGAAAACGCCGCCGCCTGGGCCAAAGCCGGCGCCGCAGCCCTCGGTGTTGGCAGCGCCCTCGTTACCGGACCAGACCAGCCCATGGCGGACCTGATCGAGCGCGCGCGTGCCCTGCGTCAGGCCTGGCAGCCCAGCGCCAACATTTCGTAGCCGGTCCAACGATTCCGTCTAGAGCGCGTTGACGTTAGTCTGAACAACGACTTCCGGGTGCAAATTGCGGCTAATCGTCGAAGGGTGGCGCAGCTGCGCAAAGAAAATCCGATACGCCTTTGGTATTCTCCGCGTCCTCCGCGGACAAAAAGGTGTTCTTCGCGACCCTTCGCGTGACTTCGCGGATCAAATGGTTTTGTCTACTTCAACATTCAAGCGAGAAACATCCCTAACAGGCCTGCAGGCTTGCCGTTCTTGTTGAAATCTGAACAGCCTTCCCAAAATGTCAGCGGAACCTAAAAGCTGACAACAAGAAACTGCCGTTCGTCCTCCCCGGACAAAAAGGTGTTCTTCGCGACCCTTCGCGTGACTTCGCGGATCAAATGGTTTTGTCTATTTCAACGGTAAAGCGAGAAACATCCCTAACAGGCCTGCAGGCTTTCAGTTCTTGTTGAAATCTGAACAGCCTTCCCAAAATGTCAACGGAACCCAAAAAGCTGACAACAAAAAACTGCCGTTCGTCCTCCGCGGACAAAAAGGTGTTCTTCGCGACCCTTCGCGTGACTTCGCGGATCAAATGGTTTTGTCTATTTCAACGGTAAAGCGAGAAACATCCCTAACAGGCCTGCAGGCTTTCAGTTCTTGTTGAAATCTG
>MPML01000081.1 GCA_002238445.1 Caldilineaceae bacterium bin5
CCTTTGTGCACGCTTATACACAAAATTGACCGCACATACCCTCTGCATTTATATCAACCGCCTCTTGGGCGTACCTGACTATCTGCAAATCAAGCAATTGGCCTTTCCCAACTAGCATAAGGCCCTAGTAGTCAGTTTTTTGTTTTTAGTGGACTGCCGCCTGTGTAGGTCATTGGTGAGACAGTAGTGGTTTGAAGAGTTTACAATATTGCTATTGGTGGCCCCGCTTCTGTGCGGGGTTTTTTGTTGCTCGTTGGCGGGAAAGTGGCTACGGGGGCATGCTGGCTGAATTGGAAATTTGGGGGGATTTGAGAGATCGGCCTGGGTCAGGTTTTGTCGGTGCGGTAGAGGGCGACTTTGTCCTCGTCAAGTTGCACGCCGAGGCCGGGCCCGGATGGCGGCCGGGCTTCGCCGGCGCGGATGGGGAGCGGCTCCTGGAGCAGGTCGGTCTCGTAAAAGAAGGGGCTGAGAATATCGCAGGGGAAGGTGGCGGCGTCGATGGCGGAGGTGGACATTGCCAGGTGAATCATGGCGGCGTTGCCGATGCCCAGCTCGAGGTTGCTGCCAACGGTACAGACGAGACCGGCGGCCTCGGCGACAGCGGCGACCTTGCGGGCCGGGCCGATACCCCCTTTACCGACATAGAGAGACAGGACGTCGGCGGCATGGGCACGGGCGATAGCAAGTGCATCCTGCGGCGAGTAGACGATCTCATCGGCCATGACGGGCAGATGGGTATGGCGGCGCACGTCGGCAAGCCAGGCCACGTCAGTATCCGGGGTTGGCTGCTCGACGAAGTAGATGTCGTAGCGGTAGAGCTGCGGTATGGTCTGGACGGCGGTGCGCACGGACCAGCCGCCGTTGGCGTCGACGCCGAGGCGTACGTCGGGGCCGACGGCGTCGCGGACGGCGGCGACGCGAGCAACGTCGCCGGCGGGGTCGAGGCCGACTTTGACCTTCATGGTGTCGAAGCCCTGGTCGACGGCCCAGGCGGCGATGGCGGCGGCCTGATCGGGCGCAAGCCCGGAGACTGAGAATTTTGTTTTTACACTATCGCGTACCGGTCCCCCGAGGAGACGGTAGAGGGGCAGGCCGGCGACCTTACCGAGGATGTCCCAGAGGGCCATTTCCAAGCCTGCCTTGGTGAAGGGGTTGTTGGCGACGGCGGCGTTGACGGCGGCCATGAGGCGCTCGATTTCGGTTGGGTCCTGGCCGGTGAGCAGGGGCGCGAGAATGCGGTTGATGAAGTGGGCGGCAGTTACCTGGTCTTCGCCGCTCCAGATTGGGGTACAGGAGACCTCGCCGAGGCCTTCGATGCCGGCGTCGGTGTGGACTCTGACGAGGAGGAAGGGGGACTCGGTATGGCCGCCGCGACCGCCGCGGATAGCCCTTTCAGGGCTGATGGGGACGTTGACTGGGATTGTTTCGATTTGCGTTATCTTCAATTGGTACCTTCCCCTCTGGAATAGTCGAATCGACAGGGAACTCCTGCGGACAGATCGCTGAAGGTGATCGTTGTGTAGCGGCGGCCCCAGCGTTCGTGTGCGCCGGTCCGACCACCGCCTAGGTTTAGTTCGAGCGCGGGCGGCAGGAGGAGGGTCACTGCTGGCAAGGAAGAGGCCGCGTGCAGCGTTCCTCCTGCG
Source organism: Caldilineaceae bacterium bin5 (assembly GCA_002238445.1). Taxonomy (GTDB): domain Bacteria; phylum Chloroflexota; class Anaerolineae; order Caldilineales; family Caldilineaceae; genus Bin5. The sequence continues at coordinate 1,644 of MPML01000081.1, forward strand.
GGGTCCAGTTCGATACGGACCTGGTTGCGGCTTTCGGTCCAGTTGAGCCAGTCGTCGGCAGAAAGAATGGGCACGCCCTCTGCTACGGCGGTGTCCCAGTTGCCTTCGATGAGGGGGCTGGAATAGGTGGCGAAGCTGACGGGATGGGAATTGAGCGCGACGGGCGTGTAGTAGCGGCGGGCGGCGCGGCGAATGATATCGCCGGTTTCTTTGAGGGCGCGTTCGACGTCCCATTTGAAGCTGAAAACGAATTCGGGGTGGATGAGACACTCCTCAGTCCAGTGGGTGGGCTGCTGGAAGCAGTCGATGACGGCGCCGTCCTGGTCGACGAAGCGGAGGGGGCGTCCTGAGCCGCACATATAGCCGAGAAAAGGCGATACTGCGAGGTAGTTCAGGTCCATGCGCACACCTAACCCGGAGAGATCACGGGCGGCGTCGACATAGCCTCGCCAGCGCACTGCGTGATGGCGAACAGTACGCACGGGGCGTCCAAACTCCCGCTGGTGGCGCTCGAAGTTTTCGGCCAGCATCGGTCCGACGAGAGCGCTTTGCGGCTCCTCGATTTTCATTTCGCGGACGGTGTCGGCCTCGAGGGCGGGATGGACGCTGAAGGTATGGCCATCGGCTTCCCAGGCCTCGATGCGGTCGCGAGTCAGATTGGTATTGGGAACGACGTAGAAGGTACAGCGGGCCTGCCTGCTGCGCAGCCCGTCGAGCAGTGTTTCGAATTGGGGCAAGGTAGACCAGTCGTCGTCGCTGGTCATGATCAGGACGCTGGTCTGTTCGGGTTTGGGGTAGTACCAGAGCCGCGGCCGGGGCGCGAGCTCTTCGATCAGGCGGGCGAGCAGGGCGCTGTGCAGGTCGGCCTGCGGGATCAGCATTTGCTCCGTGGGCAGCTGGCCTACAAACAGTTCGCTGGGCCGGTAGATGCCGTCGAGGCCGGCAAAACAGAGATCAACGTGGTCGGGGTTGCCCTGGCGCAGACGGGCGACGGTGTGGGGAAGGTCATAGGAAAACAGGACTGCCGCGCCGCGTCCTACGGCTACCGATACGATGGCGGGTGTACCCTCTACTGCTCCGTTCACGGCGGGGCGGATGGCGGCCAGCTCGCTTGCGGCTGTTGCGGTGTCGAGCGACCACTCGACTGCGGGCGTCAGGACCTGGACCGGTTCGCTGCTCAAGCCCTGCAAGGCGGGATGACGGGTGTCGATGTGCAGCAGGCCGCCATCGAGGCCGCGGTAGGTAGGGCGCAGGTCCAATTCTTCGGTCAGCTGCGGCTCGGGCTGAAAGGCTATGAGCCGGCCGCCATGGCGCACATAATCGACCAGCTGTTCCATCTGGGCGCGGCTGAGCGCGGCGCGCGGCAGGATTACGAGATCGTGTTGGGCCAGGGAATTTCCGTCCAGCGCGCTGATATCCTCTTCGGAAAAATCAACGAACCCTTCCATGCGCAGGATCTCGGCCAGATAGTAGCTGTAGCGGCTGCGGGCTTCGCCGGCATTGTGGAACAGGAGCATTGTTGGAGCCTCGTTCTCAGGATGTGGGCTGTCTGGTTTTAGCGCGTGGCACGAAGGGCGCCTTTATATCGTTGCCAGAAGTAATGAATGTCAATCGAAAGCGGGTATGGCGACCGGGCCGCCTCCATGTTGGGCGGACTGAAGGGCGCAGATGCCAGCGGCGATCGAGCGGGCGGCGGCGCGGGGGCCGATGGCAGGTTCTTCGTCGGCGATGATTGCATGGAGGAACTGCTGGGCCTGTTCGATCTCCATGGTGCCGTGTCCGAGCGCGTGCCGGCGCTGGATGGCGGGGTTGCTCCAGTTGGGCACGGTTACGGGCGCCATGCGGCGGGCGCCGGCTATTCTGTCGTGAAAGTGAAAGTTGATCGTATCCTCGACGGCACCGCCCTGGTCGCGGGTGCGTTCGAAGGAGCCGGCGCTGCCGTAGACGGAGTAGTATAGGCAGTAGGGGCGCACCATACCGTAGGATACGGTCACCTTGGCGGCGGCGCCGTTGCTGGCTTTGAAAATAGCGACGGTTGTGTGCGTTGTCTGCCAACGGGAGGGCTGTTGGGCGTGGTAGGCTTGCGCTTCGACGAAGTCGACGCCCATGAGCCAGCGGAGGGTGTCGATGGCGTGGGGGCCGCCGCCGAGGAGGGTAGTCTGGGGCGTTTGGGGATGGATGCGCCAGTGGTCGGGCGGGCGGTGGGCCACGATTTCGTCCATGGTGTGCAGGTATTCGCCCTCGCCGTAGAAGATGTCGCCGAGATCGCCTTTCCGGATCATTTTCTGCACGTCGCGGAGGCAGAAGGCGTAGCGGACCTGGTTGCCCATGTGGTATTTGAGGCCATGGCGGTCGGTGAGCTCTATGATGCGTTCACATTCGGCCAGTGTGGTCGCCATGGGGATCTCGGAGAGGACGTGCTTGCCGGCTTCGAGCGCCATGATGGCGTGCTGGCCGTGGAGATGGTCGGGTGTGGCGACGACGATGAGATCGATGGTGGGGTCTTCGAGCATGGCGTCGTAGGTGGGGCAGCGCTTGTCGACGCCGAATTCGTGCGCTACACGTTCGGCGAGGCTTTCATCCTGGTCGCAGATTGCGGCGACTGTGGCACCTTCAAGGAGTTGGAAGGCGCGCAGGTGGGAGCGGCCCTGGCCGAGGCCGAGTACGCCGACGCGGATGGTTGGATGCTTTGCCGCGTCACCGGATGCGCTGGAACTGTCCATTTTCCTCTTCTCTTTTGCTGAGAGGCTTGACACCGGCCAATACTTTAGCTTGGGTGAAATGACGATACGCCAAGACAAAGCAGCGAAGGATGCTCAGAAGGCAGGCGGCATCAAGGAGATTGGCGTCGTTAAGATTCAGGGAAAAACGCAGGCGGGTCTGGGGGTTCAGTATAGCAGATAGGCAAGGGGCAGACCTATGCGGGTAAGACGACCACTCCAGGAGCAATTCGCGGCCGTTTGCAGCTCCTAACTGCAGGCAAATGCTTAAAACGGATAGAATCTTGATGAATTCAACAGATTTATTGAGAAAATGGAAAAAGACTATTGACATATTGAATATTATGAAGTATTATCTTGATAATGTGATGAAATCTGGTTAGAAAATGGAAGTGAGGACTTAGAATGTTTGCTGAACGGATGGCATTGGAAGCGACGCTGCGAAGGGAGAAGCTGATGTCGGAGGCCAGGACGTATCATGGGCTTCGTCCGTACCGGCGGGCGCCGCGCTGGCAGGAGTGGCTGTTTACGCGTTTAGGGGCGTGGCTGGTTGCGATGGGTACTGCTCTCCAGCGGCGTTATCGACGGGCAGAGGCCGGGCTGGCTCTGGCCGATTATCCGAGACATAACGGGATGGAGCAGACACTATGAATCCACTACCGACCGCATGCCCGATCTGCCAGGCGAAAGATCTGACGGTCACGGGCTTTTTCTGCCGCGAGTGCGACAGCCGCGTAGAAGGGCGCTTTCAGGTCGAGACGCCCTTTGCCGGGCTGACGCAGGAGCAGCTGGCGTTCGCGGCGACTTTTGTCCGCTGTGAGGGGAAGTTCAACCGGATGGAGGAGGAGCTGGGGCTCTCCTACCCGACGCTGCGGGGGCGGCTGCATGAGATGATCCGGGCGATGGGGTATGAGCCGGGCCGGGATGAGCCGGCGCCGCTGCCGGAGAAGGCGCGGCGGCAGGTCCTGGAACAGTTGGAGGCAGGCGAAATAAGCTATGAAGCGGCGATGGAGCAGTTGCAGGGCGGATAGAGTTGCGATGTCTTACCGATTGGCAATATTAGCACGCAGATAAGGGGTGTGAGATGACTGACCGGATACAGGTGGAACCGGAATCTCCGAACCCGCGCGTACGCATCCAGTGTGGAGGAGATGTGCGCGTCGAGGGGTGGGAGCAGGCGCTAATTGAGGTGGATGGCCAGGGTGGTGAGCCGGTCGTGAACGCCGGGGCGGAGCGGATCGAGATCAGTGCTGGATCTTCCCTGGCTGTGCGGCTGCCGCAGTCGAGTGAACAGGTGGAGATCGAGGCTGGGGGACAGGTGAATGTGAGCAACCTACAGGGCGGTCTGGAAATGGTTCAGGCTGCTGGCGATCTGCTGGTGGAGGATGTGGGCACGGTGAAGATTGGGAGCGCGGCGGGGCTGGTGAACCTGGCAGACGTAGCGGGCGAAGTGCAGGTGCGAAAGCGGGCGCAAGGGGATGTAACAGCCCAGGACATTGGCGGGGGAATCTCGATCGCCACGGTTGTGGGGCGTTTGAATTTGCAGAACGTATCCGCCGTTCGGGTCAAGCGGGCATGCGCCGACGTTAATGTGCTGAACGCCGGTGGGAACGTTGTCGTCGAAAAGGGGAACGGCAATGTCGACGTCATCAACGTTGACGGTGCGGCTGCGATCGACAAGGTGCTTGGCAGCGTATCATTGCGGAGTGTGCAGGGAAAGGTTGCCTGCGACCAGGTCAACGGTATGTTGCATCTCGAGGACGCGGGCGAGGTCGCGGTGCGGCGGGTGATGGGCAATTTCACGGCCGAGAGCATCCGCGGAGCGCTGGCGTGTCAGAAGGCGAACGGGCAGGCGACGCTACGCGAGGTAGGCGGCGCGATTTCGCTGGGCGGTGTGGGCGGCGACCTGGTGGTGGAGGGATGCGGCGGTTCGCTGTCGGCAAAATGCGGTGGCAACGCGCAGTTGTCGACTGTAACCGGAAACGTGACAGTGACAGCCGGCGGGGATGTAGGCTGTCGTTTGGATGGGAACGAAGGAGCCTCTATCAAGGCTGTCTGCGGCGGCTCGCTTACAGTCGAGGGGGGGCCATCGATGGTTGCGCGCGGGCCGGGCGTGCATACGTTCCGCGTGGGCGCTGGAAAGAGTGACTTTTCTCTTGTCGCCGGGGGCGACGTGCATCTTGAAGCCGGCGCGGAGCTGGAGGGTCTTGGCGAGGACAGAGGCGCGCGCGGCGAACGAAAGGCCGCCCGGGCACAGCGCCGCATAGCCCGCTCTTTGAGCAAAACGCTGCGCCGTAAAATGCGGGTGGCGGGAAAGAGAGTTGCGGAAGGGGACTGGGAAGGCGCCAGCAGTTGGAGCTTCAGCTTCGACTCGGATGAACCTGCGGCCGGCTCTGCCACGCGAGATGAGCGGGTGCGGTCTGAGTTCGACGATGTAGATGTGGATGTTGACGTGGATCTGGATATTGACTTAGAGAGCGGGCATGACGATGAGCCGGTTTCCGAGGAGGAACGGTTGGCTGTCTTGCGCATGTTGGCGGAGGGCAAGATTACGGCTGCCGAGGCTGAGGAGTTGTTGGATGCGCTGGGCAGGCAGGCGCCATAGCTTTGGCAGCCTGTGCCGGGTTGACACCAGATGAAGATGGAGGAAAAGAATGGACAAAGATAGTCAGGATGGCGGGAAGAAGCTGCCGGTTCGCGCTTCGTCGGCGATTGTGGGTGGCGGAGATGGGGAGCTGGCGGAGGCAGGGGGCGGCAACCAGGCGGAACTGGCGGAGATCGTGCGGCAGGTCCGGGATGGCAACCAACAGGCGTACGTCACGTTTTTGCGCCGTGCGCTCTTTCTCTGGCTGCGTATCTATGTTTACGAATGGAAGGCCGGCGAAAAGACTGGGGCGGTGGATGTGCGCATCCCGATTCCCGTGCCGTTGATCGGCGCGTTCTTCAGGCAGAGGTTGAGCTGGTCACAGGCGTTCCGATTTATCGAGCAGAGCCGCCGTTCGCAGGGGATCACGCCGAGTCGTTTTCTGGATTCATGTATGGCTGTGGAACTGCTGCGGATAAAGGAGGAAAAGCGTGACAAAGAAGGGTTACTGGTGATTGGGTTTGACTGAATTGCGTCAGATTTTGGAACTTGCAGTTTGGGCGCGACTTAGTTAGTAAACCTCTTGCACAGGATGTGTATCAAACAGGATTTGCACTCTTTTGGGAAATGGGATGAAAGCAGCGATCGAAATCGAGTCTCTAAGCAAGATATTCCGGGGCCGCGGCAGCGATGACATTGAAGCGGTCAGCCAGCTTGATCTAACGGTGGAGCCTGGCCAGGTTTTCGGCTTTCTGGGCTCCAATGGTGCGGGTAAGACGACCACCATTAAGATGGCGTGCGGCCTGGTGCAGCCGACAACCGGCACGGTTCGGCTGAACGGATACGACGTGCGCAGGCAGCGCGGGCAGGCGATGCAGCAGATTGGGGCGGTGCTGGAAGGGACGCGCAATGTCTACTGGCGGATGAATGCGTGGCAGAACCTGCTCTACTTTGGCCGCATTAAGGGGGTCACGTCAGGCAGGATACTTAAGGCCAGGGCGGAACAGCTGTTGCGGGAGCTGGATTTATGGGAGCGGCGCAAAGATCCGGTGGGGGAGTACAGCCGGGGCATGCAACAGAAGGTGGCGATTGCGGCGGCGCTTATCGCTGACCCGCCGATTGTGTTGCTGGACGAGCCTACCCTGGGCTTGGATGTTCAGGCCTCGCGTACGGTACGGGAGTGGATTTCGCAACTGACAAAGGAGCGCGGTAAGACGGTGGTATTGACCACGCATCAGTTGGACATGGCAGAGAATCTGTGTGACCGGGTGGCGATAATGAGTCGGGGGAGGTTGCTGGCCCACCGTCCCACGACAGAGCTACTTGACCTGTTTCGCCGGGAATTCTATCAGATTCGGCTGCGGGGCAGCATCATTCCAGCTGACGTGGAGATGATGCCGGGCTTTAGCGCCAGCCAAGAGAACGGCCATACGGTTCTGGCCGGTGCGGTCAGCGAGGAACTCTCCGTCTTCGACCTGGTTGACTGGGCGCGCCGGGCCGGGCTGGACCTGGTCAGCGTCACGCCGGCTGAGCCGAATTTGGAGGAAATCTTTATCGAGTTGGTCGAACGGGCGGACCAGGCCCCCTGGCAGGACAGTGGGGTGGAGCAGAACGGAAGCTACAGTCGTGCCATCAGCGAAATCGGAGGCTGACACAGTGTTGATGACTAGAACGGTGCTGATGCCGGGAACGGTCCTGCTGAATGAATGCTACAAGCGCATCATTTTGCTCTGGTCCTACCGTTTCAACTTTCTGACCGAGACATTCATGATTGGCTTTTTGTTTATCGGCATCAGCTTTTTCGTCTCCGGCGGCAGCCCGGCGCCGGAGCAGATGGCGCCGGCGCTGTTGGGATATCTTACCTGGTTTTTCGCGGCTTTCGCGATCGGGGACATGAGCCAGGGTATCCGCGAGGAGACGCAGACAGGAACGCTGGAGCAGATGTACATGAGCCCGCTACCGTCGGGTCTGCTGTTGGCGGGGCGTTCGGCGGCTTCATTGCTGGTGAGCAGCGCAATGGTCATTCTGGTTGGCGGGATTCTGATGCTGGTACTGGGAATTCGGATTCCCGTTCGGATTGAAGGCGCGCCTATTTTTGCATTGACCATCTCCGGGCTTTACGGCTTTGCGTTTTTGCTGGGAGGGGCAACCCTGGTCTTCAAACAGGTAAATGCGTTGAGCAATTTGCTTACGAATATGCTGCTGTTTCTGAACGGCTCCTTCCTGACGGTAGAACGCATGCCGGTCTGGCTGGAGACTTTCGCCCGCAGCCTGCCCACGACACAGGGAATCGACGTGTTGCGGCGAGTGATGCTGGACAACCTGTCGCTGGCCAGCGTGTGGCAGGACGGCAGTCTGGTTTGGCTGATAGGGCATTCGGTCATTTTTCTCGTGGTCGGATGGGGTGTTTTTCTCTGGGGTGAAAGGGTAGCTCGCAGACGCGGCTTGCTGGGACAGTATTAGAGGGGGGAAATGCGGGGGTCAGGGGCCGGAGACCTGTGCGGCGGATGCAGAAGAGGGCGATGGCATTAGTTTCAGGAAGAGGTTGATATGGCTACAGCTGAAGAGCGAATGCGGGTATTGAAACTGATCGAAGACGGCAAGATAAGCGCGGAAGAGGGCGCGCGTCTGTTGGCCGCGCTGGGGAAGAGCGATAAAGGTGGTAAGCAGGCCCGCCGCCAGCGGGGGACAACAGATAAGAGCGCGGACGGAGAGGGGCGCTGGCTGCGCTTACGCGTCTCGGATACGAGGAGCGGCAAGACGCGCGTGAATATGACGATCCCGTTGGGGCTGGTCAACATGGGGTTGGCCGTCGGGGCGCGATTCGTACCGGATGTGGCTGAACTGGACGTAGAGGCGGTACGCAACGCGTTGCGATCCGGGCTGCATGGCAAGATTCTGGAGGTCCGCGATGAAGAGGAACTGGTCGAGATATACGTGGAGTAGGATGCTTCCGGGTGGGAATTGGACCTTTTTGGCAGATCGTAGCTAAATCGTAGGTAAAATGTCCATTTGGCAGTTTGCGTCGGTTTGGCGCGGCATTTGGGTTGGCATATGGGGGCCTACCAGAGTAATTGTCCACGTTTTTGAGGAGATGCGGGGCCTGTGGTGGGTCGCAAGCGGCCATATGGCGTTTGACAGCAGGTGGACCTCAACATATACTGTAGGCAGCCGTGCCCCCCTAGACGTAACGGCTCTGAAGGTTTTCACTACAAAAGGACCCGTTCCATCCGCAAGTGGATGGTTCGTGGGCCGGTCAGACGACAGTTGACCCTCAAGGATGAGCGTGAACGCCTGTACTTTAGATGGCTGTAGCCGGAATTCATATCGAGTTGCACTGTCTGCAATGACTGCAAAAACCCGGGCACGCGCTGTGTCGGGGTTTTGTTTTTTGCGTTCACTTGCATCTTTAGGGAAGCTGTCTCGAAACGGTGTTTTTTCCTCAGCGGTAATCACCCCAGAGAAAGGAAAACAGAATGGACGCGATTGCCAGCCGTATCATCAAAGCCCGCCAGTACGCAGCAGAACGTGACGAGCGCCTATGGGTTAACAACCTGCAGGTGAAGATTCACGGGGAGAATTCTGATCACCGTGTTTCCTATGATCAGGGTTCCTGGGATTGTGATTGCGAAGAGTTTCAGCGCAGAAGCATATGTGCCCACGTAATGGCGATGGAAGAGATTCTCGGTGAGGCGGTGCAGCCTGCGATGCTTCCCATTCCGGGATAGTGCAGGCGACGACAGTCCAGCAAGTCTACCTTTGCGTGCCAGGCCGTTTGGCCTGGCACTTTTTTTGTCCGGCTTAGGGAGGGGGGAACTGCAGGGGTTAGGGGGAACTGCGGGGGATAGGGGCGGATTTCAGCGGGGCATCGACCTGTGGAATAATGGGGAGATAAGCGACGCCAAGAGGAGTGAATGAAACGCGCGGCCCAGTTGCTGATCGGGATACTGATCAGCCTCTTTTTTCTCTATCTGGTACTGCCTGGCCTCCATCTGCCGGAGGTATGGCGGACGATGGGGCAGGCCAACTTCTGGTGGATTATTCCCGGCGTGGCCGTCTATATGGTGGGATTGTGGGCGCGCACATGGCGCTGGCACTTTATGCTGCGGCACCTCAAACCGGTCTCTCTGGCCAGACTTTTCCCGGTGGTGTGCATCGGATATTTCGGAAATAATGTATATCCCTTTCGCGCCGGGGAGGTGATACGTGCCTACGTTTTGTGGCAGCGGGAGGAGATTCCGGTCAGTTCCAGCTTGGCCACGGTGATAATCGAGCGCGTTTTCGACGGGCTGGTGATGTTGCTGTTCGTTTTCCTGGCCCTGCCCTTTGCACCAATTCCAGCAATGTTTCAGCGGTTTGTCGTCTTTGTGACGTTTCTGCTGCTGATTGTAACAGCGGTTTTCATCTGGGTTACGGTGCGCCCGCGGCGGCTCGCAGTCCTTTACGGCTGGGTGGCCGAGCATTTCTTGCCGGCTAGAATCCGCGAACGGACCGACGGCTATTTTGAGCGGTTCATGGCTGGTCTGGGCAGTTTGCGGAGCGGCCGCGACCTGCTTCTAATCTTTGCCACAAGTGTCGTAGTGTGGCTGATGGAGACGGTCAAGTACTGGTTTGTGATGCATGCTTTCACGTTCAGCGTGAGCTTTCTGGCGCTGATGTTGGTCAACGGCATCGTGAATCTGGCGACGACGCTGCCATCTGCGCCGGGCTACATTGGCACTTTCGATACGCCGGCGATTGAGACGCTCTCCGCCTACGGGATCGATCCCCAGTTGGCCGCCGGCTACACTCTGACTCTGCATGCAGCGCTATGGGTTCCGGTGACGCTGCTTGGAGCATATTATTTCTGGCGCGAGCAGCTGCGCTGGAGCGATTTTACAAAGGCACAGAAACGGGCGGACCGTGCGGCCCAGGGTGAAGCGGTCACTTCAGAATGAAAGCCCGCGGTTTTGCTGCAGGGATCACCACCGATTTCATACGCATTGATTCTTATAGTTCAGACAAGAAGAGGAGCCAGGACTGATGGCAGCAGACAGCACAGCGCGTGCGCCGGAGAATGGCAGTGTGCAGAAGACAGACCTTGACAACGGGTTGCAAGTCCTTCTGAAGGAGAGCCACCTGGCGCCGGTCGCCAGTTTCTGGATCTTTTACAGGGTGGGGAGCCGCAACGAGATGCCGGGCGGCACCGGCATCAGCCATTGGGTGGAGCACATGCTTTTCAAGGGTACGGACAGGTATCCGCAAGGCTCTTTCGACAAGGCGGTGGCGCGGGCCGGGGGCGCCTTCAACGGCATGACCTGGCAGGACTGGACGACGTATTTCGAGACCTTTCCGGCTGAGCGAATCGAGCTGGCGCTGGACGTTGAGAGCGACCGGATGGCCAATGCGATCTTCGACGCGGACGAGACCGAATCGGAGCGCTCGGTCATCATCAGCGAGCGGGAGGGCAGTGAGAACAGCTACCGCTGGCTGCTGAATACGGAGATGCAGGCGGCGGCCTTCCAGACGCACCCGTATCGCCACCCGGTCATTGGCTGGAAGCATGATCTGCTGACGATGGGCCGCGACGATCTTTATGAGCACTACCGCACGTTTTATACGCCAACCAACGCGGTGGCAGTAGCGGTGGGCGATTTTGACGGCGCGCAGATGGCCGACCGGATCGACCACTACTTTGGCAGTCTGGCGGGGGGGCCTGTTGTGCCAGAGATGCGTTTGGAGGAGCCGGAGCAACGGGCCGAGCGGCGGATCGTGTTGCGGGGGACGGATCAGACATCCTATTTCGGTTTGGCATTTCATGCGCCGGCGGCGCAGCATGCGGATTTCTTCGCGCTGACGGTGCTGGACAGCATCCTGAGCGGGGCGAAAGGGATGGGGCTATTCGGGGGAGGCTCTTCCAATCGTAGCAACCGGCTTTACCGGGCGCTGGTGGACAAGGAGCTGGCGGTGGGTGTCTCTTCCTCCTTTATGCCAACGATAGATCCCTATCTTTTCGGCTTCAGCGCTACTCTTGCACGTGAGGTCACGCACCAGGAGTTGGAGGATGCGATCTGGGCTGAGATCGAAAGGATGCAGGAAGAGCCTGTGACGGCGGAGGAGCTGGAAAAAGCGATCAAGCAGACCAAAGCGCAGTTCGCCTACAGTAGTGAGAGTGTGACAAATCAGGCGTACTGGCTGGGTTTCAGCGAGATGATCGCGGACAGCGACTGGTTTGCCGGGTGGCTGGCAAACCTGGAGGCGGTGACTGCAGACGACATTCAACGGGTGGCGCAGACGTGGTTCAGCCGCAGCAAGCAGACGGTAGGCTGGTATTTACCTGAATAGTATCGAGCGGCCTGTGCCAAACACTGATCGCTGACCAATGTTTCTTACCCAGCTCCATCTGGAGCATTTTCGCAACTACCGGGAATTGGATCTTACGTTCGGCGCGCCGGTAACGCTTGTGCAGGGACGCAACGGCCAGGGCAAGACCAATCTGCTGGAGGCGGTCTACTACCTGGCGACGAGCAAGTCGCGCCATGCGCGGGCAGAGCGGGAGGCGGTGGACAGGGCTGCGACGGAGGAGCCGATCCCGTACGCCCGTATCCGGGGGGAGGTGATGCGGGGGGAGGAGTTGACGACGCTTGAGATCCTTTTTACGCTGCGCGGGGACGGCTTTAACTACACGAAGCAGATTCGGGTGAATGGGGCGCCGCGGCGCAGTATGGACCTGATCGGCCATCTGCGGGCTGTGCTGTTTCTGCCGGAGGATTTGACGCTGATCGCGGGCAGCCCGAGTGAACGCCGTCGTTACATCGACGTTGCACTGTGCCAGATCGACCGCCGCTACTGTCAAACGCTTTCCCGTTACCAGAAGGTCGTCACGCAGCGGAACAGCCTGCTCAAACAGCTGCAGGAACGGGAGCAGACGGACGGCTCCTCGGCGGCGGCGCAGCTCGGATTCTGGGATGATCAGCTGATCGAGCTGGGAACGCAGGTGCTGGCCCGACGTCATACTTATCTGACTGAACTGGCCCCGATTGCGCGCCGGGTTCATGCTGACATTTCGCAGCAGCAGGAGTCGTTGGATCTGGTTTACCTACCGAGCTTTAATACGGGTCTCTACTCTGAACAGGACTACCAGCGGCTGCGCGAGGGCGAGGAATTGAAGGCTGATGCGCTTGCTTGCCTGGAGACGGACACGGCGAAGATCAGTGAACGGTTTCGTGAACGGCTGGAAGTCCGGCGCAGGGTGGAGCTGAACGCGGGCAGTTCGCTCTACGGGCCGCACCGGGATGAGTTGATCTTCATAGTCAATGGCTGGAACTTGCGCACGTACGGCAGCCGGGGACAGCAGCGGACAGGCGCGCTGGCGCTAAAACTGGCTGAACTGCATGCGATGGCGGCTGCGACCGACGAGAAGCCGATTCTGCTGCTGGACGATGTGATGAGCGAATTGGACGAGCAGCGGCGCGCGGCCTTGCTCACGGCATTGGCGGATGTGCGCCAGGGCATTGTGACAACGACAGACTGGGCGCAGTTCTCGACTGATTTCCAGGAGGACGCGCAGCTTCTTCGGATCGAAGCTGGCACCGCCAAGCCAGTGGTGTCACCGGCCGCAGACTACTAGAACCTTCCCACACTCCTTCTGACAACTAACGACATGAACGAGAGACTCTATTACGAAGACGCATACCGTACCAGCTTCGTCGCGCGGGTGACCGAGCGGCTCACGCTTGAGGGCCAACCGGCGGTGCGTCTGGACTGCTCGGCCTTTTACCCGACATCGGGCGGGCAGCCGCATGACACGGGGAGTCTGAACGGGACGGCGGTGGTCGACGTACAGGTTGGGGCAGATGGCGCTGTGCTGCATTTGCTGGCTCGTGCTCTGCCGGATGATACAACGAGCGTTAGCGGGCAGATCGACTGGACGCGGCGCTATGATCATATGCAGCAGCATTCGGGTCAGCATCTGCTGTCGCAGGTTTTCCACCGTGAACTGGGGCTGGAGACGGTGAGTGTCCATTTCGGCGATGTGTTGAACACGCTGGATCTGGATGGCCCGCCGCTCTCTGCGCAGCAATTGGCGGCTGTTGAAACGGCCGTCAACGAGATGGTTTGGAAGGACCGCCCGATTCTGAGCTATTGGGTCAGTGACGTCGAGCGGGAGAAAGTTCCGCTGCGGCGCGAGCCCAAGGTGCAAGGATTGACGCGCATTGTGGAAATTGACAAGTTCGACTGGTCGGCGTGCGGGGGGACGCACGTACGGCGGACGGGGGAGATCGGGCTGATCTCGCTGCTGCGGGTCGAGAAGCACCGGGGCAGGAGCCGTGTGCATTTCGTGTGCGGAAGGCGGGCGCTGGCGGATGCGGCGGAGCGGCGCGGGTTGCTGGCGGAGACGGCGGGATTGTTGGACAGCGGCGTGCAAGACGTTCCCGAATTGGTTGCGAAGCTGCAGGAGGCGTCTAAACGCGCGGAGAGGGAGTTGAACGCGCAGCGGGGGGCCTTGGTTGAATTCCAGGCGCGCGAACTGCTGGCGGGGGCCGAAACTGCGGCTGGTGTGCGGCTGGTGGCGCAGGAGATGGCAGATGCTGATCCGGCGTTGGTACAGAAGATGGCGCGGGCGCTCATTGCTGAGCCGGGCGTGGTGGCGCTGGTTGGATGTGCGCGAGGGGGTAAGGGGACAGTCGTTTTTGCACGTTCAGAGGACTGTTCGGTGCACGTTGGCAATCTGTTGCGGGATACATTGAGGGAGTTTGGCGGCGGGGGCGGCGGGCGGCGGGATTTTGCCCAGGGCGGGGGTGTGGCGGCGGACAAGCTGGCGGAAGTGCTAGAAGCGGCGGCGGAGGCTGTGCGTCAAGCCATCCGCGACTAAAGTTCGTTCAGAGTAACTACTAAGCCACAGTAGTTGACCGGCCAGTCATCCTTGGAACCATTCAGTCTCTTGGTGACGCATCTGGTGTACAGCGGCCGCCATGCTCGCCAGCCGACACGTTGCAAAGAATGCACACGGTCGGTGAGGCATGGTTTTGTAGGGGGGCGTTGCGGGGGCGCAGCCCCTGCACAAGGGAGGCCGCTTGCGGCCGACCGCCCAAAATACAACAATGAGGGGAGAAAGAACACCTTTGCTCGCCTCGTACAGGTTGGCGAATCAGTTGCGGCTGAATAGTTACCGTTCAGATTGAACCCCCCTTTTTCACATTACGTATTGCGTAGATGAAGGCGGGTCGCCTGCGTTTGCATTTGCGTTCACCGGCGATTCGGCGAAACGCATTAGGCGGCGTTGCAGGCAACTCGTGGATTCAACGCGCCGGACAGCCAGGAGACAGGGAGACACTCGAATGAAGAGCAAAGGAACCATGCCTATTTTGCCGGTTGAAGCATACACCTCCCAAGACTGGTTCGACCGCGAGCAGGACCGCATATTTTCGCGAACGTGGGCTTTTGCCGGACTGACTGAGGATGTTAGCGAACCTGGTCAGTATGTAGCGGTGCAGGCAGGGTTGAACAACATTTTTGTCGTGATGGGGCAGGACGGGGAGCCTTTGGCTACCTTCCCGACTGCAAACTCATCCCTTAGGATGAAGCTCTGTCTTTAGCAGGCGTTCGCCCGCTGGGCTACATGTACAGGCTGGTCTGAAAGCGGCGCAGTAGAAATGCGGCTATGGCGCAGGTGTAGAGGAAGCCGGCGGCTGCGACCCAGAGGTAGGGTTCACCGGCGGAGGCGAGCCAGTAGCCTTTTGTGGCCCAGTAGGTGGGGAAGATTCCGAGCAGCCACTGCCAGGGCTCGGGCACGAACCAGGCCGCGACCGGCACCAGCAGGAAGATGCCCAGGCCCTTCATGACGGCGAGACCTTCGACCTTGTTTTTGGCGAGGGCGGCGAGGAGCAGGGCCATCATGGGGCCGAGAGGGGCGGCGGAGATGGCCAGGGGGAGCAGCTTTTCGACCGGCA
The DNA here is from genome assembly GCA_002238445.1 of Caldilineaceae bacterium bin5. Classification (GTDB taxonomy): domain Bacteria; phylum Chloroflexota; class Anaerolineae; order Caldilineales; family Caldilineaceae; genus Bin5. The sequence continues at coordinate 16,880 of MPML01000081.1, forward strand.
GCACAAGGATGTTGATGAAGGGAACGGCGACGAGGATCCCCAGGACTGTGATCAGGGCGGGGGTCAAGGCGCGGTAGAAGGCGTAAGTGCGGATTGGCATGGGGGTCACCATGAGGGCGGTGAGGGTGTCCTGATCTTTTTCGTCGAGGAGGAGGGTGCCGACGAGGAGGCCCACGAGCTGGGGGATGATAAGCAGGCCGAAGAAGCTCACGATGAGGAGATAGTATTCACCGAGGTCGAAGCCGATGTTTTGCATCAGACCTGACTGCAACCAGGGCAGGAGCCAACGCAGGAGGCCGCCGAGAATAAACGGGTAGACGAGCAGGAATTGCAGCATTGAATCGCGGCGGAAGTTGAGGAGATCGCTGCGTCCCAGAGTTAAGAGTGCCCCCATCAGTTACCTCCCAAGTTTGTCCTCGAAGTAAACGTCAACCAGTCTCATATTCGGCGGCTCTCACGAGCCAACCTGACGGGCGACGACCTGTTGCAGGGCTTTCTGGGCCCAGCGGGTGCCGGCGACGCAAAGAAGCGCGGCGTAGAGCAGCGCAAAGATGAGCTGCCAGAGCGGGGCTTCGCCGAAGGATGCGGTCAGCAGGATCATGCCTGGGCCGCTGGGCAGCAGGTAGAGAAGCGGGCCGGGTACGATGCCGAAGTAGGTGAGCAGGGGGATCTGCATGACGGCGAGAAAGAATGCGCCGGGCAGCAGGTATTCGCTGATGCCGTTGAAGCGGGCGGCGATGACGAAGCCCAGCAGAGACAGGGGGTATGACATGGCCAGCATGCTGAGCACAAACCAGAGCCAGTTGAGCTCGTCGCCGTAGACGAGCAGCGTTACGGCGACGCCGACGGCGAAGGCCGCGACGGAGAGAACTGCGGCTTTGGCGAGCAGATATTCCCAGGAGCGGAGGGGCGTGACGACCAGCCCTTCGAGGACGCGCTCGCCTTTCTCCAGGTAGTAGAGGCCGGGCATGAAAAAGAAGCCGAAGACGCCCAGATCGATGAAGAGGATTGAGACGAGTACCGGTTCGATACCGGCGTCGGGGATCCAGTAGAGCATGAGGACCCAGACGGCGGCGACGAAGGCGGCGGCGTAGAAGATGCCCTGCCGGAACTGGATGGCGGTTTCCCAGCGCAGGAGCATGAGGAGCCGGGTCACGTCAGGCTTCTTCCCGTCGTCTGGATGAAGATATCCTCCAGGGTGGCCTCCTGGGTGTGGATGGTCTCGATGCGGTTTGTGCGCAGGATATTGAGGAAGTGATCGCTGTCGGCGAGGCCGTCCAGGGGGAACTCGGCGTGCTGGGCGGGGGAGGAGGTCCCGTCCTGGTGGTATTCGACACGGACGCGGCGCTGGCCATGTTGGAGGCGCAGGTTGCGGGGGGAGTCGATGAGGGTAATTTCGCCGTCGACGATGAAGGCTACGCGGTCGCAGATCTGGTCGGCGACGGTCATGTCATGGGTTGTTAGGAAGATGGTGCGGCCTTCTTCCTTTTGCTGGCGGAGGATCTCTTTGATTTTCTGGCCGTTGACGGGGTCGAGGCCGGTGGTCGGCTCGTCGAGGAAGAGCAGGTCGGGCTGGTGAATGAGTGCGCGCACGAAGTTGAGGCGCATCTGCATTCCCTTGGAGAACTGGCTGAGGCGGGTGTCGGCGTCGGCGGCGAGCCCGACCATTTCGAGCAGTTCGGCTGGGTCGCGGGTATCGCCGCTGTAGAGCGTGCGGAAGAGGGATAGGTTCTCGAGGGCGGTGAGCTTCTGGTAGTGGTTAGGGAGCTCGAAAGCGACGCCGACCTGCTCGTAGTAGCTGTCGTCCCATTCGTTGAGGGGTTTGCCGAGGACGGTGATCTGGCCCTGGAAGCCGCGCAGGAGGCGGATCAGCACCTTTTGGGTGGTGCTTTTGCCGGCGCCGCTGGGCCCGAGAAAGCCGAAGATTTCGCCCTGTTCGATGGCGAAGTCGACGCCGCGTACGGCTTCGGTTCCCTCTGGATAGGTATAGGTCAGGTTTTCGACCGAGAGCATTACTGTGTTCCTTGGCCGTCGTTTCTGGATGGCGTTGGCGAAGTGGTGGAATCTGCGCCCGTGCTATTCCGATCGGGCTGATGTTGGGCTGATCTGTATGCCCGCCAGTGGTCCAAAATCAGGGGAAACTCACGTTCCATAAAGACGTAGTAGTCCCGCATTTCTTCAAGGCGTTGGCGGCGGGCGGAGGAGGCTCCGTCGAGCAGCGCGAGACCTCTTTCAGACAATTGCCGTAACACGGTAAACTGCTTTTTCGCTTTCTCTTCCATCATGTGTGACCAGGAGTCGGGCACGACGCGATAGTGATCGCGGCGCTGGCCTGGTATGCTCAGCCGCTCGATGATCCCCATCTGGATGAGCATGCGCGTGCCGGTGCTGATGGAGGACTTGCTGGCCTGCAGGGCTTCGGTCAGTTCGTGCATGGTCTGATGCGGGGGATCGCAGATGAGGAGCCAACTGAGGATTCGGCCGGCCATGCGGGGCAGGCCGGCCTCTTCCCAGTATAGCCCGAAACTTTCGACATATTCGTGCATATTTTTCATCGTCGACTCGACTTCAGTGGTCGGCGGCTTGTGGTTGGCGGCGCTCATGTTTCCAGGGCCAGTTTCTGTTGTTGGCGGCCGATGACGCTGTTGAGAAGGACCAGCAGGGCGACGGAGATGAGAGCCAGCACCGCGATATCGAGAGCGATCTCGGCGAAACCGGCGCCGTTCTGACTCACTTCCAGCAGTGGATTCATCAGATAATAGGTGGGGAAGAGGCGGCCAATCCACTCGGGCACCTGTGGGAAAATCTTGAGGATGCCGGGCGCGTAGAGCAGGATGCCCACGGCCTTGATGATACCCAAGAAGGTATCCATGTCCTTGGAGACGGAGCCCAGGATGATGCCGAAGGCCGAGGACATGAGGCCACCGAGGGCGATCACGAGCAGAAGGAGGGCGACCTGGCCAGCGAAGGCGCTGTTGATCAGCAAGATGATCGTGCCCATGATTCCACTCAGGATGAAGCCTATCAGCGTCTTGGACAGGTAGACGTCGAGTAGCGAGGTGGGTGTAGAGGTCAAGGCGACCAGCGTGCGATTCTTTTTCTCGTCGAGCAGCGATGCGGCCGGGAAAAAGAGCCCACCGAGTACGATTGCCATGATCAGGAGCAGAGGCAACAGACGTTGCGACCAGGTCTGTGTGTTGGCGGCGCCGATCTGTTCCGCATTGACGGTGACGGGAAGCTGGTCAAAGCTAGTCCCGATTCCTTCCGTCATGGCGCGCGCGAGCGCCGATTCGAGGAGAAGGAGATTGCGCCCGCTGGCTTCTCCCCAGCGGTAGGCCGTGAAGTCGATCTCTGCGCTGTCGTCTTCGAGGGCCGCGGCGAAGCCGGCGGGCAGGCTGAGGCCGAGCTCTTCGCTACCGCGTCTGACCGCACTTTGCAGCGCCGCGTCTGAATCGTAGATAGTAGTGTTTATGCTGGGATGGTCGAGCAGCGGCCTGGTAAACTTTTCGCTGACGTCGGGGTCGTAGATGCCCAGGCGCGGTGTCTTCGCCAGCAGGTCGCCGAAGACAAGCGCGATGAGAAGGCTGATGATGACCGGCATCACGAGTACATAGACGGCCATGAAGTTGGTTGCGCCGAGGCGCGCGTCTTTGCCCACCAGAACTGCAATTCGCTGAATATCCATCAGAATTTCCTTAATATGGCGGCCGTTCCGACCGCCATCGAACCTGCGCCGACCAGGAGCAGGAGTGCCAGGTTACCGGCCACGTCTGCCCAGCCGGCGCCGAAGTTGATAATGCGGTGCAGAGAATCGACGAAGAAATAGGAGGGAATTAGCTCCATCCAGCCGGTAGAGAGGCCGGGCAGGAGAACCGAGAAGCCGGGGAACACCATGGGTATGATAAACACGATGGCCCACCCCATCACCGATGTATTGTCCTTGGAGATTGCGGCGATAAAGAAGCCGAGGCCGACCATCAGGAAACTGCCCAGCAGCAGCGTCGTCAAGAGCAGGAGCGGCGCGGTGCCAAGGATACCCATCACGGCACTCAGGAGCAGTACCTGTCCGAAAGCCAGGATCATGCCCATCAAGGCCTTGCCGACAAAGAATTGATGCAGGCGCAGGGGGCCGGTGATGAGGGCGCGTGCGGTGCCATTGTCGACGTCGCGGTTGAGGAGCGTCGCCAGTCCAAAGATCTCTATTATCACGATCATCATCAGCAGGAGGGGCGCGAACCGATCTCGCATCGAAAGGGGCGCGCTGGTCATGTCATTGCCGAGCACGATCCCGGTGTCGTTGAAACGGGCTAAACTGGCCAGCGTTTCGGGATTGATAGCGTTGGCGACGAGCACCAGCACATCGTGGAATATCTGTTTGGCTTCGGCGGGGACACCGGGTGCGTAGTAGGCATTCAGCTCCACCTGCTCCCCACGGGCGGCGGCGGCGGAGAGGTCTGCGGGAAGCGACAGGCCGACGAAGAAGTCACCGGTCTCTTCGAGCGCGGTCAGCATCTCGGCCTCGGAGTCGAAGATGGTATAGCCGCCGTCCGGGTTTTCGTCATTTTCATCAATGAGGCGCTGGTAGAGGGGAATCTCCCGATCCTCGATGAAGAAGGCCATGCCCAGGTTTTCGTCCACCTGGTTGGGGAGCAGGAAGTAGATGATGAGATAGAATACCACGCCTATCGCGGTGACAATAGCGAAGAAGCGGTGGCGGAAGAAGAGTTTGATGTCATTGACGACGAGTGTGCCGATCATCCTTGTAACCCCCT
>MPML01000082.1 GCA_002238445.1 Caldilineaceae bacterium bin5
AGTTGCGGCAAGCTATGTCAACCCACTTGGGGGAGGGAAGGGCAGGGGAAGGGCAGGGGAAGGGCAGGGGAACGGCAGGGGAACGGCAGGGGGAGGGCGGGGGGGAGGCGGGGGGTGGGCGGGGGGGGGGGGGGGGCAGGGGGGGGCGGGGGCAGGGGAAGGGCAGGGGAACAGCAGGGGAACAGCTGGGGAAGGGCAGGGGAAGGGGGGGCACTTTTATGCGCTTTTTCAAATGAATATGTCCGCTTTGTCCGCTCGGAGGCGTTCTTTTGGGGCGGGATTGGGGGGTTTCGGGTTATTTGTCCATGTGGTGGAGGCGTGCGGGGCGGGGGGGGCGGGGGGGGGGGGGTTTTTTTGGGGGGGGCCGCCCGGGGGGGTGGCGGGGGGCGGTGCGGGTCGGGGGGGGGGGGCGAGGCGGGTGCGGAGGACTTTTTTTGCGGCGGCCTGCCGGCGGATTTGGCTGACGCGTTGCTGGCGGGCAGCGGCGCGGAAAGGGCGGCGCGCGTCCGGCCGGGGCGTTACTCAACCTGTCAATCTCCAAATCCTGATTTCCTAGCCTCTTCGTCAAACCTGTCCGACTTCTCACGCGCTCTTTGACGGGCCAACTTTTCGATATGCGGGTCGAGGCGAGGTGGGGGGCTCTGTTCGAAGATATTCTCGTCGATTGTTTGTTGCTGACGGAAGGCGGGCTGGAGGAGGCTGCGCTGGTGGCGGGAGAGCGAGGCGAGAGCGTTGCGGGCGCGCGCGCGGCTCAACTTGCCCAGCTGGGCAGTTTCGAGGGCCCTGGCGGTATCGAGAAGGCCCTGGAGATGGGCGGTGTATGCCTGGTCGAGGTAGAGCCGTTCGCGGAGCTGGACGCGGACGGACGGCTCGGCGGCATATTCGGCGTCGAAGGCGACGGCGCGCTGTTGCCAGTCCCACTTGCGGGCGATCTTGTCGAGGGTGTACTTACGGTTGAAACCGGCCATTCTGGCGACCTGCGCGGTGGATTGCAGGAACATGAGGCTGAGGTAGATTTGGAACAGGTAGAAGTGGCCGGCCGGCTCGCCGGGCTGCTGATACCACGGTTTCAACTGGCTGGGACCGTCCGCGCTGGCGGGCTGGTGACTGCCGCCATTGCCCGGACCGTCCGAGGCGCCCTGGTCGGAATCGGCGAAGATTCTATCCAAGATTTCCTTAAACAGTGCTTCTTACATCTCCTGGGCCTTTTCTTCAACCAGACTCTCCAGCCTTTGCTGGCGGTCGTCCTCGTCCTTGTCGCGGGCGCCGTCTTCGTGGGGAGCGGCGAGGCGGAGGAGACCACGCTGATGCTGGAGGAGGGTGTTGAAATGCTTGCGCGCGCCGGCCCGATCCATTGCATTGATTTGGGCGCCGGCCAGAGCACGGGTCGTTTCCGCCAGGGAGATGAAGCGGGACTGATAGGCTATCTCGCTGATGAACTGCCGGCGCCATTCGGCCTGGAGGGCAGGGAAGCCGGTCTGCCGGTCGTCGGTGGCTGCGGCGCGTTCTTTCCAGCGCCAATGACGGGCGGTCCTGGGGACCAGTTTGCTGGCGGGCTTGAGACCGACGATGTGGGTGACGGCCTTGAAGGTGCGGGGGCGGGGAAGGCAGATATAGACCTGGAACCATCTGTAGCGGTCGAGGGGCTCGCCGGCTTGCCGTTCCCACGGTTGGGGATCGGAGTTGGATTCGCCATTTGTTGCGGGGAGGTCAGGGTTGGTCATGTTCTTACTCTCGAATTATCAGAATGCGAAGGGCAGGGGAAGGGCAGGGGAAGGGCAGGGGGAAGTGCAGGGGGAAGTGCAGGGGAACTGCGGGGGAACTGCGGGGGCCAGGGGTAAGGGGGCGTTTTTATGCGTTTAGTCATAGATATGTCCGCTTTGTCCGCTCGGAGGCGTTTTTTGGGGCGGAATTTGTGTTTTGGCGGCTATTTGTCCATATTGTCCATGCGTTTGAGGAGGGCGAGGAGGGTGCGGAGGTCTTTTTTTTCGACGGCCTGCTGGCGGATCAGGTCGATGAGCTCCTGGCGGCCTTCGGCGCGGCCGGCGTGGACGGCGGCAAGGATTTGGGCGGCGTCGTCAGGCGCGGGACGCCGGTCTTCGGGTTCAACGCCGTCGAAGTAGCCGTCGGGGTGTTCTTCTTCTTCTTCGATTTCTTCGCGCCAGCGACGAAGGGTGCGGTCGGTGACGCCGATGATGGCGGCGAGGTCCTTCCAGGTTGCGCCGGCTTTGGCGGCTTGGCGGAGGGATTGGAGGTCTTTGTCGGTCATGGTGGATAGTGGATAGTGGATAGGGCGGGTATGCGGGTTGTATAGTGCTGTTGGCGGTGCATGGGTCGAAGGTCAAATTGGCAAAATGAACGGGCCGGGCGGCTGGTGGGAGCGGGCCGGCGTTACGGGTGGGCGGCTGTCAGCGTGTGCAGCGGCTTAGACGGTTGCTACGAAGTGCCGACAGGGAGACCCCAGACACCAAGTATGGCACAAATGTTCCTGAAGGCAAAAACCGTGACCGATACGGGGGAGGAGGGTCAAGTTTCTTTACGAGAGGCGCCTGGGCGGGGCGCTGCGAGAGTTGGGCGTTTCCTGATTGCGGCTTCATTCCTTGTCGTCCTTAGAGCCGTAAAGACGCTCAAGAATCTTGTTTTCCCTTTCATCTGCTTCCTCGTCTCTAAGCATTTGGACGGCCTTTTTTTCGACCAGAGAGGCGAGGTGAAGCTGGCGGTGTTCGTCGGCGGATTTGCCTTCGATGGCCTGGTACTGGCGCCAGAAGGATTGCAGGAAGCTGCGCTGTCGGTGCAGGAGAGGCGAGAGGTGTTGGCGCGCTTTTGCCTGCACCAAGCGGCCGATCGCGGCTGTTTCGAGGGCCCTGGTTGCGTCGAGCAGGCCGCGGAGATGCGATTCAAAGGCTTTGTCGTGGAGGAGGTGCAGTCGCAGCTCGACACGTGCGAGCGGGTCATTGGCGTGGCAGGCGTCGAAGGCGGCGGCGCGATCCTGCCAGTTCCATTTGCTGGCGATCTTGGCGAGCGTGGATTTTTGGCGTATGCCGGCCATGGCGGCCACTTGCGCGGTGGACTGGAAGAACTGGAGGCTCAGGTAGATGCGGAACCAGTGGAAGTGCTGATCCGTTTCACCAGGCTGCTGGCTCCAGAGTTCCGTTTCGGGAGGGTCCTCTTCCGGCTGGCGGTTGGGGCCGTCCGTTATGGGATCGTATGGCCAGTCAGTGGGGCCGAAAGCCGCTTCGTACTGCAGTCTGAACAGTTTATCGGCAATTACGACTCTTCTGTCCAGGACCATACCGTGGAGCCGGCTTTCGTTTATATTCAGCGTCACGTCTTTCTCTTTGCGGCGGGGTTCCATGAGATTGAGGAGCGCGCGCTGATACTGGATGAGGGGGCCCAGCCGCTTGCGCGCTGCGGCTTGGTCCAGGTCAGCGATTGCGGCGGCGGACAAGGCATGGGAGGTGTCCTCCAGGCCGGAGAAGTGGGCTATGTAGGCGGTCTCTCTGAGCAGCTGGGCGCGCCACTCATTGCGGAGGGCGGGGAATCCGTTGTCGGGGCGGTCTGAGGCGGTGAGGCGCTCTTGCCAGCGCCACTGATGGGCGGCCTTTGCGATGCGCCTGGTGTTGGGTCTGAGGCCTACGATTTCGGCGACGCGTTTGTGGCGGCGCGGCGGTGGGAGGGTGAGGTAGATTTGGAACCAGCGGTAGCGGTCGAGCGGTTCGCCGGGTTGCCGATCACATGGTTGGGGCTGGCTGTCGAGCTGCTCAAGGGCGTCGTCCAGGGTTGGGTAGTTGTCGAGCAAATCTGGGGCGTTTTCGATCATTTCCTGGAAAAGTTGGTCGACCGTCGCCGGGGTTTGAAATTCGTTCATGGTGTTTTTTCCCTGTGGGCGGGCAATAAAAAAGCGCCCACTTGCTGGCGGCGGTGCGGGGCGAGGGAAATTACTCGCGCGGCGGTGCCGGGAAGGAAGCGGAGCGCCTGTGTTTGCCACTGGTGCGGACGACGGGGCCCGAACCGGAGAGCGACAGGGGGTCCTGGGATTCAGTTGGGGCTGGCATCGCGGGTTGAGCATCTTGATGTCAGCCTAATGGTAATTGTACACGAGAATTGGATGTTTGTCAACCCTTGAAATGATTGGGGAATGTTTGAACCGCAGTTTGGGGGGAGTCAGGTGATTCGGTGTGATTCAGGCGGTGGCGGTGGCGGCGTTGGGGGTGGATGGGACCGGGGGGCCGCGGTGGAGAACTGCCTTTTTTGTCCGCGGAGGACACAGAGGGGCACGGAGAACTGCAAAAGCCTTTTTGTCGACGGTGGACGGGGATTCTCGGATTTTTGGGTGGGGATGATCTTAGGGAACTGCTTATTGTCGGCGGAGGGCACGGCGGGGCACGGAGAACTGCAAAAACCTTTTTGTCCGCGGGGGTACGGGGATTTTTGGATTACTGGATGGGGAAGATTTTGGAGAACGGCCCTTGCGGCGGGGGGGGGGTTGTTGTGGTTTGGGGGATGGGGATTTCTTGACCTTGATTGAGGGGGAAGGGTCGGCCAGGGCCAGGTGACGGGGATGGAGGAAGGGGGCGTTAGTCGGCCGGGCCGTTTTGCGGGGTGATGCCGTGCGCACGCGGAAACGCCGGGGGCCGGTTGGCCCTATCACTTTCGCGGGCGGCGCGTTTGGCGCCTGTGGGTATGCGCTCGCCAGAGGCGTTCTGCCAGGGCGGCCTGGAGGTCGAAGAAAGGTGTCAGGTCACCGATCGCGAGGAGGCCTGAATGCGTTCGACAATCCACCGGGTAATCAGCTGCGCATGGGAGATGCCGCTTGCCCGGGCAAGCGCTCTGACAGTCCGGGATTCATCCGGCGCCAGACTAACCGTGACGGTTGTTTGACGGTCAAAGACCGGCTCGTCCACTTCTTCCAGTTCGGCATCGAAGTCGGTTAAGTCATTTGAATCCCAGAAGTCAGCGAGCTCCCGGATCGAATCGGTCTGCAGGATTTTTGGGGGGGTCACCTGTTCCTCCACTGTCTATATCGCCTTCTTTCCCTACCGGTCATCGGTCGGGCGGTGACAGGGAGTCCCCGGCCACCAGGAAACCGGATTGCTACACAGAACAGAAATCGGCCCGTGTCTGTTTGTCCCAAAATATAATAGACTGGGTTTTGACCCCGGGATTTCGCACGTTGGACCAGTGGGCGACCGAAGCATACCTCTTCGACTTCATCAGTTGTAATGCCGTGTCGCGCAATGTGATCAATCCTGTCCTGAGGCCAAAGCAACTCGCCTATTCTCATGCCCGGTCCCATTTTTGCCCGGTCGTTGTTGCTCCACACTATACCATATGAATACAGCGGAAAGGCAGTTTTTAGTAGTCAGTTTTCAGTTTTTAGTGAACTGCCGGGGACGCGGAGAACGAACGGCAGTTATTGGTAGTCAGTTTCTTGTTTTTTGGTGAACCGCCAAGTACGCAGGGGGGCGGAAGGGCAGTTCTTAGTAGTCAGTTTTCAGTTTTTTAGTGAACTGCCGGGGACGCGGAGGGGCGGAGGGGCAGTTTTTAGTAGTCAGTTTTTAGTTTTTAGTGAACTGCCGGGGACGCGGAGGGGCGGAGGGGCAGTTTTTGGTAGTCAGTTTTCAGTTTTTGGTGAACTGCCGGGGACGCGGAGGGGCGTTGGGGCAGTTTTTGGTAGTCAGTTTTCAGTTTTTGGTGAACTGCCGGGGACGCGGAGGGGCGTAGGGGCAGTTTTTAGTAGTCAGTTTTCAGTTTTTAGTGAACTGCCGGGGACGCGGAGGGGCGTAGGGGCAGTTTTTGGTAGTCAGTTTTCAGTTTTTAGTGAACTGCCGGGGACGCGGAGGGGCGGAGGGGCAGTTTTTGGTAGTCAGTTTTCAGTTTTTGGTGAACTGCCGGGGACGCGGAGGGGCGGAGGGGCAGTTTTTGGTAGTCAGTTTTCAGTTTTTTGGTGAACTGCCGGGGACGCGGAGGGGCGTTGGGGCAGTTTTTGGTACGGTCTTGTGCGGATGTCGAGGGAGGCTAGTTCTGGTCTATTGGCAGGGGGCCGTTGGATGTGAGGCATGCCGGTTGGGTCCAGACGAAGTTGGGGGCGAGGGTGAGGGAAATGCCGGAGAGGTCGGCCCTTGGGATGGCAAATTGGGCGGCGCTGCGGGAGGGTATGTTCTCCACTTTGCCGCTGGCGCGGCTGAGGTAGCCGGCGGGACAGGCGCGGGATTCGGCGCTGGCGACGCCCAAGATGAGGTGGAAGGCAAGGTTGGTTTTTCCGGATTCCTGGCGGACGATCCTTTGGAACCTTGCCAGCTTGGGTTTGCTTACGGTAACGACAAATTCGCCGCCGGCGCGCGTGGGAAGGGTTTCCTCAGAGAAGCGCCAGAAGTTGGGGGAGAGGTCAGGGACTGCGCGTACATCGGTCAGGACGGTGACACCGGCAAGCGGCTGTCCGTCGGGGCCGGTTACGGTCCCCAGCAGTCTGAAAAAGACAGGATTACAGGCGGGCAGGGAGGCGTTGCGGAACACTTCTTCAACCAGCCTGACAGCGCGGGGATCGTAGTGGGCGAGTTTTGAGACGTGGGCGGGCGTCCGGACGAGGCCGGTCAACATGTCGGGCAGAAACCAGAATGTGACGGCTTCGGCCCAGTATTCGCGGGGATTGGTGGCGGCGTAGGCGTCCTGGTAGAGGCCGGCGGCGATAGCGGCGTTGTAGGCGCTCTCGACGCGTGAAAAGAAACCTGGATCGAAGACGGTCGAGCCGGGGAGCCGGTATGAGAGCGTGTAATCGACGAGATGCGCGAATTCGTGGACAAAGATGAAGTTGCAGTAGGGCAGGAATGCCGGCGCCACTCCGATGGCTTCGATTACGAGCAGCACCTGGCCCGTTAATCTGTCGGCGATACCTTGTATGGTGGCGAGGCCGACAGTGTTGGTGCAGCGGCCGGGCGGGAGGTCGTCTCTGAGTTCGGGTACCTGGAAGGGGCCCCGGCAGCCGTCGTCTTCATATATGATGACGCGGAAGCGGTTGGCGACCATTGCGGCGAGAATGTCGGGGCGGTCGGAGAGCATGGCGACGATGATATCGCGGGCGTGATAGAGTTCCGCATCATCGACATGGGAGGAGGCGACGACGGGAATGCCGCCGGCGTCGAGGTATTTGCGGTAGTACGGGTCGAGTTCGAGGGAGGCGGGGGGAGGCGCCACCTGCTGGGGTGTAACAGGCGTTTCGAGTATCGTTGCCGAGGCGAAATCCAGTTGGTAGTCGCTCATTTCGCCGGCGGCGTTGACGGCGAAGATAGTATAGTAGTATTTCCTGCCAGGGATAAGGCCGGTGTGGGTGTAGGAGGTGGCGGTGAGACTGTCTCCTCCTATGGGTTGCCATTCGGGCAGAGGATCCCACCATACCTCCAGTTGGTAGCGGACTGCGCCGGGCACGGGGTCCCAGCGCAGTTCGATCGCGTTCTCTCGGACTGCGGCGGTCAGCACAGGGGGCGTGAGGGGAGGTGCGACCGGTGGTGAAGTTGGCGTCGGCTTCGCAGTCGGGGTTGGCGAGGGGAATGCGACCGGCGTCGGGGTAGGTGTCGGCGACGGTTGCGTGTTAGCGGGCGCGGCGGGGACGGTGGCAGAGGCGAAGTCCTGTTGCCAGCCGCTGGTCTGGCCAGCGGCGTTGAGGGCCTGGATGGTGTAGAAATATTCCCTGCCGGCGGCAAGGTCGGCGTGGGTGTAGGAGGCGGCGATGAGATTGTCTCCCCCAAGCGGTTCCCAGTCGGGCAGGGTATCCCACCAGACCATGAGTTCGAAGCGCACGGCGCCGGGCACGGGATCCCAGCGCAGCTCGATGGCGCCGCTGCGGGCCTGGGCGGTCAGCACAGGCGGCGTGAGGGCGGATGCGACCGCGGTTGGCGTTGGCGTTGGCGTTGGCGTCGCGGTCGGGGAGAGGGATGCGACCGGCGTCAGGGTGTGTGCCGGCGTGGGCGTGGGCGACGGCAGTGAGTCGTCAGGCGCGGCGGGGACGGTTTGCGAGGCGAAGTCCTGCTGCCAGCCGCTGGTCTGGCCGGCGGCGTTGACGGCTTGGATGGTGTAGTAGTATTTCCTGCCGGGGGTAAGGCCGGTGTGGGTGAAGGTGGTGGCGGTGAGGTTGTCCCCTGCTATAGGCAGCCAGTCGGGCAGAGGGTCCCACCAGACTTTGAGCTGGTAGCGGACGGCGCCGGGCACGGGATCCCAGCGCAGTTCGATTGCGCCGGTGCGGGCTTGGGCGGTGAGTGCAGGGGGGGCCAGGGTGGTGTCTGAGGCCTGGCGCGGTTGGTCGTCGGAGACTGAGGCGGGTACGGCGGCGCGGGCGGTGGAGGCAGAGAGCAGAAGGATGGCGACGGCCATGGTCGCCACGGCCGCGATCCGGTGGATGCAACAAGACGGGGCGCTTGTGGTACGGGTCCTGGATGGATACATCGCGAATCTGGTTGTGTTCGGCATGTTCGTCAATAGAGACGGTGCAGACGCGCCGATTGTTCGCAGTTTTACCACAGAACGGGAGAATTGGACAGATTTGAGGGGAAGGGCAGGGGGAAGGGCAGGGGGAAGGGCAGGGGAAGGGCAGGGGGAAGGGCAGGGGGAAGGGCAGGGGGAAGGGCGGCTTGTCTGCGGAGGGGGGCGGAGAACGGCAACTGCTTTTTGATCCGCGGAGGACGCGGAGGGGCGCGGAGAATGAACGGCAGTTATTGGTAGTCAGTTTTTAGTTTTTAGTGAACTGCCGGGGACTCGGAGGGGCGTAGGGGCAGTTTTTAGTAGTCAGTTTTTAGTTTTTAGTGAACTGCCGGGGACTCGGAGGGGCGTAGGGGCAGTTCTTAGTAGTCAGTTTTTAGTTTTTAGTGAACTGCCGGGGACTCGGAGGGGCGTAGGGGCAGTTTTTAGTAGTCAGTTTTTAGTTTTTAGTGAACTGCCGGGGACTCGGAGGGACGCGGAGAACGGCGACTGCTTTTTGATCCGCGGAGGACGCGGAGGGGCGCGGAGAATGAACGGCAGTTTTTGGTAGTCAGTTCTTAGTTTTTGGTGAACTGCCGGGGACTCGGAGGGACACGGAGAACGGCAACTGCTTTTTGATCCGCGGAGGACGCGGAGGAACACGGAGAACGGCAACTGCTCTTTTGATCCGCGGAGGGGCGCGGAGAACGGCAACATCTTTTTTGATCCGCGGAGGGGCGCGGAGGAACACGGAGAACGGCAACTGCTCTTTTGATCCGCGGCGGGGCGCGGTGATAGGCACAGGGGAATCGAATCTTTTTTTGCGGGTGCTTGCGGAACAGGCGTACTTAGTTGCGGCAGCGTGGTTTGCGGAGAATTGCCTGGAGGCCCTGGTCATTTGTGGCCAGGACAGGGCGAGCAGTTCAGTCCTATTTCTGTTCCTCTCTTTCTGTGTTGTATTTTCCTATTGACCCAAAATCGGGAACTCAGGCAGGTCGCCCAGTTCTTGTTCATGTCTGATTTGGAAGCGGCCGGCGGTGACGAGGCAAGGGCACCCACAAGGGGCGCCCTTGCTGTTTGCGGCAGGGGGCGTCGATGTTATGCGGCGGTCTGGCGGCGTTGCCCATAGGGGCGCCCACAAGGGGCACCTCTACAGGTTGTTTGCGGGTTGTTTGCAGGCTGATGGCGGTTCATTGCGCGGCGCGGGCAGCGAGGGATTACCACTGTTCGTGGTTGACGCTGTGGTTGGCGTCTACGGTGAAGACGTAGGGTTTGTCGATGTCGTGCGGCGGTCTGTCGGCATAGAAGGTGCTGATGCGGAGCTTGTTTTGGGCGGGCAGGTAGTCGATGGTGACGGGTTTGCCGGTGCCGGGATTGCTGCCGGTGTAGAGGGTGACAGGATCGTTGGGATAGTTGTGGGCGAGGATGCCGAATTCGTCGAAGAAGGGACCGATTGTACTGTTGCCGTTGCGGGCGATGAAGTAGACGCGCAGGCCGGTGCCGGCCTGGCTGAGCTGGATGGGCGTGGCGGCGTGGAGGACGATGGCATTGGGGGGCGGCCAAGGGTAGATCACGGGTCTAATCAGCCCGTTCTCGGTCGCGGGGGGCGATACGCCTCCGCCGCCGGTTGAGGGCGTCCCTCCGCCTCCGGTTGCGGGAGGCGCGCCTCCGCCACCGGGGGGGGGGTTCGAGCTTCCGTCGTTGCCATTGTTACCCGGTATGGGCGGGGGGGTGCGGCGGATGTCGTCTGACAGCGGCGAATGGGCGGCGGCCAGCGAGGTCGAGGCGACCGTCAGTAACAGGACGATAGTGGTGACGGTTACCAACCTGAGGTGCTTCCGATGGAACATGGAACTCTCCTATTCTTTTCCAACTTGACGTAATTGTCATGAAACACGGTGAAACGCGCGTACAAGGTTACACCATAGAGGGGGGAGGTGTCAATAGGGGATAGCGAATTGTTTTGATTTTGGCCGCGGAGGGGCGGAAGGGCGGAACGGCAGTTTTTGGTAGTCAGTTTTTAGTTTTTAGTGAACTGCCGGGGCGCGGAGCACTGCTTTTTTGTCCGCGGAGGACGCGGAGGGGCGGAACGGCAGTTTTTGGTAGTCAGTTTTTAGTTTTTAGTGAACTGCCAAGTACGCAGGGGGCGGAAGGGCAGTTTTTGGTAGTCAGTTTTTAGTTTTTAGTGAACTGCCAAGTACGCAGGGGGCGGAAGGGCAGTTTTTAGTAGTCGGTTTTTAGTTTTTGGTGAACTGCCAAGTACTCAGGGGGCGGAAGGGCAGTTTTTGGTAGTCGGTTTTTAGTTTTTGGTGAACTGCCTAGTATGCAGGGTGCGGAAGGGCAGTTTTTGGTAGTCGGTTTTTAGTTTTTTGGTGAACTGCCGGGGACGCGGCGTACAGCTTTTTGTCCGCGGAGGGGGGCGGAAGACTGCCTTTTTTGGGCCGCGGTGGGCGCGGAGAACTGCTTTTGGCCGCGGAGGGCGGAAGGGCGGTCTTTTGGGGCTCGTTGACGTTTGCCTGAACCGGGATATCCACGGCAAGACCTGTTCTATCCACGAAGGGGCACGAAGTACATCTTTTTGCTTTTGATCCACGGAGGGTCACGGAGAACGGCTTAACTGCTTCTGTTGATCCGCGAAGAGGCGCGAAGGAGCGCGAAGAACATCATTCCGGTTCGCGGACGGTTAGGGAAGTCACTTTTTTCTGTGGGAAATACTGACTCGACTGCACACGAATTTTCGACTAATTTCGTCAGCCGTGTTACACAGCGAAAACTCAACACACCCAACTTCGGGATACTGTGTCCCGAAGTGTAAAGGCTTTCCTGCATAGGCTTTATGCTCTAACGCTTTTGGTTGGTGCTTTTGTCAGCGTGGTGTCAGTGCCCGGTCAGCCAAGATTCATGAAGAGAGGCTAAGTCTCCTGAAATCTGTAGATGTAGGTTTAGAGAACGCAAGAATAGGCAGGCCCCCGGCCAGATCAAGGAGATACAAGATGGAAGAGCCAATTATAGCGGTGCTGGGTGGAATCGGTACTTTGGTTGTTGCCGCGATTGCGGAACCCATTGGAGAATTCCTTGGGGAGATCATCGGGGCCATCTTGGGAGCCATCGTCGAGGCTGGTGGTGAAGTCATCGGCGCCATCGCAGGGGCTGGTGGAGAGGCCATCGTCGAGGCCGGCGGAGAAGCGGTCGGGGTCATCGGGGAGAGTGGAACTGACGCCGGCCTGGTTGCTTCCGTCGTCGTGGCAGCAGAGAACGGCGACAATAGCGGAGAAATTGGTGTATCTTCCGGACCTCATTTCTCTTTCGGACCATCTCGTAGTAGAAGTGCAGAAAAAGACGATTGGATACGGCCAAATGAAGACAAAGAACCGCAGGCGACGGAATGAAGACTGAATCGGCATAACTCGTCACCTTGGCTAAGTGGTGCTTAGGGCTCGTTGACATTTTCGAGGTGTGTCGAGAAGGCAAGCTCTTCCGGCTGCGTTCGGTGAAAAAGCAGGTTTTCAAAGCGGGCCGAAGAGACTCAGTTTCAGTGTAACTGCAGGAAAAGCCGGGCTGGACGCTCCCTGAACACAGGTCGGGCGCTCGTACGTGAACAGGTAAACGCTCGTACGAGCGTTTACGAGAGATCCACGAGAGTTTACGAGCGTTTGCGAGAAAAATTTTTCAAGAGTCAGGGCATCGCTTATCAACAATAATGCAAATATTATATGAAAATGGGGAACTCATGTGCGTCCATTTTGAAACCAAGACTTTTCGCACGGGCTGTGGCCTGGCATCGCAGGCGTCTCACTCGCTCCATTGACACTCGCAAGCTCGTGGACTCATTTGGGATCTCCATGAGAAACGATAGGGCGCTGGGTCCACGGGCATGGCCGGATATCGTCTGCTCCCCCACTTCCCCGCTTTCGATTGTGCGGACCTTGCCAGCTTCATTGAAATGTCAACGACTCCTAGTAGTCAGTTTTTAGTTCTTAGTGAACTGCCGAGGACGCGGCGTACAGCTTTTTGTCCGCGGAGGGGGGCGGAAGACTGCCTTTTTTGGGCCGCGGTGGGAGGCGGGGGGTCGTGGAGAACATCAGGCTTCATCGACTTCAACCTCACCGGTGAGCAACTCCAGCCCGGGATCCATCGCTTCACGAATGCGATGTAGCATGAACCAGGCCGCTTTCTGAGTGATTCCAAGCTCTTTGCTCAATTGGATGCTGGAGATGCCTTTGCGGGCTGTCTGGATCATGTAGAGGGCGTACAGCCACTTTCTGAGCGGGATTCTGGTGTTCTCAAAGACGGTTCCAGTGCGCACGGAGAACTGGCGTCGACAGTCGTTGCAGTTGTATCGTTTTTGGTTAGCGATCTTCTTCGCGCGGGCTGATTTACAACGAGGGCAAACTACGCCGTCAGGCCAACGTACCGATTCGATGAACTCGATAGCGGATTGCTCGTCGGGCAGCATTTCGAAGAACTCGAAGACGCTGAGAACGTCCTGCGGCTTTTGGTCGTGTACAGACATAGTCGGGGCGCTATTTGCGGGCTTGAAAAGCCCTCATTTACTCTGGTCAGCATCTCCTATTTTAGCACAATTGGTCTATTCTTGCACCTATTGAGAATCCTGACAGCCCCCCAAAAAAACCTCAATGACTGCGCGACACGCATTTTGCAACATGACATTTGTTCAGTATAGTAGCATATATCCCTTGGCTGGGAGCCCCTCTCCCCCATTGCAACGATATCCTTTTCACACATTGAATCTGGAGGAATGAGAATGCAAACGGCGTGGACAACACTTAAGAAGCCAAAGAGAAGGTGAGGGCGGCCTTCTACAAAGACGATGGAACCTATTCCTGCTAAATCCAAGGAAGTCGCCCAAGCTCTAGTGCGGGCGGCAGAGCGGAAGGCAGAAGAACGCAGAAAGGAATTGGCGTAGAAACGAAGTACCCCTGGAGGGAATCATGCAAACCGGACCCGTGGCCGGGTTTCTGGAACTTGATTGGCCTGAAGAGGTCACATCGCATAGGTTTGTAGAGAGTGAACCGCCGCCCGACCAAAATCACAACACCAATGGTCATATGACTTGGTATCGTTGTCAACTGTGCGGCAATTTCAAACTCGTCCGAATAAGACCGGACACCGACAATAACCCCGAAGAGAGAATCATTTGGCAGACTGTTCCATACGATTTAACAGTGGTCTGCCCCAAACATGAATAAGACCACAGATGAGCGATTCTGAGAAAAGAACGTATGTGGTCTTTTCAAGAGAAGCTAAGCTTTATGTCGTAGTCAGGCCCCAAGAGCAAGAGGGGCATCAAGTCATGGACTTTAACGAATTCCTTGCAATACATGGTGTCCGTTTCCAAATTCATCTAACTGACGACGATAGGCTTCTTCTAGATCTTGTTCCCCATTACACAGCCGGGCATGATTATTTCATCCCGGAGGATGAGGAGTAAACCCGCCCCTTTACCAATAAACCAAAGCCCGCCAGCTGCTATGCTGGCGGGCTTTGTCTTTCAGCCCAGACAGATTACGTTCCCAAAGTAAGCTTGTTGCACTAAGTATATAATTCCCGAACATCCCTCTTGCCGGCGGAGGGAATCTTTTTGTTGATCTGCGGTGGGGAGAGGGAAGGCGCCCCGGCGAGCGGCCGGGGCGCCTGGTGTTTCTATGTTGGCATCTGGGGGCCCAAGGGGGCAGGGCCAATGTTGATGCGGGCTACCACTGGTCGTGGACGACGTTGTGGCCGGAGTCTACGGTGAAGACGTAGGGCTTGTTGACGTCGTACTGGGTGTCGGGGTAGTAGGTGCTGACGCGGACCTTCTTTTCGCTGGCCAGGTAGTAGATGGTGACGGGTTTGCCGGTGCCGGGGTTGGTACCGGTGTAGAGCGTCATAGCGCCGCCGGTGGGATACTGGGTGGCGAGACTGGCGAAGGTATCGATCCAGGGGCCGGAGTGGCCGACGCCGCCGGGGGCGATGAAGTAGACCTGGAGGCCGCCGTTGACGGGCGCGAGCTGGACCTGGGTGGCGGCGTGGGTGACGATCATATTGGAGGGGGGCCAGCTGGGCGCCATCATGCCACCGCCACCGTTGTTACCATTGCCACCATTGCCATTGGTGGGCGGTGGGTTCTGCGATCCGCCGTTGCCGTTGGTGGGCGGCGGGTTCTGCGTGCCGCCGGTGGGCGGCGGGTTGTTGGCGCCGGTATTCTGGCCGGCGCCACCATTATTATTGGTCGGGTCATCCACGGGCGGGGGGTCCTGCGCAGCCGCCGCCGGCGCCAGAGCAACTGTCAGTAAAAGCGTCAGTATGACGATGGACGCCCATCTGAAGCGTTTGCGTCCGTTCATGTGCTCCTCCTATTCCTAGAATTCGGTAAAAGATGCGCCCTGGCACGGGGCCAGGACGCATCTTCTGCTCATTGCAATCTGAACACTGGGAAGGCAAGGTTCAGAGCGGGCCGCCAGCTAGTTGGCCGGTGTAACCGTGTTAGTGTAGTCCCAGTAGCTCTTGAGACTGCCGGTCTCACTACTCGAGACCGCGCGAATGCGGTAATAGTAAACCGTGCTCTTTTCGAGTGCATCATCATTGTCAGGATCGGAGTGACCATCCATGAATTCGCACTTGTTCATTGCCTCATCGCAGGTGGTAGCCGTCAACGTCAACGTCATCCAATCGCCGGTTCGGTCTTTCCGCCGCTGTATCTGATAGTTACTACCATCAGCAGTATCCAAGTGGCCGTCGCCCCAAGACACGGCGTTCCATTTAAGGGTTATGGATGAAACGGTCTCGTTCGACGTGGTCAAGTCCGCCTTGCCCGGTTTGGTCCACGGCATTACCACGTTTGACCAACCCGTCATAACCTTCGGGCCAAATACAGCACGCACTTGGTAACTGTACTGCTTCCCGGGTGTCAGGTTGAGACTGACGTAGTGCCTGTAGCTTCCAGGCAGCGTCATCGGCCTCGGGTCTAGGAGTCCGAGGGCGTCGGCGTCATGGTCGCCCGCCGCGTACCGCACTTCATAATTCATTGCCCCGTCCACCGCTCTCCAGGAGAGGCGGATCATGGACATCCCCGTCGCGGTCGCTACCAGCACCGGTGCGTCTGCAGTCGTTATCGGATCCCTGGTCGTGCCACTAACGGGTGCAGACCAAACGCTCATGATCTGATCTTTCACCGTTCTCACGCGGTAGAGGTAGGTCATGCTGGCCGCAACATTGGCGCCACTATTATTGATCATTGTCGTCGCCGGATCGTCGATAGATTCGGCTCCATCAGCCGAGAGTGCAAAGTCACCCCACATGTTATCGGCAGTGTTGAAGCGCTGAACTTCATAGCCGCTGGCGCCCCGTACCGCATTCCATGACACCTTGATTGTCGCAACCTCAGAACCAGGACTTCCCGTTGTTGCATCGATCGCTCTCAGGCCAGTCGGCGGTGTCAGCCTGTTGCCTAGCTCCACCCTTATACCTTCTGTTCCCGCGGGGGAGTAGCCGGGAGATGAGCCACCTGAGTTTTCAGCTCGCACGCGGTAGCGATAAGCCGTATCTGCGCTCAACCCAGTGTGATGGTGCGTCATCCTGCCAGTTACGGGAATATTGCTCCAGGTGGAGGTGTCGTCGGTTCGCCACTGGAGCGTCCATGATGTCGCGGTTCCGGAGGTATCTGCCACCGCCGGCGGCTGGGACCAAGAGATCCAGATCGAGGTCCCTGTCGTCATCTCTGCAGACAAGGTACCCGGATTTTCAGGCTTGAGATCCTTAAAGGTAACACTCTTGTGGTCGGACCAATCGCCCATGTCGTTATCGTCGTCGTTAGTATCTGCGCCTCCTTCGTCACTGCTTGTCAGCTCGTCGGGACCTGAATTCACAGCGCTGACCACATAAAAATAGGTCATACCGGGCGCACCTGACGCGAATTCGTCCGTATAGGTCGGTGGCGACTTCGCCATCGCCTTCGTTATGCGGGTCACACCGTCGACGGGGGTTTCTGCCAGATCTTGCCATCCGGCAGCGGTGCTTGGATCATACCGCTGGATTTCATAGTGGGTGGCGTCTGACACCGCATTCCATGTCAGTTTAGCGCTGCGCCCAGCGGAATCGTGGTTTGAGGTCGCGTCCATCACCATCAGGCCCATCACCTTGGGCATTTGCAAGCCAGAAGTGCCGGGACTGCGAGTCCTCGTTGACGCGGCAATCGACCAGTCGCCCGCTCCGTTGACGTCTACAGCCCGTACCTGATAGGTGTATTGTGTTGACGGGCTCAGCCCTGGGTGTTCATAGAAGAGGGCCTCTGTTGTGATGGGATTAGAATAGCCGCGTTCAGCGGTCTTCCACTGGAGTTGATAGTGGTCAGCACCGGTGACTACATTCCAAGAGACCCGAATGCTGCTATCGCTGAGTGCCCTAGCGTCTACGCCTCCCGGAGTACCCACAATCGCGCCACGTTTGGGGATTGACCTACTCACGACGTTCGACCACGTACCGGCGGTTCCGTTGCCATCGATCGCCCGTACCCGGTATTCGTACATGACGCTTGAGGAGACAGTTGGAACAAAGTTGGCAGCACTGTCAGTGTAGGTGATCGCAGTCTGGCTTGCCAGGGACTCCCAAGAACCCGTCGTTGCCACAGGAGGATCCTGCTCGTCGGTCGTGATTTTCCTGCGCTGCACATCGTAGCTCGCAGCACCGGTGGTCGGTGTCCATTCGAGGCGGACGGTGGTGCGATCTACGCGCTCGGCGGACAGCGTCGGCACCGGCGTCGTGGCCTGCAGCGTAACGGTGCTGCCGTCGGTCCGCCAGCTCGACCAGGGTCCCATGCCACCGTCGTTGTTGCCACGAACGACATAGTAGTAGGTAATGCCCGGGGTGAGGCCGGTGTCTTTGTAGGGCGACGTCTGGTTACCGGAAATGAGCATCCAGGGATCTGTACTATCCCAGTCCGAACGCCAATACTGTATCTGGTAGCTGGTCGCGCCGGCTACGTTGGTCCACGAGATATCGGCGGCGGTCGTGCCGTCAGCGGCCACGGTCACGGTCGGCATGGCGGTCGGCGCGGCTGTGCCACCGCCGATCATCACGTTCGGGTAGGGGCCGGTCCAGCCTGCGGCCGTGCCGCCGGTCACCGAGCGGACGCCGTAGGCGTAGGTGGCGCCGGCGGTGACACTATTATCGGTGTAGGTAACCGCCGGCGCGTCCACGGTGGCGTAGGCCGAGGTGCCCCAATCGGCGACATTGTTTGCGACTTCGCCTCTCCATATTTCGTAGCTGTCGGCGCCGGATACTGCGTTCCAGGTGAGGGTCACGCTGCTATTGTCCGGCGCTACGGACGCCTGCAGCCCGGAACTCTGCGCGTAGGCCACGCCTTCAAATGGCGGCAGGGCGGGTGTCCCAGCCACCAAACTGAGCACCAGGGCGAGTATCAACGCCCTCAGCGTCAATCCAACAGATTTTTGCTTCATTGTTCGTTCTCCTGTTTTGAGGTGGCCTACCATCGTTCGTGATTGACTGAATGGTCGGCATCAACGGTGAATATGTAGGCTTTGTTGTAGTCGTGCGGAGGTTTGTCCGCGTAGAAGGTATTGACGTGAAGCAACTTGGCGTCGGGCAGGTATTGGATAGTAACCGGTTTGCCCGTTCCCGGATTGGTCCCGCTGAAGAGCTGGACGGCAGCGCCGCCGGGATGCATTTCGGCCAGTTTGTCGAGCGTACTGAGCAGGGGGCCGTTGGTGGCGGCGCCGTCGGCGGCGATGAAGTAGACCTGGAGCCCACCTTCGAGCGAGCTGATCTGGATGGGCGTGGCGGCGTGATTCACGATGGCGTTGGGGGGCGGCCAGTTGGCGGGCGGCATCATCGGCTTCATCATGTCGCCGTTATCGCCGTTGCCTCCGTTATCGCCGTTGCCCATATTGCCGTTATCGCCGTTGCCCATATTGCCGTTATCGCCGTTGCCATTGGTTGGCGGGGGGTTGGCAGTGTCTCCGGGCGGCGCGTTTGTTGATCCCGTATTTTCCCCGCCACCGCCCCCGCCTTCGGGATCGAGCGTTGGCGGGGGCTGCGCGGCTGCAACTGGCGCCAACGCAACCGTCAGCAACAGGGCAAGCAACACCACGACTGCCAGCTTGAGTCGCTTCCTATGGAACATGAAATTCTCCTTTACGAACCAAAAAAGACTGAGAGTTTAAGAACGACCGTGCGGAAAGGGTATTCCTCAACAGTTTTCTCACTTACGATACTGTACATCATGACCTGAAAAGGCGTCAACTATCCGATTCCGATACTGTACACTAAAAACGGAATGCGCGCCACTCTTTACTGCGATACTGCAAATGATACTGTACATCATGAATCGAAAGGGCGTCAACTCTCTTTCTCGTCCTAATGTACACCATAAGCCGGAAGGGCGTCAATGATTACGAGCGGTCAAAGGATACGGCAGTTTTGGCGGAATTCGGCGGCAGTTTGGGCGGAAAGAGGCGGAGAATCTGCATCCAGGCGGCGGTTTCCTTGTGGGCGTTGCGGTCAAGAATGCTCATGCCCTCATGTACACTTTTGAAGTCAGTAGTATACACTGCAGACGAAAGGCGTGTCAAACAGTGATTCGCGCCATGTACATGGTATGACGCCGAGTGGGAAGTCGAAGGCGTCTGAAAAGGAGCTGGCGGGAGGGAACGGCTCATTGGTGGACGATATGCCTACGATATGACTACGGCTGTGTGAACTGCGGGGGGAAGGGCAGGGGAAGGGCAGGGGGACTGCGGGGGAAAGGGAATTGCGCCAGGGGAAGATTCCTCTGGCGCAATTGGTTGAACTGGAACGGATTTTGTGGGGGGGCTCCTGTTACCAGGCGATTATGGAGACGGCGTTGCTGCCGTTGACGGTGAATGTGTAGGGCTTGTCGGTGTCGTACTGGGTATCGGGATAGTAGGTGCTGACCCGAATTTTGGAATCGGAGGCCAGGTAGTGGATCTGGACCGATTTGGCGGTCAAGGGATTGACACCGGAGTAGAGCAAGGCGGCGCCAGCGGTGTAGAGGGCGGCGAGGTCGCTGAAGGGGCTGATGAAGGGCCCGATACTGGTGCTGCCGTCAGCGCCGATGAAGTAGTACTGGAGGCCGCCGGCTACGGGGCAGAGCTGGGCAGGTGTGGCGGCGTGCGTGACGACGCAGTCGTTTGAGGGCGTGCTGGGGGCGTCGGGATGCGGGTCAGATGTTGACGTTTCCTCTTGGCCTCCGCCGGTGGGCGGCGGGTTGTTCTGGTTGGTGGGCGGCGGGTTGTTCTGGTTGGTGGGCGGCGGGTTGTTCTGATTAGTCGGCGGCGGGTTGTTCTGATTGGGCGGCGGGTTGATCTGGTTGGGCGGCGGGTTGTTCTGATTGGTCGGCGGCGGGTCACCGTCCACCGGCGGGGGGGCCGCGCAGGCGGGGCCCCGGCGGGGGGGGCGGGGGGGGGGGAGGGGGCGGCGGGTCACCGTCCACCGGCGGGGGCTCCGCGAATGCGGCTCCGGGGAGGATGGCGATGGTGAGCAGGAGGGCGATGAGGATTGTGCCGGCTATGCGGACCTTTCGATTCCGGCGAGGCTGGGTATTCATGGTGGTTTCCTTTCTTGAACGTTATGGGCCGGATATAGGCCTGGATGTTCGAATCGCTTAGATGAGATGCGATTAAAAGGTATGACGCCGGAGTGGGGGGGAAAGTTCCTTAAGGGCAGTTTTTAGTTTTTGGTTTTTAGTTTTTAGTTAAGGGCGGGGTTAGGGTTGGTTGGGGGTGGTAGATCTGAGGTTTGCGGGGGCAGGATGTGGTCATTCCACGGAGAACGAACGGCAGTTTTTGGTAGTCAGTTTTTAGTTTTTAGTGAACGGCTGAGTATGCTGGGAATATGTTTTCGTCAACAGAAAGACGCGGGGAACGAACGGCCGTTCTTGGTAGTCAGTTTTTAGTTTTTAGTGAACGGCTGAGTATGCTGGGAATATGTTTTCGTCAACAGAAAGACGCGGGGAACGAACGGCCGTTTTTAGTAGTCAGTTTTTAGTTTTTAGTGAACGGCTGAGTAGGCTGGGAATATGTTTTCGTCAACAGAAAGACGCGGGGAACGAACGGCAGTTTTTAGTAGCCAGTTTTTAGTTTTCGGTGAACGGCTGAGTAGGCTGGGAATATGTTTTCGTCAGGTGAGTTGCGTGCGGGAGGGTTCGATTGTGACTGGGGGCGTACTGATGTGGACTGTGATTTGAGGGGATAGTGGCACTGCTGGTGGGCGCCGGTTGTTTCGACTGGATTTTTTGGGGATAGTCTGAACCGTGAGTCAGGGAATTTGGGGAATGGGATGTGATTTTGGGGGAGGCGTCCGACCTCTTTGATCCGTGGTCTGTGCGGAATAGCTGAAGGATTGAATGACGAGGGCGCAGATGATGAGGGCCGATCATGAGAGTCAAGCGAAAAGGGGCCGGTACGGCGCGGCGGCGGCAGAGGGAGTTGACGGATTCGTTCGACTTCCGCGGCCATGGGAGAGGCGATCTTAAGGGATGCGGTCTGATTTTTCATCGCCGCGGACCAGACATTGGGGCTGCGCATGTTGTTCCGATCCAGTGGGGGTGTCAGTCAAGAGGTGAGCGCAGGCGGGGTGAATAGCAGGCGAAGGCGAGAGGGCAAGCCTCGTAAAGCGTCAGCATTTTGGGCGATACTGCCGCTTTCCCCCTATGGCAAGGCTGTGTTGACGTATTTTATGCGCTTCTTCCATTGGTATTTTGCCATTTCCTTGATTATCATTTGCCTGCAGATACATTGCCGCGTTGAAACAGCAGGGAAGGGGTGCAGGAATGAAATTCACATTTGAGAATCTTGGGCCAGTCAGGAAGGCAGAGTTGGAGCTGGGCGATCTCACGATCATTT
>MPML01000010.1 GCA_002238445.1 Caldilineaceae bacterium bin5
CGCCCCCCTACAAAACCATCGCTCACCGACCTTGTGTGCTCATTCCAGCCGTGCGGCTCCAGCAGCGTGTCTAGCCAACAGTGTCTCCTCCCCCACTTGCCGCCCCGAACCACCGACCATCGACCGCTAATCTCCGGTGTTCCCCTCACGACTGGTGTTCCACTGAAAACTAAGAACTGACTACCAAAAACTGCAGTTCCGACCGGGTGTGCGCATTCCAGCAGTGCCGCTCCACCAACGTGGCTGCCGCCAACCGAATACGCGATCAGATAGCCCGAATGTCGGCAGAGATGAAGGGCCGGTCAAGACGGGCACTGCATATCGATTGGTAGTTACAGGAAATATTCGAAGCGTCTTACACGGTTGCCAGGGACCGGCAACCGCAACTATCCGGCGCGGGCCGCTCCAGTCGGGCGCAGAAGCACCACCTGCGTCTCCTCCGGCAGACTGCTCTTCGTCAGCTTGAGCGTATCCGTCACTTCAGGATCGCTGATACCCAACTCATTGAGAAAGCGGTCCACCGGCTCCAAAGATTCAGACAACTCGCCGCGCAGATCCTCGTGGCGGTATTGCATCGGTACGACGATGCGCGGGTCCAGCTGGCTGATCACCTCGGCAATACGCGAAACGTCAGGAATGTGCGGTCCGCTCACAGGCGCCAGCAGCACGTCGATATCGCCCAGCTCTTCCCCGCCGACGCTGGCCGGGACCTGTCCCAGCTCTCCCAAATGACCGACTGTCAGGCCGTCGAAGTCCAGAAAAAAGACGACGTTGCGTGTACCGTTCAGGGAGGTCGACAGGCCTGTCACCAGCACCTGTTTCACCTCGTAGTCACCGGGGCGGCGCAGGATCTTCGGCTCCCCGCCGCCAACACCTGTATCTTGGACCTGGGCAGACGAGTCACTACTGATGGTCACAATATCGGCCTGCATCTTGGGCAACTGGATGCCCGTAGCCTTCCTGCTTAAAGGGTCGCAGATCGCGGTGACGCGGCGCTCTCGCAGACGAAAGCAGGAGAAACCATACCAGGTGATGTCCACAGTCCTGTCCTTTCTTAAGTGCCAAAAGCTCTGATGATCCAGCGCAGAGCCGCTCTCCGAATAATGCAGCGTCGCCGCGCCCGCTGTTGTCTTTCCGCAGTCCGGAACCAGGCTCGTAACGCATAACGATCATACATCACCAGTACGCCTCCCCCCAAAGCGCGGGCGATCTCCACAGACGACCACCTCTTAGACGCAGTCCGTTCGGGCGTTTCCTACCTGCCCAGCCGTAATCGACTCACAACCCTGAACGGGGCGGTCAAAGGCCCTCTCTATCACCTCTCTTCTGTCCTTTTGGGCGGTCGGGCGCAAGCGCCCTCCCTTGTGCAGGGGCTGCGCCCCCGCAACGCCCCCCTCTGTCTACCCACCGTGCTGGTTCTTCCCCACCACTGTGGCATGCCGGCAGTGCGTCACATCCAACCTGGAGCTTCCAACCGCATACGCAATCAGGTGGCCTGAACCGCGACGGGGACCACCGGCTGGCCGCGACAGACACTGCATGTGGCTTTGTAGTTACGGCGTTTCTTTGCTCATTGTCTGCTCAAGCACTATCATAACCGCACTGTACCGTTTTCTGCTCTTGGTAGTCGCTCATCTGGCAACTGAAAACAGGAAGCGCGAAAAAATGGTGATGCGTGCTACGTCGGAGAAACCCTCTATGGACGAACAGTCTGTGCGTCAAGCAGTAACTGCCCGCTTTTATCAGTCGCTGGCCCAAAGTGATGTCGAAATCACCGCAATTCCTCAAGCCCAGCTGCAAGCCATCGTCAACGCGCTGGCCGACGGCGTCTTTGCCGTTCTCGATGAGGTGGAAACTGAAGCCGATCATCCCTTCACCGCCACAGAATCGCGCACGAGTGACCCTGAGGAGCGTGATTCGGAATCCCCTGCAGCGTATTCCTCCGATGCCGCCACCGACGACCTCGAATCCGAGGAACTGCTCTGGTCAGGCCGGCCCTACCTTTCGATCGGTACCCGCTACGAACTGACTACCCAACGAGTACGGCTAATTCGTGGTCTGCTTGGCCGCAATTACCACGAGATCGAGTTGGTGCGCGTACGCGATACTTCGGTGACCCAACATCTAGGCGAAAGGGCACTGAACGTGGGTGATGTCACGATCA
Organism: Caldilineaceae bacterium bin5; assembly: GCA_002238445.1. Lineage (GTDB taxonomy): Bacteria > Chloroflexota > Anaerolineae > Caldilineales > Caldilineaceae > Bin5. The sequence continues at coordinate 2,165 of MPML01000010.1, forward strand.
CCAGCGCCGATCCCAGCCATCCTGAATTCACGCTTCACAACGTCAAGGATCCGATGGAGGTACGGGAAATGATCCGTAAGGCCACCATGCTGGAAAAGCAGCGAAGCGGCCTCCACTATCGCGAGGAGATGTAGCGGTGACCTCCACGGCAGCCGCAGAACAGACGCAACGCCAGGAAGAGGAGATGCCGGTCGCGAAAACTCCGCTCTTCGAATTAGCCCGCCAGGCCGGCGAACTGGCCCTGACGATGCAACAGGATGGCCTGCGTTCAATCCATTCCAAGTCAACGCCCAATGACCTGGTCACCGAGGCCGACCTCGCCTGCGAGACACTGATTCGCGACCGTCTGGCCTCCCTCACACCCGATTTCGGCTTCTGGGGCGAAGAGAGCGATGAACAGCCGCATGACGACTATTTCTGGCTCGTGGATCCTATCGACGGTACGATCAACTTCGCCGCCGGCGTGCCTTGGTTCGGCATCAACATCGCCCTCATCCACCGTGAAAAGACCTTGTTCGGTCTCTCGCTGATCCTGCCGCAATTCGATCTCTTCTGGGCGCAGGCCGGCCAGGGCGCCTTTTTCCGCCGCCAAAGCGGCGAGCAGCAGCGCCTGCAGGTCAGCCAGGCATCCTCGCTGGCGGACGCGCTGCTCACAACCGGCTTCCCTTACCACCGCGCGGTCAACGAGGACAACAACGCCGCCGAATTCGCCCGCATCATGCCAATCTGCCGCGGCGTAAGGCGCATGGGCGCATCCTCGGCCGATCTGGCCTACGTGTCCGCCGGCGCCTTCTCAGCCTACTGGGAGGGATGGATCCAGCCGTGGGATGTCGCGGCCGGCGTCCTGCTTGTGAACGAGGCGGGCGGCCTCGTCACCAACTACGCCGGCGCGCCCTTCCGCCTGACCGACCATAGCATCATCGCCAGCAACGGCCAGCCGGGCGTTCACCAATCATTGCTGCAGGCAATACAAGAGGCTCGTTCAGGGAAGTTCGATCAGAACTGACAGAAAGGCCTAGGACAAATGGACAAGAAATCAGTGCAAGAGCAGTTCGGCGCCCATGCGCGGACCTATATCACCAGTCGGCCCCACGCCAAAGGCGCCAGTCTCCAACGGCTGGTCGATCTGGTCGAACCGCAGCCGCACTGGCAGGCGCTGGACATCGCCACCGCCGCCGGCCACACCGCCTTCGCCTTCGCCCCCCACGTCGCCCACGTGCGAGCGACCGACATCACGCCCGAGATGCTGACCGTCGCCCGCGAGCAGACCGCGACACGCGGCATCGACAACGTAACCGTCGAGCACGCCGATGCCGACAACCTGCCCTATGCAGACGGTCGGTTCGATCTCCTCACCTGCCGCATCGCGCCCCATCACTTCCCCGACGTCGGCGCTTTCCTGCGCGAGTCGGTGCGCGTGCTGCGCGCCGGCGGCATCCTGGCGGTCGTGGATAACGTCGTACCAACTGGCGTCGCCGGCGATTTTGTCAACGCCTTCGAGAAACTGCGCGACCCCAGCCACGGCCGCTGCCTCAGCACCGAAGAGTGGCTGGAAGGCTACTCGCAGGCCGGCTTGGAACTGTCCCAGCATGAAATCCTCGAAAAACAGATGGTCTTCGAAGATTGGGCTGCTCGCCACGATCCCGTGATGCAGTCCTACCTGCGGGCCCTCCTCTGGCACGGCCCCCCCGAGACGCAAGAGTTCCTCCATCCCCGCAGCGAGGACGGCCGCACGCTCTTTCATCTGCAAGAAGGGCTGTTCATCGGGCGCAAACAGGGTTAGACGGCAGAGCCCGGTCAGGCGAGGAGAGTAAAGGCGCCATGGCCGGTCCGACGATACCGTCTGCCGCAATTCGATGTTCGCTACTCCGCCTGAGCCCAAAAGCGACACGCCGAAACTGAATTCAACTCCTCTCTGCTAATACACTGTGCCGACGACTAGCGCTCACTCAACTCTCTTCGAGCTTTTCGCCGCATATACCTTGAATGGGCCGAAACAAACTACACCAATCGTCCCACCTATCCACCAGGGAAGTAGAAACTCCAGCATACCGCCAGGCCAATGCGGAATCAGATCGGGAAAATTAACACTGAGCACGTAGAGAATACCAACAGCAACTGACCCCCCCAATCCCATAGCCAGTATTGAAAGTACTTGGGGCCGGTATTTCTCAATAGCGCTCCGCCCTACTCTTATGCAAGTCTTCAACGGTAGCCTGACCCTTCCAAAAAGCCGCCAAACGGTTGTGGGCACAGATGTCATAATAGCCGAACGCTCGTATCAGCAGCAAGCAAAAAAGTCACACAAGGCCCTACCCGGCCCGGCTCCATTTAACGCCCATTCCTTGCCCATTCCCCTGTTATGCAGTAGGCTTACGTCTGGTAACAGATAATCATGGCTGTCTGTGTTGCCGGGTCAGAATGTCCCCCGCTGAGCAGACAGTCACTTAGTTAAAAGAATCTCCGGAACCGAAGGAATCTACATGACAGAAATACGCTTTGGCACCGATGGCTGGCGCGGACGCATGGCCGATGACTACACCTTTGCCAATGTGCGCCGCTGTGCCCAAGGCTTTGCCAACTGGCTATTGGACGGGGGCTATGCCTCCCAAACGGTCGTCGTCGGTCACGACAAACGCTTCCAGGGCGAGTCTTTCGCCGCCGCGGTGGCAGAGGTGCTGGCTGCCAACGGACTCCAGGTCCTTCTGATAGACGGGGCCGCGCCCACGCCGGTGATCAGCTTCGCCGCCGTCGACAACAACGCCGTCGGCGCCGTAAACATTACCGCCAGCCACAATCCTCCCGAGGACAACGGCTTCAAAGTGCGCGACGCCAGCGGCGGCGCGGTGCCGCCGGACGGACTGGCCGAAATCGAAGCCCGTATTCCCGATACGAGCGGGGTCCGCAGCACGCCTCTGGATGCCGCCCTGGCTGCAGGCACCGTAAGCTATCTCCAGCCCCAGGCCGCCTATCTCGCCCATCTGACCAGCCTGATCGACGTCACCCGCATTCGCGACGCCGGCCTCAAGATCGTCGTTGACAGCATGTGGGGCAACGGCGCCGGCTGGCTGACCGAGATCCTCGGCGGAGGCAAAACCGAAGTCATCGAAATCCACGCCCAGCGCAACCCGATCTTTCCCGAAATGGCCCGCCCCGAACCGATCCCCCCCAACGTCGACGCCGGCCTGGCTGTCGCCCGCTCCGTCGAGGCCGACTGCATCTGTATTCTCGACGGTGACGCAGACCGCTGCGGCTTCGGCGACGAGAACGGCCAGTTCGTCGACCAACTGCGCGTCTACGGGCTGCTCGCCTACTATCTGCTCGAGATTCGCGGCGAACGCGGCGCGATCGTCAAAACCCTCAGTACGACCTCGATGCTCGATAAGCTTTGCGCGGCCTACGAGGTGCCCCTGGTAGAGACCGGCGTCGGCTTCAAATTCGTGGCGCCGGCCATGGTGGAGCACAACGCGCTCATCGGCGGCGAGGAAAGCGGCGGCTACGCCTTCCGCGACCACGTACCGGAACGCGACGGCATCCTGTCCAATCTCTGCCTGCTGGACCTGATGGTGCGCACCGGCAAGAGGCCGACCGAGCTGCTTCAGCTACTCTTCGAGAAGGTCGGCGAGCACTTTTACGACCGGATCGACATCCGTCTGACCGGCGCCGAAATGAAGGCCGCCGCCCAGCAAACACTCGACAGCGTCGATATCAACGGGCGTACCCTGGGTGGCATCGCCATCACCGAACGCATCACTGTCGATGGCTACAAATTCCTGATGGAGGATGGGGGCTGGCTGCTGGTGCGCTTCTCCGGTACCGAGCCGTTGATCCGGATATACACGGAGACGACCCGCAAGGACAAAGTGGCGGCGATCCTCGCTGATGGCCAAAAACTGGCCGGCCTGTAGCAGCGGGAATGCCCCCCAATTTCCCGTTCATCCCGTTAGCCTTTCAGACGCCCGACGCGCTTTCATACAGTGGTACTATGTGATAAAATTAACAAACAATGTATGCCGGAAAAAGGTCGAATGCCACTCCGCTCGAAAGTGACACAAGTTCCGATCCGATGCGCTTCCACTTCCCTATTTGAGCGCAAATGACTGTTCCGACGCTGGTCGACAGCCACTGCCACCTGGACCTGGAGCAGTTCGATGCCGACCGGGCCGCCGTACTCGAGCGGGCACAAGCGCAAGGGGTGCGCATGATCGTCAACCCCGGCATCGATCTGGTCCACAGCCAGCAGGCCATTGCGCTGGCCGACCTGCATCCGCAGGTGTACGCTGCGGTGGGTATCCACCCCAACAGCAGTGCTGACTTCAGTGAACAGACGCTGACAAAGTTGTCCGCGCTGGCCGAACATCCCAAAGTTGTCGCCATCGGAGAAATCGGGTTGGACTATCACTGGGAGACTGTCTCCCGCCCAACACAGGCGCAGGCATTTCGGGCGCAGCTCGACTTGGCCGCCGAACTGGGACTGCCCGTGATCATCCATAACCGCGAAGCGTCGACCGATCTGGCACAGATCCTGGACGCTTGGGCGGCCAGCGCACGAACCCGCAACTCGCCACTGGCAAAGCGCCCCTTCTGGGGCGTACTGCACGCATTCTCCGGCGACGCCGCGCTCGCGCAAGCGGCCTTCAGTTGGAACTTCGCCATCGGCCTGGGCGGTCCGGTCACATTCAAGAACGCCCAGGACCTGCACAACCTGGCGCCGCAACTGTGCCTGGACCACCTGCTGCTCGAAACGGACGCCCCCTGGCTGACACCGCATCCATTTCGAGGCAAACGCAATGAACCCGCCTATGTTGCCCTGGTGGCCGCGCGGCTGGCCGAACTGCTGGCTGTGCCAGTAGAGGAAATAGCTGCCCGCACGACCGCCGTCGCCCGCTCACTCTTTGCACCGCTGGACGGTGACCAGCAGCCGGAAACAGTCACGATGACTGCCGGCTGTCCATCGTAGTTCGCCGCACCGCTGGATTTGCCTGCTTGCGGCTCGCCATATCAACATTTCGTGACAGTATTTCATGGTTGACCAGGTTCAAGTCGAACAGCTCACCAATACGGAAGCGAGACCCTTGGCGCAGGATATGCCGCCGATGATGCCGCGCCCGCGTACTCTCAGCGCGCGCGAAACATTGGCGCAAGAGAAATTCCGTCGCGCGCTGCTGACGCCCCAAGACGCCTCCGCCCTGCTGGCCCCGGTGCGCGCGCCGCTCGAGCAGGTCGAAGAGAAAATGAAGAGCGTTGACGCCGACGTGTTTGCGCCCTTGGCCAACGCCTTTCTTGAACTGATCGGCCAGGGCGGCAAACGGCTGCGGCCGGCGTTGGCGCTCTTGGCTGCAGGGCTGCACGAGGGACGCCCCGACCCCAATAGCCCCCGCTCCCATACAGACGGGGCAAATGGAATCCCGGCTGGCGAACGTGACCCGCATGCGCTCATCGCCCTCGCCGCTGCTGTGGAGATGCTACATACCGCCACACTCGTCCACGATGATGTCATCGACGGCGCGCTGCTGCGCCGAGACGCACCCACGCTCAACGCCTCGTGGAGCGCTGGGGCTACGGTTCTCGCCGGCGACTATATGTTCGCCCGCTCCGCCCAGTTCGCCGCCGAAACCGGAAACGTGCGCGTTATTAACATCTTCAGCGATACCCTGCGCGTTATCGTCGATGGCGAAATGCGCCAACTCTCCGATCGCAACGACTTTTACCAGGACCGCCAAGCCTACTACGATCGCATCTATGCCAAAACGGCCAGCCTCTACAGCGCCGCCACCGAAGCCGCAGCAGTTCTGGTCGGCCTGCAGCCGGATCATGTCACCGCACTGAAATCCTTCGGCTATCAATTCGGGATGGCCTTCCAGATCGTGGATGACATCCTCGATTTCGTCGGCACCGACGCCACCCTCGGCAAGCCGGTGGGAAGCGACCTGCGCCAGGGCACCCTGACTTTGCCGTTCCTCTACTACCTGCGCCAACTGCCCCAGCCGCAAAAACTGGTGAGCCGGCTGCTTCACGCCAGGCAGCGCGCCGACGAGGGCGACCCCGGCATCCTGTCCGCAACCGTGCAGGAAATCGTTCAGGCCGTGCGCGCCAGCGGCGCCATCGAGGCTGCCCACCAGGAAGCGCTCGGCTTTCTCGATCACGCGGTTCACGACTTGGCTCCCTTCAATGAAAACCTCTGCCAGCGATCGCTTCTCGGCCTCTGCGCCTTTGTCGTGCAGCGCAGTAGCTGAACCGGGCCGGCCAGCGGCCAGAGATCAGCGAAAACGTCCGCACTACCTCCGGCAATCGGCCCTCTAGCCACCCATGAACGCGATGCTTCAACGACTTAGTGGTCGAGCGGACCCCGCCAGCAACAAGGCCCAGCCTGGGGGCGAGGCCCACCCGCAAACGGACAGTAGACCGCCGCCGACCGACCTGGTGATCGTGATCATCTCCTGGAACGTCTGGGACCATCTGCGCGCCTGCCTCACATCCATCGAACAGCAGAGCAAACCGATAGACGAAGGACGCGCAGAACGAAAAAAGCGCTCAAACGACTCCCACTCCTCGACCCCTGTACGCCGCTTCGGACCGCGCGACGAGGCCACCCTCCAAGTCGTGGTGCTCGACAATGCCAGCGAAGACTCCACGACCTCTCTGTTGCCAAGCCGCTTCCCCTGGGTGCAGACGATTTTCAGCGACGAAAACCTGGGCTTCACCGGCGGCAACAACCGCGCGCTGCAAGCGATGGGGTTCGAGCCCCTGCCGCCGCCGGTCACCACAGGAGAAGTCTCCAATCAGCCCGTCGGTGATCCAGCAAAGGACGCGTCTCCCCGCCCCGACGCCAAGGCCCGTTTCATCTACTTCCTCAACCCCGACACCGAACTGCTTCCCGGTAGCCTGTGGGCACTCTACAATGGCATAAACGAAGACGAGACGATCGGTGCAATCGGACCGCAACTGCGCTACACGGACGGCGCGCTGCAGAGCAACCGCCGGCGTTTCCCCGGCCCCCTCACCGGCTTCTTCGAGAGCACCTGGCTGGAGCAACTGTTGCCCCGCAACCCGTGGACCCGCAGCTATCACCTCGCCAATTGGCCGGCTGACTCCCGCCAGGATGTCGACTGGCTCGTCGGCGCCGCGCTGCTCGTGCGGGGCGATGTATTGGCCGCGCTCGGCGGATTCGATCCGCAGTTCTTCATGTACAGCGAAGAGACCGACCTCTGCCGCCGCATCAAGCATGCCGGCTGGCGCGTCGTCTACGACCCGGCCGCTATCGTCATCCACGCAGAGGGCCGCAGCAGCGGCCAGATCAGCGCCCAGCGCCACATCCTCTTCAACCGCAGCAAGGTGCGTTACGCCCGCAAATGGCATGGCCCCTTGTGGGCAGAGCTGTTGCGGCGCTATCTGCTCCTCGAATTCCGCCTGCAGTTAGCCAGCGAGTCGGTCAAAGCGTTCCTGGGCCATAAACGAGACCTGCGCCGCGACCGCATCGCCGCCTACCGCGACGTGCTGAAAAGTGGACTGGAATAGAGCGCATCCCTCCTCCCCATTCTTTCTATCCCCCCGCCTCTTCGTGTAAGATGCTGCTGAACGCGCTGCCACTCCAAAAGGCAAGCGCACCAAACTAGGAGAATCCTCAGTGGCCCGATTTCAAACCAAGCCGATCAGCGGCGCACGCGACTTCCTCCCCCTGGATGTGCTGCGCCGGAATTACGTCATCGATGTGATCGAACGCGTCTACCAAAGCTACGGCTTTGAACCGCTCGACACACCGGTCATGGAACGATTGGATACCCTGCTCGGCAAATACGGCGAAGAGGGCGATCAGCTGATCTTCCGCGTCGCCAAGCGCGGCGCCAAGCTGCAACGGGCGCTCGCCCACACCCCAACCGAAGACGACATCGCCGACGCCGGCCTGCGCTACGACCTGACCGTGCCGCTCGCCCGCATCGTCGCCGAATACAGCAATCAACTGCCCCGTTACTTCAAACGCTACCACATCGCGCCCGTCTACCGCGCCGACCGCCCCGCCAAGGGGCGCTTTCGCGAATTCTACCAGTGCGACCTCGATGTGGTCGGCTCCTCCAGCCAGCTCGTCGAAGCCGAGGTTCTCAACGCCGGCGCTCAAGTCCTGCAGGAGCTCGGCTTCCGCGGGCGCGACGAGTCCGGATTCCGGCTGCGCCTCAATCACCGCGGCGTGCTGCGCGGCCTCATGGAGGTGACCGGCGTGCCCGCAGAACTGGAGTCGGACGCACTCGTGGCCGTCGACAAACTGGATAAGATCGGCCTGGAAGGCGTGGAAAAGGAGCTGGGCGCACGAGGCCTCGATCAGGAGGCAACGACAGCCCTTCTGGAACTCATGGCCGCTGCACCGGAGGATACGGACGCGGCGCTCTGCTGGCTGGAGGAAAGGCTGGCAGGCTCCGCCAACGGGGCCCAGGCCGTGGCTGAACTCAAAAATGTGGTGACGCTGACGCAGACAGGTCCGGCCGGCGCCCACATCCTCATCGACCCCTACCTGGCGCGCGGCCTGAGCTACTACACCGGGCCAATCTACGAAATCGAATTCCCATCTTTGAGCGGCTCCGGCGGCGCCGGCGGACGTTACGACGATCTGATCGGCATGTTCAGCAACCGCTCGATCCCCGCCTGCGGCTTCAGCCTGGGCCTGGAACGGATCCTCCTGATCATGGAGGAGCGCGGCCTCTTCCCGCAACAACTGGCCGGACAACCCCAGGTACTGATTACCAATTTCGACCGCGAGACGTTGGCCGAAAACGTAGAGTTGGCACATGCGCTGCGCCAGGCCAGTCTGCGCGTCGATCTCTACCCTGACAACGACAACCTGGGTCGGCAGTTCCGATATGCCGAAGACCGCAACATCCCGGTTGCCCTTTTGTTAGGCGGAGACGAGGTGGCGGCCGGCACCGTCACCGTCAAAAACTTGATCAACGGCGAGCAGGAGACTGTGGCGCGCGCAAAGGTGGCCGATCATTTGAGCCAATGACGCCGTCCGGGCTTGTGAGACATCTTCGGCAACAAGGCCATAAGCAGGCTCCTGAAGATTCTCCCGTCTCTCAAAAACGTGGTATACTCGCTCAGCAGTTCCCTTTCGCACCAAAGCCACAATAGAATTCATATGCCCCCTTTTCTGGACTCGCGGTTGAAAGTATCCATAAACTTCACTGAGGAGAGAACTATGAAGCAATCAGTATTGAGTCGACGTAAGTTCTTGCAGTTGACAGCCGGCGTGACAGTTACTTCGGCTTTGGCGGCCTGTGTAGCCCCGACCGCGCCCGCAGCCGATAGCGGTGACGCAGCGATGGCTACTACGACCATTGACATCTGGGCCTATCCCCGCACTGAAAATGACGGGGACATCGTCTATGCCCCTCTGAATGAGGGATTCCATGCGGCCCATCCCGACATCATGGCGCAGGTCGAGGTACAGCCCTGGGGTGGCCGTCGCGAAAAACTCTACGCCGCGGCCGCAGCCGGCGAGGCGCCCGATATCTGGGATGCAACCACCGATACGGTGCCGGCCTATATCACAAAAGGCGTGATCCTTGGTCTTGACGATCTCCTGTCCGCCGAGGATCTGGCCGACTTTGGCGCCGCTGAAATCGATGCGGCCAGCATGGACGGTGTCCTCTACATGCCGCTGTTCGAGGCCGAAGTCAACGGCATCGCCTACAATGGTGGCCTGCTCTCAGAACTGGGCTATGACCCGGCCACCGCGGCATTCGAGACCTGGGACGAGCTCCATGAACTGGCTGCAAAAGCCGCAGAAAATAACTGGTATCTGGAAAACCTCAGTACCTTTAACTGGGGTGAATTCCTGGTCACCGTCCATGAAGCAGGCGGCCAGGTCTATTCGGACGACCGCACCACCTCCAATTTCCTCGAACAGCCCGTCATCGATGCCCTTACCCGCTGGGTCACCGAGTATGAGAATGGCTGGGTCCCGCTGGAATACGCCATCGGCAGCGTCGATGAACAGGGCGGCCTCCCCGATTACTGGTTGTCCCTGGAGCAGGTGACTGGACGCAGAGAAGATGCAGCCTGCGTTCAGGACGTGGAAGCAAACCCGGATCTGGAGTATGTGATCGGCCACCCGCGCAGCATCGACAGCTCAGTTACACCCGTCTCCGGTATCGTTTCGGGCCAGGGATGGGCCGTCACCAGTCAAAGTGACGCCGTCGATGCCGCCGTAACCTGGGTTAAGTATATGCTCAAACCGGAACAGGTCGGGACACGCGCCAATCTGGCAGGCACGACCCCCGTCGGCAACGAAGCCAAGGGATTCTGGAACCCTGCCCCCTGCACAGCCGAGTACGTAGACCGTTTCGGACCGCTGCTGTTCGCCGGTGTCGACACCAATACCCTCTGGCAGGAGAGTAAGGTTGTCGCCGGCCCGCAATTCCAGGCCGCCATTCTTGGGCAGGCCACAGTTGAAGAAGCATTGGAGACCATCAAGACGGAGATCGATGCGCTCCTGTTGGAACAATATGGCTAGCGGAGCCATCTCCGCCACAATAAGCCCAACATAGATCGCAGAGATGCTGAGAAGCGGGACAGCCTCCCATCTCAGCATCTCTGCGGTTTTTCGTTCGGAATGGAGAAACTGATCATGGCCGCTGCGAGCCCATCCCAGCGCGCAACCTCCCAATTCCTCAGAAGATTACGGCGTTCTCTGCCTTGGTACCCCTTTATCATCGTCAACACCGTAATCTTTCTCGTATTCAATTTAGTCCCCTGGATCTCGATGTTCCGTTACAGCGTCCTGAAGACCGACCTGCTTTCGACGCGTGAATTTGTGGGGCTCGATCACTTCGTGACCATGCTGACCGATGCCAAGCTCCACAAGGCCATGCTCAACACAGTCTGGTTTACGGTCATGTATATCCCGCTGCTAGTGGCGGTTTCACTCGGGGTTGCGGTGCTGGTAAACCGGCCGTTGCGGGGTATGAAGGCGTTTCGCGCCCTCTACTTCCTTCCCAATATTACGTCAGTGGCTGTCCTTTCCTTGATCTTTCGTCGCTTCCTCTCTCCGCGTCCCGATGGCCCCATCAACTTTCTCATCGGCCTTGTCGGCATTCCGCCCCAGAAATGGCTGATCGATGTGAATCAGGCCATGCCCAGCATTGTCGGCATCAGCCTGTGGGAGGCGTTTGGTTACTTTATGGTCATCTGGCTGGCCGGTCTGCAGGCCATCCCCAGTGAGCTCTATGATGCCGCCAAAGTCGATGGCGCCAACGGATGGCGCCTGCACCGTTACGTTACCATTCCACTGCTGCGCCCGACCGCAGCCTTTATCATCGTGATCGCCACCATTGGCGCTTTGCAGGTCTTCGGTTCAATTTTCATCTTGACGGGCGGCGGGCCGGTCAACGCGACGACGACAGTGGTCTACCAAATCTACAGCGAAGCCTTCAACTTTGGCCGCTTCGGTTACGCGTCCGCGTTGTCGATCCTCTTCTTTGTTATCATTCTGATCGTCGCCCTGATTCAATCCCGATATCTGCGTTTTGGTGAAGACATATATTAGCTGATCTGTAAGGAGAATTGCCGGTCATCGGGGATAGCCCTTGTCGAAAGAGACCGGCGCCCGACTCTCTGTCTTGGAACGATCCAATGGAGCTCTCCAGATGTCTGTTTCCGAAACCAGCAGCCCATCAGTCGAAAAACGCAACCCGATTCGAGAAACGCTCATCTATATAGCGATGTCGGTGGTGGCGCTCACAACCGTTGGGCCGTTTCTGATCATGATTTCGGTATCCTTAACTGAGAATATCCGCTTTATCACCTTCCCAGTCGAACTGATCCCTACGCCGATTACTTTGGAGAATTTCCAGCTACTCTTTGCCAGGACAGATGCGTTGCGCTGGCTCTTCAATAGTGTCTATGTCGCGTTCGTATCAACTCTGGGCGGAGTGATCACGTCGAGCATGGCCGGATTTGCCTTTGCCAGGGGCGACTTCTGGGGCAAGACCGTTATCTTTACGCTTTTTCTAGGCATTCTAATCATGCCCGATACAGCTCTGATCGTGCCCCAATTTGTCGTTCTCTCGCAATTGGGGCTGGTGAACTCCTACACGGCTCTGATCGGACCCTGGTTTGCATCCATCTTCGGTACCTTCTTGCTGCGCCAGGCATACCTGAGTATTCCCCGTGATTATGACGATGCCGCTACCATCGATGGCGCCAATCTCTGGCAGACCTGGTGGCGGGTGCTGATGCCACAGGTCGTGCCCGCTATGGCGACGCTGGCCGTCCTGCGCTTTATGGGCAACTGGAACTCATTTTTCTATCCCATGATTGTCACATCCAAATCGGATATGCGCACCCTTACCGTCGGTCTTGGTACTGTCGCGCGCTCCGGCGGAGATGCAGGATTGGATATGTCGGGCGCGGTGCTCGGCTTCCTGCCGACCCTGCTCGTCTTCATACTCATGCAGCGCTATATTATCCGTGGCATCTCACTCAGTGGCGTGAAAGGCTGACACATTCGCATGACGCAAGAACGAAAAATCCTCTATCTGCCCCCGACTGGCCTCTCCGAAGATATCCTCTCCCCAGAGGCTGTCTCCATACTGGAGAGCCTGGGCACCGTGATCTGGAACAAGCTGGACCGCAACTACACAGACGATGAACTGCTTGAGATGGTCCCGGGCGCCGCCGTCGTCGTCACCTCCTGGGGCTCGCCCCAGATCACCGAAGAACATGTCGCCGCGGCCGCCGACCTGCAGATCGTCGGCCATGCCGCCGGCTCGGTCAAAACGCGCTTGGCGCCGTCCGGCCATGAACGCGGCATCGTCCTGCTCAGCGCTGCCGACGTCATCGCCGAGTCCGTCGCCGAGTACACCCTCTGGGCCATGCTCAGCGGACAGCGCAATCTCTTCCCCTACGAAAAAGTCATGAAGGAGGAACGCGGCTGGAAACCTGCCCACAACTGGCCCGGTCACTCCCTGTATTCCAAAAAAGTAGGGCTCGTCAGCGCCAGCATGGTCGGCCGCCGCGTCATCGGTCTGCTCAAGCCCTTTGGCTGCGATGTGACCGTCTACGACCCCTATCTGAGCGAAGAAGACGCCCAATTGCTCGATGTGCGCAGCGTCTCTCTGGAAGACCTCTTTGCCGACTCCGACATCATCTCGGTGCACGCCCCGATCACCCCCGAAACCAGGAAGATGATCACCGGCGCTCACTTTCAGTTGATTCGCGACGACGCACTCTTTGTCCACACCGCTCGTTCCTGGGTGCTGGATCAGGATGCTCTGCTCGCCGAGCTGCAAAAGAACCGCTTCAACGCCTATATCGATGTATTCGAGCCGGAACCCTTGTCCCCCGACCATCCCATACGCGATCTCGACAATGTCTTCCTGTCCCCCCATGTTTCCGGCCACACAGTCGAGAACCGCATGCGCCTTGTCGAGGAAATCGTGCGCGACATCGAGCGTTTCTTCAACAACAGACCGCTGCGGCTGGTCGTCCCGTACGAGAAACTGAAGATAATGGCCTGACGCCGACCAACGACGGCCGGTAACTGGAATGCGAATAGCGAGAAATGGGGAGTATGATGTTGCCTAAGCATGCCCGGGCAGTGATCATCGGCGCCGGAATCGCCGGCTGCAGCGTGGCCTACCACCTGTCGCAGCTCGGTTGGCGCGAAATCGTCGTCGTCGATCAAGGCATGCTGTTCGAGACTGGCGGCTCTACCTCACATGCGCCGGGCCTCGTTTTCCAGATTAACGCCTCCAAAACAATGACCGAGTTCGCGCGCCACACCGTCGACCTCTGGACCCAGATGGAGGTTGACGGCGAGCCCTGCGCCCGCCAGGTCGGCAGCATGGAAGTCGCCTGGACGCCCGAACGTCTTACCGACCTGAAGCGCAAGCACGGCTACGGCCTCGCCTGGGGCGTGGACTGCCATCTGCTCAGCCCGGACGAGGCGCGCGCCCGCTTTCCACTCCTGACCGACCGCATCTTTGGCGCGCTCTACGTTCCCTCCGATATCCAAACGCAGGCCACCAGGTCGGCACAGGCCATGGCGCGTGCAGCCGAGCGAACCGGCGCCGAATTCTTCGGCGGCATCAAAGTGACCGGCTTCGGCATCGCCAACGGGCGCATCACCGCCGTGCATACAACGCACGGTGACATCGAGACCGAACTCGTCGTCGCCGCAACCGGCATCTGGGCGCCCAAGGTCGGAGGCATGGCCAGCGTGCCGATCCCGCTGTCGCCAATGCAACACCTCTACGCGGTTACCACACCGCTGCCTGAACTGGCAGGCGCGACCGAGGAGATAACACTCCCTCTCCTGCGCAACCAGGACAAGGCGATGTACTTCCGGCAGCAGGGCGAGAGCATCGGCATCGGCTCCTACCTGCACGAACCGCTCCTGGTGGACGCCGCCGAACTCCCCGACCGCGCCGTCAACGGCATGCCCCCTGCTGAAATGCCCTTCCCCCCGGATCACTTCGAGGCCGCGCTGACCGCAACGGGCCAACTGATGCCCAGCCTCAAAGATGTAGAGTTGACGCGCAAACTCAACGGCATCTTCTCATTTACCAACGACGGCTTCCCCGTGCTCGGCGAATCCCCCCAACTGCCCGGCTTCTGGTCGGCCCAGGCAGTCTGGATCACACACGCCGGCGGCGTGGGCAAGGCAGTCGCCGAATGGATCGTAGAAGGTGAATCCACAACCGACCTGCACGAGTGCGATATTAGACGCTTCCACCCGCACGCCCTCAGCCGTCCCTACGTCCGCGCCCGCGCCGCACAGCAGTACCGCGAGGTTTACGACATCATCCACCCGCGCCAGCAGATGACCCACCCCCGCAACCTGCGGCTGACGCCCTTCTTTGCCCGCCAGCAGGAGTTGGACGCCGTCTTCTTCGAAAACGCGGGCTGGGAACGCCCCCAGTGGTACGACGCCAACCTGGACCTGCTCGATTCACGCAAAGTATCCGGCGCAGACCGCAGCGGCTGGGCCGCGCAGGAATGGTCGCCGGCGGTCGCTGCCGAGCATGCCGCCACACGCGAACGGGTGGCTCTGTTCGACTTGACGCCCTTTGCCGTATTTGAGATAACCGGCCCCGCCGCGCTTGCCGCGTTGCAGCGTCTGGCAGCCAACGACATGGACAGACCGGTCGGCGCCATCACCTACACCGCCATGCTGACCCCGCGCGGCGCCATCAAGTGCGACCTGACCGTCACTCGCCTGGGCGAGGAGCGCTTCATGATTGTGACCGGCGGCGGCATGGGCCTCCACGACCTCGACTGGATGAAGGAAAATCTGCCCGTTGACGGCTCGGCCATCTTGACCGACATTTCCGCGGGACAGTGCTGCATCGGCCTCTGGGGGCCGCACGCCCGCGACCTGCTCAGCCGCGTCAGCGAAGACGACCTGAGCGACGCGGCCTTCCCCTACCTCACCGCCAAGCGGATAACGGTCGCAGAGGTCCCCGTACTGGCCCTGCGCATCTCCTACGTCGGCGAGCTCGGCTGGGAGCTCTACGCCCCGTTCGAACAGGGCCTGCGCCTGTGGGATATCCTTTGGGAGGCGGGCAAACCGCTCGGCGTCCTCGCGGCCGGTGGCGGCGCCTTCGACTCGCTTCGGCTCGAAAAAGGCTACCGGCTCTGGGGCCAGGACATCCACACCGAATACAATCCCTACGAGGCAGGCATCGGCTTCGCCGTGCGTATGGCAAAAGGCGACTTCATCGGCCGCGATGCGTTGACCAATATCCGAGCCGAAGGGACCAACCGCCGGCTCTGCTGCATGACGTTGGACGACCCGGACGCCGTCGTCATGGGCAAGGAGCCGATCATGGACGGGGACCGCGTTCTGGGCTATGTAACGAGCGCCAACTACGGCCACACCATCGGCCGCGGCATCGTCTACGGCTACCTGCCACTCGATTACGTCAATGTGGGAACCACTGTAGATATTCTTTACTTCGGAGATCGTCTTCCCGCAACGGTTGCAAAAGAGCCCCTCTATGACCCGCGCGGCACAAAAATGAAAGCCTGATACGCAGCATCGCGCCGACCATCATTCACTGACCACTGACCACTGACCACTGACCACTGACCACTGACCACTGACCACTGACCACCGATCTTGGAGCTTCTCAACATGTCACAAACCCTACTCATCGACGGTCTCAAGCACCGCCGCCTGCCCATAAACCTGCGCCAGAGCGGAAACAGCGATGCCCGCATGCTCATCTCCACCCGCATCCGAAAGTCGCCTTGGTGGCACCTGTCCAAGGCCGCCGGCTGCTGGGCCTACACCACCTACAACCACCAGTACCACCCCCGCGCCTACATCAAACCCGAAGATGGCGGCATGCTCGCCGAGTACAAATTCCTCACCGAGCATGTCAGCATGTGGGATGTCGCCGTCGAACGCCAGATCCAGGTCAAGGGTCCCGACGCTGCCGACTTCGTCGACTATGTCATCACCCGTGATGTGCACAGCCTGTTGCCCACCATGCAGGCCCGCTACGTGATCCTCTGCAACCAGTACGGCGGCATCATCAACGACCCGGTGCTCCTGCGCGTAGCCGATGACGAGTTCTGGTTCAGCATCTCCGACTCCGACGTGCTGCTCTGGGCGCAGGGCGTCAATTCCACCGGCAGATTCAACGTTGACATTCACGAGCTCGACGTCTCTCCGGTCCAGATCCAGGGCCCCAAGTCGGCCGCGCTCCTGGAGAAGATGGTCGGCCCCCACGTCCGTGAGATGCCCTACTACAGCCTGATCCACGACACGGTCAACGGCCACCCGGTTACAATCTCGCGCACCGGTTTCTCCGCCGAGCTTGGCTTCGAGATCTACCTGCACAACGCCATGCTCCACGCCGACGACGTCTGGCCTTACATCCTTGAGCAGGGCGAAGAGTTCAACCTCGGCGTCATCGCGCCCAGCCATATCCGCCGCATCGAGGCAGGCATCCTTTCCTACGGTCAGGACATGGACATCGAGAACAACCCCTACGAAGTGCGGCTCGGCTGGCAGGTTGACCTGGACAAAGGGGACTTCATCGGCAAAGAGGCGCTTACCCGCATCAAGCAGGAGGGCGTGAATCAGCGGCTGGTCGGTCTACGCGTCGGCGGCGAGCCGATCGTCTGGTACAACGAGGATTTCTACCTGGTCAAGGACAGCGACTCCGGCGACGACGTCGGCTACGTCACCAGCGCCTTCTGGTCCCCTGCCCAAGGCTCCAACATCGCGCTGGCCGTCATGCCCCGCTCTCACTGGAGACGCGGCACCCAGGTCAAAGTCCAGCTCCCCGCCGACGGCATCGTCGACGCCGAAGTCGTGCGCGTCCCCTTCGTCGACCCGACCAAGGAACTGCCTAAGACGGAGCTGCAGGAAGCGGGGTAGCCAGTCGTCGGTCGCACCATCTATGCGCGCCGCGGCTCTCTATCGGACCGGCAGGGACTCTATCGTCCACCAGATCCGACCTTAGTTCGGTTCAAGGTCGCCGATGTGATACGAGCGACGGGCTTGCGCCCCAACTGTCCAATCGAGTTCCCATGTCTAGCCAGGCGTCCCCTGCGTCTTTGAAGGACCATACTCGCACATTCACGGGGTCCCAATACGCCTCGATATGGAATCGGAAAAGTTCGCCAAATTGACCAGGCAGTGCGCAATTATGCCGGGGCGGACGCTGTGCGTGTGGATGGTTGTGTAGATAAGCGGTAGGATGCCCAACGTGCGTACCGGCATCATCCAGGGCGTGTCAAAATGGTATATGGCGAAAAGTAAGCTGTGTGCGGCGGGCTTCAGACGCCCGAACTGACTTGGCATTCTTGGGAGCAGATACCCGCGGAAATAGAGCTCCTCGGCTATGGGAACGAGGATGCCGGTGAGCACGATGTTCGCAAATAGAACGATCCCTGCGACCTCCGAAACCCCTGTCATTTGGTATTTCGCGAAGACGCTGAAACCAACGAAAGTTTCAAGCCAAAGGGTGATCGGCTCAAACGCGGCAAATAAAAAGGCGGTTGGCACCAGGATCGCCGGAACCCATAGGAAATAGCGAGACCAGGAGACTGGTTGGTTGTATACAACGATGCCTTCAAGCGACCACCCTGGGTTGTGTCGCTTCTTTGCCAGGTAGTAGAGATATCCCAGCTGCACGGGAATCAGCACGAATACGTTTGTGAATACGCCCAAGATCAGTTCCGGAGGTAATGACGGGTTCCAAAAAGTCGCCAATCCCAACAAGATCGCTGCTATGTTTGCGATGCCGGGAGCCAAATGGAGGAAAAGACACTTCCCCAAAGAATGAGGCTCAACCTCCGAACCGATCTGAACGCTAGCCGGGTGTCGTGATGCAAGAGCCTTCAACCTTGGCCTCCTCCTGTCCTCGATGACCTCGCTCTCTGCTTTCGGGACTAGGACAAACCGCCCAACCCAAACGCCGCCTCCAAATCAACAGTCGCGCCGCTCGCAATCGCACGCTTGATCCCGGCCTCGAACTGCAGTTCCTGCAGCCCGGCCACGCCCGGAATCGGCGGCGGCGCGCCATCCCGCACGCTGTCCAGATAGGCGTTGATCGCCTTACCGAACGACGCCCGGTACTGGTCCCAGCGCGAGATATCGAACGTCAGGTTGTGCCGTTCATGGCGGCCCGTACGGTAGTTGATTACCTCCATCTCGCCATCCAGGTCCCGCATACGCAGCCGCCCGTGCTCATAGGCGAAGGTCAACTCGTAGAGCGGAAGCTTGGTATCGATGGCGGATGTGCCGATTAGCGTACCGGTGGCGTCGTTTGCCAAGCGCGCCGCCACCGTTACGTTGCGCGCTTCATCGGCGCCTTTCCCTGGCGAGGACGCCTGCGCGCTGATACTGGCCGCCGGCCCCATGAAATACAGCAACAGGTCGATGCAGTGGCTCCAGCAGTTGTAGTGCACCAGGCCAGTGAAATGTACCGGCTGCCCGAACGCCTTGCGCTCCACGATCTCCCGCGCCAGCCGCGTCTGGTCGAAGAAGCGATAGTTGAACACCATCGCCGTCTCCACGCCCGCGCCGTGCGCCGCCTGCAGCATCTCCCGCGCGTCGAAGAAGTCCTCCTCCACGACATCGGCCTGCCCATACCGCGCCGCCAGCGGCTTCTCAAAGAAGAGCCGCTTCGGCTTGAAAGGCAGCAGCGCATTGGCCGCGGCGAGACGGTCCGTCTCCTTGGTAAAGAGCAAACAGGTGTCCGGTTCGTCCGCCAACAGGTCGGCCGCATCCGCCGCCACGCGCCCGCCGAATTTCTCCGCCACCGCTTCCGCCTTGCTGCGCGTACGGTTCAGATAACTGAGCTGGATATCCTCGCGCTCCACGATGCAGGGCAGATAGTTCTTCTCCGCAACGCCTCCGGTTCCCACAACCGCAATCTTCATTGTCATCCTTATTCCTCTCAGGATTGATTCTGCTTTTACCAGTTATCCTTCGACCAGGCGAAAGTCATAGGAGCCGGAGCCAACCCGAAAAGTGACGGCGTCCCTGTTCTCCTCACACGCATCGATGCCTATCGCACCCGGCCTGAACGCCCCCTCTTTCCAAACTGTCTCTCCACCCTCGCTGACAATCGCCGCGCCCAAACCCAGTTTGGGCAAGCTGACCTCCGCCCTCGTGTTGACGGGAACTGTTACCTGCAAAGCAAACGCCCCCGCGTCGCGCTGCCACGCCGCAGCCACCGTGCCCGACCGCGTCTCGACCTCAGCCTCCACATCGGTCAACCCGCCAACCACGTTCGGGCGGATCGCGATCGTCCGATAGCCGGGACTGGTCGGGCTGATCCCAGCCAGCGTCCGATAAAAGAAGACCTCCGTGCTGCAAAACATCTTCATGTTCAGGCTCAACGCCTCCTCCGGGTCGCCGTCCCACGACTCCCACACCGTTGTCGCGCCCTTCGCGATCTGTTCGCCCCAGCTCGGAAAAGTGGTCTGCGACATGAGCTCGGCCATGACCTCCGCCTGCCCATACCGCGGCAGCGCATGTTCCAGCGCGGCCGTGCCGATGATCCCCGTCGTCAAATGCCCGTTCTGGCGCACACGGATATCCTCGACCAGGTTGGCCACAACCGCCTCCACCCTGTCTGCCGGCACCAGGTCCAGGTGCAGCGCCACCGCGTTCGCCGTCTGGCTGCCGCCCCCGTACTGGTTGGTCTCCTCGTCCTGAAACTCGCGGTTGAACGCTTCCTTAATCTCCCCGGCCAGCGCGTCGTACCGCTGCGCGTCCTCGTCCTCGCCCAGAACCCGCGCCGCCTGCGCCAAGATCCACACGCAGTGCTGGTAGTAGGCCGTCGAAGTGAGCGGCATCGGCGTATGCAGCGGCTTGAAACTGGATGTACCGTCCGCCTGCGGCTCCATGTGGTCACCCAGGCCATGGCGCATGATATGCCCTTCCGCCAGCCCGCCGTAAAAGGCCATCATCCGCTTCAGCGAGCTGTAATGCCTTGCCAGAACGCGCTCATCGCCGTAATGCCGGTAGACCTGCCACACGAAGATCGGATAAGTGCTCGCCCAGTCCATCCACCTCAGATACGGATCCATCGTCGTGCGCCAGTGCAGCGGAGCCACCACCGGGACATCGCCGTCCTCCTTCTGCGCATCAGCGATGTCCTCCAGCCACTTCGTCCAAAAACTGGCGCTGCTGAAGTTGTAGAGGTAGTCCTCGGCGATAAAACCCGGATCGCCCAGCCACGCTACCCGTTCGGATCGATCAGCCGCGTCCTGCGAGATGCTCTGAAAACTGCCCCGCAGCGTCCAGTGTACATTGCTGTGAATCCGGTTGAAGAGCTCGTTCGAACAGCGGAAACGGCTCCCGGTCCCAACCGCCGTGTGCACAACGCGCCCATCAACGCTCCCGAGCCTCGGCGCCCCCGGATAGCCGGTCACCTCCACGTAGCGGAAACTGTGCAGTGTAAAGCGCGGTTCCCATACCTCGACACCATCTCCTCTGAGCGTATAACTGTCCGTCTGCCTCGCGCCATGATGGACTTCCCCATCGCGGCTGCTCCCCTGCCTGTCCTCCTCCTCCGAATCGGGCGCATTGTACATATTGCTGCGCGCATCCAGCGTCCCGTCCGCATACAGACAGGTCCCGTGCCGCAACGTGACCGTCGCCCCCGCCGGCCCCTGCACCCGCAGCCGGCCCCAGCCCGTAACTGTCTGTCCCAAATCGAAGATATACACGCCCTCGCTCGGGCTGGTCATCCCCACTGCCGGACGCGTCTCGACAACGCGCGCCGCCGGCATACGCTGCGCCGTCAGCGCGCCTCCGGGCGCGTCCACGGCCGCAGCCGGCTGCCAGCCCGCGTCGTCGTAACCAGGGCTGTCCCACCCCGCTTTTTCCAAACGCGCGTCGTAAAGTTCGCCGTTGCAGAAGTCGTTATACGTAATCGGGCCCGGCGCCGTCTTCCACCCGCCGTCAGAGACGATATTGACCTGCCCGCCGTCTTCGTACTCAACAACCCCTTGCAGCAGCAGCCTGGGCCTGTCCCCATAGGGCGTGCGGTGGCTGGGCGACGGCGGAATGTCATCCTCCGCGCTGTACCAGCCGTGCCCCAGCATGACGCCGAAAACGTTGGCGCCCGGCCGCAACAACGCCGTGACATCGTGGCTCACATAGAGCACTCGCTCGCCCAGCGCAAACGACTGGTCATTGTTGTAGTACGTGTTGCCAGGGTCCAGCACGCTCCGCCTAACCTTGGCGCCGTTCACATACAGTTCCCCGTAACCCAGACCCGACATGTGAACAGTCGCTCGCCGCACCGGTCTGTCCAAGACAAACTCCCGTCGCAGCAACGGCGCGGAGATCGTCCTGTCGGCCGCGCCGATCCAGCCGCCCTGCCAATCGCTTGCCTCCAACAGTCCCATGCCGAACACCGCCGGAGGACTGAACCGGCTGGCCCGTCCTTCCCGATCCCACACCTGCACCGCCCACCAGCAGCGCTCATTGCTGACGAGCGTCGCACCTTCGTATTCGACCTGCGCCATCTCAGAGGACGCGATACGACCGCTGTCCCATCTGTCACCGTCCCCGGCCTCCAGATTCGCTTCGCTGCTGGCAACCAGGATCCTGTATGCCGACTGGCTCTGGCCGCGCGCCGCCGCGCGCAGCAGCCAGCTGAAGCGCGGCTGATGGGCGTCTATGCCCACCGGATCGACGGCGTATTCGCACTGTAAGTCAGAGGGGGTGATCATCTGGCTACCGTGTCCGTATGAACAGTGGTATGAAACTCCGAGCCGTATTGTAACAGAATTTCACGCATCAACGGGAGTGGGAGCGCATTCCGTGACGCTCAAAACCTGTGGATGGGTATGCAAGCAAAATGCAGTCCTTGCATGGAGCGTCTCTCGTTTCTTAAGAGAGTAGATAGCAAGTGGCCCAAAAAACAGTGTTTGCAGTGCCACTGAAGTCTCTGCTATGATCCCTTGGCCGGCCCACAGCATGTTGACCGCGACGCTGTACTCCATACACTGTCCGATTCATGCAGTGAACCGCCGACCTTCACCCAACCACTTGATTCACTGCTTAAATCGTATCGACAACCGATACTTCCTTACATCCTTTCCAAACCAGGAGGAATCCAATGTCCCGAAAAGCTCTTGCTTCGCTGACGCGCCCCGTATCCAGGCGTGCCTTCCTCAAGACAGCTGGCGCCGGTGCCGCGTTCGCCGCGCTCAGCGCCTGTGCCGCGCCCGTAGCCGCGCCCGCCGAAGGGACAGGCGGCGAAGAAACCATGGCCGAACCGCAGGAACTGAACATCGTCTACTGGGCCGACAGCAATGACTTCTTCCAGGGCGTGATCGACCAGTATCAGGAAGAGACCGGCAACACTGTCAACTATGAAGTCGCGCCCGCTGTTTACATCGAATGGCAGCAGATGATGACGACACGGCTGGCATCGGGCGATACCGGTACCGACGCCTTCCACTCCGACGACTTCCAGGCTGCCATCTACGGCGCCGCCGGCTGGCTCTCGCCGCTCGAGCCCGTCGTCGACCTCTATGACATCGACCTCGATGACTGGCCCCAGACCTTGATCTACGATGTTTCCTCCTGGGACGGCGCCCTCTACCGCATCCCCTGGGGCAACGACACCGAGATCTTCTTCTATCGCACCGACTACTTCGAAGAAGCCGGCGTCTCTCCGCCCACCGACTGGAACGATCTCGTCGAAATAGGCACCGCCCTCACCGACGAGGACGCAGGCATCTACGGCATCGCCCTTTCCGCCACCATCGGCGGCCAGCTTGGCAACGAAATCCAGCACTGGACAAACCAGGGCGGCGGCGCCATCAACAACCTCGA
Organism: Caldilineaceae bacterium bin5; assembly: GCA_002238445.1. Classification (GTDB taxonomy): domain Bacteria; phylum Chloroflexota; class Anaerolineae; order Caldilineales; family Caldilineaceae; genus Bin5. The sequence continues at coordinate 25,473 of MPML01000010.1, forward strand.
CAATGACGGCGCACGTGAGGCCCTCGCCTTCTATAAGGCGCTCTACGCCGAACACAATATCGCCCCCGACTCCGCCCCGCAAGAGGACTACAGCTCCGTCTTCCAGGGCTGGCTCTCCAACAAATACGCCATGTGGTGGTGCTGGGACGGCTTCTTCGGCGCAATGCGCACCAACGAGGAGTTCTGGGCCGATCAGGTTTCCGCATTCCTGCCGCCAATGGGACCGGACAACGCAGAGACGATCACAGGCTGCTGGGGCTGGTCCGTCGTCGCCAGCTCGCCCAACCAGGAACTTGCCAACGAGTGGATCGGCTTCACCGCACGCGCCGATGTCATGAAGCAGCAGATCTATCGCGGCCGCGTTCCCGCCCGCGTCTCCCTCTGGGCCGACCCCGAAGTCCAGGATCTCGCGCCCTCTTCGCCCTTCCTCTTGGATCTGGCCGAGGCCGGTGGCCTAGTCAAGGCCCGCCCGGTTACACCCAGCATCCAGGAAATCTACGACGCCGCCGAACAGAACGTTCACGCCTACCTGACCGACCAGGTCAGCCTCGATGAAGCGGTCACGGCCGCCATGGACAAGATCAACCCAATCCTCGAACGCGACCTGGGCTCATAACCGTAATAAACTGCCGGTGGCCAGTACGGATGCTGGCCACCGGCAACTGATCACTGACCACTCACCACTCACCACTGGTGTTCTACCTTTGTTCGGTCAACAGAACCTCAGCACACGTCGCATACTTCTGGCCTGGCTGCTGGTCACCCCTGTGGTGCTGTGGCGGCTCCTCACATTCTATATCAGCTTCTTCGATAACAGCCCCGTGCGCCGCACCTTCGACTTTGTCGGCCTCGACAACTATATCGCGCTGACACGCGACTCCAACGTGGACGCCACCCTCACCTTCACGCTCTTCTTTACCGTCACGTCCGTTATCCTGCAAGTCGTGTTCGGGCTGGCCATCGCTGAACTGCTCAACCAGCGCTTCCGCATGCGCAACCTGACGCGCGCCGTCAACCTGCTGCCTTGGGCCATGGCCCCAATCGTGATCGCCACCGCGGCCCGCTGGATTTTCCACCAGGATTATGGCCTCATCAACGATATTATCTGGCGGCTCAGCGGTGAACGACCGCTCTGGCTGGTCAACTTCACCACCGCCCGCTTCGCCGTAACCATCACCGACGTCTGGAAAAACACTGCTTTCCTGTCCGTCATCTTCCTCAGTGGACTCCAGGGGATCCCCCTGGAACTCTACGAGGCCGCCAAAATCGACGGCGCCGACGGCGTGCGCTCTTACTGGTACGTCACCCTGCCGCTCTTGATGCCGCTCATTATCTCGATGATAATCTTCACCGCCATTTTCCGCGTGCTCTCCTTTGAAATCGTTTACGCGCTGACCAATGGCGGGCCGGGCACTGCTACATCGCTGCTCTCCTATCTTGTCTATCTCGAAGGCTTCCGCGTCCTCAACTTCGGCTACGCGTCCGCCATCGCTATGTTGCTCTTTTTCATCGTCCTGCTCGTGGGTGTCCTCGGCTACGGCTTCCTGCGTCGCGCCTGGGAACGACTGTAACAACTCTGACCAGGGACCACCGACTTCCTATGAATACACAACTCGACTTCAAGCGCGGGATCCGCACAACGCTCTTCATACTCGTGGTTATTCTCTTTCTGACCGTGGTCCTGCTGCCGATCTACTACATCTTTCTGACCGCGTTCGCCCCAAGCGGAAAACTGTTCACCGTTCCTTTGACCTACGTTCCGCGCAGCTTGGCCGTCGAACGCTTTCAGGACATCTTCGGCGCGCTGCCCATCGCACGCTACATGCTCAACTCCACCATGCTGGCCACCCTTTCCACCGTCCTGGCGCTCACCGTCAGCCTGCTCGCCGCCTACGCCATCGCCCGCCTGGACTTTCCCGGCGCAAACCTGGTTATGGTCGGGCTGCTTGCCTCCAGCATGTTGCCCGGCACCGCCACCGTCATCCCCCTCTTCCAGATGTACCAATCGCTCAACCTGATGGATACGCTGCTCGGCCTCCTCATCCTCTACGGCAGCGCGCTGCTGCCGATCACCACCTGGGTGCTGGTCTCATTTCTGCGCCAGGTACCCGTCGAGATCGAAGACGCCGCCAAGGTCGACGGCGCCAGCTTTTTCCCGCTCCTCTGGCGTATCGTCTTGCCCGTGATCCGCCCCGGCATCGCCACCATGTTCCTCATTAATTTCATCATCGGCTGGAACGAGTTCTTTACGCCGCTCATCTTCGCCCGCGGCGCCGGCGTCAAGGTCATCACCATGGCCCTTTCCGAAGCCCAGGTGATCGGGGCTCGCAGCGAATTCGACGTCTCCTGGGGCAACATGTCCGCCGTAGCCATCCTCACCACCATCCCGGTCTTCATCATCACCCTCATCTTTCAACGCCAAATCGTCGAAGGCATCACCAGCGGCGTGTTCAAATAACACTTCGCAGGAGCGACAAGCTGATATGTCCACGCTGAAAGTCGGAATCATCGGGCTGGGCGGCATCGCCCGCTCCCACTGCGACGCCATCGCCACCCTCGACAACGTCGAAGTCGTCGCCGTCGCCGATCTCTTCGAAGAGAAGCGCAGCCAGTACATGGAAGAGTACGGCATTCCCAGAGGCTACCCCACCCACACCGAGCTCCTCAAGGACGACGACATCGACGCCGTCGCCGTTGTACTCGGCCACCAACTCCACCACCGTCTCACCGTCGATGCCTGCAACGCCGGCAAACACGTCCTCGTCGAAAAGCCGATGGCGCTCAGCCTCCAACAGTGCGACGCCATGATCGATGCCGCAGCCAGCAACAACGTCAAACTCATGGTCGGCCACACCTCGCACTTCTCCGGCATCCTCCTCAAAATGAAGGAGATCCTCGATTCCGCTCAACTGGGCCCGCTGATGACCATCGTCTGCTACTCGTGCAAAAACTGGACCTACGCCAACCGCGCCCCCCAGTACCGCAGCAGGTTTCACGGCGGCGGCATGTGGCTCACCAACGGCGTCCACGTCGTCGACCGCCTCACCTGGCTGATGGCCTCCCAGGCCGTCTCCGTATCCGCCAGCATCGGCACCCGCGCCCACTACCAGGCCGCAGACGACACCGCCACCGCGCTGATTCGATACAAAAACGGCCTCGCCGGCGTCGCAGTCTCGATCGCCTACGCCGACGGACCCCCCATCATGGATACACAGGTCATCTGCGCCAACGGAACTGTGCGCATCGGCGGCGGCAGACAACCCTTCCTCCAGGTCGGGCAGGGCGATGCGTGGACGGATATCCCCTATGACGACCCGCCGGCCGTCATGCACCATGAGTGGAAATCCTTTGTCGAGTCGATCGAACAGGACATCGAGCCGCCCACCTCCGGCGAGTGGAGCCGCCACATCATGGAGATCCTCTTCGCCGCCGAGAGCTCGGCCATCAGCGGGCAGGACGTCGTCCTGGAAAGCGGCCTATCCTGGACGCATCAGCGTGCTGGTGTGCCTGTCACCCGCGACCATGGCTGGATCTGAGGTGTACAGCCACGTGGGTCGCTTTACTCCACCGACACGGCATGGCAAACTAAACTTGCAATACCGGCCATAGACCGAACACGCCTTTCCGATACATCAAGAGCTCGTACTAACTGCTACAACCCACAGGAGCGAAACAGACAGACATGGGGAAATTGAAAGTAGGAATCATCGGGCTGGGCGGCATCGCACGCGCCCACTTTAGTGCCATTGACACCCTCGACAACGTCGAAGTCGTCGCCGTCGCCGACCTCTTCGAAGAGAAGCGCCGTGAATACATGGAGAAGCATGATATTTCCAAGGGCTATTCCACGCACACCGAGCTTCTCAAGGACGACGAGGTCGAGGCCGTCGCCATCGTGCTCGGCCATCAACTGCACCACCGCCTCACCGTCGACGCCTGCAACGCCGGCAAGCACGTCCTCGTCGAGAAGCCAATGGCGCTCAGCCTCGAACATTGCGACGAAATGATCGAAGCCGCCGCCAACAACAACGTCAAGCTCATGGTCGGCCAGACCCAGCACTACTACGGCACCAGCCTCAAGGCCAAGGAGATCCTCGATTCCGGCCAGCTCGGGCCGCTGATGACAGTCGTCTGCTACATGTCCAAGAACTGGAACCACGCCAGCCGCCCTCCGCAGTACCGCAGCCGTTTCCATGGCGGCGGCATGTGGCTGTCCAACGGCGTTCACGTCGTCGACCGCCTCACCTGGCTGATGGCGTCCCAGGCCGTTTCAGTCTCCGCCAGCATGGGCACCCGCGCCCACTACCAGGCCAGCGACGACACCGCCACCGCGCTCGTTCGCTACAAGAACGGCCTCGCCGGCGTCGCCGTCTCCGTCGGTTTCGCCGACGGCGCGCCCAACTTCGAGAGCCAGGTCATCTGCGCCAACGGCACGCTGCGTTTCAGCCAGCACGGCGAAAAGTTCGTCAAGGTCGGGCAGGGAGACGAGTGGAAGGACATACCCTTCGACGACCCACCCGTCGAGATGCACCATGAATGGAAGTCGTTCGTCGAGTGCATAGAACAGGACATCGAGCCGCCCACCTCAGGTGAGTGGGGCCGCCACATCATGGAGATCCTCTTCGCCGCCGAAAACTCCGCCATCAGCGGGCGCGAGGTCGTGCTCGAAAGCGGCCACTCCTGGACCCACCAGCGCCACGGCGTGCCCGTCACTCGCCTTCACGGCTGGGTTTGAGGTATACAACCATGCGAACTGCTCTACTTTCCTACAGCCACCACGGCCGCGGCATGGCCACCACAACGCGCGATCTCGGCCACGAGATCGTCGCCGTCATGGACGCCGAGCAAGGCCCGCGCCAGCAGCTGGCCGATGAATTCCAGTGCCCCGCCTTCAGCTCCGCCGGCGAATGTCTGGATGCCAGTCGCCCCGACGCCGTCCTGATCGCCGGCAAGCATACCGAGATGCCGGACCACGTCCGTGCCTGCGCCGAGCGCGACCTGCCCTTCCTGCTCGACAAACCCTTCGCCGACTGCGCCGACCGCTTGCGTCCTGTCGCCGAACTCTGCACCGAGCGCGGCGTCTTCAGTGCCCTCACCCTGCCCAACCGCGGAACAGAGCTTGTAGACATCGTCCAGCAGATGATCGACGATGGCACCTTAGGCGACCTCGTCCTTTACAACAGCCGCCTCAACAACGGGCCTCCCTCCCGCTACGACCCCACGCCCTCCGCCTGGCATAACGATGCAACTATCTCCGGCGGCGGCTGCTGGGCGACCGAGTCCGCCCACGGTATCGACACCTTCCTGCAGTTCGCGGGCGGCAGCCCTGTCACCGCGGTCGGGGGTGTTATCTCAAATTCGATGTACGGCCGGACTGTCGAGGACGTCGCCATCGGCGTGCTGCGCACAGACAGCGGCGTAACCGGTATCGTCGAATCCGGTTACAGCTACCCATCAGGCGCGCGCGGCGGGGATCACAGCTTTCGCTTCATCGGCACCAAAGCGACGGTCCTGCAACGTTATGACCAGCAGGGAAACAGGGTGACTGAGGTTCACACAACCGAGGGCGTGACCTTCCACGAGGAATCACCGAATACGCGTGGAATGCAAGAGATCATGCGCCGGGCCCTTGTAGCCATCGAAGAAGGGCGCACCGGCTTCTCGCCCAATGTCGAAGATGCAGTACGCATCCTCGAACTGCAGGACGCCGTCTACGCCTTCGCCCGCGCCAATCCGATGACGAACGGCCCGCATCCACTCGGCGCGCCCGGCGCGGTGTAGCGGCGGCGGACTGATATTGAACAGAAAACCGGCACGCCGCACGCGTGCCGGTTGGTGGATCTGTTAGCAGTTTTTCCTGGGCTAAAAAACTACACACGCCCCGCGAACGACCGTCCCCGTACCTGCTTGAACCGCGGCATCTTCGGCGCGTCCGTAACCGACGCATCCCGCTGCGACGCCGCCCGCATATAGTGCACCGCATAGCCGCGCCGACGTTGCCCGGACAGGTTGGCATTGCTCTGGTGCAGCACCAGGCTGTGATGAAAACTGATGCTACCCGGCTTCAACGGCGCTGGCACGACCGGCCACTGTTCGCTCCCTAAATCCTCCACGAACCAGGAGAGTTGCTCCCCCCGCACCATCCCCCAACGGTGCGTGCCAGGGGCGAAATTCAAGCAGCCGTTCTCAACCGTAGCCTGATCGATCGCCGTCCAGGCCGTCACCAGGTCCATCGGGAAAATGTCCCGCCACGACGCCGAATCCTGGTGCCAGGGCTGCGCCGTGCCCGTCACCGCCGCCTTCATAAATAGCTGGTCCCCGTACATCTTGATGTCGTCGCTGCCCAGCAGATCGGCGATGATGTCGACGATGCGACGATGGGTGGCATGACCCCACATGAACTCGTCATAGACGGCCAGATTGTACAATTTACGCACCGCCAGCACCTGGTCGGCAACTTCACGTTCGCCTTCCCGAAACACCTTCTCCAGTTGAATGCTCGTCTCCGGGATCTGTTCAACCTTGCCCGCCGCGATCAGATCGGTGTGCGCAGCCAGAGCCGCCACCTCCTCCGCGCAGAGAACGTCCTCCACCGTCAGAAAGCCATTGAGCTTGAACTGCTTCACCTGTTCCTCAGACAGAAAACGCAAGCGCGCGGTTGCCATGCAGAATCATCCTTTCCCAGCGACACCGAAATCGGCAACGATTTCAGGTCCATTTTGATGTCGTCACACCGACCGCTATGCGATCATTTCTCCACCCAGGCCGCCGGCGCCGTATCCACACCATGCTTGGCGAACACCGCCTCTATCTCGTCCAGCGTTTCCTGATCAAGTGACAAGTCGAGACCGGCTACGTTCTCCTCAACCTCCTCGGGCCGGCGGAACCCGATCAGCGCCACACTTACCACCGGATTCCTCAGCGCCCAGCGCAGCGCAAGTTGCGCCATCGTCTTGCCGTGCCGGGCAGCGATCGGCTTGAGGTCATTAACCGCAGCCACGTTCCTGGCAAAGACCTCCTCCGTAAACAGCGGGATATTGAAGGCAATCCCACTGGAGCGCCAGTCACTTTCGTCGAAAGTCGTGTCAGCAGTGAACGTCCCCGTCAACAGACCATGCGCCAGCGAACCGTACGTCATCAGACCGATGCCATGCTCCGCAATCGTCGGGAAGACCTCGCGCTCCAGCCGGCGGTCAAACATATGGTAGCCGTACTGGGTGATGTCCACCCGCCGCGTCTCCATACAGGTCTCGATCTGGTCCGGGCGGAAGTTGGAAACGCCGACAAAGCGGGCTTTGCCGGCCTGCACGATCTCCTCCAGCGCCCCCATCGACTCCTCCAATGCCACATCCTTATCCGGCCAGTGGATCAGATACACGTCGACGTAGTCGGTCCCCAGCGCCTTGAGGCTGCGGTCAATGGCCGCCAGCGCCGACTCGCGGCTGCTATCTCGGTACCATTTGCCGTCATCCTGTAATATGCCGAACTTGGTGACAACGATAGCCTCATCGCGCCGCGTCCCCAGCGCCTTGCCCAGAATCTCTTCGGATTGGCCAAACCCATAGCCTTCGGCCGTGTCAAAGAGATTAATCCCCAGATCGAGTGCCCGTTGCACCGCCTTGAAAACGTCGCTTTCGTCAAAGTGTCCGTACCCGCCGCCGATCTCCCAGCAGCCGAACCCGATTGCGGATACGTCCATTCCGGTACGTCCAAATGCGCGATATTCCATCAGTTGGCCTCCCTGCAATCGCTCGTTATCAATGGCTAGAAGTTCTGCAAATCTTTAGGATGCAGACAGTGTACAACGCGTCCAAAGGCGGGTCAACGGGCGGGAAAGAAGGTGCGCAGCCCAAAATGGGGGTGAGCTCTCGAATTTTTTTGGTAGCAACCATACCATGGTAGATTCTCGTTCCAATCCCCTGCAACCATCCACTAACCACTGACCACTGCAGTTTGGCGGTCGGGCCTTCGGCCCTCCCTTGTGCAGGGGCTGCGCCCCCGCAACGCCCCCCTACAAAACCATGCCTCAGCCACCTTACGTCTTCACCACACCCGCGCGGCTTCAGCAACCTGGCCTCGGACTACCGCATACACAATCAGATAGTCCGTATGGCGGCGAAGATGAAGGGCTGGCCGCGACCGGCACAGTATATCGCTAAGTAGCTACGAGACCCGGCGAAAATCCGCCTAAGCACGGTACATCTCCAGATGACGCGCCGCGATCACTTCCCAACTGAACTGGCGAGCCGCCTTGCGTGCATTGGCGCGCAGGCTCTCCGCCAGGCGCGGGTCCGCGGCGATTCGCCGCACCGCCGCCGCGGTCGCCGCCGGGTCTCTGGGGGGCACAAGAACCAGGTCGGCGTCCGCCCTCAGTTCCGGCGTCGGGTCTTGCGGATGCGTAGTTACGATCGCGCAGCCGTTGGCTAAGGCTGCTGTCAGCGTACTGCGCCGAAAGCTCATGCCGTCCTCATAGGGCATCACCAACACATCTATCGCGTTAAAGTCGGCCGCGACCTCCGCGTCCGACTGGTGGCCCGTCCACTGCACGCGGCTGTCCAGCCCATGTTCAGCGATGGCAGCCTCGACACGCTGCAAATACCTGAAGTTCGTCTCGTCGCTCGCCCCTACCCGTTCACCGATCATCAGCAGATGAACATCCCAGCCCTCGCCTGCCAGCGCCGCCACAGTCTCGATTAGCGTCAGCCCGCCCTTGCTCGCGTTGAGAAAGCCAAAATAGCCCAGCACAAGCTGCGCGCTGCCGTATCCGCGCGCCGCCCGGCGCTGGACCCGCTCCTCTGCAGAAAACTGCCGGCTCTCGATGTCGCTGCCGATCGGAATCCGGTGAAGCTGGCCGCGCTGCACCTGCCCTTGCACCGATTCCCAATCACTCTGATTCGTAACCACAACCGCATCCGCGGCGCGCAGCGGCAAGCGCGTAACCCAGTTGCGCAGGCGCGCGCCGGCCTTGGGGAAGAGATAGGGAACACGCAGATCGTGATAGGTCCACGCCGCACGCAGACCATGCCGCCGCAGGAAGTAGGGCAGGGCGTTGATGGCGGGGTGCATTCCGTAAGCGGCGGTCTGGTACTGAACGTGGACCCATTCTGCGCCGGCAGCGTGGGCGCGGGCAGGGATATCGGACAGGATCCCCCAGCCCCAGCTGCCGCGCCCCGGAAGAACCCGAACCGCATCCGTCCCCGCCGACGCCGTCACCTGTTCGTCGGTCAGAACTGCGCTCTGCGCGCCCTTCGCCTGCAATGCCCCTGCCAGCTCGGCCGTGAACCTGCCGACACCGCCCACCATCGGCGGATATTCGCCGGTTACGAACAACACCTTCGGTTGCTCTGACGCCACTCTGTTCAAGCCCCCATAACTATACGGCCTTCGCGTTAGTCAGGTATCCCATCCTGCAGGGCAGCCAGCAGCTTCTCCTGCCGCGCCACCGCCGGCAGAAAAATCGTCCGCGGGACGTCCGTTTCTACGATACCGTCAGCGGTGATGGGCCAGTAGACAAGGCTCAGCCCCGGCGCAAAGCGGCCGGCCTCGTCACAAGTGATCATCTGGCGGAACTGAATATGCAGAGTGTCCTGCAACGGCGCGCGCACGGTCACGCCGTCGGCGGTCAACGCCAACCGCATCAGCGCCCAGCGCACGTAGATGACCGTGAACCCGACCGACGCCAGCAGATAGAAGAGGACCGACAGGCTGAATTCGTTGAGGATTTCCCGCAGGAAAAGCAACGCCACCACCGCGCCGCCCAAGGCGAACAGGCGGTATGTCGTTCGGGGAAGGTAGACCGGGGCTTCAGTCATCAGAGAGATGGCGGGTAGTTCCTACTCTCCGCCATGCACTATTCACTGTCGTCAGGTTGCCCCGCCCGGCTGCTGATAAGCAGCATCGCGAACGCGACCATCGATAGCACACCGGCGCCGTAGACGATCATGCGGATGACCTGGCTCTGCCACAGCGTCGGCGCAAAGCCGGCAAATCCGCCCAGAATCCCGGCCAGGGGCACTGTCGCAATCAGAACGAAGTGGAGCATCATGTAGGCGGGGGAAGGGCGCGGAAAGTCTTCGCGTCCGAGGAACTTCATCATCATGTAGATCGCGCCCAGCGGATAGAGTACACCCACCAGCAGAAGAGCGACCGAGCCAACTTTGTACAGAATATCCATGCGTATCCCGTATGTGGGTCAAGCGGCCTGTTCGCCGGCCATCATCAGCCCGATCTGCTCGCGGGTGGCCGCTCCGATGTCGACGACACCCATTACGCGCCCGCCGTTGAGAACGGCGACGCGGTCGGCCAGGCTGAACAGCTCGTCCAGGTCTTCGCTGATCAACAGCACCGCCACCCCGGCCGCCTGCTGTTCGAGCAGCCGCTGGCGCACCGCCTCGGTCGCACCCACGTCCAGCCCCTGTGTCGGATGGGCCGCGATGATCAGCTTCGGGTCCGTCGTCAGTTCGCGGGCCAGTATCAGCTTCTGCAGATTCCCGCCGGAGAGCGCGCCCGCATTGGTCGTGATGCCAGGCGTGTCCACGTTGAACTCGTCCACCAGATCCCTGCTCATCTTGTCCAGGCGGTCTCGATCCAGGAACGGCCCCGGCCTTGCCCGGTAATGTTTGAGCGCGATGTTATCGGCCACATTCATCGAGCCGACCGATCCCACGTGGATGCGGCTTTCAGGGACATGGGCGATGCCGGCGTCGATGATGGCGCGCGAGGTCCGGTTTGTCAGATCCTGCCCCAGCAGGCGAAAGCGTCCGCTGGTGGCCCGTCGCAGACCGGTCAACGTTTCGGCCAGCTCCTTCTGCCCGTTGCCGGCGACACCAGCGATGCCCAGAATCTCGCCTTTGCGTATCTGCAGCGAAACATCCCTCAGGGCAGGCAGCCGCTTGTCGTTCAGGCAGCAGATCTCTTCGACCTCCAGACAGACATCGCCGAACTCCTGCGCCTCCTTGTCAATGCGGAAGATGACCGTCCGCCCCACCATCAACTTGGCCAGATGCGCGGTACTCGTTTCGCCTGTCACATCCTCGGTGGCAACCACCTGTCCTCGCCGCAGCACCGTCACGCGGTCGGCAAATCGGGTCACCTCGTCCAGCTTATGGCTGATGAAGATGATCGTCTTGCCCTCCTGCACCATCCGCTGCATTGTCTGGCCCAGCGCGTCAGCCTCCTGTGGGGTCAAAACAGCTGTCGGTTCATCAAGAATCAAGATGTCCGCCCCGCGGTACAGAGCCTTCAAAATCTCGATCCGCTGCTGCTCGCCGACGCTCAACTGCCACACGAACGCTTCCGGGTCCACGTGCATATCATACTGCTCGCTTACCTCGGCAATGCGCCGCTGCACCCGCTGCATGTCCAGCCGCAGGGGTTTGAATCGTCCCTGCCTGCCCTGCCCGGACGCGGCGGCATAAGGGTCATCCAGCCCCAGTATAATGTTCTCGGCAACCGTCTGGTTCATCACCAGTTTGAAATGCTGGTGGACCATCGCGATCCCCAGATCGAAGGCAGTCTTGGGCGAGTCGATATGCACTGACTGCCCGTGCACCAGCACATTCCCCTGTTCCGGCAGATACAGCCCGGCCAGGATGTTCATCAGCGTCGATTTGCCCGCGCCGTTTTCCCCCAACAGGGCATGAATCTCACCCTTATTGATCGTCAGATCGACGCGGTCGTTTGCCAGCACGCCGGGAAACCGTTTGGTGATTTCCCGCATTTCCACGGCAAGAGGAGTTGTGTTGGTCATGAGCAAATGAGAGTGTCTACATGCACCGACGCTAAGACGAAATGCAGGTGGAGAATGGGGACAACGGCTGTGATCCTGCTCTCCGACGCCCCATTCCCGACCTGCTGTGTGCCCTTTTCCCTACTGGGGAATCTGGCCCGTAACACCTGCTACCAGCCAATCATAGCTGAGTAGAGCAGGGTCGTCCATACATTCACCGGCAGCGACCCGTTCTTCACCGGCATTGTCGTAGATCGGGCCGCAGAAGAACTGAAAACTGCCGTCAAGAATGCCTTCTTTGACCTCCTCGACCGCTATCTGTACAACCGCCGGCACAAATTCGGCCACGGGCGCCAGATCCAACACGCCGTCTTCCATGCCCCACCAGACCGGTTCATTGGTCCACGTCCCGGCAGCTACGTCGCGCACCTTCTTCTCGTAGATGACATGCCAGTTCCAGATCGGTGCGGTCAGCAGAGCCTGTGGCGCGATGTCCGGGTTGACCACATTGTAGCCAATAGCGTAGACACCTTGCTCCTCGGCCAATTTGTCCGGCTCGACACTGTCGCTCTCTCGGGCCACTACATCCGCGCCCGCATCGATAAGGGCCTGGGCGGCTTCCCGTTCGGCAGGTGGATCAAACCAGGCAAAGATCCATATCGGCCGTACTTCAACAAGGGGATTTATCGACTGCGCGCCCAGGGCGAATGCGTTCAGATTCCGCACCACCTCCGGAATGGGGTAAGGCGCAATGTAGCCGAGAACATTGGACTGTGTCATCGCGCCGGCAACCATTCCTGCCAGGTACCATCCCTGGTAGCCGCGGCCGTCATATATGCCGACATTCTCAGCTGTCTTGTATCCGGTGGCATGCTCAAACTTCACCTCCGGAAACTCCGCCGCAACTTCGATAACGCTATCCATATATCCGAAACTGGTGGCAAAGATCAGGTCATAGCCTTGCGACGCGTAGCTCTGCAGCACCCGCGCCGCGTCCGGTCCTTCTGCCACAAGTTCACTGTAAGCTGTTTCCACACCCAGCTCTTCCAGCGCCAACCGTCCCTGATCGTGTGCATAGCTCCAACCGAGATCGCCCACCGGGCCAACGTAGACGAAGGCGACCTTCATCGACTCGACCGTCTTAGCGGAACCTGACTGCCCTTCGGCCGCAGGCCCTTCGCCGATCGGCTGACAGGCGCTGATCAACGAAGCCAGGATCAGCAGAACGCCAACCACTATCCTCAAATGCCGAATCCTCATGTAACTCACTCCTTTTCACTACATTTACAGACGGACTCGCCCATCGTTACAGCAGTTCATGCGGTAAACAGATTGCTCCTCCCTTACGGTATCAGACACCTGGAGAGGAGCAATCTTTAACGATCACAATCGATTGATTCAGAAAACAGCCCTGTTCTGAGAGACGGCCCAAATCGCAAAGGCGAACCTCACACGATCTGACTCCGGGCCGAAATCTGGGCTAGTTTCCAAGCGGTGCAGCCTCACCCGGCGCCTCACCGACAACGCCCTCCACAAAGAAGTCCATGCCCAGCATCTGGCCGTCGTCCATGCACTGGCCGTCTTCCAGGAATTGGACACCGTTCTGGCCATTCATCGCGCCGCAGAACACATCCATCTCACCGGAAACGATCATGGCCTGCTTATCGGCGACCATCGCGGCTACGTCTTCAGGAACGGACGGGCTCATTTCTGCCATGCCAACAATCCCGTCGTCCATACCGCCCCAGTACTGCTCAGTAACCCAGTTGTGGTCGCGAGCCTGCTCCGCGAACTTCACGAAAGCTGGGCCCCAGTTCCAGACCGGTCCCGTGAGGACGGAGTCACCGACGAACACGCGCATGTCGCTGTTGTAACCGATGCTGGTTCCGCCACGCTCGGCCGCGGCCTTCTGCGGCTCGGTCGTGTCCTGGTGCTGGGCGATGATATCCGCGCCCTGGTCCAGTAGCGCTTCAGCGGCTTCCTTCTCTTCCGGAGGACCAAACCAGGTGTTCGTCCATACCACCCGCACCTCGGCGTCCGGATTTGCCTCGCGCACGCCCAGCGTGAACGCGTTGATTCCTCGGATTACCTCAGGAATCGGGAACGCCGCCACGTAGCCGATGACATTGGTTTCGGTCATGCTGCCTGCCACCAGGCCGCTCAGATAGCGGGGCTGGTACATACGGCCGAACAGCGTGCTCATGTTGTCGGCCGTCTTAAAGCCGGAAACATGCACAAAATACTGATCCGGGAACTCCAGCGCAACAGTCAGAGTCGGGTCCATGTAGCCGAAGCTGGTGGTGATTACCAGGTTATAACCCTTCTGCGCAAAGTCGCGAATCACGCGCTCTGCGTCCGGGCCTTCGGGCACATTCTCAATAAAGGCCGTCTCCGCGCCGCCTTCCAGATTCTCCTCCAGGTACAGCCGCCCCTCATCGTGCGCATACGTCCAGCCGAGGTCGCCAATGGGCGCGACATAGACAAAGGCTACCTTCAACGGCGCCGCCATATCATCGCCTGCCATCTCCTCAGCGGCCGGTGCCTCGGTGACCGGCTGGCAAGCGCCAACCAGCAGTGCCAGGATGAGCATGACACCCACCACTGTCCACGAATTTCGAATTCTCATGAAACTGTCTCCTTTGATTCAAGTGGGTCCGCTACATGTGATCTGAACTGTGTGATTGAGGGATTGACAGGTTCCAGAATGATAACCTGGACAAAAATAATATTCGAAGGTTCTGGCAATGGTAACGCAAAGATAGCCAAAATTCAACTATCGAAACCGCGCGTGCCTGCACAAGGGGTAACTACTCAGCCGCAACTGATTCGTAATCCTGAACGAGGGGAGCAAAGGTGTTCTTTCTCCCCTCATTGTTGTATTTTGGGCGGTCGGGCCTTCGGCCCTCCCTTGTGCAGGGGCTGCGCCCCCGCAACGCCCCCCTACAAAAACATGCCTCACCGACCGTGTGCCTTCTTCGCAACGTGTCGGCTGGCGAGCATGGCGGCGACTGCACACCAGTTGCGTCACCAAGAGCCTGAATGGTTCCAAGGATGACCGGCTGGCCAACTACTGTGGCTAAGTAGTTACCACAAGGGTTGTATCCCCAAAATGGGGGTGAACTCTCTAACCCCTCTTGGTGCAACCAAGCCGCGGCCAGTTCCCGTTCCAATCTCCGGCAGACCAGGTAGTGTCACTCCCTCCTTCCATTTGGGCGGTCGGGCCTTCGGCCCTCCCTTGTGCAGGGGCTGCGCCCCCGCAACGCCCCGCCCTGGCTAGCCACCTTGTTCACTCTTCCCCAGCAACGTGTCTAGCCAACAGAGTCTCCATTCCGCCCACCGCCCAATTGAATCAGTTTGCACACCCCTCCCTCACCTCCCCCTCAAGGGTCCTGTAGGGGCAGGCCTTGTGCCTGCCCTGTGCCCCTCTGGAAGTCGGAACACATTGTCACCCACCGTTGCTAGGTATTCCACACCTGACCCTTTCGCCCCAAAACTGGAATGTACCGTGCACAAGGTCTACCGTTAGGCATTCCCGCGCGCCCGTCGGTATAATTTCACTTCAGACTGTGACACCAGGTCGGTTATCCGAAAGTGACCATCGGCCGCTGACAATTAACCAGAGGTCCAATTTACATGACTGAGTATCAGATTACGTACTGGCGGGACTTCCCGTCAATGGTTGTAGCCCGCGAGGGAAGCAGCGCACGGCACAAGGTCCAGTTGCCGCCCCGTTTTCAGGTCGCCATCGACGAAGCCGCCATGCGCGCCGGCGCTACCGGCACCGATGAATATCTGGACGGCTGGCTCCGTTCGGACTGGCAAGAGCAGGCCGGAAATCCCGAAGAGGTGGCCCAGGCCGTCGCCGCCCAGCTTGAAGCCGACTATCCCCCCCAACGGATACGGAAGCTACTCTCGACGATAACACCCGACGCTTCTTCAGGCGGATGGCTGACACCGCGCCCCCACTCGGTGATCGAGCTGCTGGACCAGCACGGCGGCCCCCTGCTTGGCGACGGGGCCATGGCAACCATGCTGCAGGAAGTCGGCCTTACCGGCGGTGCCGCGCCCGAACTGTGGAATGTGGACAACCCGCAGGCCGTGCAGGCCGTCTATCGCGGCTATGTCGAGGCCGGATCAAACATCATTACGACCAACACTTTCGGCGGCACCACCGCCCGCCTAAAGATGCACGACCTCCAGGATAGACTGGCCGAACTCAACGCAGCCGGCGTACAGCTGGCGCGCGCGGTCGCCGACGAAGCCGGCGGCGTGCTGTTGGGGGCCTCGGTCGGGCCCACCGGCGAGCTGCTGGATCCCCTGGGCGTGATGACCATGGACGAGGCGACGGAGTTATTCACTGAACAAGTGACGGTCATGGCCGATGCCGGCGCCGACTTCATCCTCACCGAAACGATGAGCGACCTTCAAGAGGTCGAAGCCGCCGTGCGCGCCGTCGACCAGGCGACCGAACTGCCCATCGTCTGCATGCTCACATTCGACACCAACTTGCACACGATGATGGGCGTCAGCCCCAAACAGGCGGTCGAGACGCTGGCCTCCTGGGGCGTACAGGTCATCGGCGCCAACTGCGGCAACGGCCCGGACGAGATCCAGACTGTGATGACAGAAATGGCTGCGCATCGTCCCCCCGGAGTCGTGCTCTATGCCCAGAGCAACGCGGGCCTGCCCGTCTTGCAGGGAGACGACGTGATCTACGACGGCACGCCGGAAATCATGGCCGATTACGCCCGCCAAATGAAGGATATCGGCATCGACATCATCGGCGGCTGCTGCGGCACAACCCCGGTCCATCTGCGAGCGATGCGGGAGGCATTGGGGTAGGAGAAGATGGAGCCAACCGCGTATTCAATGGCTCAATAGATCGACATGAAAACTTCATGACTGTGAGGTATACTACAGGCTACCGGCCGACAGCTGATGAAATTGCAGATATGGCCGACAGCTGTCGCGACATATCCGACTTTTTTGCCAACCAGGGGCAATGAAGCAGCCGCTGACGTGCGTCAATGGCGATTTCACGCCCGACATGCTTCAGGAATTCGATGAGTTGGCCGGCGAGTTGCGTGTCAGCCGCCAATCGGCCATCGAATCGTGCTTGCGGCAAGCCCTGGACTTTCACCTTCTGGCGAAACGCCGCGAACCATGACGAATAGAGCAAAGTTGACCAATAACCGTCTGGCCGCCCTTCAGGCACTGGACGAGTTGCCCGACGACAAGATCAACACAACCGACATCCCCGAGATTCTCGACTGGACGGGCGCCAAGCGCGGCGTCTTCTACCGGCCAGTCAAGCAGCAGATCACGCTGCGCCTGGACGCCGACATTATCTCATGGTTCAAAGCCCACGCGCAGGACGACCGCGGCTACCAGGCCGATATCAATCGGGCGCCACGCGAGCACGTTCTGCGGTGTGAAAGTGGAGTTACACCATGACGACCTGGGAGAATTGTGCGGCTGCCGAACGACACCCAGATAAGCTAAACGGCGTTTGGGCGTTCGAGGCGCGTGTGTGCCCATGTCGAACATATTTGAAAATCTCAAAGATGGGGCGACCATCGAACAGTTTCTGGAGTGGTTTCTCGGTGTCGACGGTCGGAAGGCCGAAGCCGTTCTTGAACGCTCCATCTACACTTCCTGGACAGGCCACATTTGCCGCCACCGCGCATCTTTCGAACCCTTGCGGTAACATCGTTGAAGCAACCGAGAAAGTGAAGATATGATTCCTGCTCGAAGCCCCGAATACCTCGCTGGCATGGTGCGCGAGTTGCTTCTCCTGCCGAGCGAAACCGAGTGGGTAGAATTCAAGGGCAACAACAATAACCCGGAAACTATTGGCAAAAATATCTCCGCCTTGGCGAACGGTGCAGCCGTCAACGGAAAGACGTCCGCCTCAGCCATTTGGGGAATAGACGACGAAACGCATGCAATTGTTGGTACTAACTTTTCTCCGTCAACTGCAAGAAAAGGAAACGAGCCGCTTGAGACTTGGTTGTACAGTAAGATTAACCCGAACATTGAGTTTCGTTTCAACGAACTTAATGTTGATGGCCAGCGGGTCGTACTCTTGGAAATTGAACCTGCATCGCGTCAGCCCGTTTCCTTCGGCGGTGAGGACTTTATCCGTGTAGGCGGCAGCACGAGAAGTCTCAAAGACTACCCTGAGAAGCAGCGTACACTCTGGCATGTCTTCGACCAAATCACATTTGAAAATCGTGTCGCTGTAGAACAAGTCAGTGACGAAGATACTTTACAGAACCTCTACTACCCCGCCTACTTCGATCTACTTGACAGGTCTATCCCGGACGGACGTGCTGCCATTCTCAATGCGCTCAAAGACGATAAGCTGATCGCGCGCTGCGACGCCGGGGGCTGGAACATCAGCAATCTGGGAGCTGTCCTGTTTGCCCGCAATCTGAATGACTTTCCACAGATCAGGCGTAAGGCCATGCGTGTCATTCAGTACAGCGGCGCGGGTCGCACCGAAACGTTGAGAGAACAGGAAGTAGTGAACGGTTATGCCGTCGGATTCCAGGGAATTATTGAGTACATTATGGCGCTCGTACCCACAAACGAAGTCTTCGAACATTCCTTGCGGCGGTCAGTGCCGATGTTTCCTGAAATCGCAGTACGTGAATTGGTCGCAAACGCACTGATCCACCAGGATTTCCGTATCACCGGCGCTGGGCCCATGGTGGAGATTTTCGACAGCCGTATCGAAATAACCAATCCGGGCAGACCGCTGGTGGAAACGGATCGCTTTGTGGATTCGCCGCCGCGGTCTCTTAACGAAACCTTGGCTTCCATGATGCGCCGGTTCAATTTTTGTGAAGAACGCGGCAGTGGAATCGACAGGGTTGTTCAGCAAGCGGAGTTCTATCAACTACCTGCGCCATTGTTCGAGGCGCCCAATGGCTTTACAAGGACAACTCTTTTTGCCCAGAAGCCCTTGGCCGAAATGGATAAGACGGACAGGGTGCGGGCCTGTTACCTGCATGCGTGTTTGCGCTATGTGATGAGACTTCCCATGAACAATGCATCGATTCGGGAACGTTTTGGCATTGCAGAGAAGAATTCGTCTCAAGCATCAAGGCTTCTTAATGAATCCGTAGATTCAGGGCTGGTCATTATTCGGGACCCCGAAGTTGGAACTAAGATCCGGACATATCTGCCTTACTGGGCTGGAGAGTTGCTCTACTAAGGACACCTGCTTGACGGTTGTTTGACTGGATGTCCCGGAATTGCCACAATTGACTGGTTTCAGCGGTTCTGTAGAGGGATGTGATAGCAGGAATATGCTTGACGGTTGTTTGACTGGATGTCCCGGAATTGCCACAATTGACTGGTTTCAGCGGCTCTTTAGAGGGATGTGATAGCAAGGATTTGCTTGACGGTTGTTTGACTGGATGGTCGGGAATTGCCACAAATGGTCGGTTTCAGCGGCTCTTTAGAGGGATGTGATAGCAAGGATTTGCTTGACGGTTGTTTGACTGGATGGTCGGGAATTGCCACAAATGGTCGGTTTCAGCGGCTCTTTAGAGGGATGTGATAGCAGGAATTTGTTTGACGGTTGTTTGATTGAACGGCCGGAAACAGCCACAATTGGCAGTTTCACCCCCTCTCCGGGCGTCTCTTTCGGGGTCAGGAGCACTTACTTGAAGATCGGAATCATAGCCTGCGGCGCAATCGTGCGCGAACTTATCGCCGTCGCCAACCGCCGCGGCTGGGACTACGAGCTGACCGCCGTTCCCGCCCAGCTCCACAACCGCCCCGAACGCATCGCCCCGGCCGTCGCGAAAAAGCTCGACGCCTGGGCTGACCGCTTCGACCGCATCCTCATCGGCTATGCCGACTGCGGCACCATCGGCGCGCTCGATTCCCTCCTGGCCCGCTATCCCCATGCCGTGCGCATCCCCGGCCCCCACTGCTACGAGTTCTACGGCGGCGCGCTTTTCGACCAACAGGCCGAACGCCAGCCGGGCACTTTTTACCTAACCGATTTTCTCGCCCACCACTACGAGGGCCTCGTGATAAAATCGCTGGGCCTCGACCGCCGGCCGGAGTTGCGCGACATCTATTTCGGCAACTACGAGGAGCTCCTCTATCTCCGCCAGCTGCCGGACCAGGACGAGAGCGAACGCGCCCGCGCTGCAGCGGCGCGGCTGGGGCTGGCTTACAGCGAGATCGATTCAGGACTGGATGAATTGGAGCAGCGACTGGTGGAGTTGATCGAGAGTGAAGAACGGTGACCACCGACCACCATGCGTCGAGTCCTCTTCCTCTTTCTTGACGGCGTCGGTCTCGGGTTGGATGATCCGCAAATCAACCCGCTCGCCGCGGCCGCGCTGCCTACGCTGGCAGCCCTTTTCGACGGCCATCCGCTCACCGCCTCCAGCGGGCGTTTTAGCAACGGCGACGCGCATCTGATCCCGACTGATGCCCACATGGGTGTGCCCGGCCGCCCCCAGAGCGCCACCGGCCAGACCGCAATCCTGACCGGCGTCAACGCCCCCGCCCGTCTGGGGGAGCACTACGGTCCGCGCCCGGACCAGCGCGTGCGCGACATCCTCGACGAGGCCGGCATCTTCGCCCGCCTCCACGCGAAGGGTTATGCCACCGCCTTCATCAACGCCTATCCCCAGGGCTACTTTGACGCCGTCAAGCGCGGCAAACGCCTGCTGAGCGCAGTCCCCTACGCAGCGCGGCGCGGCGGGTTGCAGCTGCGGACATGGCAAGAGATGGTTTCGCAGCAGGCCCTGTCCGCCAACTTCACCGGCCACGGTTGGCGCACGCAGTTGGGCTATCCCGATGTGCCGCTCTACACGCCGCAGGAAGCAGGCGCGCAGTTCTGGCGTCTTGCCCAGCCCGTGCGCTTCGCCTTCTTCGAGCACTGGCTGACCGACTTCCTCGGCCACTACCGCGATCTCGGCGGCGCAATTGAGAACTTCGAACGCATTGACGGCTTCTTGGCCGGTCTGTTGGATGCAATGGACTGGCAGCAGACCCTCCTGATAATCGCCAGTGACCACGGAAATGTCGAGGACTGTTCAATCCGCAAGCACACCGAGAACAAAGCTCTAACCATTCTCGTCGGCAGCCGGGCCGCGGCCTATGCCCAGCGCGTCCACCGACTGGACAACTTCGCCGATATCATTGCCGATTTTATGGACGAAAAAGACACCGCCGCCGGCCAGTTACCAAGCCCTTTCAATCAGATGCCAACCACCTGTTAGATCGTTAAGAGTCCAACCGCCCGTCCAACCTATCCGCCTTTGTAAGCCGCCTATTCAACAGATTGGAGAAACTATGGAACTGCCGCCATTCGCCAACCCCGGCCGCTTCTGGAAAGGAAATCTTCACACCCACTCGACCCGCTCCGACGGGGGAAAGCCACCGCAGGAGGTCTGCCGACTGTATGAACAGGGTGGTTACGATTTCATCGCCCTGACCGATCACTTTATGGAGCAGTACGGCTTTCCGGTCACCGACACGCGGCCCTTCCGTTCAGCCGGGTTCACGACTATCATCGGCGCCGAACTGCACAGCGGAGCCATCGAGAACGGCTCCGCCTGGCATATCGTGGCCGCCGGCCTGCCCCTCGACTTCGCGCCCACCGACCCGGAGGAAAGCGGCGCCCAACTCGCCGCCAGGGCCAAGGAGGCCGGCGCCTTTGTCGGCATCGCCCATCCCCACTGGTACACGCTTACCGAAAACGACGTCGCAGCCTTAGGACCGGCCCACGCAGTCGAGGTCTACAACGGCATAGCCGACGACGCCAACGATCGGGCCGACAGCTGGCATCTGATGGACATACTACTGGACAAACGTCAGCGCTACTTCGCCTATGCAGCCGACGATGCCCATCTCAAAGAGCACCACGACTTTCGCCGCGGCTGGGTGCAGGTGAAAGCCGAGGAGCTCTCCCCCGAGGCTCTGCTGACCGCGCTGAAGGACGGCGCATTCTACTCCAGCACCGGACCCGAGATCTACGACATCGCCTGCATCCCCGGCGAACGGCTAACTGTCCAATGCTCGCCCGCTGAACGCATCTTCATGACCGGTGTTGGCAGCGCCAGTCAGCGCGCCTGGGGCAACGGTCTCAAAAGCGCCGAGTTCGACCTGTCCGACTGGAGCAGCCACTACTGCCGCGTGACGGTGCGCGACCGCCGCGGCGGCAGGGCGTGGTCGAACCCGATCTGGTTCGAATAATGAACGACGTGTCTGATTCAGGGGGTCTGGCGGTCGATGTGCTCTGTCTGGGCATCGCCTGCTACGACCTTATATTCTCGGTAGACCGGCACATAGGCGCCGATGAAAAGATCAAGGCGACCGGCTTGACCTCCTGCGGCGGAGGCATCGCCGCAAATGCATCGATGACCGTCGCTCGCCTCGGATACTCCGTGGCCTTCGCCGGCTATCTGGGCCGCGATATGTACGGCGACAAACATCTCGATGAACTCGACGCGGCCAGCGTCAACACAGACCTTGTCGTACGCGGCGAATGGCCGACATCCCTCTCCGCCATTCTCGTCAAGCCGGACGGCTCACGTGCGCTCGTCAACTACGGCCTTGGCAGAGATATGCCGGGCGGGGAGGAACTCCAAATCGAAAACTGCCGACCGCGTGCGGTTCTGGTGGATGGACATTACCTCGCGGCAGCCGCACCCCTGGTCGCCAGCGCCAGCGTCGCCGGCATCCCCACCGTGCTGGATGGCGACACGCTCCATCAGGGCTCGAAAACGCTGATGGAAATGGTGGAATTTCTGGTGGTATCGGAGCACTTTGCCCGCCAATTCAGCCGCCAGGACGATGTGGAAGAAGCCCTGGCGCAGCTGAGTCGCTGCGCGCCCTCGACAATCGTCACCCTCGGCGAACGAGGATTGCGCTGGCGCAATCGCGCAGACAGCATGTTTGGCGCCAGCGCCGGCAGCTACCCGGCCTTCGAGATCGCTGCAGAGGATACCACCGGCGCTGGCGATGCCTTCCACGGCGCGTTCGCCGCAGGTCTTTCACAAGGGATGGCGTGGGAAGAACTGCTGCGCTTTTCCTCTGCCGTCGGCGCGCTCTGTTGCACCAGAAAAGGCGCACGCCTTGGCATTCCCACCGGCGCCGATGTAGCCGCGTTTCTGGCGCAGAATTGAGCCGCAACAGTGGCAAATGTAAACGGGGAATAACCAATATCGGCTCCTACGCATCTTCGTCGCCTGACCGCACTGATTACGCGTTTTCCCGCCAAATTTCGAGCTTGTAACCCATTTAGTTTTCTTGTATTGTATGGTATGGTAAAAGTAGTGTATGGTAGTATCTGTATGAGGGAATCGCCGACCAAAGATGGCGGCGTTGGCAAGGGACGGTTTGACAGCCGTCCGTTTCATTCCAATTACCCCTCGCCAAGTGCCCGCTCATAGGTTCGTAGGGCACCAGACCGACGCCTCTGCGTCGAATAGCAAGACAACCATAAACTCAGCCTGGCCATTGTGGTTTCGGGAGGATTGAAAATGACAGTAGCTGCTCCTGAGCGGCAGTTCGACGACGGCCTTACTGGCGACTACCCGCCTGGTCTCTACGATTCGACCGGAGTTGTCACAGGCGTCGACGGCTTTGCTGCCGTTACCGATGCCCATGTGGCCAGGTTTCACGAACAGGGCTTTCTGATTGTCGAAAACGCCTTCACGGCGCATGAAATTCAGGTGGCCCTGGACGGGCTGTTTCACCTGTTGTCGGGCGCAGTCGAGGAGTTCAATGGCGTTCAGTACGAACAGGCTTCTGCAGGCGTGGCTGTTGAAGAACTATCGCCAGAAAAGAAGCAGGACTATGTGCGCAAATTTATGAGCTTCGTCGACTACGACGTTCGCCTGAACGAATTCGCGCATCATCCTCTGCTACTCGCGCTGGTTGAACGCATAATCGGCGAAGCGCCTGTTCTGTTCCAAAGCATGGCGCTTCTCAAGCCCCCCCGTCTGGGCCGAGACAAGCCTTGGCACCAGGACCACGCCTATTTTCAGTTCGAACTTAACACAAGGGTCGTGGGCTGCTGGATTGCCCTGGATGAGGCCACGATCGAAAATGGCTGCATGGTCATTGCGCCGGGCAGCCACCTGGAAGGGCCGGTCGTCCACTTTAGACGGCGGGATTGGCAGATCTGTGATTCCGACGTGGACAACAGTGGGGCAGTAGCAGTCCCGCTAAAACCGGGCGGCCTCTTAATCTTCCAGAGTTTGCTCCACCACGGAACACCACCCAACAATACCGGGCTGCGCCGCCGGGCACTACAGTTCCACTACCGGCCGCAAAGCGCGCCTCTCACCAGTCACGAGGAACGACTGGCGATTTTCGGCGGCGAAGGGTTGGGGGCCGAGTGCTGAGTTAGGCAATTGCGGGAAGGCGTGGGAGTCGAACCCACCGCAGCCGGCTCTGCGCCACCTGCCACTGATTTTGAAGACCAGGGCGTCCACCGGGACACATCCCCTCCCGCTGGCTATTGTATCGGTTGAACTGAGCGCGGTCAAATAAAGCGGCCGCGTTCAATATGAGAGTCCCATACGCTGGGCACGCAAGCCTGTCTTCCCCGGATCAGCTTGCCACAACGAAAGCACTAGAACCCAGATTTTATTCTGGTCTCTGGTCGCCGCACTCAACTGGAATGTGTGGCGTGGCCGTTGACTGACTTTTTGCGACTTTATGGTCGCCGTCTCTTAACCAATAACCCATTTCCAAATATGCAACGCAGTTAGCGGTCTGGATAGAAAAGTATGCACTTGGCTTGCCCCGAATGCGGCGCTCCGGTAGATGTTACCTCGTCGTTCACGAATTGCCCCGCCTGTGACGCAAATGTCGCTTCACATTATACGCCCGCGGAGATGACCCGGACGGTCTATCATCGCGCCCTCGAACATTATTCGATGGGAAATGAGGCAGCCGCGCTCGAGGGAATCGATCAGGGCATTTCCTTGCTGGAAGCGCCCGAGCTGCACCTGCTGGCAGCTCTGATCTATCGCAAACGCGGCGAATTCAAGGAGATGCGGGAGCATGTGGCCGCCATCCCCGCCGATGATATCCTGCGCAGCGAAGGCGAATGGCTGCTGCGCTCACACCAGGAACAGCTCCAATTGGGGCGGCGCGAAGAGGCCCGCAAACGCGGCCGTGCCAAGGGTACACAACTCGCAGTGGGCAAAGCAAGCCGGCAGTTCAGCACTGAATATTACCCGGCCCCTTTGGACAAGAAACAGGTTGCAAAAAGAGGCACCTTTAAAATACGGCGCAATCGCCTTCCCTGGGCAATTCCTATCGCCGCCGTCCTGCTGGCCGTCATCTTCTTCTCGCGAGGCTCGGGCGATTCTCTGCTGACCGCGCTGCGGCAACTGCGTACAATTCCAGACCAACTGACGTCATTCTACGCCTCCTTCACCACAGACGAACCGGCCGTGGAGACCGCCGCAGTCGACAGCGCAGACACCAGTTCTCAAAATAGCGCCGCAGCCTCCATAAACACGCCGCAGCCCGAAAACGCTTCCGCGGCGACTTCAGCCCCCACCGCCCTGCCGACGCCGGTACCAACGCAATCACCTCCGACACCCACCTCCGTCAGCAGTGCTTCTCCTGACGTGAAAGCGACGATTATCGCCGCCGCCCGCGTACAGTCTTACGATCTCAACACTTTCCTCAATGAACTGGACCGTCCAGACCTGGCCGCCCTCGGCATTCAGGCTTCCTGGGCCCAGGGAGCTCCCCCAGGCGAACTGATCGTGCAGGGAACCGTAACGATGGTCTCTGTTCAGCTCGAACTGTTGAATCTGATGACAGAGATCGAAGGCGTTACCTCGATCGACCACAGCGGGCTGGAGCTGGACTTGCCCGAAACTTACCTCGTTCGGGAAGGCGAAAACTTGCGGCACATTGCACTGCGGTTGTACGGAAACCCGGACCGCTGGACTGAAATCTACGATGCCAATCAGGACCTGATCGGCGAAGATCCCAATAACCTTTGGGTCGGACTTTCGCTGACTCTGCCTCAGGAGGAACCCCCAGAGGAACAGATCCAGCAATGAGTTCTGATCCTTCAGGACCGGGGCGCCCCGAATCTGCCGTAAGCCTGCTTTGGCCCCGAAACCTGGCGCCGACCGAGCATCGCCCGCACCTCTTTCGACACCTCCGCCAGCGGCAAACTGACGCATGAAGCTCGGCACGATCGACAAACGGCTGCTGACAATCCTGCTCGTCGTCTTTGTACAGATGCTGGGCGCATCACTGATCTTTCCTGTCTTGCCGCTGTATGCGCAGCGGCAATTTAATATGTCGGCGGAGATGATCACCCTGCTCACCTCCGCCTTCTTCGCCGCCCAATTCCTCTCCGGCCCATTTGTCGGCCGCCTATCAGATAATTACGGCCGTATCCCCGTTCTGATCGTCAGCCAGATCGGGACGGTCATCAGCTTTGTACTGCTGGCCCTTGCGCCCAGCCTTGGCTGGCTCTTCTTTGCCCGCATCCTGGACGGTATCACCGGCGGCAACATCATCGTTGCGCAGGCATACATTACCGACATCACACCGCGCGAAAAGCGTACCGAGAGCCTGGGCTACATCTTCGCCGCTTTCGGCCTTGGCTTCATCTTCGGCCCCGCCCTCGGCGGGTTCCTCGCCGCAGTCTACGGTCCCACAGTGCCATTTCTGGTGGCGGCGGTAGCGGCCGCAGCCGTCGTCCTCCTCACCTGGTACGCACTGGACGAAACGCTCTCGGCAGAGGAAAGGCGCAGCGCCCGCGCCCGCCGCACCGGCAGCCTTACCTTCGGTAGCCTGCTGGGGGGCGCCCCTTGGGCTCTGTCGCTGATGCTGATTCTCCTGATCGCCTTCCTGGGTCAGTTTGCACTCGGGCTTTTGCAGGCCACCTTTGCCCTCTTCGGTGAGGCGGTACTGTTCCAGGGCGAGAGCCAGAAGGTAACTGACGTCGGCATCGGCCTGTTGCTGTCCGTTGTCGGCGTGTCCCAGCTGTTCACGCAGACCTATCTGCTGCGGCGGCTGGCAAGGCGCTTTGACGAAGGCCAGCTTGTCGTGCTCGGCAGCCTCCTTCGTACAATCGGCATGACGATCTACGCGCTCGTTACAACGCCGTGGCTCGGGGCATTCGGCTCGCTCTTTTTTGCCGTCGGCTTCGGTATCGCCAGTCCACCCCTGCAGTCGATGTCCACCGCATTGGTCTCTGACCAGGATCGGGGCGGCGTACTGGGTATGTTTCAGTCAAGCGTCAATCTGTCCACCATCATCAGCACCGCCATTGCCGGCGTATTTTTTGCCCGCGGGCCGACAGTGCCTTACTGGATCGGCGCAGCTACGTCACTCGTGGCGGTGATGGCGATGATCGGTTTGATGCGGTGGATGCCCACCCAGCCCGTCCGCGCGTCAGAGGCGTAGCGCGTATCGTGAGAATTACTTTTCGCGAATCGGAGAATACTGATGGCACACAGCGATAGGACAAACTCGGCAACCCAACCCGACCTGAAAACACCGGTCCCCTTCACCGCCATCGCCCGCCTGCCAGTGGACGGCGACAATGTCGCCATTGCCACGCGCCGCCTGGAAGCCGGGCTGTCGGTTGAACATGACGGCGCGCAGTTCAGGCTCGATACCACCATTTTGGTCGGCCACCGTTTCGCCGTCGAACCGATCGCGCAGGACGATCCTCTTCTGTCCTGGGGTCTTCCCTTCGGCGTGGCCACGCGCCCGATCGCGCCGGGAGAGTACGTATGCAACGCCGGCATGATCGAAGCGCTCAACGGACGCGTCCTGGATTTCACCATTCCGCAGCAGCCGAATTTCCAGGACCGGATCGTCGTCTACGAAGTCGACGAGACGAACTTCCGCCCCGGACAACAGGTGGAACCATACACCCAGGAACGCACATTTCTGGGGTTCCGCCGCGGCGGCGGGCGCGGTGTCGGCACGCGCAACATGATCATCATCTTGGGGACAACCTCCAGCACCGCCGGCTTCGCCCGCAGCCTCGCGCAGGCGTTGCAGCCCGCCGCCGGCGCATTCCCTGACTTCCCTGACTTCCCTGACTTCGACGGCATCGTCGCCATCGCCCACACCGAGGGCAGCGGCTATGAACGGCTCAACAATCGCGACTTTGTGTTACGCACCTTGGCCGGCCTGATCGTGCACCCCAATGTCGGCGCCGTCCTGGCCGTAGACGCACTTGAATCAAACCCGACCGCCGACCGCGCAATCACAAACGCCGAGCTCGAAGACTACCTGCGCGCCAATGACTATCCCCTGGCAGCAGTCCCGCAC
The DNA here is from genome assembly GCA_002238445.1 of Caldilineaceae bacterium bin5. Classification (GTDB taxonomy): domain Bacteria; phylum Chloroflexota; class Anaerolineae; order Caldilineales; family Caldilineaceae; genus Bin5. The sequence continues at coordinate 53,506 of MPML01000010.1, forward strand.
TGCTTCTTCACCCTGTCCGGCGACTGGCAGGCCGACCTGGCCGAAGCCGCTGCAACCGTCGAGCGTTGGCTCCCCGACATCGCGGCCTCCCAGCGCACGCCCGAATCGCTGGCCCATTTGAATATCGCCCTCCAATGCGGCGGCTCCGACGCCTTCTCCGGCCTCTCCGGTAATCCGCTGGCATCCGCCGTCGCCAAAGAGGTCATTTGCTACGGCGGACGCGCCAACCTCGCCGAAACCGACGAGTTAATCGGTGCCGAAGCCTATGTCCTGCAGAACACGCGCGATCTGGCCACCGCACGCGCCTTTCTCGACTATGTCGCACAGTTCAAAGAGCGGCTGGCGTGGCACGGCCAGTCCGCAGAGGGCAATCCCACCGGCGGAAACAAGTACCGCGGGCTCTACAACATTGCGCTCAAGTCGATCGGCGCCGCCATCAAGCGGCACCCGGATGTGCGTATGGACTGGGTTGTCGATTACGCGGAACGGATGGTGAAAGCAGAGGACCCGCCTACCCTGGACCGGGCCGCGCCCGACCCGGCGCCCGGCTTCTACTTTATGAACACGCCGGGCAACGACCTGGAGAGCATCGCCGGTCAGGTGGCCGGCGGCTCGAACATGATCATCTTCGTCACCGGCAACGGCTCGATCACCAACTTCCCGTTTGTGCCGACGTTAAAAGTGATGACCACAACGCCGCGCTTCGAGTTGCTATCCCAGGAAATGGACGTGAACGCCGGCGCCTATCTTGATGGCAAGACAATGGCCCAGCTGTGCGACGAAAGTCTCGATCTGCTCGTGGAAATCGCCTCCGGTCAGCGCAGCAAAGGCGAACTGGCCGGCCACTCGCAGATCTCCATCTGGCGCAACTGGCAGCAGCAGGACCACAGCCGTGTACAGAAGATCCTGGCACGTCCGCAGCCGGATGGACGCCCGCTCAAGCTAAAGACGCAACCCGTTGAGACCGAGCGAATCAACCTGCCCCAACCGCCCGCAGCACGCGTCGGTTTGATTCTGCCCACCAGTCTTTGCTCCAGCCAGATCGCCGGCATGGCGGCAAGGCGTCTGAACGGAGCGGCGTCGGTATCGACCGTCAGGAGTCAAGAGAACACCGGGAGGGGTCCGTTATATGCCGCGCTGCCCCACACCGAGGGCTGCGGCGTCGCCTTCGCCTCAACCCAGGAAATCTACGCCCAGACCATGATCGGTTACGCCACCCACCCCCTGGTCGGCGCCTGCCTGTTTCTGGAGCATGGCTGCGAAAAGGCCCACAACGACTATATACACTCTTTGCTGCGTGAAGGCGGCCTTGCCGAAGAGGATTTCGGCTGGGCCAGCGTACAGTTGGACGGCGGCATTGCCAGTGTCCTCGACAAGATCGACGCCTACTTCGCCGCGCAAATGTCCACCCTCCGCCGGCAGAATGGGAATGACGGCCAGCTGTCCCTGGCGCTGCTCAGCGACGGTCCCGCGCCCGCAGCCGCGGCCAACAGCCTCGTCCGCCTCGCCCGCTGGATCGTCGCCGACGGCGGCACCATAGTAACGCCTGCCTCAGGCGCGCTGATCGAGGCGCCCGCCTTCCGCGCGGCTCTGGGCATGGACGCTGACGACCTGCCGCCATCCCTCGCCTACGGCCAGGCCGCAGAGGCACCCGGTTTTCACCTGATGGAAATGCCCACCCCCCACTGGATCGAGACACTGACCGGCCTCGGCGCCAGCGGCGCGCAACTGATGATAGCCTATTCAGACAGGTTGAGGGCCGGCCATCCGCTTGTGCCCCTCTTGCAGCTTGCCGACGAGCACGCGCCCGCCGCGCCCGATCTGCGCCTGTCCGGCGATCCCGGCGGGTGGCCCCAGCAGATCCTGGATCTGGCGGCCCTGACACTTACCGGTGACTATCAGCCGCAGAGCACCGTTCACAATCACATCGACTTTCAACTCACCCGCGGCCTGCTGGGGATATCCACCTAGCCAGCTCCCTTGACCGGCAACTCGCGGTCAGCGACTCCTGTCCAGTTCACAGGAACTGTTAGCCGCTTACGTCACCGTGCAACCGCCGGAAAGTCCCCCGGCTCCACCAGGAGACGCACCTCCCCGCTTTCCACGTCGATCAGCCACAGCGAGGGCACTACGTCCGGCCCGCGCAGCGGAAACCTGCGGGTGATGATATAACCTCCGTCCGGACTCCAGGCCGGCGGCCCGTGGTCGTAGGCAGCATCTGCCGTCAGCGCGGTCGCCTCCGTGCCGTCCGGGCGCATCCGCCAGATCTGGCTGCCCCGCGTCGCACCCGGCCCTTCCAACTCTTTTCGCCGAAACGCGAGCCACGCGCCGTCCGCCGACGGTACCGCCGAACTGTCGTGGACCAGGGCCAAAGTGTCGCTCCCCACGCCGCTCAGGTCGACCTGCTCGCCGCCCTCGACATCGATTGCAATCAGATGGGTCATCCATTCATCGCCGCTCTGCCGGAAATCGGTTGTATACAGCCGGGCTCGGGATCGGTCCCAGCTACATGTCTCACCGGTGGCGGAAGGATAGAAACTGGTCTGCCCGGCCTCGCCCACCTTCAGACTATAAACGGCCAGCTGTTGTTCCTCCGGCGCAACGAAACAGAGCCACTCCCCATCAGCAGACCAGCGCGCCTCAAGGCCAAGACGTTGGCTGTCACTGAAGATCGGCGCTGTTTCGCCCGATGCCACATCCATGATCCAGATCCGCGGCGGGCTCAGCACGCCCGAAGCAAGCGCATTGACCGAACGCCGCGTATAGGCCAGAAATTGACCGTCTGCTGACCAGCTCGGTCCACTGCATGAGGCCTTTTCGCAGGCCAATAGCGGCCTGTCCTGCCCGCTTGACAGATCGATCAGCCGCAGGTCGCTGAAACCCAACTCCCCCAACGCCCCGTAGGCAACCTGCCGGCCATCCGGCGACGGCGCAAAATCCCACACACTGACATCAGACGGGGTCAGTGCCTGAGAAGAAACGTCGGCACCCATCTCTTCATCTGTGAACGGCAGCGCGTGCAACTGGGCCCGCCCTACCTCATCGACCGTCTTGTAGAGCACGTAGGACGCGCCGTCATCCCCGGCCGCCCGGCGACTTTGCCCCCACAGGCCCAGCACCAACAGCGCGCACAGGCTGAGGAGTGACAACACGGTAAGATCAAATCGGCTCATATTTTCAAGGGTTGGTGAATGGCTCAGGCCGCAGGTGGTGCTGGCCCGTGACTACCGCCATCCTGTAACTGGGGTCAGGGATAGAGATAGGGTTGGTTCGGTTCCGGCACAGTTTCCAGCTGCTCCGCCATAAGCACCGGCAGCGCACTGCCTGCGGGTGTGGTGAACTGTCCAACCACCCGCACCCACTGACCCTCCGCCAACTCCTCTTCAGAAGGCAGACCGGCCGCCAGGTTGACCGGCAGGCCAACCGCCATCGCATCCGCGGCGCAGCAGCCGACGACAAAGCGGGTGAGGGTAAACTGTCCCTCCTCCGACGCGTCATCAAGGTAGACAAAGCCGATGACATCTGCGGTGTCGGTCTCGGCTGGCCGTTCCCCCTCGTGAAAGGCGAGTACCCAATCCAGAATCGTACGCTCGCTGCTCTCCTGCACCCGCGACGAACGCACCGCCGCCGGCAGAACTGAATCCAAAGCCCCAGCGCTGATTTCACGATTCTGCAGCGCCGCCACGCCCAGCGGTCGCGGAGGCACGAGGATGCCGAGGACGATCGGAAGCGAGATCAGCACCAAACCGGACCAACCCAATCTGTGGCTATGATCGTGGTCGTCTTCTCCCGCCGCTGGTCCGCCCCCGCCCGCCCCTTCCGCAACACTATCGTCCGGCCCGGCGGATCCTTCTTCATCCTCTCGCAGCAGGTAGCGGTAGCTTCCTGCCACCACCAAGAGACCCATAATCGCCGCCACTGTCAGCCAGTCGAAGCGACTACTAATGTAGAAGTTGAGCGTGCCGGTCGTGAAGCGCGTGAGCAGAAAGATGCCCAGCCCGAGCAGAAGCATCCCTTTAAGAGCGACCTGTACCTTGGGAAGACCCAACAACCTACTTGCCATTTCTAAAATCCATATTACGCATCGTCGCCTGCCCAGTCTTCCGTCGAATCATCCGTTAAACGCCCACCTGCACATTCCAGAATACGCCGATAACCGCCACCAGTGCCATCGGCAGCAGGATCAAATAGAGGACGGTCCGCCGCCGGAAGACCCCCAGAAACAGCAGCGAACTCTTGATATCCACCATCGGCCCGAAGACCAGAAAACCGAACAATGAACCGGTCGTAAATGCGCCGCTGAATGCCAGCGCGATAAAGGCGTCCACCGTCGAGCAGACCGACAATACGAATGCCGTCGCCATCATCACAAACACGGAGACGATCGGCCCCTGACCGATCGCCAGTAGTGTCGACTGCGGAACCACCGTCTGCATCATCGCCGCCAGCAGCGCCCCGGCGATCAAGAATCGCCCCATGTCCAGAAAGTCATCGCCGGCCATCGCCAAAGCCTGCCAGACGCGCGGCTGCGCGCTAGAATGATCGTGACTGTGGTCGTGATCGTGACTGTGGTCGTGATCGTGATCGTGATCGTGGTCGTGATCGTGGTCGTGGTCGTGACTGTGGTCGTCGCAGTGATCGCTGGAGCTGGCGCCGGTAAGCGTCTCCGGCAAAAGAATCTCGCGCGGACGGGCCAGGTGGAAAATCAGCCCAACCGTAAACGCGACCAGCATGCTGAAGGCAACCCGCCCCCACAACACCGGACCCCATCCGAACGCCGCGTAAGTGCTGAAGATCACAACCGGATTGATCACCGGCGCCGCCAGTAGAAAGGCGATACCCACCGGCAGCGGCAACCCCTTGCCATAGAGCCGCCGCGTGACCGGCACCACCCCGCATTCGCACACCGGAAAGACGAAGCCCAACCCGGCCCCCGCCAGCGCCGCCAGCAGTGGATGATCGGGTATGTAGCGCTCCACCATATCCTGATTCACATAGACGGCTATAATGCCCGATACAATCGAACCGGCCAGCAGAAAAGGCGCGGCTTCGATGAACAGGCTGAGGAAAATCGTGACAAACGTCTGGAAGCGCTCGGTCGCGAAAAAGCGGGCCTGCGGCGTGTTGAGGCTGCTGGCCAGCACCACGACCAACGCAAAAACCAGGAACGCCGCCACGCCCCAGCGCGGGCGGCCAAACCAGCGGCTCCCTATTCTCTCTGCAACTGCCTGCGGCAGCGGTGATGTCTGGCTCATATTCTGGCTGGCTGTCGGTGATTACCCTTGTCCGCCGTTCACGTACTTCGTATCCAGTATCGCCGAATGCTCCCACTTCTTCCTGGAGTGGAAAGTGACGTTGCCTCTTACCTCTTCACGCTCTCAGCGAAATCCAATCTTACCTTAGCCGCCGCGTTCTGCCAATCCGAAGTCTCTGGCGCCTTCCCTCCCTCTCCCTGTTCCTCTGTCACCAGGACAGTTGGCGGCAGCCCCCCGGCAGTACCCCTTTTCCGCCAATCAGCGCCTGTGGCCTTAGACAGATACTGTCAATGTCGGTTATCATTCGCAGAACTCTACCGGTGATTATTTCGGGCGTCCGCTGACTCTGAGACCATCCCGTCGAGACCCATTCTTTCAAACTCCAACCAGCACAAGGCCCAGTTTTATGTCACGCATGACCGTGGAGCAGCTTCGGCAAGACCTTCCCATGACAGCGGAAGTCGGATACTTTCAGACCGGGACCTATGGCCCAGCCAGCGACTCCGTGCTGCAAGCCGTGCGAGAGACGATGGAAACCGAGGCCCGTCACGGCCCGGCCACCACCGCCGGCCGCCAGGCCCACACCGAACGCGAGGCCGCCGCCCGCAGCGGATTGGCACGGCTTCTCAACGTCAAAGAAGAGGAGTTGGGCATCGAGACCAACACGTCGCGGGCCATGCAGCAAATCGTGCGCGGTCTCGCTTGGCAGCCGGGCGACGAGTTCGTGATGACTTCGCTCGAGCATGTCAGCACCTATGGGCTCTCCTATTCGCTGGAGCAGGAGTACGGCGTCAAGACCATCGAGCTCGAATCCGAAGTGGAGGACGAACAGCTCCTCAGCGATCTCGCACACGCACTGAGCGATCGCACCCGCCTGATCTGCCTCAGCCACATTGCTTCCCCCAACGGCCGCCTGCTCCCGGTCCAGGAGGCAGCCGCCATCGCCCACGACGCCGGCGTTCCCGTCATGCTCGACCTCGCCCAGTCCGTCGGCCAGATGCCGGTCGACCTCCAGGAGCTCGACTGCGACTTTGCCGTCGGTTCCGGCCACAAGTGGCTGCTCGGCCCCATGGGAACGGGATACATGTTTATCTCTGAAAAACAGATCCCCGGTTTTCGCCCCAACCTGATTCCCGACCGCAGCCCCTGGGCGCTGCCCGACGACCCCACGCCCGCGCCAACCGTCCGCTCCCGCACCGAGATCGGCACCTACAACCACGCGCTTGTGGTCGGCCTCGGCCGCGCCGTCGAGATCATGGAAAGCATCGGCCTCGACACAATGCAGCTAAGAATCGCCAATCTCACCCACCGGCTGCGCAGCGGTCTCACCCAAATCGACCGCGCCCGCATCATTACCCCGCTCGACATGGAGAAATCAGCCGGCATCACCACGGTCATGTTCGATCAGTTTACCAAGACCGATATGGACGGCCTCGTTGCACAACTGCAGGATCGCCACCGGACCGTCGTCAAATCCCAATGGCTGACAGCCCCGGTGGACCCGGTCAAAGTAGGGATGCGCATCTCCGTGGCCGCGTTCAACAATGAGACTGAGGTAGACCGTCTGCTGGAAGGGATTGACGCAGAACTGTAACCACAGTGGCCGCTGACACCGCCGGTAACCATCAACTTTCCATTAACAAGAGGAACAGAACGATGCCTGAACGCCTGGTACTCTGGGGACCCCCCGTCGTAGAGCGAACTCCCAACGATCCCGATTATGCCGAATACCTGCCCGCCTGGGTGCAAAAATGCGCCGACGTCGGCGTCACCAAAATTGTCGGCGGAGACCAGACCCGCGCCCTGACCGAAGCCGCCCACGCCGTCGGCATCAAGGTCGACCCCTACATCAACTACAACTCCTTTCCCCGTCACGGCTGGGCACGCGTCACCTATGGCTGGTCGCTCGACTTCCTCCGCCCCCCTGTTACCGCAGCCGAGGCGCGCGCCATCATGGACAGCCACCGGCCCATCTATGACGCGCCCAAGGTAGCCACCACCATGACCGACTTCGCGAGTCAGAACCCACAGTACCGCAGCCTGACCCGCAGTCGCGCCTACACTTTGGAGCCCGGCGATGATCTCTACCTGAGCGCTGCCTTCCCCGAAGTGCGGGCCGAACAGACTCAGCAGTTTGTTGACACGCTGACCCATACCCAAGGCGACGGCATCCAAGTCGAATTTGTACTCGGAAACGAGGACGAAAACGGGGCCGTCCCCTACGGTTACGAAGACCGTACGGTCACCGAGTTCCAGGCCAAACACGGCAAGAATCCCTTCGACCTGCCCAATGACTACCCCGAATGGCTGCAGTTCCGCGCCGATTACGTCACCCTTGCCCTGACCGAGATGCGCGCCGCGGTCAAGCAGATAAATCCCGATGCCGTCTTTTCAACCACCCTGATCGCCGGCGAAAAAGAGGACTACCTCAAGCTCCTGCACGACTGGCCAACCTGGCTCGAACAGGGCATCGTCGACGAGTTCTACATCTGGTTCCGCACCAACTCGGATCTCGACGCGCTCGAGCGGCAGTTAAACTACGCCGTCGAAGTGGCCGGCGGCCGCACACCGGTTATCGCCGAGCTTTCCTGTTACCATCCCGGCAGCTTCCAGCAGCCCGACCTGATGCTACGCGCCGCCGAAGTAGCGGTCGGCTGCGGCGCCGACGGCATCGGCATCTACCGCAGCCACGCCGTGGAACAGCTGGAGTTCTGGCCGGTACTGGAGAAGATGAGTAAGCTGTAGAGGGGCAAACAGGAGCATGGCTTTACAAGCCATGACATATGATGTTCAGTCGAGAAATGAATTCGGCGAATGTTTCAAGGTCAAACTTCTGCCCATGAAGGCCAAAAGTGAAGAGGGTCCAGGTTTTAGGGCTCGTTGACAATTCATTCGAGCCAGATGAGTGTAGCGGCAAAATGCAAGAAAGCCATGAATCGTCGTGCGAGTCTTTCATAGCGAGTGAAAATGCGTCGATACCACTTGATTTTGTTGATGAAACGTTCGACGATGTTGCGTTCTCGGTAGCGGACTCGGTCATAGCCCCATGGTTGCTTGCGATGGCGGCGGGAAGGGATGACCACCTCGACCTGTTGGGCTGCGAGCAGTTCTCGCAACGGGTCAGAATCGTAGCCTTTATCGGTAATAACGGCGTCAAAATGGAAAGGAGCGAGCAACGATTCAGCTTGTGACATATCATGGCGTTCACCACCAGTAAAGATGAACGTTACGGGAAAGCCAGGGGCATCAACGCGGAAGTGGATCTTGCTGCTGAATCCGCCCCGGCTCCGACCCAGGCACTGTTCGTGCTGACCTTCCCTTTTTTTGACCCGCCCGCTGCGCACATATGGGCGCGTACAGCTGTGCTGTCGGGCATGACCGCTGCCATGTCTGGGTCCTGGGCAAACTGTTTGAACATGTCGGCCCGGATACCGTTCTCTTCCCAGCGTGCGTAGCGCTTGAAGACACTATTCCACTTGTCATAACTGTCTGGCAGTTCACGCCACTGGGCGCCGGTGCGCAGAATCCAGTGAACTGCCTCAACGAAATGGCGACACTTTTCCTCTCGCCCTGCGTAGGCACGAGGGTGTCCTTGCAAAAATGCGTAAAGTTTCTGCCACTGATGGTCGACGATTCTCTTTGTAGACATCCTGCTATTGTCGCCAAAGTGACAGAACGAATCAAACGTCAACGAGACCTAGTAGCTACAGGCCAACTTTGAAGGCGATGTTCTACCCACCAATATTGTTCACTGAGTAGGCTCAGGCTCAGAAAAGCTGGAGGTACGCCGATGTCCATACCAAGCCTAGAAGACAAATATCTCCTAATAGACCAGCAGGCCCAAAGCTTTCTTGAATCTATTGTGGAGGCGCGGAATTCTGCCAGAAATGAACGTGAATTTCAAACGAAAGTCACTTTTCACATCGAGCAATTTGCAAAGAATGTCGGTGTTGATCTGTTGTTGCGAGAAGAGTATACCTTGGTAACGGGCCGAGCCGATGCTGTATACAATAGACTCATCATTGAGTACGAGCGACCTGGTTCTCTGCGCGCCAATTTGAACCATGGGCATACGCGCCATGCAATCAATCAGGTGAAGCAATACATCGAGGAAGTGGCCAAGACAGAAAAGCACGACCGGAATAGACTACTTGGTGTTGTTTTTGATGGTGAGACCATGGTTTTCGCCCGTTATCGTGACGGACACTGGTATGTAGAGTCGCCACTCGAAGTCAATAGGCACTCAGCGGCGCGTCTTCTTCGTTCTCTTGTATCTTTATCTTCCGGAAGAGCACTCATTCCAGAAAATCTTGTTGAAGATTTCGGAGCACAAAATATCTATAGCCAACGGGTAGCGCGGGCTTTGTACCATGCTTTGGAAGGTCATACTGATGATCTGACAGCCACTCTTTTTCGACAGTGGCAGCTGTTTTTTGGTCAAGTAAGTGGGTACGAAGAGGCAACGGCACGCCTCCAGAACAAGAAGCAGTTGCGGCAGTTTGCCAGGGGAATGGGACTACGCCCAGAGAATTCTGACCCTCCTCGTCTGTTTTTTGTTATTCACACTTATTTCTCATTTCTAGTTAAAGCGATTGCCCGGCTTGTATTGGAGCGTTATGCTGGTGGTCCTCTTGGAACGACCCCTCTCACCGTCATGGCCAACTTGGAAGGAGAAGCGCTAAGACGGGAGTTAGAGAAGCTGGAGGATGGAGGCATTTTTCGCACGTTAGGCCTGAATAACTTGCTTGAGGGCGACTTCTTCTCCTGGTACCTCCAAGCTTGGACTCCAGAAGTACAAGACTCCTTGCGCCTAACTTTGACCCGCCTCGCCGAGTACAATCCCTCTACTATAGAGGATGATCCCTTCGCGGCACGCGACCTCCTCAAGAAACTTTATCATTACTTACTGCCCCGAGAATTGCGACACGACTTAGGCGAGTTTTACACACCTGACTGGCTTGCCGAACGTGTCCTCACTCAATTAAACGAGCCTCTATATGTCTTACCGAAAGACACGAGGCAATCAACAAGCCTGTTTCCAACCCGGCGTCTATTGGATCCTGCCTGTGGGTCGGGAACCTTCTTGGTCTTGGCCATTCGAGCAATCAAGGAACATGCTACACGCCAAGGTATAAGTGAGACTGATACTTTGGAGTATATTCTAGAGGGCGTAGTGGGTATAGATTTGAATCCTCTAGCCGTCATGGCAGCGAGAGTCAACTACCTGTTGGCAATTGCCGATCTTATTCCATTTTGGAAGGGTCCAGTCGATCTTCCCGTTTACCTTGCCGACTCCATCCTAGCACCGAGCGAGGGATCAACTCTCTTCGAACAAGGGAAACGCACACTAAACACCGTCGTTGGCGCTTTGCCAATGCCCCAGGGCATTAACAGTGCGAGCAGCATAAGTAAGTTAACGGATCTGCTGGACGAGTTCATTTCCAGTCAATTTAGCACCAATGCCTTTATGGAAAGAGCCTGTATGGAATTGAACATTTCGAAGAGTGGACCTGACGAAGGTACCCTGAGGGGGCTGTATGAGAAATTACTTGATTTGGAAAGTAAGGGGCTTGACGGCGTTTGGGCTCGCGTGCTCAAGAATGCCTTTATGCCCTTATTTATGGGAAGATTTGATTATATTGTGGGAAACCCTCCTTGGGTCAATTGGGAAAGTCTTCCAGATGGATATCGAAATAGCACGACTCCTCTTTGGAGCAGTTACGGGTTGTTTGCACATAAGGGCTTCAAGGCCATTCTTGGAGGAAGCAAAGATGACATTTCTATCCTAATGACTTATGTTGCCTGCGACCGCTACCTAAAAGAAGGAGGTAAACTTGCGTTTCTCATTACTCAGACTGTTTTCAAATCGGCCGAGGGTGGTAGAGGCTTCCGTCGATTTCAACTAGGGGACGAACAACGACTCAGGGTACTGCATGTTGACGACATGAGCACTCTAAAACCATTTGAAGGAGCAACGAATCGAACTAGCGCAATCGTTCTGCAAAAGGGCGAAAGAACTAGGTATCCGGTACCATATACGTATTGGAGGAAGACTACGAGTGGTCGAGGACTAGACTATGATAGTTCTCTTGAAGAGGTTGTCAGCCTAACCCGAAGGGCCAATTTTCAGGCTGTTCCCGTCGATGCTCAGGACCCGACATCTGCTTGGCTGACTGCCCGCCCCCGTGCCTTAGAAGCTTTGGGTCGATACATCGGCAAGTCTCCCTACAGAGCACGGAAAGGTGTATACGCAAGTGCAAATGGTGTTTTCTGGCTTGAGCATCTGGGGGAACTTTCTGGAGACAAAGTAATTGTCCGTAACATGGCTGAAACGGGAAGACTACCTATAGAGTCAGTGACGGTGGACGTTGAAGCAGATCTTGTCCATCCGCTTCTTCGCGGACGTGACGTAAGACGATGGAACTCCGATCCTTCTTTACACATCCTACTGACCCACTTCCCCAGCAGTGGCCTTCGAGCAATTCCAATAGCGTCTATGGAGAAAGATTATCCCAGGGCACTTACGTATTTGAATCAATTCAAGGAAACACTACGTCGTACTGGTCTCATTCGGCGCTATTTTACAAGGAAAGATAAGCGTGGAAGGCCAATCGCCACCGGCCCCTTCTATTCAATGTTTAATATCGGCGAGTACAGTTTTTCGCCATACAAGGTAGTCCTGAGAGAGATATCGACATCCCTGACCGCCGCTGTTAGTGAATCCCAAAATGGCAGGCCAGTCATTCCAGATCATAAGCTGGTCCTTGTGCCGTTTTCAAGGGAAGATGAAGCACATTATGTATGCGCTCTCCTGAACTCATCCCCGGCGAATTTGCTACTCCTGTCCTACGCTGTTACAACACAGATTTCAACCCATATCTTTAAGCATCTTGCCATTCCTCGATTTGAGTCGGACAATACCTTACACCAAGAACTGGCCCAGTTGTCCATGGAAGCTCACATCGCGACTTCGCAAGGAGAGTTCCAGACTCTAGCACAATTAGATTGGGAATTGGATTGGATGTCCGGTCGACTGTGGGGATGCAGCACCAGAGAAATGGTCGAGATCCATAGTAGCATCAGAGAATTTGGGGGAACTCCCCCTAAGCATCAGGAAATCGCTAAGGATGCCTAATCCTCTTTCCCCGCTCTCGCCTGCATTGGCTATTTTAGCCTCAGAAGGCAGAGTCTTGCCGGCAACTGGGCAGGCCATCGTTGATATGGCCAGTACAGACCCTGATGAGATCTATGATCGCCTAATTACAGATACATCCTTAGTTGAAGGCATCTGGGAGTCGCGTCGTTCTCTCTATCAACCTGTTACACCTGTTTCACGATCAGAGCGTCACCTGTTTCGATACTTCCTCGATGGTTCCGTCAGAACATATTTCATTGGGACTATTCTTGAACATGAGAGATCCAGCCCGTTGCAAATTGCCCAAATTGGCGCGGCCGGAGTCCACCGAGAAGGCAATGGCCGACTCCGAGTGGTGACGATTCGCCATAAGACGCTGCTGCTTCTTGATAAGTCGTCTCTTTCAGATCAACTCTGGAATGGATTGACGGAGGCAGTTCGTCAAGTACCGAACTGTATCTTGCGGGCTACATCTGATGACGATCTGTTTGGTAAGGGAGTGCAGGAAAAGCGGTCTCGCGGTGCGCACAAAGCCAATTGGGCGATGCGCGAGGAAGAAATCGCCTTAGTCCGGGATGACTTGGCCTATCGTCCCTCTGACCATTGGTTGGTATCTGATGGAAGCTTGGGCAACGAATACGTAGATTGGCCAGGTGCTCCCCTAATAGGTGTGGCGAAGTCCTTCCAGCGAGACCTTCAGTTCAAGATAGGCTCTGGCCCCAGAGGACAGACGCTGAACTTATATCAACTCTTGTCCAGCTTGGAAGAAGGGCATCGCACCGCGGTATTTCCTCGATGGGCGGGCGAAGCCCGTGAAGGGAAGATCGTCTTCTGGTACGTCCGAATCCGACCACAACGTGGACTTGACTACCCCCTCATGGGGGTAGTCAAGATCGAAATGCCTAACCCAAATAGAGAGGCTGTTGAGTCGGACCTTGTTGATCTCATAAGCGGCGCTGTGTGCGCAGAACGATCCGTAACACCGCACGGAAGAGACAGCCGATGGCACGCTCATCTGTACGCCATTTCCATTGCCGAGCGAGTGATAAAGGACCAGTTTTATTCACAGGAAGTTATAAAGGCGGCCATTCGCTGGCCAGAAATGCAAGACACAATAATTTGAAGGAGAATCAGTGGTGGAACTAGAGAATTCCCAAGAAACGGCAGGCTCTGGAGAGATGGAGTCGAATGAGGAACGAAACACTGAATCAATAATAGGGCGTGTCTCTGCTACCGAACGCGACCCGAGCAGTGCCGAGAGGTTTTCGTTTTGGCTCCGCCCGGACTTCCGAGTAAACCCCTTCGATATTGTCGGTGTCGAACATTCCGAAGAAAGCAGTACTTATGGCCTCGTGACCAACATCCGGCATCTCACTGATGCCCCAAGCCATCTATCCAATTACATTTCTAACGACTTTGGTGAGATGGTGGACGAACCCAATACACCCCGTCAGGGCGCAAATGTTGCCGAGTCCGCCGTCCTTTCCAATACTAGCGACATTTACATGCCCGTCCAAAATGAGGCCCGTGTACGGTTCGCCGACGAAGATGGGATTCACAGTGCTCTCGGTATCGACTCCATGCGTGAGAAGGAGAACCGTGAACAGCGAATTGTGCGTCTTCCAGCTGGTGTCATTAGAATGAGCAACGGTTCAGAAGCCGTAGCATATCTTGACGCGGACTATGTATTAGGTCCAGAAGCCGCACACATTAATGTGTCAGGTATTTCGGGATTGGCCACAAAGACTTCCTACATTGTGTTCTTGATTCAGTCGATCTTGCAGACCTTAGATTCATCCCGGATTGCAACAATACTTCTCAATGTCAAGTATGATGATCTTCTACACATCCATGAATCTCGCGGGCTGATGCCAGAAGAACATGAACTTTGGGAACGGCTCGGACTCCGAGCTGAGCCTTTTCCACGGGAACGGGTCCATTATTTGCTCCCCTGGGGGCGAACTTCCCAAACTACCGGACGGCCAAATACGTTTGGTGACCCACCCATGCCACATCAGATGTACGCTTATTCGTTGAGAGAGACTGCGGATAAGCTGGACCTCTTGTTCTCTCAAGTTCCAGATCCCTGGGATACGATTGGAGCACTTCTTGGTGAGGTCATGAACGGTATTCAAAACAATGAGTCCCGGTTTAGGCAAGTTCGGAATTGGGATGATTTGTTGAACGGACCTCCCTTGATGGACAAGGGAGTGCCACAGCAAGTTGGTCAAATTCGACCCTCTAGTGTTGGCCGTTTTGTAAGGCTGCTTCGGCGCGTCGTTCGCACGAGACAATCTGGACTATTTGTTCCTCAGCTTTCGACTCGCATGACTCCTTTGGATCAGGCTGTTGGTAGACTTAAAGGTGGTCACACATATGTAGTCGATATAGCTCGGCTCCAGCCCGAAGAACAGACACTAGTCTTTGGCGATGTGCTTAGGACAATCTATGAAATCTACTCAGGGGAAAGTGGTGTTGACCAAGATGACGATTTGCCCGAGAAGGTTATAGTATTCGTTGATGAATTGAACAAGTATGCTCCGGCTTCTGCCAGAGGACAAGATACCCCAATACTTGAACAGGTCCTTGACATCGCAGAACGTGGAAGATCCTTTGGAATCATCCTATTCTCAGCTCAGCAGTTCCTTAGCGCAGTGCATCCTCGAGTCACAGGAAATGCTGCTACAAAAGTCTTGGGGAGGATTGACAGTGCTGAAGTCAACGAAGGCGGGTATCGGTTTCTTGACAGGGATGTGAAGTCTCACCTAACACAGTTGAACAAAGGAGAGCTAATACTCTCTCATCCCATCTATAGGCAACCCGTGAAGGTAGTCTTTCCAAGACCGCCATTCCAGCAGGGAAGGTCACATGCATGAAAGGCGCTTCCGATAGTCACTCTCGGACCTATCCTCCTCATTTTGAGCCTCGTCTCCATCTTGCACCGCTAGCTACGGCCAAGGAGTTGAAGACTGCTCCACGTCATAGGTGGTTCTACTTTCCTCACAGCTATTCCCCTCGTCTTATCGACGAAGTACTCGATTACTGGGATTTCCCTCAAAACGGTTTTCTTGCCGACAATTTTGTGGGCTCAGGCACTACTTTGCTAGCCGCTCGCCAGAGAGGCCTAAGTGTTTTGGGTTTTGATCTCTCACCATTGGCTGTGACAGTAGCTAACACCAAAGTAACCAACTACAATGACAAACAGCTCTGCCAGGCGATTCCAAAGATCCTGAACGGTCGGACAAAGTCGGACTTTCCAACTTCTGAGCGCTTGTCGAAGGCATTTACTGAACACGAGCTTAGGGAGCTATCCAAGCTTCTTGGTTCGATTAGGGAGTTTAAAGGTGCTTTGCGCCACTTTTTTCTTGTTGCTTTTCTCTGTACAGCAAAGGGCTTCAGTAGAGCTGTCCCAGATGGAGGATGGTTCCGGTGGCGGGACTGGCCCAATCGAGGCGAAGAAGTCAAACTGGTTTTTGAAGATAGAGTTAGTCGGATGATCTCCGACGTAAGGTCCCTGAATTGGAGTGATAGTGCTCCAATGGCTGGGGCGCGCATCGCAGATGCACGTAAACTGCCGCTTTCGGCTTCTTCCGTCGATGGGCTCATCACTTCGCCACCATATGCAAACCGCCATGATTACTCTCGGATATTCCAAATAGAGTTACTCTTCCTTGGACTTACAGAGCCAAGTATTACTAAGCTACGGCATAATGCATTTCGTTCTCACGTAGAAGCGAAAGCCCCTGGCTCTATTCGACAAAGTGGGAAAGCCTATGAGGTACCGGAATCGCTCGCTGCAGTTATTGATAGACTGCCTTCTGACGCTGATCCGAGGATTCGACCACTTCTCGAGGGTTACTTTGAGGACGTCTATCTCTCCCTCCTTGAGGTTAGCAGGATCCTTAAGTCTGGTGGCCGAGTAGCGTACGTTCTGGGAAACGTCCGACACGCTGGTGTCATGGTTCCTGTTGATGAGATAACGGCCGAGATATCACCCCAGGCCGGATTAGCCTTTGACACCGCTTGGATCATGAGATTTCGCGGAAACAGTGCCCAACAGATGGGTAACTACGGCAGAGAACCAGCTCGCGAAACTATTGTATTCCTGTCGAAGTCCTCTGGATGATGAGTCTGTAGATGAAAAGGATGAGTTTCTCAGCGCCCACAAGAAGCTTCTATTTGTGTCGAATGAGCGGAATGAAAGGGTTTCGGCCACGGCAGATTGATTCTCTTAGCCGAATGGGACGCGGACTTGTTTCATCCAATGGGAAAGTATCTCTTCGGCAGGATTGTCCTCTCCCGTTTTTCTCGAGCAGAAGAATGTAAGATGTCCACCATCAGAAAAGAGTGAGGGTGGCTCAAGAAGTGCAGGCGTCTTGCCAACCGATAACTTCTAATGTAGTCCTGGTCAAAAGAGAGGCACACAATGTCCTACTATCTTGCCGCCTATGACACCGAAGGTGTATTCCCCTGGTGGGATAAGAACAGACGGCAAAGAGGCTTCAGCTACTCGCCCGAACACATCACCGAATTCCTGAATGGCGTGCGCGCCGTCGCCGACGTTCACCTCGAGCGTAACGTGCCGGCGTCCTTCTTCCTCGTCGCCAAAATGTTGGAGCTTGCCGGCCCCGAACTGCGCGCCATACTCGACCATCCCCTTTTCGACATCCAGTGTCATAGCTTCACCCACCCGAACCTGATTGCACTGGGCGACGACAGGCCGAAACTCCAATATGAACTGGGCGACGCCAAGAAACTGATCGAAGACACCTTCGGGCGTGAGGTGACCGGCCTGACCGCGCCCGGCGGCTACACCGACGGCTTCCGCCGCCAACATCCCGCGTTGGAGGTAATGTGGGAGTCGGGCTACCGCTATGTGCGCAGCGTGGGCTTGGGCCCAAAGGGGACTATGCCCTCCCTCATGGATCAACCTTTCTGGTATGCGGAGGATGGCTTTCCTGACCTGCTGGAAACGCCCTCGCACGCCTGGCACGACAACGTCCTCACCGGGCAGCCGGCCTCCGTGCACTGGCCGCCGCTCCTGCCCTGGCCCTACCCCACGGCGATGCCCCGCGACGCGCAAGGCGTCTACGAGGCCTACGCGCCCGGCATCGACTACTGCCTACAGGAAGAGCTACTCTACTACATGCCTATCTTTCACCCCTGGTCGATCTACCGGATCGACAACCAGGCCGCCCAAATCGGAATGCTGCTCGATCATGCCAGCCAGAAGCTGGAATTCAAATCGTGCAGCCAGATCTATCAGCATATCGTCACCCATCCCGAGCTTGTCTGAACACCGATCCGCTCCTTACGAGTGGTGTCACTAAAAACTAGAAACTGAAAACACAAAACTAAAAATGACTGACCAAACACCCATCAACGTAGGCATCGCCGGCCTCGGCCGCACCGGCTGGAACAACCACGCCAACGCCTTCGCCCATCTCCCCGACCAGTTCCGCGTCGTCGCCGTATGCGACCCCGACCCCGAACGCCAGGCCGAAGCCATCGAACGCTTCGACTGCCTCGCCTACGCGTCATACGAGGAGCTGGTCGCCGATAAAGCCGTCGAGCTCATGGTCGTGGCCACCCCCAGCAACCTCCATGCTGAGCAGTCGATCGCCGCAATGCGCGCCGGCCAGCACGTCATCGTCGAAAAGCCAATGGCCAGCGACCTCGCCGGCGCCGACGCCATGCTCGCAGTCGCCAAGGAGACCGGCCGCATCTTGACCGTCCATCAGAATCTGCGCTACGCCGCCGACCTCGTCAAGGTGCGCGAAGTGATCGCCTCCGGCGTCCTCGGACGTATCATTGAGGTCCGCATCCACAACGGCGGCTTCGGCCGCCGCTGGGACTGGCAAACCATGAAAAGCTACGGCGGCGGCGCGCTCAACAACAGCGGCCCCCATTTTGTCGACATGGGCATGCTCCTGATCGACGACCCCGAGCCCGCCGTCTTCTGCCACATGGAGACCACGCCCCTCTATGCTGGCGACGCCGACAGCCACGTAAAGATCATCCTCAAACCCAAGGCCGGGCCGCTGGTTGAGATCAACATTACCACCGCCTGCGCCTTCCCGCAGCCGAACTTTCTGGTGCTGGGCACGCAAGGATCTATGGCCTGTTACCGAGACGAAGCGCACTGGAAATACTTTGATCCAGCCGAAGCCCCGCCGCTGATTCTGGACGAGGCCCCCATCGCTCGCGACCGCACCTACAATCGCGAGCAGCTACCCTGGAAAGAGGAGCGCGCCACCCTCAACTACGACGGTGCCGGCGGTGTCCAGGCCCTCTATCGCTCCCTCTTCGCCGCCATGCGCCGCGGCGCAGAACTGGACATTACCCCCGAGAGCGTACGCGCCCAGATCGCCGTCCTCGAAAAGTGCCGCCAACAAAATTCCGGTATTATCTGAGAGCAACGAAGTGTGGGGAATGCCCCGCTTCCTGCTTCCTTTCACTCTCCCCGCCATAAAAGGAGTCTTGTATGGAACTGAGTTGTACGTCCGTTATGCTTCCCCGTTGGGAACTGGATGAAACCTTCGACAAGCTGCAAGAGTACGGCTACGACGCCGTCGAGCTGCGCTGTCGCTACAATCCCGCCGATCCGAGCGCAGAGCCCTTCTTCTGGGGCCGCCATCTCTCCGACGTAAGCCCGGACAATATCCTCGACAAGGCCGAGCAGATTCGCGCCGCCGTCAAACGAACCGGTATTCGCGTCGCCGCCCTGGCCCCCAACGCAAGCTACGATGACACCGAGCATGTCATCAAACTCTTCAAAGGCGCCCTGGCCATCGATCCCGACCGACCGCCTCTGATCCGCATCGACGCCCCCAAGCACGACCGCACCAAACCGTATTGGCCGCAGTTCCTCGAGGCACGCGCCGGCTACGCCAAACTGGCCGAGCTGGCACGCGCCCATGGCGTCAAAGCAACATACGAAATTCACACCGGCACCCTCTCCGTCACCGCTTCCCGCACACTCGAACTCCTGCGCGACCTGGACCCTAACCACATTGGCGCCATCTACGACGTGCAGAATATGATCGAAGTCGGCATTGAAGATACCCGCATGGGCCTTGAGCTGCTCGGCCCCTACGTCGCCCACTGCCATGTTGGCAACCGGCTGCCCGAGCCCGGCGGCCAAGGCCCTGCCGGCAATACAACCTGGAGCTGGCGCGGCGCCCGCCTCGCAGAAGGAGTCGCCGATATCCCCCAACTGATCGACGACCTCAAGGCCGTCGGCTATCAGGGCGCCCTTTCCCTCGAGTCGTTCATTCCCGACAACTTTACGCCCGGAAACGACGACGAGATCGTAAAGACCGAAGGCGCTTTCCTGCGCAAACTGATCGATCAGACATAGCCCGCAGTACAAGCAGTCCGCCAGGCCGTACCCTCCGGCCTACGCGGGCGTCCCCCGGCCCTACGCAATACACAACAGCACCAGGATCACTCTGCCATGCCCTATGCCATCTGCAACGAACTCTTCGAAGACTGGCCGCTGGAAAAGACCGCCGCCTTCGTCGCCGAACTCGGTTACCAGGGCCTTGAACTCGCGCCCTTCACCCTCTGCAGCCTTGTCACCGAACTCTCCGCCGCCGACCGCCTCCGCATCCGCCGTACCGTCGAAGACGCCGGCCTCTCCGTCGTCGGCCTCCACTGGCTGCTGGCACAGACCGAAGGCTTCCAACTCAACGATTCCAACCCCGATATCCGCGCCCGCACCGCCCAATACTTGCTCGATCTGATCGACTGCTGCGCCGAACTCGGCGGTGAAGTGCTCATCTTCGGCTCGCCCCAACAGCGCGACCTGCCGCCCGACCGTCCCCCCGCCGAGGCCTGGAAAACCACCGCCGAAATCATGCACCAGTGCGGCGAGCGCGCCCAGCAGCAGGGCGTCCTCTTCTGCGTCGAACCGCTCAGCCGCAACGAAACAAACTTCATCGTCAACGTCGACGAAGCCGCCGAACTCGTGCGTCAGGTCGATCACCCCGGCCTCCAGATGATGGTCGATACCAAAGCCATGAGCAACGACCCCCGCCCCATCCCCGAACAGATTCAAACCGTCCATCCCCTCTTCCACCATGTCCACCTCAACGACCCCAACCTGCGCGGCCCCGGCATGGGCGATCTCGACTTCCGCCCCATTCTGCAGACGCTCGACGACCTCAGCTACAACCGCTGGCTCTCCGTCGAAGTATTCGACTTCACCCCCGGCCCCGAACGGACCGCCCGCGAAAGCCTCGCCTACCTGAACGCAATTCAAAGTGGCTAGTGGTCGTTGACTCTTGGAAAAGACTGGTCAAAACATAACAAGAACAGGACGCCTGCAGGCAGAATCGTGCCGTTTCTCGCCTGCCCCTCACGTCCTACGACCCTAATCCGCGGCAACCCCCAAAAGTGTTCCCCGCGCCCCTTCGTGGAAGTAAAGAAGTCGCCGTTGCAGTTGCCGTTCTTCGCGGCCCTTAGTGGCCCTTCGCGGCCCTTCGTGGACAAAGAGAAGTTGACGTTGCCGTTCTTCGCGGCCCCTTACCGGAAAGACCGAATTCCAATCCTGCAAATCTCAGCTAAGACAAACGTCAACGAGCCCTAGTGGACAATTATGCCGCTAGCCATACAACACATCGGACCCGGGCACCGCAAATAAAGACGTTTGACACATATCGATAAAACCGTAAAATGGAGTCGTTCCCACTGCGCCATCCTTCCCAAGGGGGCCGGAGGGAGTCGAATGTGCTTGGTAGGTGTCTTTTTGTCCCCCAAAGCTGGGCGGCCTTCGAGACCTGCCAATTCCTCATCCTCGGTTCATATATCATCACACGTAGGAAAGGAGATTCACAGCATGGCACTCCGTAAGGTAGTGATTCGTACAGCTGTACCCCTGGCAGCGCTGTTGCTTCTGTTGCTCGCGGCCGGGTGTGTGGCGCCGGCTGCCGCACCGGCTGACTCAGGCGATGGGGACATGATGGAGGCTGCGGAAAGCGAGCTCATCGTCGCCGTCGCCCAGGAAATGACATCCCTGGAGGGAACGTTGGCCGCCGCTGAAACCAACTGCAACGGCTGCTTGAACGTTGTCGAAACCCTGGTCACGCGCAACTTCTCCACCGGCGAGATCATTCCCCTGCTGGCAGTTGAGTGGGAACGGCTCGATGACAATACCATCCAATTCCAGTTGCGCGAGGGTGTAACCTTCCATGACGGTTCCCCGCTGAACGCCGAAGCCGTGGCGACAAGCATCAACTATATGTGGGAGGCTGACCTCGTCAACACCCTCACCGGCTTTGTCGGCGGTGTCCTCAGTGCCGAAGCGGTAGATGAATACAGCGTCAACGTATCCGCCGCCGATCCCGACCCGATTCTGCTGGAGAAGATGTACTTCGTCGCCATTACCTCCGCCAAGCAGATTCAGGAGATGCCGGACACCTATTCCACCAACTTGGTTGGCACCGGCCCCTATATGCTTGACGAGTGGAAGCGCGGCGAATCAATCACCTATGTCGTCAACCCCGACTGGTGGGGCCACGACAACCCCGACGAGGCCGGAGGCAAGGTATCCTTTGATAAGCTGACCTGGCGCTTCCTGCCCGAAGACACGGTCCGGGCCGCGGCTGCCCAGGCCGGCGAAGTCGACATTGCACAGTTCGTGACCCCTGACCAGTGCAATGCCGCTATGAGCGACGACGCCCTGCGCTGCGCTTCAGTGGCCAGCGTCGAGACAATGTTCGCCCGCATGGGCAACAAGGGCCTGTTTGAAGACCTCCGCGTGCGCATGGCGCTCAACCTGGCCATCGACAAGGAGTTGATCGTTAATTCGCTGCTGGGCGGAGCCGCTACCATCACCGGCCAGATCGTCAACGAGACCGCCACCGGGCACAACCCGGACCTGCAGCCCTATCCCTATGATCCGGATCAAGCGCGTGCCCTCCTCGAGGACGCAGCCGCCGACGGCGTGGATGTGGGCCAGGAGTTTACCCTCGCCTCCCGCCAAGGTTTGCATGCCGGCCACGTCGAGGTCATCCAGGCCATCGGCGGCATGCTCAGCGAAGTCGGCTTCAACCCCAACGTCAGTGTCATGCCCCCGGACACCTTCAATCCCCAGTTCAGCCATAACTGGTCGGAAGTAGAAGGCCAGCCCAACTGGGTCGCCGTCCATCTGCACGGCAACGAGATTCTCGATCTCTGGTTCTCCTACGTCAACTACTTCACCTGTGAAGGGGTTGTGTCACTCTACTGCAACGAGGAAGTCAACGCTCTGTGGGAAGAGGCGCGCACACTCTCGGGTGATGCCCGTGACATGAAGCTGCAGGAAGCCGCACAGGTCGCCTATGACGATGCCGCCTACGGCCTCATCGCCCACCTCGACCTCGCCTACCTGATCAGCGAAGACCTGAACTGGAACGTGAAGCTGGACCATCGCCTGCAGGCCAAGGAGATGTCACCCAAGTAAAGGGTAAGTAAAGGGCTCAGTTTGATCAGCCCGTAGAAGCTCGAAAGTCCAACGCGCATCACGTATTGCGCCATGCCCCGCAAAGACGGTGACGACGCAATACGTGATGCGCAGCATTCGGAAATGAGATGATGACTGTTCCGACGAGGACAGGAAAGAAGAGAGAACATCTCCCGCTCCCTCTTTCCCCGCTTCTCGCTCCTCCGCAGTAAAGGCCGATCCTATTCTTCCCTATCTATTCAGACGCTTCATCCACTCAATTGGCGTCGCCTTCGCTGTTCTCACATTCGTCTTCATCGCGGGCCGTGTAATAGGCGACCCCGTCCGTATCATGGTAGGCGTCGAAGCCTCCGAAGAACGCGTCCAGCAGGTGCGCGACCAGCTCGGCCTCAACGATCCGATTCCAGTGCAGTATGCCAGATTCGCGGTGCGCGCGATTCTTCTGGATTTCGGCGACTCTTTCTGGCAGAAGACATCAGCCCTGCGCCTGGTGTTGGACCGTCTGCCCGCCACATTCCGACTGGCTGGGGCAGCCTTTTTGCTGGCCGCGCCCATCGGCATCCTCCTGGGCGCCGCAGCCGCGCTCCGCCCGCAGACCTACTTGGACAGACTCATCAACGTCCTCTCGCTGGGGGGCGTTTCCATGGTCGACTTCTGGATGGCACTGATGTTGATCATCGTCTTTGCTGTCCAGCTCGGCTGGTTCAAGACATCCGGCTATGGCGGCTTTGCCTTCATGGCCCTACCGACCTTGACGCTCTGTCTCTCTCCCCTGGGCCGCATCTCCCAGATCACCCGCAGCGCCATGCTGGATGAGATGAACCAGCCCCATATCACCGTCGCCCGCGCCAAGGGCCTTTCCGAAAAACGTGTCGTCTTCGTCCATGCCCTCAAAAACGCCGCCATCCCCGTCGTCACCATCAGCGGCGATATGTTGTCCTCTATGCTCAATGGCGCAATCCTGGTGGAGACGGTCTTCGCCTGGCCGGGCATCGGCTATCTGACCTTGCAGGCGCTCCAACGGCGAGACCTGCCGCTGGTGGAAGCGACCGTTTTCGTGGTCGCCTGTATGGTGATCGTGGTCAATCTGCTCGTCGATCTTAGCTACGTATACCTGAACCCAAGGATCCGCTTCCAGTGAACCACGCACACTGCCTGCTGCGCACTGCCTGCTACACATTGCCTAACACCTTGGCGGAATTCGGGCAGCCTTCTGCTCCCTCCGCTCTTCCCAGGAAGTCAAGGCGGTCATGTCCGACGAGCTAACGCTGTTTCCCGAAGAACGAACGGTACGTTCCAAGAGCGCAACCCGCTGGCTCATCGTGCGCGGCCTGCTGCGAGATCCCGTCACCTTCGTAGCCATATTGATTCTCACCCTGATTCTGATTTCCGCAGTCGGCGCCGAACTGATCGCGCCCCACGACCCGCTTGGCCAGGACCTGAAACTGCGCAACATGCCCCCCATGGCCCGCGCCCTCGACGAAAACGACGCGCCCACCGGCTTCCCCTTCATCCTGGGCACCGATCCACTCGGGCGCGACATCCTCAGCCGCATCATCTTTGGCGCCCGCGTCTCCTTGACCGTCGGGTTCAGCAGCGCGCTCGTCTCCGGTTTTATCGGCACCCTCCTGGGCATCATCGCCGGTTACTACCGCGGCACCGCCGATGACATCATCATGCGCCTGGTCGATATTCAGATGAGCATCCCCGTCCTTCTGTTGGCACTGCTGGTTCTCTTCGCGATCGGGTCCGGTTTCCTCAACCTGGTCGTCGTGCTCGCTATCGTCAGGTGGATGGCCTACACGCGTCTTGCGCGCGGCCAGACCCTCGCCCTGCGCAACTCACCGTTCATCGACGCCGCCATCGCTATAGGCAATACCAATACCCGCATCCTCTTCCGCCATATCGTCCCCAACGTCTCCTCCCCCCTCATCATTCTCGGCACGCTGGAAGTGGCAACCCTCATTCTGAGCGAAGCGGGGTTGAGCTTTCTCGGCTTCGGCATCCAGCTGCCCCAGCCTTCCTGGGGTCTCATGATTGCCGGCGGCCGCCAATATATCACTTCGGCCTGGTGGATTGTAGCCTTCCCCGGCCTAATCATTTTCCTCACCACGCTCAGCCTCAACCTGCTGGCCGCATCCCTGCGCGCTATCTCCGACCCCGTCCAACGCGAACGCTGGTTCAGGAAAGGCTCCTCGGCCGCCAAATCCAATGGCTAGGCTCTGTTAACCTCTAACGGAACCGGAAACTACCCAGCCACAACTAATTCGCGCTCCTGAATGCGGCTAGCGAAGGTGATTACACTCTCCGCACTCCTTGTATTATGGGCGGTCGGGCCTTCGGCCCTCCCTTGTGCAGGGGCTGCGCCCCCGCAACGCCCCCCTACAAAAACATGCCTCACCGACCGTGTTTAATCTTCCCCGGCATCGTGTCTGGCGAACGGAGTCTACTCACCCACTTGCCGCTTCAACCCACCGACCTCCAACCGCAGAAGTTACTGACCCCTGACCCCTGCCCCCTGCAGTTCCGCGCCCCCGCAACGCCCCCCTACAAAAACATCCCTCACCGACCGTGTGCCTTCTTCGCAACGTGTCGGCTGGCGAGCATTGCGGCGGCTGTACACCAGGTGCGTCACCAAGAGCCTGAATGGTTCCAAGGATGACTGGCTGGTCAAGTACTGTGGCTTAGTAGTTACCAAAAAACTAAAAACTAAAAACTAAAAACTGAAAACTAGAAACTGCCCTCAGCCCTAACTCATCCGCGCGGCCGCGCTCCTTCCACGCGCCGCCTGCTTGGCCTTGTTCCAACTTTCCATCCACGCGTTCCTGCCCGTATGGCGGATTATGTCATGGATCGTCGCCCGCGGTTGGTAGGGCAGATACATACCGCAATGCCACGCCAGGTTGCGGTAGACCATGAAGTCGCCCGGCCCCAGATAGACTTGCACCGCCCCCGGCATCGAGCGGCAATGCTCGAAGTAAAACTGCTCCGCCTCAGCGTCGCTCCACTCCGCCGGCGCCTCCTTCATCATCGGGTCGCCTGTCGATTCGACTTCGTCCGCCAGATTTTGTTGCCGCAGATGGCTGCCGGGCACATACCAGGTACAGGCGTCCGCGTAAATGGCGCAGTTGACCTGATTGAAATAGCGCAGATCGTTCCATACCGTCGCCATGAACGACTCCATCTCCGCATCGCGCGCCTCCGCCGGCACCTCCACCACGCCATCGCGGTGCCAGCCGCAGTGCCACGGCCGTTCCTGCGGCTCCACCAACAGCCCCATAATATCCAGATGCGCGTGCGTATATCCAGGCCCCAGTAGCTGCTCCACCAACAGGCGCAGCTCGTCCAGTTCAGCATAATCCCGGAACGGCTGCAGGTCGATATCTTCCCCGTACTGATCCAACGGCTGGATGCGTTGTGTCTGCGGCCCGTTGAGCTCATGCGCCAGCGCACGCGCCCTATCCGCCTCGCGCCGCAAATCCGTCAGCAGCGACGGCGGTACAATGCCGCGAAAAATCAGAAATCCCAACTGATGGTATTCATGCACCATCCAATCTTCGAACCGAAACCTCATCTCAGCCCCTGGTTTCCACTGTCCAGGCGCGTCCTGTTGTGTCGTCTGCTTTGAGCATTGGTACGCGGCCCTGGCTCTGGAATTGTATTCATGTTTGTATATAAAAAGTACCACTGGTACGATAAATCCTGCAACGGCATTTTTTCCCAGTTCGGGGCATCTGTCGCTCTTCATCCGCACAGGAATCGGTGCCCTGAAGGCCCCGTTTAGGACGGTTGCTTTCCATACCCCTATCGGTTACAATCCGCCAGAGTTGAGCCTGCCGCCCCGCATGGTACTAGCTCTCAACCAATGGAACGGTAGCGAATCAGTTATACTCCCACTACCTCCGGCCCACTATCAACCCGGGAACGCAGGCCCCTCGCCTGCCATCTAAACCTTCCGTGTTCGCACACTGATCGCAAAAGGAGAATAGACAAGATGGAGAAACAGAACCTCTCTCGGCGAAACTTCCTGAAGACAGTTGGCGTTGTGTCGGCCGGCACCGTTCTGGCCGCCTGTGTTCCGGCAGGCGAGACATCGCAACAGGAGGACGGCGAGCCCGCCGCCGCGACCCAGGAACTGATCGCATTCTTGGGCGGCTGGACGCCGACCGAAAGCATGGAGCGCAGCGAAGACAACCCCAACCCGCACAACAAAATCCTCGAAGTGCTCGACGAATACACCGCCGAGCATCCAGGCGTCTCAATTGAATGGATCAGGCTGCCCTCCGGCGTCAGCAGCCGCGAGTGGATGGTGGCACAACAGACCGCCGGCACAATCCCTCACATCATGCCGGCAGCCCAATGGATCATCAAAGAGGACGTGGACAAGGACTGGTGGGAGGTTCTTACCGAACACCTCCAACAGCCCAACCCGTATATCGCCGCCGGTGAACCGGGCAGTGAACGGTGGATCGACCAGTTTTACCCCACGCCCAACTCCATGTTGAACATCGAGGGCAACTTCCTCAACGTCGCCTTTGGCATCAACACAACCTGGTTCTTCTACAACGTCGACATGTTTGACGAGCTTGGCATCTCCGTCCCGGCCAACTACGCCGAATTCCTCGAAAATTGCCAGGTGGCCAAAGATGCCGGCCTGATCGGCTACGACTTCATCACATTCTCCGCCGCCGACTCCGATGCCTGGTATCGCCAGCAGATCGGCTCTATGATCATGGAGCGCGACCTCGCCCCCCTCGTCAACCCGGACGGCCGCTTCGCCGAGCTCTCCGAGGTCGCCTGCGCCATCCGTGAAGGCGTTTACCACGCCCATCTGCCCCAGTTCCGCCAGTGGCTGGAGCTGTGGAAACTCAACGTGCCCTACCGCCGCGCCGACTGGACCGTATCCGCGCCGGACCCCACCCGGCTTTTCCTCACCAAGAATACGCCGCTCACTGAAAACGGCTCCTGGATTATCCCGCAACTGGAGATCGATCCGCTGCTGGACTTCGAATGGGCCACCTTCTGGGCGCCGCCGCTGACCAAAGAGAGCAGCGAGTTCGTGACCGACCCGCCTACCGTCGCCCCCAACGTCGGCACCGTGACCGATAACTTTGCTATCTCCACACGTGCCCGCAGAGACGGCGTTCTCGATACCGCCATCGACCTGCTGCGCTTCTTCTCGCACCCCGAGAACATTGAACTGGTGCAGGGCGAAATCGGCCAGAACATGCCCAATGTAAAGGGAACCAAGGTGCCCGACCGCTTCGTCGAGGCACACAAAGGGCTGGTCGAGTCGATCGGTTACGTGACCATGTTCCAGTACGAGATCGTCACCATGGATCTCGAAGCCGCCGAAGCCTGCGGCAAAGCCTGGTGGTCCTACCTGCTCGACGAGATCAACATTGACGAGTGCATCGAACAGAACCAGTCCGCCTTCGAAGGTTACGCAACCCGCTACATTGACGAGCAAGGCAACGCCTGCTCCTAACGTCAGATGACCGGTGGCTGGCAACTTCACGTCAGCCGTCGGCCTCCAACCACAATGAACAAAACTCTCTGGGAACGGATTTGGGAGACAAGGACAGGGTATCTGATGGTTGTGCCTACCCTGGCCTTTCTCCTGATCTTCCAATACTATCCCGCCGTCTCCGGTCTTTATCGCTCGCTGTTCGACTGGAACGCCGGGCTGGTGGGGAACTTCATCGGTTTCTCCAACTTTGTCGAACTCTTTACCGACGACGATGTCTTCATCCGTTCTCTCAAAAACATGGCCCTGTTGACGATCTGGTACCTGATCGCCTTCGTGGGGCTTTCGACCGGTGTGGCAGTCCTGATCCACCGCATTCGCAACGAGCGCTCAAAATATCTCTTCCGCCTGTTTATGATTTTGCCCGTCATCATCCCTGCGGTCGTCCTGATTCTGCTCTGGAAATTCATCTACGACTCCACCATCGGCCCCCTAAATACCATCCTCATCGGCGTCGGCCTGCAGGACTGGACCCATGCCTGGCTGGCAGAACCCAAAATCGCCATTTACGCCGTGATGTTTCGCAACTTCCCCTGGATCGATGGCATCTCCGTCCTCATTCTGCTGGCCGGTTTGCAGGCGATCCCGGTCGAAATCATCGAAAGCGGCCTTCTCGACGGCGCCAGCGGCTGGCGGCGGCTGCGCTACATCGAACTGCCTCTCATAACCGGTCAAATCAAACTGCTGCTCGTACTGACCATCATGTGGGGCGTACAGGAGTACACCGCCGTCTGGGCCATGACCCAAGGCGGGCCGATCGACTCAACCCAGGTGCCTGGAATGTGGATGTATTTCAACGCCTTCCGCATCAGCCGCATGGGTTACGCCTCCGCGATTGGCGTCGTCATGTTCCTGATCACACTGGTGGCGACGATTCTCAATATGCGTTACATAAGATCCCAGGAGTACTAACAGCCAGCGAATTGCGTATTTTGCAGTACGCAATTCGCATTGCAGTAAGGATTTCAGCATGGAGAGGCGCGGCGAATCAATAGCAGCCATAGCAGGCGGTCCCGCCCACAGTCAACGGCGCGGTCTCCACCGCGGCGACAGTTGGCGCATCCCGGCTCTGGCAATACTCTGCGTGCTGATGATCGCCCCGCTGATCATGGCCATCATCATCTCCTTCAAGAGCCCTTCCCAGTTCACACGCGTACCCTTCCTGCCCACCTGGCCGATGCGCTGGGAAAACTACGAGTTCGCCGTCCAGATCATCAGCCAGTTCCTTCTCAACAGTGTCATCACCAGCGGCGCAACCGTCATCGGCGTGCTCCTGCTCAGTTCGCTCGCAGCCTACTCCTTCGCCCAGATCCCCTTTCCCGGCCGCACAATCGTCTTTTACGCCGTCCTGGCCCTGATGATGGTGCCGGCGTCGCTGACCCTGGTGCCCTCCTTTGTGCTCATTCGGGATCTGCGCCTGATCAACACGCACTGGTCGCTGATCCTCCCCTGGATCGCTGGCGGACAGATTATTGGCATCCTCATCTTGCGCGCCTTCTTCGAGAGTCTGCCCGGCGAAATGTTCGACGCCTGCCGCATCGACGGCGCCACCGACTGGCAGATCTATTGGCACGTTGCCCTGCCGCTGACCAGGTCGATGCTCGGCGTCGTCGCCGTGCTCAACATCCTCGGCACCTGGAACAACCTGATCTGGCCCACCCTGACCCTCCCGGAACGCAAAATGTGGCCGCTCACGCCGGGGCTCTACTCCTACATGGAGCAGTACTACACCAGCTACGGCCGCGTCATGGCCGGGCTGCTTCTCGGCTCAATTCCCCTGGTGATACTCTTCGTCTTCACCAGCCGCCTCTTCGTCGAAGGCCTGACCTCCGGCGCCATCAAGACCTGACCCGACTCTCCCATCTGACCGCAGCCATAAGTGACCGTCGCAGCGCCAATGAAACGCAAGTCCGTAAATCAAACCACAGTAGATATCAAGACCCAATATGACGTGATCGTGGTCGGATGCGGAGGATGGGGCCTCGCCGTGCTCAAAGTGCTCACCGATTTGGGCCTCCGCGTTCTCGGCCTCGAGCGCAAAGAGATCTGTAACAACCTCCGGCACTATATGAAGCACATGATGATGCACTCCTTCCTCTCCTATATGGTACTGGATCCGGAGGACGCCATCCTGGCCCGGGAAGGGAACGAGTACCACCCGCAGATCGATGAGCTGATCCAGAGCTACAGCGATTTTGCCGTCAAATTCGATCTCCCCATCAAGACCCACCACGAGCTTGTCGATATCGAAGGCGCTAAGGATGATTTTTTGCTGGCCGTGCGCGACGGTGAGGGGCGCACTTCCCGGCTGATGGCGAAGCGGGTCGTGCTGGCGACCGGCTCCTACGACCAACCCAATCTGGCTGGCATTCCCGGCGAGTTGAACGGGTCGGTTCAACACTATTTCCATGAATGGGAACACATAAGCCATCAAAGAATTCTCTTTATGGGCGGCGGCTTCTCTTCCGCCGATGGCATCGTCGCACTCTGCCCCCGCAATACCATCCTCTGGGTCGTACGCAAATCCAGCGACGCGGTCGAAGAGATGCTGCACCTCCAGAAGACGAAATGGGGTCAACACGACGCCCGCCTCGTCAACACCGAAATCCTGACCAAAAGCCAGGTAATCTCGCTGGAAAACAACACCGCGGTTGTGCAGACCCCCGACGGCCAGAAAACGTGGGACTTTGATCTCTGCTACATGCTCTTCGGCCATAGACCTGACCAGGACCTTTACACACGTCTCCTGAACGGGAATCTCGATTTCGTCGAAGAAACATTCGAATCCTGCCAGCGCCCCGGCCTCTATCTCGTTGGCGCGCTCGCCAAGAAACACCTGGAACATATCGGCCTGACCCAGAATCTCTGCCCCGACAATGAGGGAGAGCGCTACATCGAGCGTATCCAGACCGCCATGCAGCAAGAGTTCGGCCGCAACTGTCAGCAAATCAACTGACCACTGACCACTAGCCACCGACCACTGGTGTTCCCATGCACACAAGCCAGGCACTCCGCTCATCACATTTCGAATACCGCCGCCCAGACGCCGGCCGGCGCGTCGCCTTCAGCGCCTTTTGCGCCGGTTACCACGACCAGGATCGCGTCGGCGTCGTCTCGCCCCACCTGGAAGATGGCGTCCTCCACACCGCCTACGCCCTGTTGGCCTTGACCACCGCTTTCTATGACGTGCAGCGGGCAGGCGGCAGCGACTTTTTCATCTACCCGCAACATTTCGCCTTCATCGGCGAGGACGCATCAACAATCTCTGCTGCGCGCGCTGAAAACGGTCGCGCAGACCGAGTTGGCATCGCCACCCGCGCCGGCCGCCTGGACCTGACCCTGGACGAAGCCGGCATCGGCGGCGCCTGGGCCTGGCTCGATGTCTGGCCGAAGTCGAACTGGTTCACAGCCCCCCTTACACCTGCCGCCATGCTCCAGAAGGTCTTCGACCTCCACATCAACCGCCTGTTCTGGCCGCAGGACTTCACGCCCAAAAGCCGGCAAGAGCAGGAAACGGAAAACGGGGAGGACGCACACTCTGCCCTGCCCGACTACGCCCGTAGAATGCTGAAGACGCGCCTCAAATCCGTCTACTACTACAACACATCTGCGCCAACTGTCGAGATCTGCGCGGCCCAGCCGGCCGTGGATATCGTTCGGTTTAGCATGGAGCGCCTGCCGGAAGCGGTGCAGCAAACGTTGCCGCAAGCCCCTCAGCCCTCGCGTCCCCCGGGCCAGGAATCATACCGGCAGGTGGGCGTAGACGAATTCCTCGAGGATATGGAGGCATGTTTCACGGCTTGAAAAGCTGAATTCGCTGTCGTTTCGCAATGTGAACGCAATACGCATCGTTGATACGAAAAAGAAGAATCGCTGCCCGAACTGGAGGCACATCACATGAGCCGTCAAGAAGAGATCAAAAGAGAACTGTACGAAAATACGCTTTCAGGACGCGCGCCCATCACCGAAAAGCTCACGCAGGAAGGCATCGATCTGGGCATGGACCCGCTCGACATCCTCTTCCAGGCACTGATTCCCGCGCTCCAGGAAGTAGGTCGTCTCTTCGAGATCGGCGAATACTTTGTGCCCGAAATGATGATCTCCGCCAAAGCAATGCAACGCGCCATGGCAATCCTGCAGCCCATCCTCGGCGACACCGGCGTCGAACCCGTCGGCAAGGTCCTCATGCTGACCGTCAAGGGAGACGTACACGACATCGGCAAAAACCTGTGCATCATCATGCTCGAAGGCGCCGGCTTTGAAGTGATCGATATGGGCGTCAATGTCAGCCCCGAAAGGATGATCGACGCCGTCAACGAGCATCAGCCGCAACTGGTCGGCTTCTCCGCATTCCTCACCACCACCATGCCCTTCTTCAAGACCAACATCGAAGCACTCGAAGAAGCCGGCTTGCGCGACAAGGTCAGGGTCATGGTGGGCGGCGCGCCCATCACCCTGGAGTACGCCATGAGCGTCGGCGCCGACGGCTTTGGTCCGGACGCCAGCCAGTCCGTAAAGCTGGCCAAGCGCCTCCTGGTCGACATGGGCTATGAAGTCGACCAGGACGGAGACGGGGCATCCTCCGAAGGCGAATCGGCCATGCGCGCCGCCGTCGACGCCGTGGAAGGCCTGATGCGAAAGGCCGAGGAGGAGCATGTCAGTAACTAATTACCGCAGTCAATAAAGGGAAAGAGAATGAGCAGCCAACGTAAAACAGTTCGTCCCCGAATCGGGATCTTTGGTATCGGCCTCGGCGAGTACTGGCCGCAGTTTCCAGGCCTGAAAGAGCAACTCGAAGGCTATCAGGCGCAGGTTGAGAACCGCGTCGGCCAGTGGGCCGATGTCGTCAGCGCCGGCCTGGTCGATAATGCCCCCGCAGGGCGGGCTGCCGGAGACCTCTTCCAGCGCGAGCAGGTCGACATGGTCTACTGTTACGTCGGCACCTACGCCACCAGCTCAACCGTCCTGCCCGCCGTCCAGATCCCCAAAGTCCCCGTCCTCGTCCTCAATCTCCAGCCCTCTGCCGCGCTCGACTACGCCAACACCGACACCAAAGAGTGGCTGGCCAACTGCTGCGCCTGCTGCGTACCGGAGCTCAGTGCCGTCTTCCACCGCTGCGATATCGACTTTCACGTCGTCTCCGGCATGTTGGCAGAGGAAGAAGGTTGCGAAGAGCCCGCCCGCCGCGCCTGGGCCGAGATCCAGGACTGGACCCAGGCCGCCGGCGCCCAGCGCACCCTGCGCCGCAGCCGCATGGGTGTCCTCGGTCACACCTACCCCGGCATGCTCGACATGTACAGCGACTTCACCCAGCACCACGGTCAACTCGGCACCCACATCGAGATTCTGGAGATGTGCGACCTGGCGCAGATGGTCAATGGCGTAACCCCGGCCGCCATCAAGGCCAAAGAAGAAGAGGCCCTAGCCATCTTCGACCTGGCTGAAGACTCGCCCTCAGATCCGCTCGCAACCCGTCCCTCCCCCGAGGCCCTCGACTGGGCCTATCGCGTCGCTGTCGGCCTCGACCGCCTCGTCACCGACTTCGACCTCGACGGCCTCACCTACTACTATCGCGGTCTCGACGGCAACGAATACGAACGGATCGCGGCCGGATTCGCGTTGGGCTGTTCGCTGCTTACCTCAGGCGGCGTGCCCTGCAGCGGCGAAGGCGACCTCAAGAACTGCCAGGTAATGAAAATCGTCGACACCTTCGGCGCCGGCGGCAGCTACTCCGAGATCACCGCCATGGACTTCCGTGAAGAGTTCATCCTCGCCGGCCACGACGGCCCCTTCCACATCGACATCGCAGAAGGGCGTCCCCTGTTGCGCGGTCTCGCCCTCTACCACGGCAAGCACGGCGAAGGCGTCGGCGTCGAAACCCAGGTCAAGCACGGCCCGGTCACCGTCCTGTCCATGACCCAGACCCGCCAGGGCAATCTCAAGCTGCTCGCCGCCCAGGCCGAAAGCATACCCGGCCCCGTCCTCCAGATCGGCAACACCGACAGCCGCCTCAAATTCTCGCTCGGCCCCGCCGACTTCATCAACGCCTGGTGCAAAGAGGGCCCGACCCACCATTTCGCCCTCGGCGTCGGCAACATCCTGCCCAAAATAGAAAAATTCGCCAGCATCGCCAACCTTGAGCTCAAGGTGATCTGCTAGCTCCCGTTGACGTTAAGAAAATACTGCCAAAACTAGACAGCAACAAGATCCCCTCAGCATAAACGGAGTAAGTTCATGGTAGTTAGTCTCCAAAGAACTACCGCGTTCGAGAGGGGTCACATAAAACTCAAGGCAAATGACAATTAGGGGCTCATTTTGAATCTGGCAACTCGCAATCAAAAGGCAGAGGTCCTTCACCCTTTTGCCTTCGACAGTTCCGGGAGGTTGGTGAATTGCTGCGACGCACAAACGGGAGAGTCTTATCTATGTTTGTGCTGTAAGAATGCAATGGTAGTTAGGAAGGGCAAGGTGAGGCAACCGCACTTTGCGCATAAGCAAGAAGGGCTATGTGCCGAGCCTGACGACGTTCTTCACAAGACAGTACAGTTTTTGACAGTGCAGGCAATAAACGACGCTGTAAGTTGCGAACAAAAGTATTGTTTGGGGTATCCGTGTCCTGATTGCAAGAAAGATCGTTCACGCGACATTTCTCCAGAGGTTGTTGAAGTCAAGACTGAGAGGACGGTTGTTAAGGGTACTCGTTCCGATATCGTTGTTTGTCGCGCAGGCAAACCACCTGTCATTATAGAGGTTGTTGTTAATCACGACTTGGAACCAACTACCCGTGACCTTTACGAGGACTCTGGCATACCTGTATTTCTTATTCATCCTGATTGGGACAATCTGAACGATTTCAAACAGAGGGTCATTACAACCAGGACTCTCAACGTGGATACTGGACCATGTCCGGGCTGTGTGAAGAAGGCCGAAAATAGGCGGTTGGCGGAAAGACGCAAGCGGGATCAAGTCTTGAAGGAACTGGAGAGGCTAGACGAAAAAAAGTGTGTTTGGTCTAGCCTGTCTCTTCCTCGACCGTGGATGACTGACCGCATGGGCACTATCTTATACCCTCGTATTCGCAGGCAATTGTACGCTATGGCTATCATCCTGATGGAGATGGGATTCCTGCAATCCAAGAAAAACCCATCAATTTTTTGGTTTGGAATACTAGATAATCGTTATTGTGTGTATGCAGACTTAGGCTGGTATTACCATCCCAAAGATGACATTATCTGGAGAGACCCAAAGGTGTTGATTGAATGTAACGTTAACGAGGCGGATGAAGATTTCAAATCCTTTTTGCTTAATGCTGTTTATGTCAAGTTGTGCGATGCTGAATTGGCGGCGGAAGCGTATGAAACAGGAAAGAGATCGGAGTATTCTGGCAACAATGCTGAAGGGTTAGTTGATAAGAGGATTCTGGACAAGCTTCTTGCTGAGGCTGATCGGAACGGACACTATGACGAGAGGTTATGATAGGAAAAAGAATATAAGTCAAGCCCCTAACTACTAATATCCAAACGCACAACTAACAACCAAGAACTCACCAAGAACCAACGCCCAATGATCACACCAATCGACCTCACCACCGAATACGCCCCGAACCCCATCAACATGGACACCCCCCAGCCCCGCTTCGGCTGGATCCTCGAGTCAGACCGCCGCAACCAGTCCCAATCAGCCTATCAGCTCCTCGTCGCCAGCAGCGCCGAGAACCTAATCGCCGGCCGCGCCGACAAATGGGACAGCGGCAAAGTGACCTCGGACCGCTCCGTCAATGTGCCATACACCGGCAGCAGCCTCGCCAGCGACGAGACCTGCTACTGGCACGTGCGCGTCTGGGACCAGGACGGCCACGCCAGCGCCTACAGCGAACCGGCCTCCTTCACCATGGGCCTGCTCAACCAAAGCGACTGGACCGGCCACTGGATCGGCGCGTCCACCGATGTCGCCTCACCCCTCCTGCGCAACGAGTTCGACCTCGCCAAACCGGTCACCCGCGCCCGTCTCCACATCTCCGGCCTCGGCTGGTACGAGCTCTATCTCAACGGCCAGCGCGTCGGCGACCACGTACTCGACCCCGCCACCAGCGACTATACACAGCGCGTCCTCTACGTAACCTGCGACGTAACCGAGCAGTTGCAGGCCGGCGCCAATGCCGTCGGCGTCATGCTCGGCAACGGCTGGTACAGCGAACCCGGCTGGGAGCACCGCTACGGCGACTCCCCGCGCCTGCGCATACAGATGAACCTCGAACACACCGACGGCAGCACCACCGTCGTCGCATCCGGCGCCGGCTGGAAAACCGCCCCCGGACCCATCACCCGCAACGACCTCTACGGCGGCGAAACCTACGACGCCCGCCGCGAGCAACCGGGCTGGGCCTCCACCGGCTTCGACGATTCCAGCTGGGACGCGGCCGTAGACAAGGAAGCCCCCGGCGGCACAATGGTTGCGCAGGTGATGCCGCCCATCCGCGTGCAGCAAGACTTGCAGCCGGTAAGCGTCAGCCAGCCCCGGGACGGCGTCCACGTCTATGAACTGAACCAGCTATTCGGCGGCTGGGCCAGGCTGCTACTCAAGGGCGAGCGCGGCACAACAGTAACCATCAAGTATGCCTGCCAAGTCCTCGAAGAGAGCGGCCTCGTCGATCAGGAGTCCGGCGAGTTCTACTACCGCCACCGCTCCCGCGCGAGCGCCCACGTAGAAGGCGACGAGATCGACGTCTATATCCTCAAGGGCGACCCGGACGGCGAAACCTACGAACCGCGCTTCACCTACCATCCCGTGCGCTACGTTCAGGTCGAGAGCGACGGCCCCATCACCATCGAAGAGTTCGAAGGTCGCGTGGTCTTTTCCGACGTGGACCTCTCCGGCGGCTTCGAATGCTCCAATCCAACCTTTAACCGCATCCACGAACTCGTGCACTGGACAGTCACCAACGGCCTCTTCGGCATCCCCCTCGACTGCCTGCACCGCGAGCACTGGGCCTGGACCGACCCGGCCACCATCGCCTCATCTCTCTACCCCCGCAAGCACATGCCTCGCTTCTGGACAAAATGGCTCGACGACATCAAGGACGCCCAGCTCGAAAACGGCAGTGTCCCCGACATCTGCCCCAACTACGTCCAGCGCGACGATCCCGACCCCGCCTGGGGCGGCAACTATCCCATCCTCGTCTGGTATCTCTACCAGTACTTCGACGACAGCCGCATCCTCGAAGAACACTACGACGCCATCCGCCTCTGGACCGACTATCTCACCTCCGTGGCTGAGAACCACATCGTCAACGAAGGCCACTACGGCGACCACATGCTGCCCGGCGCCGCACCCGGCGAAGAAGAGTTCGTCTCCTCCGAGACGCCGCCGCCCCTGCTCTGGACCGGCTACTACTACCTCAACGCGGCCATCATCTCCAAAGTCGCCGCTCTGCTCGGCAAGGAAGATGAGGCCGCCCACTACGGCAGCCTGGCGGAACAGATCAAGGACGCCCTCAACAGCGAGTGGCTCGACCCCGTTGCCCACCGCTACGCCACCGGCTCCCAGACCGCCAACCTCTTCCCGCTCGCCCTTGGCATCGTGCCCGCAGCCAGCGAGGCCGGCGTCGTCCAGGACATCGTCCACAACATCGTCGACACCTGGGGCGGCCACCACCACACCGGCAACACCGGCGTCACCTGCCTCATCGACGCCCTGACACAATACGGGCAGGGAGAGGTCCTCCACGACCTCGTCGCCACCCCCACCTATCCCGGCTGGGGCTACATGGTCGAGCAGGGCGCCACCACCATCTGGGAATCCTGGAGCCTGCAGAGCACCGTCGGCGCCGCCGAAAGCATGATCATGTGGGCCTCCATCGACGAATTCTTCTACAACGACCTCGCCGGCATCAAAGGCCCCGACTACCACGGCCCTGGCACAATGACGCCCGGCTTCCGCGATATCCACATCGAGCCGCATCTGCTCGGCGACCTCGAACACGCCGGCGCCACAATGAGGACAGTACACGGCGAACTCTCCTCCCACTGGCAGCGCACCGACCAATCCATATCGCTCGAAGTCACGATCCCGGTCAACAGCCGCGCCCGCGTCAGCCTGCCCACACTGGGCCTGAGCAACATTTCCGTCAGCGAAAGTGGCAACGCCGTCTGGCAAGACAACGCCTATGTCGAAGGCCGCGACGGCCTCACATCCGCCAGCCCCCGCGCCGGCTATATCGACGTCAACGTCGGCTCCGGCAGATATAGTTTCGAACTCACCGGCTCTTAGCCAGCAACTGACCACCGACCACTGACCACCGACCACCGCAGTTCCAAAGGAGCAGGATCTTGCAGGAAATGACATCGCTCGAACGATATATGGCCGCCATCAACGGCGACCCCATGGACATGTACCCGACCCTCAACGTGTCCCCCAATTGGTCGATGATGCCGCACTGGCCGGAAATCCTGGGGCTGAACTTCCTCCACCTGTCACACGGCACCGATGAGCAGAAGCTGAAATTCTACGACGTGCTCCACGATGTGCTAGGTCTCGATTACATCCCCTGCGGCAGCGGCAAACCCTACGGCCAGCGCGGCAGGCAGTACGTGACCGAGGAGGATGGCGTACCCGTGCTCGTGGACATCGGCTCCCCCCCCCAAAACCCCCCCCCCGACCTCCCCCCCATCGGCCCCCCCACCAAGCCCCCCTCCCACGAGTCCCCGCCCGCCCCCCCGCCCGCCGAGCCCCTCTTCGAGACCGCCGCCGACGTCGAGCGCCTCGACCCCCCGCCCACCGCCGAGGAGATGCTGGCCACCGGCGCCTACGACTTCACCAAAAAGCTGATCGAACATTTCGACGACACAGTCTTCCTCTACATGGGAGACATGGCGCCCTTCCCCACCTCCTTCTACATGCTCAGCTACGACAAGCTATTCGACGCCATGTTCTTCCAGAAAGACCTCGTCTTCGCGCTGATGGACCGCCACGAAGAGGTCATCCGCCAGCAGTGCCGCTTGGCCAGAATGCTCGGCGTGCACGGCTACCAGCTGATGCAATGGTTCGCCTCCGCCGACATGATCTCCGACGACCACTATGTCGAGTTCGCCCTGCCCGGCGAGATCAAGGCCTTCCAGTACATCCACGACGAGGGCCTCATCAGCAGCATGGCGCTCATGGGCTGGATCGAACCCCGCCTGCCCCACCTCGCCAAGCTGGACTTCCACTGCATCCAGGTCGAATGTGGGCTCAAAAACTACTCCAACGATATTGTCAATGTCCGTCAGGCCCTAGGCGAAGAGGTCTGCATCTACTCCAACTCCCACGCCATCACCGTCATCGAGCAGGGCGACGAAGACCTCTGGCGCGAGGACGCCCATCACCAGGCCAAAGCCATCGGTAAACAGAAACGTTTCGGCATCGGCCACGGCACGCCCACCACCTGGAAGACCTCCCCGGCGAGGTACCGCCGCTACATCGATTTCATGCGCAGCGAGCTGGCCTCAATCGTCCCGCCGCACTGAGAATTGCAGTGCCCATCTCCCGCCGGCAGTCCCATATGATGGACTTGCCCCAACCGCTTACCCTGCAGAGAAGCCCAGACCTGAACAAAGGACGGCGCCGGACGGCCTACTGTACTCTTACTAAGATATAGGCAGAGTGATCGCCCAGACGCGATGGCCCAGTCGTCCTGGCTGCTGCCAAACACCATCGTTGCTGGCATAATGCAACTATGCCTGTAAAAATTACGATCAGAAATGTCCCTGAGGAAGTTCGCGATGAGTTGGCCAGGCGCGCCGCGCTTCAAGGTCAGTCCATGCAAGAGTTCTTGCGCGGGGAGTTGGAACGTATCGCGTCGCGCCCGTCCATTACCGCTTGGCTGCAAGAAGTTCGCGAACGCAAAGCGCTCACGGAGACACGTGTACATCCGCACTACATCCTCCGCGACCGTGACGCCGACCGAACCTGACCGCAATCGCCGCACGAACTGACACCGTCAGCCCGTCCTGACCTTTCGAAATCGGAGAATAGCACGGCAGACTCTACGCCGATCGAACGCGCGCAAACGCAGAGAGTAACCTGCCGAGTGCAGTACCCCTCCATCCCACTCCTTCTGATGGCCTCTACCCACCGACCCCAATGAAGATCACCCGCCTCGAAACCATCCGCCTTGGCCGCCATCCCCACTCGCTCTGGCTGCGCATCCACACCGATGATGGCCTGATCGGCCTCGGCGAGACCTCCTACGCGCCCCGCGCCGTAAGCGCCCTCATCCACGACGATCTCGCTCCCCTGCTGCTGGGGCGCAGCCCCCTCGACATCGAGCGCCACTGGCACACCATGTTCGCCGCCGTCAACGCCTTCGGCTTCGGCGGTGCCGAAACGCGCGCCATCAGCGCCGTCGACATCGCCCTCTGGGACATCGCCGGCCAGTACACCGGCCAGCCCATCTACAACCTGCTCGGCGGCCGCAGCCGCGACCGCATCCCCATCTACAACACCTGCCTCGGCCACGGCGCCAACCAGGACGCCCAGACCTGGATGGAAGGCCGCGCCGGCCAGCTGGCAGAAGACCTGCTCCACCACGGCGTCAGCGCCATGAAGATCTGGCCCTTCGACCTGCCGCCCGGCCCAACCAACGCGGAAACAGGCGCGCCAAGTCCTGTCCGCCACTACCTCGACAAAGATACCTCAAAAAGGGGTGTCGCCTGTGTGGAAGCGGTCCGCGCCGCAGTCGGCGACAAAATGCAGATCGCCATCGAGGGCAACGCCCGCTGGAACCTGCCCGCAGCCATCGAAATCGCCCGCGCCCTGGAGCCCTACAACATCATGTGGCTGGAGGAGATGATCCCGCCCGATAACGTCGAATCCTACGCCCGCCTCAAGGCTGAAAGCCGCATCCCTCTCTGCGTCAGTGAGCGCCTCTTCACCCGCTTCGGCTTCCGCCGCGTCGTCGAAGCCAACGCCGCCGACATCATCATCCCCGACATATCCTGGACCGGCGGCATCAGCGAAACCCGCAAAATCTGCGCCCACGCCGACACCTACTACCTGCCCGTCACCGCCCATGACGCCACCGGCCCCGTAGCCCTCTGGGCCGCCGCCCACCTCATGCTCCACATCCCCAACGCCATGATTCTCGAAACCGTCCGTGCCTACTACGACGGCTGGTACAACGACGTAGTAACCGAGCGCATCCCCATCAGCGCCGGCATGCTCTCCCTGCCGCAGAAGCCCGGCCTCGGCGTCG
This sequence comes from Caldilineaceae bacterium bin5, assembly GCA_002238445.1. Lineage (GTDB taxonomy): Bacteria > Chloroflexota > Anaerolineae > Caldilineales > Caldilineaceae > Bin5. The sequence goes on from MPML01000010.1 coordinate 95,098, forward strand.
CCCTGCGCGAGGAGGTACTGAACTGGCCCGACGCCCGGATTGAAGATGGCTCCAGTAACGAGTAGTGCGTGGTTAATCGCCTTGTCGGAGCTCAGCAGGGTCGCGACGAGGAGAATGTCATAGATGTCTGGTGGTTTTCAGTGCTACCACCTAACTATTTTCCTGAATACGTTGGGACTTATTCGTTTAGGATCGCAAATAGAAGTAAACAATATTGGTAATTTAGCGTCTTATATTGACAGAGTACCATAGGGTTACTGTTACAAAATGCGCGTCAAATTGGAAGTCTGATTTACTTCTGTCATCTACTAGGACCCCATATTGACCGGGATACATCTCAAGTCTAGTTTTCCCACCAAGAGAATCGGACTGGTACATTTCAGAGCGGGAGTACGTAGTGTCCTTGCGTTTAAGCCATCCGCCGAAACTATAAGGGAAATTCAGGCCAACCCCCCCGTTCTTGCCTATTCCTCAAGTACGAGTCAACACCTCTAGCCTGAAACAGAAAAACAGATAGTCCTCCCCAGACAGCCTCAATATACCCAAAAATCTGAAATGCCGCAGGTGTTCCGCCGGCGATTTTATAGTTTACTCAATGACTATATCGGGTCATTCAACCACTAATTCCAGTTCAGACAACCGGTATTCTATTTCCTCTAACCAAAACCGATCATCTTCAATTTCATTAAGCAATGACTCTTCGACTGTCTCGACATGGAGTTCAAGATCATACATCTGACTTTCGAGATCAATGACATACCCTTCAAGCGTCTCTATCCTATTCTCAAGATCCTCAACGTACCCTTCAAGATCTCCAATGAAATCTACATCGCGATATTGGGGGTTTGTAGAAGCTGCCACTGTAGCTGGAGTCGGGGTCGAAGTTGGTGTGGTAGCTAGGGCATAAAAGAGAAAAAAACATACAGTGAAGGCGAAGAGCGTCAAAATAAGCAGGATACGATTCATGGGTGCCCCCTTGGTGGAAATAAATTGATGGAATCCACCACAGCGCCACGAATCTGGTAGCCAACCAAGGCGGTGCGAAGAGCCCACTTACCTAATTTGACGACAGTCATATTCGTACTGCGCTGTGAATGGTCCCAGTGTATCCCAACTGGGGTACCGCCAGAAACAAAGAGAAACTGAGCTGCTTGAAACGAGGAATGTTGATCATCGGGCCGACCAGGATCCAGGCCGTCTCCGGTAGGAATCCGAATCTGTTCGGAGCGGTAGGAAACGGTTCACCTTTCTTCAGAGCGATCTCAAATTCAGGACTCATCGACGCTCGAATTATACCTGACTTTGGACATGTAACACCCGTTTCGCCCGGAAAAACATGTTTCGAAATCAACCAACCCGACATCCGTTTTGCATTACGCAATCGTTGCTACGCGGCTATACTACAACACCAACAGCATGCGTGTAGCACCAAAGAAGGAGAGTGTCCAACGTCGCCAAACGAAGGTGTTCCCCTCACAAATAAGCTTGAGGCTCAAAGGGGCCAATTCATCTTCAATATCAGATAGAATCGCTAACAGCGCAAGAACATATTTTCTCCCAATTTGGGAAAAGGAGGCAATCAGAAATAGACGACTCTAAAGAATTCATCAACATAGACTGAGCAGCCAGAACAGTTGCAGACATATACCAGTACCTGAAGACAGACGGAACTGAAATTCGAGACTAGCTGCAATTATTGACTTATCGGCTGATGCAAGCTCTACTATATCTCATCCAAAAACGGCGGATGCAAAAAACATGCTTTCAACCGATCAACCCTCTGTGCGATTTGTCCACCAGAGCGATGAATGCACACTGTGAAAGGTGCAGACAGCCTTGGGGCACAGTACGCAAACCCGGGCCGGGACATCCTTTAGGAATGTTCTGCTTACAACTGAAAACTCTTGAATTTGAGACTCCCAAATCCGTGTGGGATCAATTGGCAAGAATCAGTTATAGAGACATCGAGGCCGTGGGGAACTTGGTGGAAAAACATGAATCATTGAAGAACCTACTAAGTCCATTTTTGTCGATCGCGAGACTAGCGTTGACAACCGAGAGCTGTTGAAATAAAGTTAAGTCCAAACAGATGAAGAAGCACTTGCCTCTAGCGAAACCATGGCAAGTGCCTTTGCTGACTATGCCCGCTTCGTAGGGACTGCTTCTTCCCATTCGGGAAGCATACCTCCAAACTTGTCAAGAAAAAGATCGCATGAGGTGTGCACCAGGGCAAGTGTCCAGTCCCGCTTGGCGGGAGGGAGAACACTCAAATGTTCTGTGGCTATTGCGATCTCTGCCACAAAATCCTGCGCTACATCGGGAAGTACCTTGGACGCAGACAGCATAGACATGGAATTCGCCTCCCAGGATACAGTGAAGGCGCACTGCAGACGCACTTATCTCTATGTGAAACAGAGGGATACATGACTCCGACTTTTCTGAAAGATTTCTTTGTCTTGACAGATTTGGGGCGTGAATCAGTCGAGAAATTTCGTGGAGAAATGCTGACACTATAGCCCTTGGGGAGCGAATTCAATTAATGGATTACAGATAGTCTCTCCTTTTGTTCTGTGTGATATTTCATCGTAGGTCAGCTCTGTAAAGGTCAGCCGCGTCCCGAAAGAACGGTGGATCACGTTTCTGATTCCCGCGAGGCTGGGTCCATCGCTACTACCTTCAACGAGACGGAACGCGACCTCGTTGAAGGTAGTAGAGGCGCCCGTGTCATTGGCTCCACTGGTGATATTTGCACTTGGGCAAGGGTTTCAGAAAGTGCCCAAATGATCTCGATACCATTCCGTCACTTCTTCATTGACGTAGTCACTCTTGCTGTGGTTTACAATCTCGCGGGTATACCATTCGTCTGAACCACCATAGCTCATGATTTCGTCGGTGTAAGTTATAGCACCTTCTTCGACGTAGTTCAGGATTTCGTCCTCAATAAATTGTTTGCGGATACTATGGGTCGGGCGCAGAAGGATCTGGTCGCCGCGTTCACGCATACTGTTGACGATCTGCTGTCCGCTCGTCCCACCTTGTATCTGGAGCTTCTTCTTTCTGTGCTTATTCTTCTCGAGGCCGCCCATATAGGTCTCATCAACTTCGACTACACTCGAGAGTAGTTTGTGTTCATCGCCCATCGTCTCGCGCAGACGGTGTAACAGGAAACAGGCCGAAGGCTGCATGATGCCAAATTCCTTACCTTGCTGTTCGCTATTGATAACCTTGCGGGCCGTCTGTTTGAGATAAATGGCTCAGAGCCACTTATGGATAGGAATGTGGGATCGCTAGAAGATCGTGCCAATACGTACGCCGTGCTCTAAGCGGCAGCCGTTGCACTGGTAGCGGCTAGAGGATGAAGGTTTCCCGAAGCGCTCGGATTCGCAGTGTGGACAGACAATTCCTTCCAGCCAGCGCTCCTGATCGATGAAATCGAAGGCGGACTGCTCATCAGGGAACAACTCGAAGAGCTAGTAGTGCTTAACGGGCGGGCATTTTCAGCTTACATGACAGCGATTCAGGTTTCGGCTTTGTCTACCTCCTTGTTGTAGCGCATTAGTGCGTCTTCACCCTACGTGTTTACCCCATTGAAAAGGTCCTTTATCCAAGAACGAGGAGAACAAGAAATGTTTTACGGACTACGCTCTCAGAACATTCCTGAAGATGATCGAAGAGAAATTGCCCACGCGTTGCAAACACTCTTCAATTACACACAAAATGGAACGATTGTCCTTGTATTGGAGCCGCATGAACCCCTATTTTGCATCTACTGTGAGGCCGAAGTTATCCCTTATTCGAGAACGGCAAGGGATGGGAGACAAATTATGTTTTTTCAGCATAGAGAAACAACCGATCCTGTCTGTGTAGGAAATGATCACTATATTGGCGTTGAAAACCCTACCGGCTATTCATTGAGAGTGGACCGAATCTGGGAATGGCTAAATCCTCCCAGAGTCCGTTAATAGTATGTGGCATTAAAGGGATGATTCTCTATCTGTCCAAGCTGCTTCTCAATGCTCAATCTTCCCAACTGTTTTACTGCTTCGAACTGTTCTCCGAATTCGATTTCAGCCAGCTCCGGGAAAGCGCCGAACATTGTCAAGGTGGGCGTAGCAGCGTAACTGGCCTGGTGTATGTTGGCAGACGTGTTGGCTGCTTCGTATAGGGCAATCAGTCTGCTCCACAGATCGATGGGTACAAGAACACTCTGCACGTTTCCTTGTTCATCCAGAAGGTATTGAACAGGTAGTTCCCGAAACCCTCTTCTCATATACTTTCTGTCAGACATAGGAATCCGTTCCTTCAGAATTCTAGGCAATACGCTCCCGCAATGAAGAGCATTCGAATAGAAAAGTCAATGACTCTCGAAGAACTGGGTTGCCGAAGTAAGATAGTACCCTACTACATCACCACGGATCATCCCTCATCAACTTTCGATGATGCTCTTTCATTTCCCTGAGAATCGCTCGCTCTTCCTCGTCAGGGAGATCCCCATGGACCTTGTTGAGCGCTGCCATCATACGTCTCGTTTCATGACGCTCGATAAACGCCTGAACCGCCATGGAAACAAACTCATTTCGGGACATTTCCAGTTCTCGAGCCAGGCTTTCCACTTTCTCATCGAGAGTACTGCTCAAAGAGATTTCTATCCTCACTGTCATCTGTCTTCACCATAATGGCTAAGTAGGGCGATTTGGAAATTAATGAAGCCGTCTGCACACTAGGCCGAAGCCCGTCGCACAGTATACCACTTCACTCGCACGCGGTTTCAGGAAGGGTTTTCTTCGCGTCCCTTCGCGCCCCTTCGCGGATAAACGCCTTTTTCAGAGTCCCCCAATCGCAAAATAGAAGGTTGCAGTCTGAAACAATTGTCTATATCATTACGGAGACGAAGAAAACCCGCCTTACCAACCCGAAAATTGACAATACCCAGACAGGAGCCCCCCCGCCCGTCTACGATACATCGAACCAGGAGACCCCTGAATGCTGTCCGAGCAGATCGCCGCACTCAAGCGCTACGACTCCGCCACCATTTTCAACGCCGTCGCCCTCAAGCTCGGCCTGCCCAATCTCGACTACACAGACCACACCATCCGCTCCCTTATGCCCGATATGGGCCTCGTCGCCGGCTTCGCCGTCACCGCCGAAGTCACCACCAACGACGAAGACTCCACCGCCCTCGAGTGGATCGACTACTACGACTACCTCGGCAGCCAGCAGGGTCCTCTGATCGCCGTCTTCCAGGACCTTGACACCAACCCCGGCCGCGGCGCCTGCGTCGGCGACGGCATGGCCCGCGTCCACAAACGGCTCGGCGTCATCGGCGTCATCGCCGAAGGCACCGTGCGCGATCTGACCGGCATCCGCCACGTCGGCTTGCCCGTCTGGGCCTGGGGCACCGTCCCCGGCCACGGCGTCTTCCACATGAACCGCCTCGGCGCGCCCGTCACAGCCGGCCG
>MPML01000011.1 GCA_002238445.1 Caldilineaceae bacterium bin5
GTAATGTTGTAGGCGTAGCCTTCATCCCTGAAGCGTTCAGCCATGGCCTCCGACAAAGGGAAAACAGTTGAGCTGCCTGCGGAAATGATATCACCCGTTACTTCCAGCGGATTCACTTCAGGCAGACTGTCACTCAAATCCGGCCCCGCCATCGTTCCACCTTCCGCGGCTGGTTCATCAACTGGGCCAGCCGCGTCGTCCGAACCGCCGCATGCAGCCAGTACCATCGCAGCTATCAGCATCCACACAAACAATACACGACCCATCTGAACTCCTCCTTGAGAAACTGTTGTGTCTGAGATTCGATTTCGCATAGCATCCCGCGCAGACCATCGGCCCGCGCATCTGAATCCTGTGAGCGAAGGAAAGCATGCTGGACTTCGCTCACTTGCCACAATCTTAGTTCCTCCAGGTAAATGCCTTGTGATGAAACCGATCTCCGGCGTTAATATCCCTTAATAGGTATGTTAAGAACTGCTTAACGCCGGTCGCTCGCCTCATTTGCCAAGCCGCGAACCTGTAATATTCCTGACGATGCCTCCTTCCGTGCCGCCCAAACCTGAAGCCCTTTTTACCCCGCTCCACTTGTATCTGACCGCCGCCCGCCGCTCCCCCCTCCCGTCCCCCCAAACCCCAAACCCCTTTTCCCCCCCCTCCACTTGTCTCTGCCCCCCCCCCGCCGCTCGAAGAAGAATCCCTGTCTCGTATCTATACCCTTTCTTTGCATCTGGGCGGTCGGGCCTTCGGCCCTCCCTTGTGCAGGGGCTGCGCCCCCGCCACCCCCCCCTCCAAAACCAGCGCTCACCGACCATAGCTGCGCATTCCGGCAGCCCCGCTTCACCACCCCGACTGCCGCTAACCGAATAGCCGCCCGAGAACCTTACTGGCCTCAAAGATGAAGAGTTGGTCAAGACAGGTCCTGTATGCGGCTGAGTAGTTTCGTTTGTGCATATCGGAATAAGAGCTGAACGGATTCGATTTACCCGAAGTGCGGGAGCCGCAAATTGGGAACTGGCAACCGGCTCAAGAAGTGCAAATGCCAGTCCAAATGCTTAGCTTGAACTGACATGAGATATCTCCCGTCGCATACTAATAAACAAAATATACTTAAAGTTTCTCGCCGGTCTGTAGCTGGACTGACAGTCTACCTTCACCTGAAAATGAAAAACTGCATTAGGACCGATTCGATGCCTTTGGATTCACGCGCAACCCGAATCTATCGGATCACCTCTCTCGGCACTATCTTCTAACCGTCCTGCTGGAATCTCTGTGGGCAGGCCTCGCTAGGTTTGATATCCCCTCTGCTGGAGCGCCTCCGTCCCGACGACCAATCGCGGTACGCCGGATAGGTTGCGAGGGGATTCCCTCCACCCTGGGTAGGGCCCCAAAATTACACATCGACTGTATAATATCCGAAGCGAGACCCGCCGCAAAAAATGGCAGAGCAGTGTCGAAAATATCCAAGAGCAATTGGGGAAAGAGGAGCGTCCGTCGGCTTCAGAGGGAGCCCAAAACTGCATTTCGCTCTTGCAATTTCCGAGGGAGCTTCCCTCCGCAGAAGGATGGGCCGTGCAAAAAATACCAAGGGTGTCAAGCGAATATGGCGCGTCCCACCGTCCAAGCGCGGGCCCAAAATTACACATCGACTGTATAATTTTTCGAGCGATTTCCCTCCCCACAAGACAGCGCCTAAGCCCCGCCGGCAGAACAGCGGCAGGCCGGTAGCCAAGGCAGAAAAATGAGAGAACCCCAAAGAGGGCGTCAATTTGGTAAGCGAATGAGGAGACTGCGGGCGAGAAGGCTTCTGAGCCTCAGGAGGCCATCTGTGAAGGTGTGAATTAAATGCGGCTTCGAATCGGCCAGCGAATAGGTGGTCTGCCAGAAGAGAAGGAAATCCTGAGCAGAAGTAATGAAATGACCTATCGCAGGACTCCCGTGAATCTAGCCTTCGCTTCGCGGCTGGGCGCCATTCTCAGCAACCGCAAGCGTAAACGAAAAAGTGCTGCCCCGATTCTCGATACTGTCAACCCAAATCTGGCCGCCGTGCGCCTGGACAATATGCTTCGCGATAGCAAGTCCCAACCCTGTTCCGCCCCCCGCGCGGGCCCGATCGGTCTTATAAAATCTCTCGAAAATGCGGTCCTTATCCTCAGCCGGGACGCCCATGCCGGTATCTGTTACCGAGACGGTAACCTGCTGGTCCCCATGATCGCTGCTCGCAGATATTCTGACCGATCCGCCCGCAGAGGAAAACTTCAAGGCATTGTGCACAAGATTCGTGACCACCTGGTGTATGCGTTCCGCATCCGCATATACGCGTGGTAATCGGGATGGCAAGTCGACAATCAGGTCGATATTCCCGCGTGCCGCCAGTGGCTGTATTCTCTCGACCGGTGTCAGCACTGTTTCGCTGACAGGGACAGGCCTGAAGCGGAACGGGACCTGGCCGGATTCGATGCGGGACAGCTCCAACAGCTCCTGCACCATCTGGGCGAGCGCATCCACTTCAGTCTCGATACTGTCCAGAAAGCGCGGGCCCGCAGCCGGATCGTCAAGCGCGCCGTCGCGCAACGTTTCAGTCAGCGCCCGCAGCGATGCCAGTGGGGTCCGCAGTTCGTGGGAAATGTTGCTGACGAAATCGCGGCGCACACGCTCCAGCCGGTGTAGCTCAGTCATGTCCTGGAGCAACACCATGTAGGCGCCGCTGCCACCGGCCACAAAGGGGAGCGCAATTACTCGCACTGTCCGGTGTCCCCACTGAAAAATGTCCTCTGTCTGCCTGCCGTCATCGCGGCAGGCCTGCCACGTCTCTACAATGCGGTGATCCCTAACGATCTGGGCCAGTGGCTGTCCCCGTAGCCTCTCGGTGATGAGATCTGAAACAGGGGTTCTCGAATCAAAGAAGCGAGAGGAATTCGTACCGCTTATGAATGAGTCTCCATCTCTCTTTTCCTCCTCCAATCCGCCTGTCCCAGATGGAAAACTCCCCGTCTGATTCTCTATGCCCACCATGCGTGCCGCAACCAGATTGCAGCGCCGAACGCGCCCCTCGCCGTCCAGAATGAACACGCCGTCGACAAGATTGTTGAGAACCGAGGTCAGCCGTTCGCGTTCGCGAGATACCGAGGCAACCTGCGCCTCCAGCCGGTCTCTCATACGATTGAAAATCCTTGCAAGCTGCCCCGCCTCTTCCGAACCTCGCGGCTCGATGCGCGCGCCTAGCTCCCCTTGCGCCAGTCTTGCCGCAACCTCGATCAAGTGCCGGAAGGGGCGAGCCGTCCCTTCAGCCAGCAAATAAGAGATCCCAGCGCCCGCCGCCAGCGCAAGAATCATGGCAACCAAAATTACCCTGTGTAGCGGAGAGAGCACTGCCAGAACATCTGATCGCGGCATTGCCACCCGCAAGACGCCTAACGCCTCGCCCGACTGGCCGGAATCTGCGCTGGTAGACTGGCCTGGTCGGAACGTAATCGGCGCGGCGGCATAAATCATCTCGAATCCAAGCGCTCGACTCACGCGAATTGAGTACCCCGAAGCAGCCGCCAAAGCGTCCTGTACTTCCAGCTGGTCCGCCTGATTACCAATCATGAGGGGATCGACCTGCGAGTCCGCCAGTACCATCCCATCAGCCAGCATGACTGTCACGCGCGCGTCCAGCTGAGCGCTCCACTCGTTCACAAGCCGAACCAGTTCAATGTCGCCCGCTTGCCAGCGCGACTCAGCCAGCCCCGCGCTCAATCCAATGTCGTTCGACAGCAACAGAGCGTCCGCCGTCAAGCGCTCACGCAGTTGCTCCAGATAATACTGTCTGAATTGTGAAAGGGAAAAGAAATAGAGGCCAGCCAGGATGGCTGCGGTCAGGATGGCCAACGGCACTGCGATTCGCCAGCGGATCGAGCGAAACTCAAGCATTTGTTGTGGTGGGTACGCCTTGGCACCCAGAGCTGTTCGAAAGGAAAAATTTCCAGAATCGGGACGGGTACCCTCAGTCGTCAAAACGGTAACCGAATCCCCGTATTGTCAGAATACGTTTTGGATTAGCCGGATCAATTTCAATCTTTTCTCGTAGCCAGCGAACATGAACGTCTACAGTGCGGCTGCCGCCGGCAAAATCCCATCCCCACACCCGTTCGAGTATCAGGCTTCGCCCCAGGGCAACGCCCCTGTTGCGCGCCAGAAACAAGAGCAACTCAAACTCTTTTGGCTTTAGCGCCAGTACTTCACTGTCGAGCCGAATCTCGCGTCGGCTTTCATCTATTACCAGATCGCCGAATGAAAAGACTGTGTCTTTTTCGCTCGCCGCCTGAACAGCCTGACCCGCATTTTCCATCTCTTCACGCAACAATCGAACTCGGCGCAAGTGGGCCTTTACACGCGCCAGGAGCTCCCGCATGCTGAAAGGTTTTGTCAGATAGTCGTCTGCGCCAACTTCAAGGCCAACAATCTTGTCTACTTCCTCATCCCTTGCCGTCAACATCAGAATCGGCACGCTCATCTCCTGCCGCAGAATTCGGCAGATTTCGAAGCCGTCCAGACCTGGTAACATCACGTCCAAAATGACCAGGTCCGGCTTTTCTTCTCTCGCCGTCGGCAACGCTTGCACGCCATCCGTGGCAGTGACAACGTCATACCCCTGCCCTCGCAAACTGTACTTCAAAGTGTCCAACAGCGTCGGTTCGTCCTCAACAATCAGCACCTTCGACTTGTCCAAGTGGTGAGCCCCTCCTTTGTCTCTATGAATGTTGCCTAAGTGACTCTTGCGAACCTCTCCCACTTTTCTCCCAATAAGCCAGACCATCCTGCCGGCCTCTGCTCACCCGCAAAGATACTACTGCAGTACCACGGTCTCGCGCAAGGTTCCGGCGCGGTCACTGAGGACGTGCACTTGAATTATGTCGCCTGGCGCGCCTCGCAATATCCACTCCCTCCATGCTCGGTTGTCGGTCGGGCTCGCCGCGTACATCGTGCTGACCGCAAGCCTGTTGCTGCGCCCCTCCAGATGTCCCAACTCGGTCTTTGCCTTGCCGCTGACCAACTGGACGCCTTGCGGCAGGTCCAGCTCGGCGCGAACAGGGCGCGCCGCATTGCGTGTACGCCCTTGCGCGCTCGTATAAGTTGGCAGGAAACCGCTGTTCTCGACGACCAGCCGCAGGCGATAATCCCCTTCACCCGTGAGTCGCTCCGATTCCAAGGTATGCAGCCTCAAACGCGGCAACATGTCCGCCAGCGTCAAAGCGTATGCCGTATTAAACGCCGCCTCCTCGCCCATGATGCTGCGCGGCGGATTGCGCCACGTGTACATCCGGTCGTAGCCGCCAATCTCTATCGGACCTAACTGCGGATGCTCAAATGGATACCACTCCACCAGCGGCGGTCCATCTCCATTCTCCTCCAGCCATTTAAGGATTTTCAAGTCATCCTCATGCGGGTGTTTGCGAACCCACTCGATGAAATCCCTGTCCTTCACGCCAGCCCTGCCCGGCAGGTCCCAAAGTTCAATCGTGAACGAAAACATGCCCAAATAATCATAAACCCAGTCGTCAAATGCACCCGTCGTCACTTCCTTGGGGTGATAGCGAAAGTCATGAAAGACTGATATACAGGGATAGCCGGTAATGTCCTTTCCCCGCTCGCCCATAAGCTCAAACACCCAAAGGTCGTTCGTCTCCATCTTTTCATCGGGCTTCGTGCTGAAAGGCCGCAGGATGATGCCTCCCTGCGTATGGTATGTGAGCGCCACACTAATATTGTTGTGCCCACTGATAAAGGCGACCGCCGCGCGTATTTCCTTTTCCGACACTGGATACGGCCCCGAGCCGGCCTGCGTGGACTCCGGTTGCCATTCAAACGGGAAATTGCGGTTGAAGTCGAGCCCCTGCAACGGCCTGGCCAACTTGATTTCCAAGCCGTCGAACTCTTCAAGTCTGCCCTCTGGCAAGAGCCTGTAAAATTCGCCCTCATGCTCGTCGGGCCCGCGTTTCTCCATCAGACGGTTGTCCAGCGAACTGACTTTCCAATCACCATTTGGATCGCGTAAACGCATCTGCAACAACCGGCCGTCACCGTCGATGTCCTCGTCATGCAGTCCTGCCAACTTCTCGGCATAGGGATATGGACGCGTGCCGGATCGGACATACTGCGGACTATCGGCCAGCGCCAACGCCGCCCCGTCCGGATTCAACCGCGGCACAATGTAGAATGCAGCGTCGTCCAGCAGCCGCGTGCAACGCGAGTCGCTGCCATGTCCGGACAACAAAGTGTGGGCCGCGTGCAGCGCTACCGTCGTGCCTGCCACCTCCTCGGCATGAATATTTGCGTCTATCCAGATGGCCGGTTTGTCCTCGTCCGTGCCAGTATTCCTATTGGTCAAAGTAAGCAAGAGGATCGCCCTGCCCTCATGACTCTTGCCCAATTCCGTCACAGTAGCCAGTTGAGGAAACTCCTCCGCCCAGGCATTTAGTACGGAGGCGACCTCGTCGTTACTGAAATAGTGGTTAAAGTCCACGGTCTTCACGTCCATAACAAAGCTCGTATCTGCCGTCTCACCAGAGTTTTCCCTTCATTGCCGAAGTAAAAGCCCGATTAAGAATTTAGCTCCATCAGCAGAGCAGTCAAAAGCGCCGCCCGTTCGCCTATCTTGTCCACTTCAATATGTTCATGGTCAGCATGAGCCCCGTGCCCCGGGATTCCCAGACCGTCCAGGGTAGGTACCCCCAGGGCTCCGGTCAGGTTGCCGTCACTGCCGCCCCCCGTCCCGGCCTCCTCTAATTCCAAGCCGAGCGTTCGCCCAACCTCCTGCGCCTGTTCGAATAGTGCGCCCGTGACCGTCCTCTCCAACGGAGGACGGTTCTCACCACCGGTCACCTCCAACGCAACGCCGTCTACCATCGGCTCAAGATCCATAATCGCTGCATTTACCCGCGCCATCTCTGCCGCAGTCCACGCCCGCACATCTATCTTCGCCTCCGCCTGCGCCGCCACAACGTTGGAACGCGTCCCCGCCGCCACCACGCCCACATTGACCGTTGTTCCTTCCTCCAGATCGGTCAAGCTGTGCAGAGCCAGGACCTGGTGCGCCAATTCCTGAATTGCGCTGATGCCCTTTTCCGGCTCGACACCTGCGTGCGCCGCCCGCCCGGTTATCTCCAAGGCAAAGTGTGCGCCGCCTTTGCGCGTCGTTTTAAGCTTTCCGCCAGGCAGCGGCGGCTCCATCACCAGGACATAAGCGGCGCCGCGCGCCTCCTCTTCTATCAGCTTCCTCGAAGTCTGGCTGCCAACCTCCTCGTCTGAAGTAACAAGAACTGTCACGGGACGCGGCAGCCGAAGGTTCAGGCTCTTCACGCCCCGCAATACATACTCCACCAAGGCCAGGCTCGACTGCATATCGAAGATGCCGGGGCCATATGCCCATCCCTGGTCATCAACACGAAACGGGTGCGTGTCCAACGAACCAACCGGCCAGACAGTGTCATAATGGCACAGGATCAGCGCCGGCGCCGCGCCAGTCTTCTCGACATGCGCCGCTTGTTCGAAACGGGCGCGAATGTGGTTGCCGCGTCCCTCGTTCTGGACAATTTCCGTGTCCAGCCCCGCAGCGGCGTAACGGTCGGAAAGTCGGGCGGCGAAACTGTCCAGGCGGCCCTTCTCGTCCGTTGGCGTCTCCTCTCTTACCAACTCTCCGATCGTTTCCAGGATCTGCTGCTGCTGATCCTCATAGAAGGAAATCAAATTTCGGGGATACATTTCCAACTCCTGCAAAGCGATGGTTTCAAGTTCTGATATGGACCAAAATGACAATAACGCAGCATCCTGTCCTAACGCCCGAATCCAAATTCAATGGCGCTGAAAAAGAGCGGGATCATTATCACAAAACCGGCCAAAATTGCGCCGATTTCCAGGTAGACCCAGCCCTGCGCAACCCGCAGAATGACACGTCTGCCATCGGTTACGGCTCGCTCTTTAGTACTGAATTCGTATCTGACGCTAGGTAACTCTTGAGGACGTACGGTTTCCCTGGGCAGCACATCCCAGCCAGCCTGCTGAAACATGCGCGGAAACGAAGTAACCAGGCGGTGCGCGCCATATCCAAAGGGAAACAGTATCAACAAACCGAAGGACAGTACACCCAAAACAATCTCAATCGGCCGCGACTGAATCGGGCTTAAGATTCTGAACAGATCTATCCATAACCAGCCGGAAAAACCAATCCCTGGCGCCGACAAAATCCAGTGGCCCCATCCTCCGGCTCGGGGTGTGGCTTCGACAAGATCGGCCTTCACTTGTCGTCTCAGCTTTTTCTTCGTTTCGACATCGGATGTCACCGCTGCACTCCTTCTGCCTCGGTTGTGCTTCTACCGCCTATCCTGAGCAAACTCGGAAGTCATGGAGCAGTACTAAACCGAATGTGTCGTGAGTCGACATGCTGGGCGGCGCTTACCGATCGCGGCGCTTTCCCTTCAATCGCTTCTGCAGGGCCTTCTTGTGCTTTGTAAACGAAGCGCTGCCCTTCGATGAAGGTTTACGGTCCATACGAGCTGGTCGTTTGGCCGCCGGTTTTGGAGGGCCGAAGACGTGCATCCACTCAGATACCTCCTTATCGGACAGGCTCACGTGGCTCTCAGAGCCCTCCTCATCAATGTCGGCATCCGCTTCATCTGCCGTCGAAGCGTCTCTTGCCCCTGCCCTGGACCCGCCATGCAACCGGGAAGAGCCCTTACGAGAGCTCCCCATTCGCTGAACAAACTCGTCCGCCTGCCAAGTATCTACGTCATACAGTTTTGCTTCCTGACGTAAAGCAAAATCGTTTGTAACTACAATCAGCCCTTGCGGTCGCCTTTCAATGCGCCGTCTGATCAAGTCGTCGGCTTCCTGTGGATTTCGGGCAAAAATGACTTCAACCCCTCCGCCGCTAAGCTCGCGTGAAGTCCCGCCAACGATGCCGCGATCAAATACCACCGTCACATTTCCGTGGTAGTTGCTCCGCCAAACCCGCAGGCGCGATACAAATTGCTCTTCATCATTTTCGTCCTCAAGACTTATGTTTTCGAGGACACCCGAACCAATGACATTGTGTCCGTCTATGAGTAAAGGCATTGCACCTCAATCCTTCGCCGCTCTGAAGACCAATGAACTTGCATTTACCCGTCTCGCCAATGAACTTCCTCCCTGTGCAAATTGCGCCAACGCCAGACCAAGCCAAACGGGTAGCCTGCGATTTTCGCCGCGTCGCCCACCAGTCGAATCAACGGTACCAGAAAGATGGACTGCACTCTCTCCATGAAGGGAGTCCCCTTACTCAACAGCAACAGGCGCCGCCATGGGCGTGAGCAACTGACAATCCCCCCTAAACCAAGTCCAAGCCAGCCCAACCACTGTGCCTCCTGGCCCCACAGCGCATGCCCCAGCAGTGCAGGAACCAGCAGGAGATAGGTTGCATAGCGAATCGCATGCCGTTGCCGCCAAAGATCAGCCTTGCCATCTCCTCTGGCATACCGGAAGTACTGCTGCCAGAAGGACTTGAGGCTTGTCCGGGGCCGGAAGTAAACCACTGCTTGCGGAGCCCACGCGAAAACTGTCTCCTTCTCTTGCGCCATCGCCTTTATTCGAAGATCAAAAATCAGGTCTTCGCAATAGTCGAGCCATTCTGGATAACCGCCAACCCGCTGCCACACCTCTTTGAAGAATGACATCGACCGGCTGCTGGGTAGAAAACGAACAGGATCGATCTCCTCGGCCCGGGGCAAAACCGTCGCCCCCATCGCCAGTTGAAAAGGTCCCGATACGTCAGCCAGGAAGAAACCGGCCACCGCCTCCGCTTGCCCGCTCTGGGCATCCCCGCCGGCCCCGAGCGGTTCTACGAGCTTCTCCAACCAGTGCCTGTCCAGCCGCACGCCGGCGTCGGTGGTTGCAATAATCGGACCGCTTGCCTCTGAAATCGCCCTGTTCCGCCCCTGACTGATATTGGCGCCTTCCTCGCAAAGAATCCGCAGCTCAGGCACCTTGCCCCTGTATTCCCGCAGAATGGCGACCGTGTCGTCTCGGCTGCCCCCATCGCAAATAATGGTTTCGTCAGGCTGGCGGGTCTGTTCCAGAAGCGAATCCATTAGAGTACGGATGCTGGCCCCTTCATTATAGACAGTGGCTACAACAGAAACGCGCATCAGATCTAATCCATCCACCGGTCAACGGCTGCCGTGCAACTGCAGAGACGGGAAAAGAAAAGGCGCGCCCATCAGTGGCGCGCATCCCAAGAGCCGAATCTGGTAAGCTGGATATTCTCCTACTATGCTCGACACACGCGCCTATTGTGCACCAGAACCATGCTGTCGGCTAATCCAGACCCTACTCCATCGGCGCCGGTTGGCTTGGGTTTACTGGCACTGCAAAAGGTAAGTATTCACTCCTCCCGCGACCGGCAAATAGGCGATCAGTTGGAACGGGGTTGAAGAAGCCCGTAATTGCCGTCGCGCCGGCCATAAACGATGTTCAGGGAACTCGTGTCGACATTGAAAAAGACAAAAAAATCGTGACCGAGGAGCTCCATCTGTTCGACCGCCTCCTCCGGGATCATTGGCTCTGCAACGAACTGTTTCGTGCGAACGATGTTCACTGTCTCTTCGGGCAGCTGTGTCGCTGATATCTCGACGGCCGCCGCCGCAGCAGCTGCATGACGCCTCTTGTTCTTGAACCGACGCCCCTTATAGCGTTCAATCTGGCGATACATCTTGTCGACAATGGCATCCACCGAGGCGAACAAATCCTCGCTCGACTCTTCCGCTCGCAAAATCTGTCCGTCCGCCCAGATGGTCAACTGCGCTGTATATCGGTCCGCCGAGGCACGCGTCTCGCTTCGGACAAGCTCCGCTCTCGCCTCACGTATCTGGGGTAGATATTTGTCCAGCCGGCTGACTTTTTTCTCAACATACTCCTGAACTCTGTCAGAAACTGCGACATTTCTTCCGTGTACGGTCAGGTTCATACTATTTTCTCCCTTCAAATTGATTGCAAATCACCTTTACAGATCAGCTAAGTGCTGGCATGACGGACCACTTCGTGCTGAGACTCCGAGACATACGCCAGGACTTAGTGCAACTGCACATTCGATTCCCGTCTCGGACCCGCCAATGCAAGCCCGAGTATTGCATCTGCGCCCGCGTCGCGCATGGCCTCGGCGCAAGCGCGCATGGTCGAACCAGTAGTGAATACATCGTCTACAAGCAGTAAGGACTTCCCTTCTACCAGCTCGGAAACTGCCCTGAACTTGCCCTGGACATTGTCTGCGCGCTCGTCCCGCGAAAGACCAACTTGTGAACGAGTGGGATGGAGGCACAAAATTGCCTTTTCCAGGAATGGCCTCCCAGCACTTTCCGCAAAACAGGCCGCCAGCAGCCCGGCCTGATTGTATCTCCTCTCGCGCAACCTTTCTTCGTGCATGGGCACCGGCACGATTCCATCCAGCGCTTTCAGGAGAGAAGGCCATGGCGTTTCCGCAGACACGGCGCGTAGATAGCGGGCCAGGCTCGGTGCCAGCTCTTCTCGCCCTCCGTATTTGAGAGCGTGTATTGCTGACTGCATCGGGCCGGTGTGCAAGGATGCGATCCTGAGCAGCCCAAGCGGCGCCTGGCAGCGAGGACATTCCGACCCAAGTCCTACCTCCACTTCCGGAATCTCACGGCCGCAATGAAGGCATTCCTGCCGCAGTTCAGCAGGCTCCACCAACTGCGCACAGCTATCACAAATGGACTGACCGTTTCGCTGGCAACTGACGCAACTGGGAGGAAAGACCAGGTCTAACAATAAGGATCCGACGGATTGACGCAAATTGCTAAGCATTTCTACTGAAAATGACGGCTTGCCACTGCCAGAAATTGATACAATTCACAACAATTTAAACAGCAAAGGCCGAAGAGCCTCATCCGTCGCCGGAAACCAGCGCTGGAGCACGTCGTTTATCAAGGTCCGCAAGTCGTTACCCAAAATCAGTAGGATCGATAAGAGGACAATCGACACCAGGATCAAGAGCAACGCGTACTCAACGAAACTTTGTCCTCCACGACCTGGCGAAGATCTGAACATGGACATGTGTGCAACCCTCCTCTTGCGCTGCGATCAAATTCCGAATCACCGTTGCGCACCACTCTCACGGCGCTCTTCTCGCCCACTTATTCTTACGGATATTGGCAAGAAGCGCAATTCCTTCCCCGTACGAGAGGTCCGCCAGGACCAAATGCAAACTCCCGATGTCTGTGGCTGCTCTGCTTCTCAAGACAGAGTCGGTCCGGGGTCAATCTCTAACTTCGAGCGCAGAAACTCTTCCCTCAAACCAAAGTCGCGCTCCCAAGAAAAGCCGATAGCGCCAACGAGCGGTTCGGCTCCGCCTTAGCGATCATGCGTTGGGACGAGGAGCGGCCTGAAACCCTTCCAAAACAGTTAGCACAGATACCGAAGAGTACCGAGTCCGTCGCAGGCACAGGAATCACGACCCCTGTATCAGCCCTTCCATGTCCTCCCTGAAAACAAATGGGATCAGCCCGGAAACCCTGAAATGGGCTGAGGAATGTCCTTCGTCCAGGTAAGGCTAAACGTCATTAACCCTGAGATTAGAAAGTATTTCGCGACGTATCTCTGTGGTTCTTTTGCCACATTGGGCAAATGGATGATAGGATATGATGTGGGCGGAATCCCCCTTTCGCAAGAATGCATCTTCTTTAGGCGCTTCTCACGCCAACCGAAGTGGAACTGCCAAACGGCGAGTACGTTCGAATCGTCATATTATTCACAGTCGCGCCCCCGGATTGATGCATCGTATGGGCCTGCAGATTATTGCAGACGGGATCTTCTCGGCTGTCGATATCTGGTCCAGGCTCTACCTGTTTCCAGTGCGACCCTGGTCAACGTTTCGCACATGGTCGGCGCCGCAACTCAGAAAACTGTAACCGTTATGGGGAAAAATGTGAACGCTAAAGTTGCATTGCTAAAGATGCACGAAATAGATTCACTGTATGACAAAATCCGACGGCGGCTTCTTCTCTTAACTAAAGCAGCCGAGGGTTCGACAGAACTGGATGCGCTCCGCGAGGAAGTGGAGTCGATCGATCTGGAGCTGCAAAACACACGCACCGAACAGCAGGACCTGGAGCTTGAGTCGCGTTCACTCACCGACAGAATCCGTGAGCAGGAGAAGACTCTGATGAGCGGCGAACTGCATAATCCAAAGGAACTGGAAGCTCTGCAATCCAGCATTGACACGATGAAGAGCCACCGTACGGACCTTGAAAACAGGAGCGTGGATCGCCTGGTCATGGTAGACTCGCTTCAAGTCTCTATGGAAGAGAAGCAGGCAGCTCTTGCCAAGGTTGAAGAGGAATGGACCAGCCGAAAAACTGCCTTCGAGACGGAAATCGATAAACGCAAGAAAGAATATGTCTATCTGAAAAAGGCACGCGAACACGTAGCTGAGATCCTCTCAACCGAGAATCTGGAACTGTACGAACATCTGCGGCGCCGCAAAAACGGCGTAGCAGTCGCCCAGCTCGAGGACGAAATGTGTGGAGCCTGCCACACGCAGGTCGCAATAGGAATCCTCAACAACATTCGCTATAGCGATGAGTTACTCAGCTGCCCCTCCTGCGGTCGAATCTTGCTAACCCAAGCCTGATATGCGCATCTAGCGAGAACTGTGTAAAGCTTCAACCAGACTTTCTTCGCCGGTAATTGGCGGTGTGCGGTCCTGAAGTTGAATAGCCAGCTTCCCGCACGCCGTCCAAACAATCTTTCGCCAGGAGTTTACAAATGACTGAACGAATTCTGGTGACCGGAATGAGCGGCCTCATCGGCGGCGCTGTCCGCGAGCAGTTGGAAGGTAGCTACGAGTTGACCGCTCTGAATCGCAGCAGCGTGCCCGGCGTTCCGACCTTTCAGGCCGATATTGCCGACTTCGACTCCATCCGGCCCGCCTTCGAAAACCAACAGACCGTGGTACATCTAGCCGCTTCGGCACGCGGAAGTGATCCCTGGGAACGTGTACGCGACCCGAATCTAATCGGCGTCTACAATGTCTTCGAAGCTGCCCGTCAAGCAGGCGCGGCAAGGGTTATCTATGCCAGCAGTGGCTCGACTATCTCCGGCTGGGAGCAGGTGCAACCATATCGGGCGCTGGTAAATGGTGACTATGAATGCGTCAATCACCCTTGGCCTTTGATAACGCACGAGACGCCTGTCCGCCCGGCAGGCGTTTACGGGGCGACGAAAGTATGGGGTGAAGCAGTGGCAAGGCACTTCACCGACAGTACCGAACTATCAATTATCTGCCTCCGAATTGGGCTGGTAAACGCTGTCAACCGCCCGACCGATTCGCGCCAGTTTTCTGTCTGGTGCAGCCAAAGGGATATCAGTCAGATGGTCGAACGTTGCATCCAGGCGCCGGCAGAACTGCGATACGATATCTTCTATGCCGTCTCTAACAACAAGTGGGGCTACCGTGACGTTTCCCACGCCCGCGACGTAGTTGGATTCGAACCGCAAGACGAGGCCGAAGCTCATCGCTGAGACCTTTTCCCACATTCTGTTGGACACCGTGGGAAAGGCATGCCGGTCTTCCCCTATCGCTGATACAAGCCACTGAAATGCCTCAATTGCCTCAATTGCCTCAATTGCTGAAAAGTCCAGTCTCTAAGCCAACACGACGAAGAGCAAACACAAAGTAGAGCAGACAAACATATGGATGCCCACAGCGAATACCGCTACAACCGTCTGACCTGGGCCGAGATGAACGACGCCATCGCAGCCCAAAAAGTCGTGCTTTTGCCTGTTGCTTCCACCGAACAGCATGGCCGCCATCTTCCACTCGACGTTGACGTCTTTCTGTGCGAATCTGTCTGCCTGGAGGCGGGTCGCCGTGCGCCGGAATCAATTCTTGTCCTACCTCCCATTTCCTATGGACTGAATCTCCACCATATAGATTTTCCCGGCACAATTCATATCGAGCCGGACGTCTTTATTGCCTTCTGCTTGAATATCACCAAGAGTGTCGCTTACCATGGCTTCGAAAAGATTCTGCTCGTCAACGGGCACGGTTCGAACACGCCACTGATCGATCTTGTTGCCCGCAAAACCGTACTCGAAACTGACTCTCTTTGCGGCGCTCTGGGCTACTTTGGGCTGGCCATGGACGCATTCAATCAAGTCAAGGAGTCGGAAGTGATGGCGCACGCGGACGAATTCGAGACCTCCCTCTATCTTCACCTTGCGCCCGAGCGCGTGCAGATGGACAAGGCCGCAGCAGATGATGACGTGCGCGGCCAGTACGTCAGTTCTGACAGCATCTACACCAATCCAGTAAGATTCAACGATTTCTGGGGCCGTTGGACCAATCTTGGCGTGCACGGAGATCCGACATGTGCCACGCCGGAAAAAGGAAAAGTCATTTTCGAGGCCGCAGTCGGCGGATTAATCGCCGTTGTTGAGGAGTGGCGCAGTTGGCCGATCGCCGAACGCTCCGACCAACATACGGGGCCAGTTCAGAGCCACATTCGCTGGTGAAGGCCGCAGCGCTTACTTTCTCCGCTTGAAATCAGGATTCCGGGACGTGAGCCGGTTGCTGCGGCAGCCGCGGCGCCATCACCTTGACTACGCCCCCATCCGCCCAGGCCACACCTCCGCATTGGCGATCCAGGTCGGCCGTTCGCCCTGCAAGACGTCAACAATGTTATCAACTGTGCCGGCTTGCATGGCGGCCATTCCTGCTTCCGTGTTGGAGGCGATATGTGGCGTAAGGACGACGTTCTTCATCTTCAAGAGAGGATTGTCGGCCAGCGGGGGTTCTGGGTCGAAAACGTCTAATCCAGCACCGGCCAGATGACCGTCCTGCAGCGCCTTGACCAACGCCGTCTCGTCGACGACTCCCCCGCGCGAAGCGTTTATCAGATAGCTGCCCGGCTTCATAAGCCGCAATCGTCTGTCGTTGACCAAATGATGAGTCTCCGGCAGAAGCGGTGTGTGCAAAGTCACGAACCGGTTCTCAGCAAAAATCGTATCGACATCTTCCGTCCTCGCAACACCCGCAGGTAGCGCAACGTCTTCAGGCAGAAAGGGATCAAATACCGTCACATGCATTCTGATCCCCAAGGCACACATTTCTGCAACGCGCCGGCCGATTCGGCCGTACCCGACGATTCCCAAGCTGCTTCCAAGCAGTTCAGTGCCCCGCATTTCATCGCGCCCGAGATCCGTCGCGCCGCGCAAATGCATATCTCCAACCATCACACGTTTGGCAACCGCCATCAACAGCGCGACCGCATGTTCAGCGGTAGATTCGGAAGGCGCGTCCGGCGTGTTGCAGACAAGAATGCCTCGCTCTGTCGCGGCGTCGAGGTCGATATTATCGACCCCAATGCCAGGCTTTGCAATCATTTTCAAGTTCGGTCCCACACGGTCCATGAATTCACCGTCGTAATAGCGACGAATGGCGGAAATGACTGTAGAACCGTGTAGTTTCGCCAAGTCTCCGTCGCTGACGACCTCTGCCAATGCGGTAAGGCGTGTCGCAAGAGTTGGCGGCAGCGGCCATTCCATCCATACTTTCTTTGTCATCCTTAAGTTACCTCTTCAGAGAGTTCAATGCGGAATCAATTCCGCCAACAGTACAACAGTCGCTACTTTCACACAAGCCAAAGGTCGGATGAGGAGCAAAGCGGTAAGCAGTCGGGCCGGTGCAATGAGGAAGATAGTCGTACTGCACTGGCGGAATCTGCGAAAAACAATTGCAACATGTGTTTGGCAACTCCTCCCCGCGCTACACTCAATTCGCTAAGGAGCACTACGTGACCACACTAGCTTACATTTCCCTTTCCGGCGACAATCTCATCCGTGCCTACGAAATGGACGATGCCGGCATGCTTACCAACTGCCAGGATGTCCCCGTGCCCGGCGGACCATCCGCGCTTGCAAGCGCGCCAGACGGGAAGACACTTTATTGCTCACTGCGGGCCAGCCGCGAGCTCGCGGCTTTTCGCTTCGAGGAATCCGGCGGGTTGCGGCTGCTGGGCAAACAGCAGCTTGACGGCGACACCTGTTACGTAGCTCCGGACAAGACCGGTCGCTATCTCCTGGCCGCCTATTACCGAGCAGGCAAAGTGACAGTACACAGCCTTGAGTCCGACGGTACTATCGCCTCTGAAGTGTGTTCAGTTTCCACCGCGGACCGCGCCCACTGCGTTGAAACTGATGCGTCGAACCGCTATGCCTTCGTGCCGCACCCCCTCGACGCCAACTCCGTATACCAATTTCTCTTCGACGAAAACACCGGCCAGCTGACACCCAACCCAACTTCCCCTATCCGCGCCGCCGGCGATGGCGATGGTCCCCGTCACTTCGTCTTCTCTCTGGACCAGCGCTTCGTCTACACATCAAATGAAGACGGATCTGGTGTCACTGCATACAACTTCGACGGTCCGACCAACGCCCAAACGCAGGACCAATCGGAGAGCGGAACTCTGGAACCGATCCAAACGATTTCCACGCTGCCTGACGATTTCAGTGGTTCCAACACCTGTGCGCAAATCCATTTGCATCCTTCCGGCCGCACGCTCTACGTCTCCAATAGGGGACATGACAGTATCGCTGTTTTCGCAGTCGACACCGATTCAGGTGCGCTTACTAGTCGCGGCTGGCAGCCAACCGAAGAGATTCCCAGAGTCTTCAACATTGACCCCAGTGGACGCTTTCTCGTCGCCGCCGGACAAGGTTCAGGCCGTGCAGCCACTTACGCGATCGATCAGGACAGCGGCACGCTGGCGCCTCTGCACGTATGTGAAGTGGGAGAAAGTCCAATGTGGGTGCTGTTCAGACAGGTCTGACGAAACGGCGAATTGCAGGTAGCGGCTTATTGGCCTCACGCTCAAACCGCTATTCCAGTAATTCGTTGGCACCGCCCTCTTCGAATCGCCTTCGCCTGTACCGGGTAACATAGACAAGCGCCCACTGGAAGGGGCCTGGAAGCAGTGTAGCGGCCAAAACCAGGATACGGTCGAACAGCGTGATGTATACTTCTCGCTCTCCCCGCCGTATCGCCTTGACTGTACGGCGGCCGACCTTCGCTGGCTCGACCCCCCGCCCCAGTGAATGTCGTTCTCCTTGCCTGTGTTCTGCACCGGGAACACTGATTCGGCTATTCTGCGAAAACTCGGTCTCGGTCAGTCCGGGGCAAACAAGAATAAGATCGATATTGTCCCGTTTTAGCTCTGCGCGTGCCGCGCCGCTCGCCCCTTGCAGCGCGAACTTTGTCGCTGTGTAGCCGCCCCCTAGTGGTTGGGGAAACCTGCCAACGATACTGCTGACGTTGACAATCGTCCCGCCTCCTTGGCGGCGCATCAGCACAACAGCCTCCTGCAGCGCGGCCAGTGGACCGAAAAAGTTGACCTCAAAAACGTGGCGCAGGTCGTCCAGGTTCAACTCATCTACGGCCCCGTAGATGCCCATCCCGGCGTTGTTTATCAGGATGTCCACACAGCCAAAGTGCGCCGCTGCCGTCTCGATAAGGCTCCGCGCCTGCCGTTCGTCACTGATATCGGTGGGTACGCTCAGAACTTCGACCCTATAGCGCGCCCGCA
This sequence comes from Caldilineaceae bacterium bin5, assembly GCA_002238445.1. GTDB lineage: Bacteria > Chloroflexota > Anaerolineae > Caldilineales > Caldilineaceae > Bin5. Next base: position 18,609 of record MPML01000011.1, read on the forward strand.
GTTCCTCAGCCACTTCCTCGAGCCGGTCGGCACTGCGTGCGGCCAGGACCAACCGGCATCCCTCCGCGGCAAGCGCCTCCGCAATCGCGGCGCCAATGCCCTTACTCGCGCCGGTGACAACTGCGACCCTGCTACTGAGGGTCTCCCCCAGGACGGCCTTTTGTGATCGCGGTCTTTTTTCTCTCATCTGGAAGGGTCCTCCCTCAAGCCAAGGGTGCCGGTGAGCACTATCAGGGATCGAATTTCGCGACTTGGAAACCCTGCCCAAGCCTCAACTAGCAAACTCCATGAACAACTGTCCCAACGCCGCTGCGTCAGTACTCGCAAAATCTGAGGAGCCACCAAACCTGCGGAGCAGACAATCGGTCTGCCTGTAGGGACAAAGGCTTCCTTCCACGGCAACAGCTAGCTTACTCTGTATGGGTTCGGAGCGAAAGTGAGGCGCGCCTCCTGCCCGAAAAATCTGTGACCGTTTTGTTATCGACGGGAATCAGTGCTATATTCCAATATCAGGGACTTTATCCCAATATCAGGAACTTTCTGCATGAAGGGCCGGCCTGCAAGGAAGTATTTGGGCTCTGTGCCTGCAGTTGGGCTGTCAGTGTCCTTGTCAATAGAGCTTTCTTGTAGACATAAAGCGCATACTTATGAGCAGAAGTGCTAACAACCCACCAGCCAAAAAGAGGAACCTGCAGTCGGTTGTCATCTATGTCGTGGGCGGAGCAGTCTTGTTGGCAGGACTGATTGCCATTGTCCTGGCTGTGACTGCAGGTGACCGGCAGTCTTCAGAAGATTTGCCCGCATATTCCGGAGTTCCAGCTGAATGGCAAAATCGTAACATATTGGGCGATCCAGACGCACCGGTTACCGTCCAGGCGTGGGAAGATTTCCGATGTCCGGCATGCGCCGCGTTTAATCAACGCGTCAAACCTGGCCTGGTTGAGAACTATATCGTCACTGGAAAAATAAAGTTGGAATTCCGTCACTTGCCTTTGCAACAGCACGAACCCGGCGCATCTCTCGCAGCCCAGGCCGCCGAATGCGCTGCCGATCAGGGCAGTTTCTGGAGCTACCACGATCGAATCTTCCAGGCAACGCCCTCAGGCCAGAGCGCATTCATCATGGAGAGGTTGATCGACTATGCAGTCGAACTGAATCTCGACCAAGACTCGTTTGCTTCTTGTCTTACCAATCAAACGCACCTCGTGGCGGTTTCCGAGAGTTCACTAGCTGCACGATCGGCCGGACTCAACAGCACACCCTCCGTCCTTGTCGACGGTATTCCTGTCAACAACCCTTTGGACTACGAGGCAGTTTCGGCGGCGATTGACGACCGGCTGCAATCAGGTCAATGACGAAGCGAAACGCAATCCGATGAAAAATTCTTCTTCCTGGACCCGGTTAGGCCTTTTTGGATCCCTGATCACTGCATTGATAGCGACGATGGGCAGCCTCTACCTTAGCGAGGTGAGCGGCTTTACACCCTGTACGCTCTGTTGGTATCAGCGCATTCTGATGTATCCTCTCGCCGGCCTGCTTGCATTGGGAATAATGCGCCGGGACCGTCATCTTCCACATCTTGTCCTGCCATTTTCATTGCTGGGGCAAGGTGTAGCCGTATATCACTTTCTGTTGCAGAAGACGCAGCTGTTTGGCGCGCCGTCCTCCTGTGGTGTTGGAGTAACCTGTACCACCGTATGGATAAACTGGTATGGGTTTATTACAATTCCGCTTCTGGCCATGATAGGCTTCATGACCATTACCACAGGGATGCTCATAGTCATTGCCGCAGATGCAGGAAATGCAAACAAGGTCTGGCAGTATCAGTGGCCGCGGTGGCCGGTACCCTTTATCGTCATGATTGCAATAGGCTTGTACATTACTGGCGCAGTCCGCGCCGGAAAAATGCAGGTATCGATACCGGAAGTTGCGATTCCTGTCGTTTCAGAACTTCCATTCCTCGACCGCTTTGCGGACTCGACCGCGACGCCACAGCCGACAGCTACACCGACAAGCTTGGAAAATGGTGCCATACACTATGCCCTGTCTTGCGCCTCGTGCCACGGAGAAAACGGTGAGGGAATCGAAGGAGTGGGAAGCGCGCTGGTAAACTCGCCTTACTTCTCAGGCCTGACCGAGAGTGAGCTGCTGAGCACAATCCGGGATGGTCGCGCAGCCGATGCGGAAGAGAATCGCACTGGCATCGCCATGCCGCCCTTTGGCGGGCAAAGCCTGACCGACCAACAAGTGAGTGACATAATTCTTTACATCCAGACTTGGCAGTAGTACCTCCAAGGGGGGTTTGATCGAGTCGCTGCAACAGGCAATGGGCTGCGGACCCTTCGGTCCAAGAAACTTGTGTGAACGCCCAAAAAAGGACCATGTCATTGATGACCGAAATTCGCAACTATTTCATAATGGTTCAGAGGCTGATATTCCGAACATTGGGTCCCGTGCATTTTCGTATTCTAGTCCTGGTTCTGGTTGGGCTGGCTCAGATAGCTGGCACTTCCTTGGTGGCGGTTGCTGAGTATGGCGTTCAGGACGTCTTCGACCACGAGCCGGACCTTCGACTGAACAAGATTCTGGCTCGAAACAACCAAACGGGCCAGTCGGGAATAACCTCACCGGCTCCTGGCAGTAGTGTCAGCGGTCCTGTTCCAATCATCGGATCGGCAACTGGGTCTCCCTTCGCGCGCTATGAGTTATACTATAAGCAAGGGTCCAGTGGAGACGAGACCTACTCCTATTTCGGCGGCGAAACTCGTCAGGTGGTCGATGGCCAACTGGGTGTCTGGCATACCGACGTCCTGCCGCCCGGCACCTATACGCTGCGCATGCGGGTTGTCCGGCCGGACGGAAACTACGGCGAGTTTTTCGTGCCCAACATCAGTGTAGGCCGCGACCCGGTTACCCCTACGCCCGACGCGCCCACACCCACGCCGATTCCCATCGATACACCCACGCCTTACCCGCAACCCACTGTCGCTGACGTCCAGGTTGAGCAGCCCAACGTCGAGGGCTCGACCGAAGAACCAACAGCAACTTCAGCTCCTATCGCCCAGGATAGCGGGAGTAGCACCACCGGCGGCCAGGCCTCTTCGGCGGACCAGGCATCGATCGTCCCGCAGCCTGGAATCCTGGGAGACCTGACCGAATCGTTGGCTTTGGACAGGCTAAGAGCGCGATTTTTCACAGGAGTCCGCTGGAGTGCCGGATTGTTCCTTCTGTTGGCCGCGGTCTTCGCTGCAAAACGCCTTCTGGAGTGGGCCTTAACCAAGTCCGAGTGATCTAGGATACGGTTGCACTCTCGACCCAGGAGAATGAATTTTCCTTGGAGTATTCGCCGCGTTTTCGCTGCCGAGATCAGGACATGAGTCCCGCTCTGCCCAAACACCCCACTACCGTTCAAGCGCCTGGAATGAATGGGTTGTTGAATGGCAGCCGACGTTGCTGGAGAAAGGATTCGGTCATCTGGTGATCCCTTTGATCGCCCGTTGTCACTTTCAGTCTGACCGATTCTCTGTCCACTTCGGTTTGCAGGACCAGACCTTCACAAGCGAAACGCTACCAGCGGGTACAGTCGTTTTCGGAAGATTGTACTCTTAATGAAACTACGCAGCCACAATTAATTTGCGATCCTGAACGAGGCGAGCGAAGGTCCTCTCTCAACTCTCTTATGGGCGGTCGGCCGCAAGCGGCCTCCCTTGTGCAGGGGCTGCGCCCCCGCAACGCCCCCCTCCAAAACCATCGCTCTCCGACCGTGTCTGCGCATTCCAGCAGTACCGCTCCAGCAACCTGGCTGCCGTCAACCGAATACGCAATCAGATTGCATGAATGACGGCAATAATAAATGGCTGGTCAAGACAGACACTGTAGATGGCTTAGTAGTTACCTCTTAAATTTGGACTGAATTTTCCGAAAACACACGCGACATTCGCCTCACAAAAGGAACACAATTCATTCGATGCTGGCCTGAATTGGAATGCAAGCCCACTTGGATAGTCTGCCTTCCTACTTGGCGGAATACGCAGAAGCTGATTCTCTCTCCTAATACCTCCTCCACCACATTTGGGACACGTGCCGCTGCAACCACATTCAGCCGGCGGTCGCCCTAACGCACCATAAACTGGGGAAGCCCCGCCAAATACTGAAGTCCGGCCCATATTCCCTAGCCAGTGGATTTTCAATTTAAGGCTAGGTTCCTCTCCGCAAACCCCCTGGAAAGTTTACCCCTCACCGAACGTACGCTATGAATAAGGGAGTGCGGCTGTCTGGGATAGTGGCTGCTGTAACCCGGGAAGGAAATCAAATTGCAGGAAGGTTGATATGGATGAGTGGAAGGTAGAGATAGGCATGGGTTGTTTCCAGCAGACACAACAGCAGGCATAAACGGCACAGAGGCGGTACCGAATGATACGATCAGTTCTCCCATTTTGGAACACGAAAAGAGTTTGCAAATACGACTCGATTGATCTGAAAGGCTTCTGTGACGAAGCACAGGGTCGCCGACCGGGCTTCGCTGAGCAGCAAATGGCATCCGGATAAAGGACCGACTGTACTTCCGCCACATTTGGCCGCCCAAATCAGTTGTAAGATAATAAACTGCTGTAGTGACGTCAATACATTCGGCAATTTCATCTGTTGTTCACAACAGCCTTGTGCGACATTTCTGACAAAAAGCACATTGCTCTTTCTTGACCTGACTGGAGATTGCATCCTGAGGTAAGCGCAATTCAAAGGGCGCCAAACAAGTAACTCTAAAAGCAGTTAACCATGAAAATGATCGTGGGGCTGGGCAATCCCGGTCCCCAATACGCGCGCAATCGACACAATGTCGGCTTTCAAGTGGTGGACCTCCTGGCCCGGCGCCACGGGATTCCACTTTCTCGAGCCAAATTCAACGCGCTCTTTGGAGTGGGTACAATAAATCATTCCCAGCTATTGGAAAGCAGGCGCTTGCCAAAGGAAAGCGCCGCAGGCCAAAGAGTTCTCATTGTGAGGCCGCTCACTTTCATGAATCTGAGCGGCCGTGCCGTCGCGCCTATCGCAAGATTCCACAGAATTGAACCGCTAGACATCTTTGTAGTCTATGATGAACTCGACTTGCCCAGCGGTAAACTGCGCTTGCGCCCTTTCGGCGGCAGCGGGGGGCACAACGGTATGAAGTCTCTCATCCAGCAGTTGGGAACCGATCAATTTCCCCGTGCTCGCGTGGGAATCGGCCGCCCCCACACGCCTATGAGTTCTGCCGACTACGTTTTGCAGAACTTCAGTGTCGAAGAGGAGACTGAATTCGAAACTCTGCGCCCGCGCATTGCAGACGCCGTCGAAAGCTGGCTATTTTACGGAATCGACCTGGCCATGAACAGGTTTAACCCTGCTGCCGAGGCAACGGACTGAAACCACGCGTATTTCCTTGAGGTCGATTGGCTTCACCGTACGCACCCTTAAAGGCGTTGCGGCGATTGCTATTCAGACAGGGATCTGACAGAAAACATGAATCTTTCCGGCTTGGTGCCTCTGTTAAGAAAACTTACACCCTTCCAAGACTTTCTGAATGGGCACACGGCGGCGCCCCAGAAACTTTACGCGGCCGCTCGCGCATACGTGATTGCTGGCCTTGCCGTTGAGAGAGAGGCCCCAATCTTGGTGGTGACCGGTACCGCCGAGCAGGCCCAGCGCTGGGTTGAGCGGCTCGAACTCTTCCTGCCTCCTACAAATGGAGTGCCGCACGTAACTTTGTACGCGGAGCCTGACGCCTTGCCCTATGAACGCATCCCCTGGGCAGGCCGTACTCGTCAACTCAGACTTACCGCGCTGGCAGCTCTGCAGCAGAAAAGCCGCCGTCCCACTGTCGTGGTTTCCTCTGCCTGTGCAATGATGCAGAAGACGCTGCCTGCTAGAGCGTTTCGCATGGCCCTGCGTCCCTTGCGCGTGGGCAGTTTCGTGCAATTGGATGACTTGACGGGCCGATGGGTGCAGAGTGGCTATGAACCAGTTCAAATAGTGGAGGAACCGGGAACTTTCGCCCGCCGCGGCGGCATTGTAGACATCTGGCCCCCCAACCTGTCCCACCCTGTCCGGATCGACCTGTTCGGCGACGAAGTGGAAACACTGCGCGCTTTTGATCCGGCAACGCAGCGTAGTGAACGACAGTTGGAAAAAGTGCTGGTCGGACCGGGAAGTGAAGCACTTGGCGGTGCACTTTCTGCTGCCGCCTCGCAACCAGCTGCCGCAGGCAGTTCCTCCTCAAGCTTGGCCCCTGACAGATTGGCCGACACACCAAGTGCGGAAATAGCCCTTGAGCGGGCATCAGGCAACGGGAAGGGAACCGCTACGCCCCCAAAGGACAAGAGCAGCATTGAAAGTCTGCGCGAAACCTTGTTAGGTGAGCCCAACCTGGTTCTTGCGATTCGCGAGGAGATTACCAGGGAGTTGGAAGATCTGAGTGCCGGCCGCACTTTCCGCGGCATAGAGTGGTACCTGCCCTACTTCTACAGCAGGCCGGCATCGCTCCTCAATCACCTGCCTGACAATGGACTGCTTGCAATTGATGACGGCGAACAAGTGGCCGCCGGTTTGAAGGCCTCCGAAGAGGAAGCAGCCCGAACCTATCAGGAACTGTTGCGCGGCTTTGAACTTCCCTCAGATTTCACCACCAGCTACTTCAGCCCGGAAACGCTTTTGACGCAAATCGAGGATCGCGATCCTCTGGTATTGGGCTCAAGTGGATTGCCTGGCGAACCCGTAGAAAGCGAAACTCCCTCCCTTGCACGCTTGTTTGTGCCAAGTCCACACTTTGCCGGACAAATCAAGCGCATTCTGCAGGAGATGCGCAAGTTCGCCAACACCTCGGAACGCGTGGTGCTTATCTCGCGACAGACTGCCCGCCTTCAAGAAGAGCTGCGGGAGGCCCAGTTGCCTTCGAATCTCATCACCGATCTCAACGACCCTCCGCAGAGCGGTATATCACTGTTGCAGGGCGTACTGTCGGAAGGTTTCGTCATGGGTGGCTCACCGGTTTCGCAGGGAGGCGAAAACGGTCTCCAGCCTGCGGGCCTGCGTATCTTCACCGATTCCGAGCTGTTCGGCTGGACCAGACAATCCAGTCAACAGCGGCGTAGTACCCAGTCTACGGTGGCGCCCGAACTATTCTTCGCTGATGTCAGCCCCAACGACTATGTCGTTCATATGGAGCATGGCATTGGTCTCTATGAAGGCCTTGTCAGGCTTGAGATGGGAGGGGTGGAGCGGGAATATCTGCACGTGAACTACGCCAGGGGTGACAAACTCTACATACCCGTGCATCAGGCAGACCGCCTGAGTCGCTACGTAGGGGCAGGGGATGCCGGGATCCCGCCCTCCGTCACCCGCCTTGGTACCAGCGACTGGCAAACGGTAAAGGCTCGAGCCAAGAAGGCCGTGGAAGATATCGCCGAAGACCTGCTGAAACTCTATGCCGAACGGGAGGTCGTCCGCGGCTACGCTTTCAGCCCGGACGGTCCTTGGCAGGAAGAGATGGAAGCAGCCTTCCCCTTCCGCGAAACGGCAGACCAGATCGATGCAATCATCGACGTCAAACACGATATGGAAACCGATCGCCCAATGGACCGAATCATCATTGGCGATGTCGGCTATGGTAAGACTGAAGTTGCCATCCGTGCCGCCTTCAAAGCGGTGATGGACGGGAAACAGGCGGCGGTTCTTGTACCAACCACAGTTCTTGCGCAGCAGCATTTCCGCGTCTTCAGCGAGCGCCTGGACCAATTCCCCATCATGGTGGAAATGCTCTCCCGTTTTCGGACTCCGGCTCAGCAGGAGCGTGTTCTGCAAAAGATGCATGAAGGGACCGTTGACATCGTCATCGGCACGCACCGTCTGCTCTCAAAAGATGTAGAATTCCAATCGCTGGGTCTGCTTGTTATCGACGAGGAGCAACGCTTTGGCGTCAGCCACAAAGAGCGCCTCAAGCAGATGCGGACAGAAATGGATGTACTCACTCTTAGTGCAACTCCAATCCCTCGAACGCTCCATATGAGTCTCAGCGGCGTACGCGACATGAGCGCGATTAATACGCCCCCACGAGAGCGGCTGCCAGTGCGTACAATCCTGGCTGAATTCGACAGCACACTCTTACGTCAGGCCGTTCAGAGGGAGCTGGCGCGGGACGGGCAGGTGTTCTTCGTCCATAATAGAGTGCGGGGACTGCAAACGCTGGCATCTCGACTTCAGCGAGAGGTGCCTGAGGCCGTTGTTGCAATTGCCCACGGACAGATGGCTGAGCGTGAACTGGAAGACACCATGATGCGTTTCGCAGATGGTGAAATCGATGTGCTTGTCTGCACAACCATTGTCGAGAACGGCCTCGATATTCGTCGCGCCAATACCATCATCGTTAACAGGGCCGATCATTTTGGCCTGGCCCAATTGTACCAGCTACGCGGCCGCGTAGGCCGCGGGGCAGTCAGGGGCTACTGCTATCTTTTTCACGATCGTCACAGTACCCTGACTTTCGACGCCCGCCGCCGCCTGGAGGCGCTGCTTGAGAGCAGCGAAGAATTGGGCGCAGGTTTTCGTATCGCCATGCGCGACTTGGAAATAAGAGGCGCAGGGGAGCTGCTGGGAGCAAAGCAACACGGCCAGATCGTCAGCGTCGGCTTCGATCTGTACACCCGCCTCCTTACCCAATCGGTCAACGAGCTGAGAGAGAAACGGGAACGATTTAACGATGCTCAAGGAGTTGACGGCGACGCTGTGCAGCAAGTTTCCACTAATGGGAATCTTGCGCCTCACCCATCATCGGAGCAGACAGAAGATTCGACGCTATCCAGTACCTGGGACGATCCACTTGCTCCCCCAGTCACGCTCGACCTGCCCTTGCGCGCCGAAATCCCGGCTACTTATGTCGAAGAAGAGGGGCTGCGCCTTCAGCTATACCGTCGCATTGCCGGTCTGAATTCACAGCAGGAACTGGAAGAAATGCAAAGGGAAATTGAGGACCGATTTGGAAAGGACTTGGAGACAAATTCGGTCCCAATTGAAATGCAGAATCTTTTCTACCAGATAAGGGTAAAAATGGAGGCGTTGAAAGCCGGAATTCTCAACATCGGCCGTAGGCGCGATCAGATCGCCATACGGATTCCGCAAGGTTATCCTTTACGCGTAATCGGCTCCGCCGAAGTAGTCAAAGGGGAGATTGATGTCGGATCCAGGCGCAAGTTGCAATACTCCTTACGAATGGCACTTGGAAACACCAATGACGAAGGAGATTTTGTGCCCAACAACGCAATCCACGTTGGCCGAGAGGCCATCTATATTCCCATCGATGAAGATGGCCGCTGGCGGACCATTCTGCTGCACGCCCTTTCAGCGCTTTCTGCTGAAACCCTTAAGTAATGAGACAAACTGAGCAAGTGTCGTTGCTTGAGAAGTCCGCCAACGGCTGAACGGCCAGGTGGTGCAATAACCACTCTTCTCTTAATTTCGACTGGCCCCAAGGCACCGCTCCAAGTCCTGCTTTCATAGATTTAATGTAACTACTCAGCCGCAACTGATTCGCAACCCTGAACGAGGCGAGCAAAGGTATTTTCCCCCCTCACTGTTGTATTTTGGGCGGTCGGCCGCAAGCGGCCTCCCTTGTGCAGGGGCTGCGCCCCCGCAACGCCCCCCTACAAAAACATGCCTCACCGACCATGTGCCTTCATCGTAACGTGTCGGCTGGCGAGCATGGCGGCGGCTGTACACCAGATTCCTCACCTAGAGCCTCAATGGTTCCAGGGATGACTGGCTGGTCAACTGCTGTGGCCTAGTAGTTACGACTGAATGTGTAACTAGAGTTTTCCAGATAAACTACCAGTGCCGCAGAGACTGCGATTGTGCGCTCCAGTGAATCACCCGCAGATGGACTCCTCAGTTGGTAGCCAGTTTCCCCCGCAAACGCACATATTGCGCATAGTCTATTTCGATGCGGCGACTAAGGTAATCCCAAGTTCGGGGAGCGAGACTCTGTGCCCCAACAACACGCTCAGTTGTGCGCAGCAGGAAGGCGTCCGAACCGGCTCCGCTGCCGTAACTGACAACTAGCACCAGCTGCCCTGGCGAGGCGGTGTCAAGTATAGCTGTCAGACCGACAAGCGCGGAACCTGCGTACGTGTTGCCTATCTCTCCGACAAGCAATCCGCTCTTCCACTGATCCTCCCTGAATCCCAGCGCACGCATCGCCCGTACCGGAAATTTCAGGTTCGGCTGGTGTACAACCACATGGTCGAATTCCGGAGCGGTCAGCCCCATCTCCTGCATCATCTGCTCGGCAGCCGGAATGACGTGCCCAAAGTAGCCGGGGTCCCCACTGAATCGCTCCGCATGACTAGGATACTGACTTCCGGGCCTTCGCCAGAAATCGGTTGTATCGGAAACGTAACTCAAACTCCGCTCTATGACGGCAAGAGACTCACTGGCGGCTCCGACCAGAATCGCCGCACCGCCCGCGCCGGCTGTGTATTCCAGCGCATCACCCGGCCGGCTCTGCGCAGTGTCCATTCCAATTGCCAGAGCATATGGGGCCATTTCGCTCCCTACAAGACCAATTGCCGCCTGCAGTGCTTCTGTCCCGGCCTTGCAAGCAAACTGCCAGTCCCCCGCCACTATTGAAGGAGTTGCGCCAATTGCCTCCGCCACTATAGTTCCGGTCGGCTTAACTGCATAAGGATGACTTTCGCTCCCCACCCACACGGCACCGATGTCCTGGGGGTCGACCTGCGAGCGCTCAAGCGCGTTGCGGGCTGCCTCAATGCTCATGGTTGCAGTATCTTCATCAAGCCCCGGCACTGCCTTTTCCTTCACTGGGCTGCTATCCGTTCGCTGCGATGCAGCTTCACCGTTCTGACCAGACAGTGAGCTTGCCACGCCAATCTCACCGCTCCAGATCCGGCTGATTTCTGCTCCCGGCAAGCGGAAGCGTGGGACGTAGGCTCCATATCCGACTATTCCTACCGGTCTTACTGGCTGATTCAACATTGGTTTATCCCTCTGGAACACATAGTTCATCCCTATGGGCCGGCAAGGCGGCCGTTCTTCTCTTGTAGCAACTCCTTGGCACGTTCCACCCTTATATTTCCTTCCGCCACCATCTGCCCGGCAATATGCTCGACCGCGTCCCCTACTGCTCCTGCGGATGCCGCCATCTGACGGGCATGAAGACGCATGTGCCCATGCTGAATGCCCGTGGTTACTAAGGCCCGTAGCGCCGCCAGATTCTGTGCCAAGCCGACTGCCGCGACAATCTCGCTCAGAGCCCTCGCCCCTTGCTGACATTCCCCCGCGTCTCCATTGGCTTGCGACCTTCCCTTTTCACTCTCGATCGGAGCTTCCCCCTGCAAGTCCAGTCCCAGGATTCTCAAGGCCAATCTGGCTGACGGATGGCTCCGCGTCGCTCCGCCCACGGTACCGACCGCAATAGGTAGCTCTAGGCGACCATACAGAGACTCCGAATCTGCGCGGCCGCGCACATGCCAGTCGGTAAGTGCACGGTACTGTCCATCGCGTGCAGCCCAGGCGTGTGCACCGGCTTCCACCGCGCGCCAATCGTTTCCTGTGGCCAGAAGCACAGCGTCCACACCATTGAAAATGCCTTTGTTGTGAGTCGCCGCCCGGTAAGGATCCGCATAAGCGAACGCGTTTGCCTCAGCGATGCCGTGGATAACCTCGCTGCCGGAAAAGGCATTGCTTCTGAACGCATCGGCTGGTATCTCGACCTCCGCCCAAGCACGTCGCCTGTCACTGAGATTTGAGAGGATGCGCAGCCCTGCACGGCCTCCACTGAGCCGTTCCAGCAAAGGCGCAGCTGCTTCCGCGGCGGTGTTGGCGGCGTTGGCGCCCATCGCGTCCTGACAGTCAATCAGCAGATGAACAATAAGCATTGGCCCCGCCGGCGTGCCGGTCAGCTGGCGCACCTCAATCTCTTTCGGGCCCCCACCCAAACGCGTTAAGGTTGGGCTGGTGTCGGCGGCACCCAAAATCTGATCCTTTGCCGCCAATATTGCGCTCTCTGCCTTCGCGGCATCTGGCACGTCGAGCAATTGAACCTGGGCAATCATCACTGGATCTGTGCTGGAAGTCGAGAAGCCTCCCCCGGAACGAGCGAGTAGAGCGCCGGAACTGACGGCCGCCACGACAGAAGGTTCCTCTATCGCCATTGGAACGAGATAATCCTGCCCATTAATCTGAAAATTTGCGCCTATTCCCAACGGCAGCGCAAACCGGCCAACGACGTTCTCAATCATCATGTCGGCCTGTTCTATGGCGATACTCTCAGACAGCAGGTCCCTCTCATCGCTGGTCAGATCCCCCCACTCGCCAATGAGGGCAACTCGAGCAGACAGACTTCGGTTGTAAAAGCCCTTGATTCTCGACGAACGAGCGTCCGAATTAAAGCAGATGACGAGTCTCCTTGAGTGAGTATTACTTGCGCGACATAGCTAATCCACCGAACGCATAAGCATAGGCGCGTATGACGAGAAACGATCGTCCAGCCCCTGCATCCATCAGACTAGCAGGAGCGGACTATCATTCTCTATCAGATGTCGAAAAGGGAGATTCTGACAGTTTTTGGTCAGTCAAAAGACAGCAAAGTTCTGGAGATCGGTCCTTCGAAGAGCTGCGGCACGATAGCCATTCCCGTGACCAGAAGAATCGCTAGCACAGAAAAGACCACCCCCAACGGCCGTTCACGGGGAACATGGGCATTTTCCAATCGGCCAAAGAAAATGCCAACCATGCGTACGAAACCGAAGATTACGCTGCCACTGGCGATCAGCACGACTGCAGCAAAGCGCCAGTCGCCCTCTGCCAGTGCCTGTATTGCCGACCAGTGCCCCGAAAACCCCGCTGTCAGTGGAAAACCGGCCAGTCCCAGGCTGCCCAGGAGAAAAGCCGCCGTACTCCATGGCAATCGAGCTCCCACCCCCTGAAGCCTGTCAGGCTCCAGGCTGCCTGTCGCCTGCCGCAATTGCGCCAGTCCCGCGGCTGCGCTCATGGTGCTAAGAATACGCAAGGCAAACAGAGAGACCACCATCGGACGACTGCGGTCGTCAGAACCGGCAAGGAGCAGGAGGATCAGTCCCCAGTCATGCAGCATCGCATAGCCCAATAGTCGACCTGGATGGCTGGCCGCCGCCGCCGCCACGCCTCCCCAGACCAGAGTGATCGCGGCTGTTGACGTCAACCACACGTTCAACGCTGTGCTGCCGAACAGCATTGGAAAACTCGATGTTGCCTGAAAGTAAAGAAAAAGTGCCAGGGTCTGGTATAGCAGAATGGTCAGAGCCATCGCAATTGGTGGAGAAGATTCTCCCAATTGCGGTTGGGCACTATGAAGGGGAACTGGCGCCAGCAAAACAAGCAGACCTACTCCCAGAAGCTGCGCCCCGCCCGCAGCTAGGCGTATATCCTGCGGATTAAGGGGCAACTGTTCCATATTCCAGGCAGCGAGCAGAATAAACGGAGTCGCGAGAATCGGCGGAAGAATCGCTCTTAAGGAACCCAGCGCTTCACCGGTGATTCCGGCCTGAATGGGAAAGACGCTTACCGTCATTAGAATTGCAATAGAAACGGGGGCAAGAAAGACCGGCGAGATCGGGGCGTCGACCATTAGCGCTATCCCAATATAGCCAGCACCGATCAGTAGCATGGAGGGAGGAAAAACTACGCCTTGGCTCGCCACAGCCGTCAACAGCATGCCGGTCCCTAGCAATAGGAGAACAATAACCACTATGGGTTCATTATTCTGTGTCAATTGGAAGCGGAAGCCGTATTCCCATATTCCTGCCCGCAGATCCAAAGTGACAGGAACAAATGGGATGGAAAACAAGAGTGTATCGGAGGGAAGCCGCCAAAGTAGAACCGCGACGAGATTCAGTATCCCGCCATTTATGAGCGAGACGCCCCTTTCCCAGCGGCGAAAGATGTAGCTGGACAACACTTCCAGCAATAGGAGGCTGAACAAAAATGAGGGAAGGGCAAATTGGATCATGGAACGCAGCTGTTCAATTAATGGCCTTCACTTTGAGCATTCCTCGATCGTTCGCCTTGTTTGGCGACAGCCCAGAGAGGCGCTCGCCAAAATCTGCGGTTGCCTCATCAGTTGCATCTAAAGCTTGTATACAAACATGGAAATTCCTGGCTGACACCAAGTTTCCTTTCGCCGTCCGGAAAACAACATAATATCTGTCAGACCTGACTTATCGACCTTTCGGCTGCGCAATGCGTTCCCCCGCAAAAGGCTGGCTCTCGAACTAAACGGCCATCTGAGGCTTCTCAACCGTTGCGAACCACCGTCTTCTGCCGGCGGCCGACCAAGGAAAAAAACCAGTATGCGCAGCCGTACCAGAGGACCTGTGCGCCAGCTGCAATGCTCTGACGGCGCTGGATCCCTGGTGCCAGTTCGGGATCGGTAGATGGCACTTCATATGATGTCAGTACATCGTCCTCGGCCAATATTAGATAGCTACAGGCCAATGCCACCAGCAGCTGCAGAATTCCCAGCATCACTATAACGGCGGGCAGAGGAAACAGTACGGACAGAAACGCTTGAACAGGAATCAACCACAACAAAAGACCGACGCCTCCAAAGAGAGCTGTTTCTGTCATGCCGAGGGTAAGTAACGCCACAGCCGCCAACCAAAGAAACAGCATTTTGGAAGCATCGCTGAGAAGGGGCAATTCAATCCCCTCGCTGGCGTTCCAAACCAACAGAGCCGCTATTCCCAGTACAAGCAATCGAAAGAGCCTCGAACTAAACTCTCCTGATTGATGGACATGGACATTGCTTGTCTGCAAAATCGAAAGCAGGAGTATCAGAAAGGCTATGAACAGTACGACCAAATGGACCGCCGGCCAAGGCGCCGAAAGTCCATAGACTGCCCCAACCAACCCGCTAATTCCAATCTGGACGAATAGCAGTCCGGGCAAGGCTATTCGCCAGTCCCACAAGATAACAGGGAGACCCGCGACAATTCCCAATATCACATGTGCCGGGACTGAAGCCCATAACTCAGCCATGATTTCTGTTCTCTAATAAAACGAATAATTCGCTAACCAATTCTTTCAATTGCAGTAGAGCGCTGACCATTCAACCAGTCCACCTATCCCATCGGAGTTTACGATATTGAATACACTCTTGCCGACCAGCGGAAAACTCCATGGATTATGATGGTAAGGCTAAGTCTAAGTAAGCCAAATGAATTCGGGCAGCTATCGCTTGAATCTGACCACTGCTGTTCCAACAATGTCTTCAAAATGCCGAAACGACTACGTACTCAACAGTAAATAGCCAATAATTCCAAAAACGACAACCCACCCCATATGACCCGCCCCTTCGACAATCTCCAAGCCAACGTCCCACACATTCCCCATCCTGCTGGTGCCCCACCTGGTGACGCCTGAAATCCAGTCCAGAGTCGCGAGCCTGGCGATACGGCTGGACCACCTCCGGATTGACCCCAACGCGCCGGCCCTGTTTCCATCCGTTCTCAAAAGCTCCCTCACTTGTGAACGGGCGATGGCAAGACCAATCCCCAATGTGAGTGGACCGGCTAAGGTCAGCCAAACCTGCCAACTCGCCACCGCACTAGGGGGGTTCCCGGCGCTGCTGGGAATAGCATCCGGCAGATTAGCGAGATTTGTAATCATATCTGGAAACACACCTGCAGTCGCCAGCGGAATCGCAAGAACAACTACATATACCAGCAATCTTCCAATGATCCAACCGTCCGGCCTTAGTTCCGCCAAGGAATTACCATCAGGCTCGGTGTCCCAACTACGCAAGAGAGACGAGACATATATCATCTGAGTTACAATATAGGCCGCAAATAAGGGCCACATCAGGGCGCCCAACTTCCCACAAAGACCGGTTTCATCGGCGCAATTTCCCACCATTAGCAGCTGTGCGACCACAGACTGTGTCAGAAATCCCGGAGTGAATGGAACACCGACAAGCGCCAAAACCCCTACACTGATTGGTATCTGCCAGTGCCATGCGCGCCAGATCCTTTCGCCGATCAGCCACAGGCCGCCTCCCAAAGCGAACGTCGTCGTCGGCCACAGCACGGCTGCAGGCCCTCGGATCTCTGACAATATGCTCGTAAGTCCGGCGATTCCAACCGCGGTCACCAGTACGAAAGTCGTGTGCTCCTGCCTTGTCGTCGTTGTGAACGTGGCAATGGCCGAGCCCAGCAAACCCAATAAAGCCAGCGCCACGATTTCAGGCCGTGCAAGTAGCTCCTCGCCTGCCAGCCCGCTTGACCAGCCCAAAAGCCACAGCCCGCAAAGCGCAGGTGGAATCTGGTCGATCAATCGGTCCGGCATATAGAGGCGTTCCCCGCGCTGCGGCAACAGCCACAGGTGTAGAGGGTAGACGCCGGCCCGAATGACACCGGCTAGCAACATAAGAATTACTGTCTCTTGGGGCAGTTGGCCGCCAGCCAGAAGCACGGCCGGGCCACTCTGGCCTGCAGGAAGGAGCCCGATCAAAAGTAACAAGGCTCCCATCATGCTCAGTCCTTGAAACTGCCGGGTAGGGGAAGGGCCGGGGCCTTCAGGCACAACCGCACTTCGGGCAATGACAAAAAGATCCATCACTACCCACATCAACGTAACAGTAAGGAGATTTCCGCTGCTGACAAAAAATAGTGCGCTGGCAATTGCATTGAGCGACAAGGCAAGTGTCATCGCTCTGCCGTGCCAGTTCTCTTCGGAAGTTAGATCGCGACTCTGCCCGGAAATGCCGCTGAACAGCAAACCTCCGCCTCCCAACAGAAGGATTAGGCATGAAACATACCAGTTCCATCCGTTGCTGACCCACAGAATATCGGCGCCCCTGGAAAAGAAAGGCTGCCAGGGTATGCTGAAAGTTGGAGCAACAGGCTGCACACGCAGGGCAATTGTCAGTGCTGCCGCCCCTCCCCAGAAGAGCAAGGCTACCGCACTCAGAATCCCAGTCGCGCTCCCAATGAAGTGCAATCGCGCCATAGGACGGGAAAATCGGCCAAGAACCCAGAGAACAATGCTGCCCAATGTCAGGACAAGAGGAGGGCCCACAGGGGCTATCATGGCAGACAATGACATAGCGATTTCGTTCATATCCGTCAATTCTAGCACAGCCAATCCCGCGCTGGAAACAGTCTGGGATTGGCTTTCATTCCACCTCTGTTCGCAACTCTCGTCTGTAAGAGAATCTGCAGGTTAGAAAGATTTCCAGGACTGCAGTAGCAAGCGACAGGCGCCAATCTTGTCATCTTCAGTGCCAGTTCTGACCCACCCGCGCCTTGCTTGACCTAATCTCTCTGTGTACCCATTTCAGGACATTTTACTGCAGAGTTAGCAATGAATCTTTTTCGCGTATTTCCCTGAAAATTCCCGAAATGATCTAAGTGAGAAGAAGCGACTAATCTTGCATATCGCAAGACAGGGCGCGCCGACATGAGAAAGCAAATGCCTTGAACACTTTGACAAGTGTGTTGGCTCGAAGGAATGGCTGACAGTTACGCATTTTGGCCGAACTCCAAAAGGTTGCCGGCAAGGGACTTAGCTTGCAGCGGCTGCGCCGTTACAAGCTTTCCAGTTTCCTCCTTACGTCACTACAATGGCAGGTTAGCGAGTTAAGCTGTTTCCACTGTCTGAGTGGGGAAATGCAAAGCAACTTCCTGACCAGGATTCGAGCCGACCAGGTGAAAAGGAATGCCGAAAACCTCGTACCCGAAGCAACAGAATGGGCGGTATGAGAAGGCCCTGTTACTTCTCGCTTATCCTGAAAATCCCCAACGGAATTGGTCCCAAATGGTACAACCATTAGGCGAGGAAAAAAGTGCCGCCAGCGTTGCCCATTCGAAGAAAATGAAGTAGAGTACCGAAAACAATGCTGCCCGGAGAAGCCAAATGCAAACCACTCGACACTTACCCACAGCGACCGCGAATATCGAACAGGCTAAGTTGGATATTGAGGAATTTGGCTATTGCCTGATCGCCAACGCCTTAGAGCCGGATGAGGTGGCGGCTGCACTGAAACGGCTCAAGGAACAGGCGGCCGCCGAACTCGAGCTGGGCGCGGCCTTCGAGGATGGAGGCCCGAAGCAGCAGTGGGGTGCATTTACGGACAAAAAAGGCCGGCTCAAACAACAGGCCTACACCGCTACAGCCGGCGGAGTCAATCAACGTGTGTGGATGCTTGTCAACAAGGGCCAGATTTTCTGCAAAATTCTTTCCACACCAAGCGTGCGCACCGTCGTCGATCACGTCCTGGGCGATGACTATCTGCTGTCGAGCTATTCTGCCAACATTGCCAAGCCGGGCGGCGCCCCCATGAATCTGCATACCGATCAGTGGTGGATGCCTCACCCCATTGAACGCGGGCCTTCTCCGCTTCCTGTCGGTTCAATCTCCCGCGAACAGCCCAATTTGGCCGGCGATGAAGAACCAGCAATGGTCGCACCATGCGTGTGCGCTAACGTCATGTGGATGCTCAACGATTTCAGCAGCGAAAACGGGGGCACTCGCTTTGTCCCCGGTAGTCACCTTCGGGGCCGACCCCCAAGAGCAAATGACGACAACGAGGATACGCTGGCCGCGGAAGGGTTGGCAGGCACGGCAATGGTTTTCGACGGCAGGCTCTGGCACGGAACCGGCGCCAACATAAGTGACGGGAACCGCTATGGGTTGCTTACAACCTTCTGCGGACCCCAGTTCCGACCCCAGGAAAACTTTACGATTGGCGCCCGACCCGAAATGCTTGAAGAAGCGTCGCCAGAACTGTTGGCACTGCTGGGCTTCAAGATCTGGAGCGGCTACGGACGAGTGGAAAGTCCAGTCGCCGAATTTGTCAGCCAGGATGAGCAATCCTTGGGTATACTGGGTGTCTGAAAAAACCCCAGAAGAATGTGCGAGGCAATTGCTCAGTGTTAAGCGCAAGAACCTGCAAAAGCATGCCAGTGGCTCCCTTTCATGGGCAACGCTTCATGGCCAGCACGCTAGTCATTTTCGAAAGCTGCTTCCGCCCAATTGCCCTGGCTTTCGCGAAGCCGTGGCCTCCATGTTATACTGCTGTCGCAGTGAAATCTGATTCTTGAGGAGATTCTGTGAGCGGAAACTGGACTCGAAACGCTTTTGTTTATCTGCTGATTTTGGTGGCAGCCGCCGCCCTCTTTCTGAATGTCTACGGCCCTAACGAGAGGCCGGAAAATGTCAGTCTGAGTGACGTTGCCAGACAGGTCGAGCGCGGCGATATCGCACGAATCGACGTACGCGGGGAAAGATTGCAGATTTTCTCGCATGGCAGCGACCAACCGCTATCCAGCCGCAAAGAGGAAGGGGTCGCTCTCACTCGAACACTGCAAGGCATGGGCGTCTCCGAGGAGAGCCTGGCCCAGGTTAAAATCAATGTCCAGCCGCCATCCAATTCGGGCAATTGGTTCGCCTTGGTCATTAACTTACTTCCCCTCATCCTGATCGCCGGTCTCTTTCTTTTTCTGTTCCGCCAGAGCCAGAGCGGCAATAATCAAGCGCTCTCCTTCGGAAAGAGCAAAGCACGGATGTTCGTTGGCGATAGGCCCACTGTAACATTTGGCGACGTGGCCGGAGCCGATGAAGCAAAGGAAGAACTAGAGGAAATCGTAGAGTTTCTGAAGGAGCCGCAGAAGTTCGTTGCTCTGGGCGCACGCATCCCCAAGGGAGTTCTGTTGGTCGGGCCGCCCGGCACCGGAAAAACACTCATGGCCAAGGCAGTGTCGGGTGAAGCAGGGGTTCCATTCTTCAGCATTAGTGGTTCTGAATTCGTCGAAATGTTTGTCGGCGTTGGCGCAAGCCGTGTGCGCGACCTGTTCGAGCAGGCCAAACGAAATAGCCCCTGCATTGTATTCATTGACGAAATCGACGCGGTCGGGCGCTACCGGGGCACGGGTCTGGGAGGTTCCCACGACGAGCGCGAGCAGACCCTTAACCAGATCCTGGTGGAAATGGATGGTTTTGGCACCGATACTAATGTCATCCTGGTGGCCGCCACTAACCGTCCGGACATCCTCGACCCCGCCCTGCTTCGTCCCGGGCGATTTGACAGACGCGTAACCATGGACCGGCCCGACCTGTCGGGACGACGGGCCATCCTCGATGTTCATGTAAAAGGCAAGCCCGTCGACCCCAATGTGGACCTGGACCTGATCGCTCGACAGACGCCCGGCTTTGTCGGTGCCGACTTGGAAAACCTGGTAAACGAAGCTGCAATTCTGGCCGCGCGTCGAAATAGTCGCACGATTGCAATGGACGAGATGCAGGAGTCGATTGAGCGAATCGCAATGGGAGGGCCTGAAAGACGCAGCCGGTTGATAACCGATAGTGAGCGGCGCGTTGTCGCCTACCACGAAGCCGGCCATGCAATCATTGCACATGTAGTTAAAGGCGCAGACCCATTGCGCAAGGTGACTATTATCCCTCGCGGCATGACAGGTGGCGTCACTCTGACGGTACCGGAGCGAGACCGCTATCTGCTGCCGCGATCATATTTTATTGACCGCATCGCCGTTGGGCTCGGTGGCCGCGTAGCCGAGGAACTGGTTTTTGGAGACATTTCCAACGGCGCCAGCAATGACATCCAGACAATCACCCGTTTGGCAAGGGCAATGGTGATGAAGTATGGGATGAGCAAGAGGATGGGGCCTCTTCAGATCGGAAGCCAGGAAGAAAACCCCTTCCTTGGCCGCGAGTTAACCGAGCAGCGTGATTATAGCGAAGAGGTGGCAGAAGCTCTTGACAGCGAAGTGCAGCTTATTGTGAGAGAGCAACACGATCGTGTTCGCAACATTCTCAGGATTCATCGGCTTAGATTGGACGCAGTGGCCGAAGCACTGCTAGCACATGAAACGCTCGAAGAGCACGAGTTTGTCGATGTCTTCGAAGGGAAGGTCGACTCCGGCGACCTGCCCGATCCGCTAGCGCTCCAGCCCGCCTGACCTGAACTATGTAAGTTTTCAAATCAGGACTGCTCTGGCAGCACGGTCGCCCACCGTGGAGTTACTTGCTGCCTCGCTTATATTTGCCTGTCAAGTCGTGACGTTGTTACCGAGGAGTTCTAATAGAGCCGGCCCGTATGCTTGTGCTTTCCACCGCCCTACCGATGGAATCTCCTGCAGAGCGGCCACGGATGTAGGTTGACCAGCAGTTATCTGTATAAGCGTTTCGTTGCTGAACACGATGTCAGGATCGACGCCGCGCGCTGCCGCTGTCTTAGTCCTCCACTGGCGCAGGTGCTCATAGCGCTCCCTTCCTTCCGCGGTGAGTACAGTTTCCGCCTTCCTTGCGGGCGATGGCCGTTTGGGCACAGGCTGCTCTTCCCCCAGACGAACCGCGGCCAACAACTCCTTTCCAAACCGCTCGATTTGCCGCACACTTAAGCCGGGGATTTCCCTTAGCGCGTCCAGTGTTTGCGGTCGTCTCTGAGCAATTGCTACCATCGAGTCCTCACCCATTACTTTGAACGGGGGCCGTTCCGCATGCTTGGAAAACTTTTCACGCCAGTCCCAGACTGCCTTTAGGACTCCCATGTCATTCGCCACCACAGTGCGGATCTGCTTCATCTGCCAGACAGTGCGCGGCTCCGGCGGCCGGAACTCGACCAACTCCAACATCCGAAATGCAGCCTGGGCTTCTTCCCAGCGACCTGCCTTCTGCAGGAGCCCTGCCTGCCGGACTCGCAGGGCGGGCAGGTAATGCGTGTCTATCTGGGCGTATGTCATCTGCTGTTGGGTTAACGGACGCTGGCCCCAATTTGTTCGCTGCATCCGTTTATCGCTCTCAACGTTGAATTCATCTTGCAAGACCTTTGCCAGTCCAATGCCCTGCCGTCCCAGAATGCGTGCAGCCAATTGAGTGTCAAAAAGCCTTCGGATCCGGAAATCCAAATCCCTCTGCAGGGTCAGGATATCGTTCTCAGCTGCATGGAGAATGATTTCTGTAGAGTCATCAGCGAGAACCTTGCCCAAGTCGGACAGATCGAGCGATCGCAATGGATCAACCAGGAAGTCGACAACGGCTCCATTTTCAGCCGACCCCTTTGTGCTGCCTTTTTCGGCCGGAACCGTTACCTGAATCAGACAAACGCGCGGTGTATAGCGAAAAAGGCTGTCACTTTCGGTATCCAACGCCAGCCATGGTTGACCGGATATATGCTCGAGAAATCGATGATATTCTCTGTCGGACTGCACGAGCGTAGGAGGGGCGATTGCTGTACGCCGTCGATTCCCTGAATTTCTACTTCGGCGCCCGCGTTTGTGCACAGGACGGGTCATTTCTGCTGTATTCTCCCTGGAAAATTGAAGTGAGGTCCTCTTACGTAGCGGCTGCATGATACCCTATACGTGGCGCCTGGCCAACTCTTCAGGACCGTTTGGAGCCGCCCAATTCATGGGGTCACTGCTACCATCTTTGACTCACCACTGCTGGTCGGCCAGCAAATGGACCAATTCAGGCCAGCCGGACAATCGCACCATCTCAATATTTCTGAAACAAACAAGGTATTCGCAAGACCCGAATGCTATCCAAATGATTCTTTCAGTCTGCTATATTTTCTCGACTGTGATATTATCTGTGCCAACCTGTGTTGCCGAACGGCGCCCTAATCTGTGAGTGCCGGGCACTCTTTTCTGCCGAAAGTCCAGTTGGAATTAGCGCACAACTGAGATGGCTGGACCGGCCCCGTAAGGCGCAACGCCTGTTGAATCGTAGCGTCGTACTATGTCAGATTCGCTGTTCCTGCAAGCCTAGCGACTGATCGCAATTCATGGCCAAATGGTACTGGTTCGACGAATCCAAAAGCCTGACGGCATCGCCTTGTCATCCCCCGCGCAGCCGGCCCATCGCCGCCGCGGTGGAGTGGTTGCATCCGCCGATTGTTTCGGATCTGCACCGGAATTTCGCCTGTTGGACCGCAGCGCAAATGTCGCCAGGCCCGGTAATCCCGCACCGACTGTGGATCGATCAAGCTGGCACAATCTCGGTCCGATTCCCCGAGGAGGCGCCGGCTCCACAACCTGCTGTTGGCGCAGGCGAGGGTCTGGCCCAGTGGCTGGTGCTACTGTCGAAGTGGATGGAAATACATGTTGTTCTCGCGCGCGCCCGTTCGGTCTGGACCATCGCCGAGTTGGCTGGCGCCCTTCCGTTCACGTCGCAATCGCTGCTGCCACTGCAACTCGCACACTTTCCACCAAACAATTGGGAACAGGTGGCTCGTGGATTGGCCGCCATCATTTCCGACGGCGCTATGCCTGACGCGAAGCAATGAATAGGCACGCTTGGTCAGCGAGGTACTTGTGCGCTGGAAATCATGATTTAATATCACACACTGCAACGCAAGCGATTTACACGGACGAAATAGATGGGCATTGAATCCGTCGGAAAATAGAAGATGAACGCTCCGCAACAAAGTTGGAATGCAATAAAGGTTGTTTCAGCGCCACATGGGGGAGGCTATTGTGATTTTCCTGATGGTCGCGGCGGTGCCGCCAGTGAAGTCTTGAGTAACTACACCGTTCGGCACATCCATTCTGCCGGCGGTGTTGCATATCGTCTGCAGCAGGCCGAGGCACGCGATCCAATTCAGGTGGCTCTCATCGCCACAGATAAAGAATGCCGTCGCTGGCAACTGCCTAAGGGACGGCTCTACCCGGCTGAGAAGCCTCTGACCGCGGCATTGCGCGAAGTAGAAGAGGAGACGGGGCTGGAGACCGAGTATAAGTCCTTTCTGAAGACTGTACACTATCAGTATCTCGATACATATGCCCGCACAGTGCCGGAGAAAGTATTCAAGAAGGTGGACTTTTTTCTGCTCCGAGTGGTGGGAGGGCGTCTGTCCGATTCCAGTGTCGAAGTCCAAAAGGTCGAGTGGGCCTCAGCAGGCGAGGCCCTGGCGCTGCTGGCCTATGACGGCGAAAGGGACTGTCTGCGAATCGCCATGGAACTGTTGAATGGTCACTGAAATTGGGAAAGCAAACTCTGGTCAGGTCCGCGAGGTTCTGAACCTGCTGGTCTCGGGTGTAACCAGCGATGTGAGTAGCATGGAAGCCATCGCCGGCAGTTGGTGGCGGCGTCTGCTATTCATGCACTGGTTCGGACCGCGCTTCCTTGGCAAGCAGATGGACACAATTGTAGCAACAAGAGGTGATCGCATCATCGGATTCGTCATTGTCCAGTACGATGGCGACGCCGCCGGTACGTTCGACTGGGCATTTGTCGAACCATTGGAAGTAGAGGAAAACCGCGAAGATTTCGCCGATCTCATTGATTCGGCCCTGGACTATGTTGAAGAACAAGGCATTCACCCATACTTCTACTTTGGATTTGCAACCGCCTCGCCAGCAACAGTAACACAAGTTCTCGACGAAATCGGTCTGCGCTCGGCGGACTACCAGAACACACAGATGGTGGGCGACTTGCCATTGACAGAGACTCCTCCTCTGCCCGACGGTTACAGACTCGCTCCCCAGATTTCAGCCCGCTTCGGGGCCCGCATGTCCGAATTCCTGCCCGCCGCCTATCCCGATGCGGCGGCAGAAGAGACGGCAATGATTGCCTCCATCCACACCAGCACCGTGCGCTCTTCAAAAGTGTTCCTGGTGGTTGAAGAAGATACCGAAATCGGCTTTGTGCAACAGTTTCGCTGGAGGGATGAACTTCGACTGTTGCTTGCACTGCCACCCAAACTGTGGGGAACAGAGGCAGAACGTCAATTGACCGCCCACCTCGCACATAGTTTGCAAGGAAATACCCAACGGCTTCGGCTGCGTACCTTCAGCGAGGGCCATCTGGACAGAGCGCGACAATCTTTCGAGCGACTGGGACTTCACTGGCAACAATCCCCCTGGCAACGCTGGGTAGTTGCCTTGGAAGCGGACGAGAACGGAGAGGAGCCCGCGGAGCCCGAAAAATGGAGGGGTGAGAACGATTCTGTCTGGCCCCCGCAAGCCACGCAAGAGGATGATAGCCGCGGCGCCGGCATAGAAAGCCAACCGGGAAAAGTCAAGAAACAAGAGAACGATGAAGGCGACAAAGAAGCGAAATTACCTCTCTGAACAATCACCTGCCAATAATGGGACTGACCGCGTTTCAGGGGAGAACCTGAATTCCTCCCCTCCAGCCTTCGGTCAACAGAGCATTCAACTCTGTCCGACAGTTGGAGAGTTTGCCCGCACTTCGTCCGTCCAAGCAGCGTTTCCTCCTGAGAAATTGCCCGCCCAATCGACCGGCTACCTGCGCAGCGAAAGCGGCCTCCCGATCTACTACAGCCGCTGGAGTCCTCCTGTTTCAACCCGCGGCGTTGTTCTCATCCTGCACGGGCTTGGCGAACATGGAGGGCGATACCGCCACTTGGTGTCATCGCTACAGCAATCCGGTTACACTGTCTACGCACATGACCATCAGGGGTTCGGTCGCTCCGGCGGCGCTCGCTGCTACGTCCAGGGCTTTCACGACTACCTGAGCGACATCACGCAGGTTGTGTCCATGGCCCGACTGCGCAACCCCGGCCTCCCTTGCTGCCTCTATGGCCACTCCATGGGCGGGCTGCTAGGCCTCCTTCACCTGATGGAGGCGCCGGGCGCCATCGATTTGGCCATCATAGCCTCCCCATCGTTGCAGTCGCACAATCTTTCTCCTGTCAATCGCATTCTGAAACTGATGCTCATACTCCTGCACAAGTTTCAGCCCACGCTCACTTTTCAGCAGCGCGGCAGTCTGGACGTAATTTCACGAGACTGGGAAGAGGTTCAAATCGCCCTGCAGGACTCCTTGGGAGTGCCTAAACGCAGTGCCCGCTGGGTGGTAGAATTCTTTGAAACCATGCAGGAGGTCAGAGGTCGGGCCGGCGAAATCCGCCTGCCAATCCTGATGTTGCAGGGGCTGGCCGACGCCGTGGTCATGCCAGCCGCTACGCAGGAATTCTTCTCTAACGTCAGTTCTGTCGACAAGAGCCTGCGACTCTATGAGGGTTACTTTCACGAACTGCATAATGACCTGGGGCGCGAACGGCCTATCAGCGCGGTCCTCGACTGGCTGAACAGCCGCTGCCTCGAGACTGACCCCTCCCTCTGAGACTGGCAACCACTCTCAGCAGATGATTCCCTTCTTGGCCTCTGGGCCATGGGCAATCGGGTCCTCACCAATCCAGCGTTCGTCCACCGGTTCCGATGCAAGCTGATAGCGCGTATCGGTCGACAGCCGCAGCCGGTTCGTGTGATTGTCCGTGCTGGCGTGCATAGTGTACATGCTGAAGACCAACAGGTCGCCAAGCTGATAGTCTGTCGTCAGCCAGCGGCAGTTTAACTCTTCTCGCAGCGCCACCGCATCAGCGGAGAATGTGCCGAAACCACTCCCCTGCCAGCGTTTCTGCCCTTCCTCAGTCCCGGTTGCGTCTGGCTCATTCGTGCAATATTCATCAACGTCCATCTGGCCGTAGGTGCCCTTAATCTCCTCCTGGCGGTGAGAGTTTTCCAGGACCATCAGGCCGCCCATCTGTCGAGGAATGTCTCCGAGTGGAGTCCAACTCGTATACAGATTCTTTGTGCCTCGCCCCATGAAAACTACGTCATAGTGAGGGTTGGTAGCCGTTTCCGCGCCTGACGTCTTGACCCGGCACCACGTAAAGTCGAGCGGACGGACCGGTCCGCCCAGGAAGCGCTCATAGAACGTGATCATCGGCCCTGCGAAGAGCGCCTGGCGTAGCGGATCATTGTTTTTGGAAAGCCCAACCATATCTCTGGCAGAGACGGCCAGCTCACGCTTGGCTACGCCATCGCCAATTGGGTAGTCCGTGTCAACAAAGTCCAGGCCAGCCAGCGCCTCCAACATTGTCCTCCTCGCCGCCGACAGAGTATCGCGATCGAGCAGTCCCGGCAGATAAAGGTAGCCATCCCTTCCAAATCGGAAGTGAAGTTCATCTAGGTCTTCCAGCGCGTCCGCGGAAGAGCGTAGTTCGCCGAAACTCTCTGACCCCGTTTCAAGCCGTTTCCCATGGACTGTTAGCGTCTCATTTTCGAGCATTTAGTCACCCTTCGCCTATATTCATTTTGGATCCGGAATCCTTGCTCCATGACGAGTCGCGACAGACTATCATGTCGGCCGCGAATGAATCACACACGCGCGTACTTCCTCAACACCCGCCAATCCTTCGGCGTCGTCCCATCAGGGTAAGAGGCTGCAACCTCGCCAACATACAAGTCTCCCCGCGAATCGAAAGCAATATTGTGCGGACTGAAATAGCGTTTTACGCCGTACGGATCCTCCATCCCCCACTGGCTAAGAATTTTGCCGCTCATATCGCGCACCGTAATGCGGGCCGGCGGATTGTCGAATGCAGGCTCCTTCGTCTCGCCCATGAAGATGCCGCCCACCTCGGCAACGTACATATGATTATCTGCGTCAATGCACATGTCGCAAGGCCACCAGATGTCGTCCCACTGGCCGATAAACTCGCCTTCCGGGTCAAATAGCTGCATACGCCTGTTCTGCCGGTCGGCTACATAGACAGTGCCATCGCCGTCTATGCAAACATTGTGCGGCGTAACGAACTGACCGACGCTTTCGCCCGGCTCGCCCCAGGACAGCAGTAGGTCTCCTTCAGCACTGAACTTGTGGACACGCGCGTTGCCGTAGCCATCCGACACGTACAGTTCCCCGTCCTCGTTCAGCGCAATCCCCGTAGGATAGTTGAAGGGCGGCCCCGCGCGCAGAACTTCCTTCTGAACATCCCAGATGTAACCGGTGTCAGCTGGACTGTCAGCAGTCTCGATCGACATCAGCAGCTCGCCCTCGGTAGTAAACTTGTGCACCGCATGCCCCCAGTCGTCGACACAATAGATCGAGTCGTCCGGGCCGACGATAATGTCGTGGGCGCGCTTTATCAGGCCCTCGCCCCAGGAGCGCACGAACTGCCCGTCGCGGTCGAATACAATAATCGGATGCTCGCTGCGGCAAAATACATATACCCTGTCCTGAGAGTCCACTGCCACCCCCGGAACCTCCACTATATTCCAACCGTCAGGAACATCACCCCAGCCTTCGACCTCTTCATAGACGAACTGTCCACTCCCGAGTCGCATCGCCTCTTCCCCTCTCTGT
Source organism: Caldilineaceae bacterium bin5 (assembly GCA_002238445.1). Lineage (GTDB taxonomy): Bacteria > Chloroflexota > Anaerolineae > Caldilineales > Caldilineaceae > Bin5. The sequence continues at coordinate 46,761 of MPML01000011.1, forward strand.
GATGGATTCTTACGCAATCGTACCCCGCTATGCCCGCCCTTTGCCGCATGTTTCGTGCTCAAATGCGCCGCGGCGGGGATCCGCACCATGAGTCCGCATTACTCGCGCGGCTTGGGTGGAATCTCATCTCTTCCAGGTTCATGCCACATGCCGGCCACCGGCGGCGGAACCGGGTCGCGCGCAATGCGCATATCAACAACACAAGGCTTACCGCACTCCTGCGCAAAGTGCATTGCGTCAGCGATTTCGGCATAGCAGTTGACAACCACACCTTCTGCCTTGAGCGCTTTTGCCAGGGCCGCGAAGTCCGTACTCTCGCAGAACTCCGTGCCGATCACTCGTCCCCCATAGCTCGCCTGCTGCCCTCCTCGAATCGCGCCAAGCGTCTGGTTGTTAAATACGACCCACACCACCGGCAGCCCCCACTCCACCGCAGTGATTACCTCCTGGCAGACCATGAGAAAGCCTCCGTCGCCGCTGACACAGATGGCCGGCAACTCTGGCCGCGCCAGCTTGCCTCCGATAATGGAGGTAGGGCCGAAGCCCATTGGCGTCCAGCCGCCTGGATATAGCAGGCGACGCGGCGAATATATCGGAAAGAATGCGCCAAAATAGTGGTTGTGGTCACCTGTATCCAGCGAGAAAAGGATCTCCCTGGGCAGAACGCGCCGTAGTTCTTCGACCACACGCAACGGCTCCATTCCATGGGTATCACTTTCGTCGCCCGGGACCTCCAGTTGAAAACCAGCTTTGACACGTGTTGCCAGCTCAAGGTTGGCCTGTCTTTGTTGAGGCTCTTCTTTCGCCGAGAGCGCGGTCAGCGTCTCCTGCAAAGTGGCTTTGGCGTCTCCCAGCAGTCCTATCTCAACTGGATAAGTGCGCCCGATCTGGTTAGCGTCAATATCGAGTTGGATAATCCGATTCTGCTCGACAAAAGGCATGCCCTCTGTCCACCAGCAAGTCGAAAGATCGGAGAAACTGAATCCCACCGCCAGCACGACATCGGCATACTGCCGGATCAACTCGTGCGCGCTCGGATGGCCGAGCCAACCCAGGTTTCCAACACTCAGCGGGTGGTCCTCAGCCAGGATGCCCTTGGCGGCGTAGGAAGTCGCCACCGGCGCGCCCAGCATTTCTGCCAGCGCCAGAATCTCCGGCCCGGCATCGGCAAGAACAGCCCCGTAGCCGGCCGCGATGACCGGGTGGGCTGCCTGGTGTAAAGCACTCGCCGCATTCTCAATCGCGTGCGCATCGGCCCGCACGCCGCCTGCATGGCCGAAGCGGCCCGGATCAGGGATTTCATCGAAGTCGTGGAATTCAGCCTGCAAATCCCAAGCGATTTCAATGGCGACCGGACCGGGGTTGCCCGCACGCGCCAGCGCGCAGGCCTTCCGCACGACCTCGGGGATCAGGTCCGGGTGTTGCACTTGCCAGACCTTCTTTACGACCGGCTGCAACACTTGCACGAAACTCTGGTCCGGGAAGCCGTAAAACGGGCTTGTCTCCTGTAACTGTCCGCGCCCCACCCAACGAGATATCACGCCGCCGAAAATTGCTACTACCGGGCTGGAGGCCGCCGCGGCCGAAGCCAGTCCCATCACCATATTCGCCGGACCCGGGCCAACTGAAGCGCAGCAGACACCGATTTCTCCGCTTATCCGGGCATACCCGTCTGCGATGTGCGCTGCTCCCTGTTCATGGCGCGTCAGCATGAACTCGATCTGCGAGGAATCGTAAATCGCGTCCAGGATGTTCGTATTGCCATGCCCTGGATGGCCAAATACGTACCTGACCCCTTCCATTTCCAGCGCTTTGACGAGCGCCTCAGCGCAGCGCATTCTTACCACAATTGCTTACTCAAGTTGGCATGCCCCACTCTGGCCTGCATTGCCGATCAGGGACGGCATCACTCTTTCAATCCGGCGTTGGCGGCGCAATGCGGGCCCTAAAGTGAATCTGGAACTCCATACGGGCCTTCCATATATTTGCCGACGTTGCGGTTCAGAGGCCAACCTTGGCCTCCCGCCAGCGCAAACGAATCCGACTTCCCAAGCAGCCAGAAGAACATCTCGGCAGCATCGTTACAGTCGCGGAACTGCTCCCGAAACGTCGGATCCTCCAGCTTGTAGTTTGCCGTCGCAATGTCAAAGTCAGGCTCCCGGATCCAGTCCCTGTGCGGAGACTCTGTGCGCCAGTAGTTGTACTTGAGCAGGTTGCGCAACCCCGTTCCGCTGGCCGTGGAACGCCGGTGCCAGATCGAATAGACTGTGAGAAAGATCGACCCCGCCGGCGCAACTGCACGATAGGAGCCGCGGATTCCGCCATAGTGCCCCATCTGTTTGGACAAATTAAACAGAAAATGGGACCCTGGCAGCAGTTCGGTCGGCCCAAGTTCGAGCGGACAATCCTCCGGATAGTAGAAAACTTGGAGATAGTTGAGCGCCGGGCCATGTTTGGAGTTGCCGTCCCGGTGCCAGTTCTGTGCCGGCGAAGGGCAGTTGACGCGATGATTGCTCATTATGATCGGCAAGCCAAAATTCTGTCCCAACAGACACCGGACCGCACCTGCTGCCTGATCGTTCAGAATCACATTGTCGACAAACCAGTCCTCCTGCAGAATCTCCGTCGGCTCATGCGAAGAGTATTGCTCCAGAAATTCGACCGTGCGCCGGTTTATTTCATCAGGCACGACCCCTTCCAACACCATGTAGCCCTGCTTACAAAAGTCCAATACCTGCGAATCTCTCAGCCCCGGTCGGCAAGAGTGCGTTCTCATGGTAAATTTTCTCCTTACCAAAATACCGGTTGAATTCGTCTCCGAACGTCTCAATGCATATGGGCGCAGTTACCAAAAGGCAGCCGAGTCTGAACGACACCACTTTACACTAGCTGCGCAACGCTTTCGCTTCTACCTCTGCTCGTATATCTCTTCACGCTCTTTCGCGACCCTGTTGCGCGTAAGTCTTTGCAGCTCTGGAGGCATGCGCTCGAACGTCTCGGGCCACACCGGCTGATGCCCTCCCTCCCGCGCCAGATTCCACCAAGGGGGATAGTAGGCAATGTTCAGCGCCATACGATGCTGGTCCAGTGTCGTATTGGCGCCGTTCGCATGCCAAACGCCGCCGTGCCACAGAAAGACCGAGCCCCGCCGTCCCGTTATCGGCAAGAGTCGTCGGTCGTCCGCCTTCATACCTCGTGGTGGCCGGCGACGCAAGCGGTGGCTGGTAGGCATAATGCGGGTCGCCCCGATCTCTTCGGTGAAGTCCGTGAGCATCCAGATCGAATTGATCATCCAGGGAGTGTCAGGCAGAAGGTCCGGCAAATCCGCCGCCGAGTCGGTGTGGACGCCGCCAGCAGGCGCGCCCGGCTTGACCCATTTGGAACAGGCTTCTGCCACGCGTATGTCCTGGCCCAGAAAGTGCCTCGTAACTGCCAGAACATCGGGATGGGCAGCACAGGCCCAGCTTGCCTCATCCAGATTCAGTAGGCCGAACAGCGTCTGGTACAGATCGTCGTTCGCATCCTGGAAGTAGGGACGGCTCTTCGGGTCCTCGTGAAGCGCAAATAGCTGCTCTGCCAGGCGATCGGCCTGTTCTGCCGGAATCGCCTCCTCCAGCACGCAGTACCCGAACAGATCCAGATGGTCGATTGCCTCTTGTATGCTCACTGTATTCCGCCCTTTCGCCACAGAGTTCAGCGTTTCATCTTTCAAGGATAAACTCACTTCCCAGGCCGTAGGTCCTCGTCTCATCCAGCAACAAGGCCTGGTTGGGAAACTGGACGACCCGCCACCCGTCGCGTATCGCCTCCAGCACAGTCTGATATGGCCATTCGTCCGGATCGGAAATCTCATCGGCCATTTCGCCGTCCTGCATCAACAGCATTCCTTGAACTTGGCTGGTCAAAGAGGTGCTGACTGCTTGCAGATATAGGAGGTCCTGGCACCTGTTGTCGCTGCTCTTGGCCGTCTCAAGCGCTTCTTTCAGCATCTCCTCGCTAAGTTTTCCAGCCCTAAAAGACTCGATACAATGTTCAAGCTGTCGTCTGACTTTTTCACCGGTCATTGCCATCCGTCCTCTCGACTTAACTCTTTCAGTTTCCTGTATTCGATGGCACCCACCCAAAGAAAACACATAAATGAAGACTGCTCAACATCCGTATACATGAATCGCGTTCTCCCCAAGAACCAGCGCCTGATCACGCGATGAGAGAAATGCTGTGTGAAGTTTCGCCAGCTCTACATACTGACGATAGGTAGCATGCAACAAGGTCCCCGGCTGATCAGTCCCCCACATAACCTTGTGTGCGCCAATGCGTTCGACGCCCAACCGCAGAAAGCGCGCCGCGCTGGGAAAAGGGTAACCTTCCTCGTTTACAAAAGCGACAAGCGAGGCACAGTCGAACCAAACGTTGGGCAACAGGCCCAGATCTACTTGCTCCTCCCACATCTTCCAGAGTACAGGTTCTGCCTCGGCTTCAGGCCTTGGCTGCCCCAGGTGGGCCACTACGACTTTCAGATTGGGATGCCGAACGGCGATCATTCGCACAGCCTCTGTCTGATAGGAGCGGCTGCCGATGCCACCCAGGTCGAGCACCAAGACCAGGCCGCACTTCTCCATCTCATACCACAGCCAGTCTATATCTGAAGAGTCAAGCCGAGCCTCCGGGTGTATGCCACACAGACCGGAAGGAACGGAACACTCCAGCTTGACCGCGCAATAACCCGGCGCTGACAGAGTCGATTCGAATGTCTGCCGGCTTCCTGCCGTCCAGGGGTCGAAGTAAGCGGCGCCCACCAACCTGTCGGGGTACTGCTCGAGGGCGCCAAGCACATAAGGGTTGCACTCGCCGTAGAAAGGGCCCTGCAACAGGACTGCCTTTTCCACGCCAGCCCAATCCAAGTTGGCCAACACTTGCTCAGGTGAATGTGCCAGGCTATCACCTAAGGGCGGCGTAACCTGAACCTCGGCATCGCCGATCGATGCCCGACCAAAGCCCTTACCTCGCGTCGGTCCAGCAGCATTGAGGCCGTGGATTCGAGGAAAAATGTGGCTATGGGCATCGACAATCATAGTGCTCTCTCAGGACCGCTGCACGTAAGTTCTGAAAGACTAGTAGCCGCGACGCCGGAATGTGCCGGGCAACCAGTGACTTTCGCCGTTCAGTTCACTGCATCAATCCCCGTCTATGGCGCGCCTTCCAGCCGGCGTCAGCAGCACGATCCGCCCCAGGACTTCCCCCGAGCGCAGCACCGCCAACGCCTCATTTGCGTTCTCCATCGGGAAAGTCTGGGTGACGATTGATCGGATCTTTCCGGACGCCATCAAACGAGAAACCTCGATCAAGTCCTGCTTTCGCCCTGCGCGTGTGCCTATAATCTCTAACTCATTCTGTGCCAGGTACTTCCCCTCAACCGGGTAGTGATCTGGCGTGTAACCAACAATTACCAGCCTACCGCCATTGCGTAAAGATTCAACGCCCGCGCCCATCGTTTCCGTCTGGCCAACAATGTCTATCACGCAGTCAACACCCTGCCCTCCGGTCAAGTCCCGCACCGCGCTGGATATGGTCCCTTCCTCCGGACTGATTAGTTCATCAACACCCAATTGACGCGCCCACTCCCGCTTTGCGTCGGAAAGCTCAACCGCCAGTACACGCGCGCCGGCTGCTCTGGCCAACTGAACTGCAATCGATCCGACGCCACCCACCCCGACTATGAGTACAGTCTCTCCCACACGCAGACTGGCGCGATCGATAGCATGGAATGCCGTCATGCCGGCGTCGCAACAGACCGCGCTGTCCGGCCAGGTGACCTGCTCCGGCACATGCACCAACTGGCTTCCTGGAATGGCCACAAACTCGGCATAGCCGCCGTGTCTGTCTTTGGCGCCAAGCACGCCCCCCATGTTGACGCAGATCTGTTCCCGGTACGTCCGACAGGGAAGGCAGTCGCCGCAGGTAGTGAAATTGTAGGCAATCACCCGGTCGCCTTCTTCGAAGCCAGTCACACGGTAGCCGGCTTCGGTCACTACGCCGGCAACTTCATGCCCCATGATAAAGGGTAAATCAGGCGTATAACCGAAACCGTCCAGAAGTTTGAGGTCGGTGCCGTCGATTCCGCAGGCCATCACCTGCACAAGCACCTCATCCGGCTCCGGGCTGGGCGTACTAACTTCTTTCCATTCCAACGGCTGCTTGAATTCCTGCAGTATGGCCGCTTTCACGGGCGAGCCTCCTTTTGGATATGTTGAGCCATGAAGGGGCACTCACCAACAAGCAAATAGCTTCCTTCAGCTGCGTTCAAGTATCCCATCTACAAAGGCCTTGCCATCCGCCAGCACTTGCACAGGATCGTCTGGGTAGCCCCATGCCATCGCTTCATACTCTACCGAAATGTAACCGGAGAAACCGCCGTTGACCATTGTTGTAATCAGGCAGGCGAAGTCGATCTCGCCCTCGCCCAGCGGGGGAAAACCGAAATTCTCACTGTTGCCGCGCGCGTCCTTCGCATGCATGTGCTTCACTCGATCGCCCAGCGCGAGGTAGGCGTCTAGTACCGAGTCCCCCCGCACATGATAGTGGGCCGGGTCAAAGAGCACGCCCAGGCCTCCAAGGCCATCAGTGTCCAACAGCCGTTGCAGACGAGCCAGGTTATGAACGAGCGAGCCGTAAGGGCTGGCCGCTTCAATCAGGATCATCACACCCAGTCGCTCAGCATCCGCCGTCAGTTCGCGCATCGCCTCGATGCACCACTCCCAGTAAGTACTCTCCCAGCCGTAAAACAACTTGACGCCGCACCCGCTGATCACGTAGGGAACCTCCATGTCCGAGGCCAGCTGCAACCCGCCGCGGACAAACTCTGTATTCTGCCTCCGAACTTCCGGGTCTCCGTGAATCACATTAGTATGTGCGTTCAATGCGCCGATGGCGATCCCAGCACTTTGCGCGTAGTCACGAACAGCGCGCCGACGCCCCGCGTCCGCGCTCGAATCCATATGCGGCTTGGGAGGAGGGATAAATGGCGGCGCGAGCTCCAGGCTGATGTCGATCGCCTGGTATCCCTGGTCCGCAAGAATATCGATCGACTCTTCGACACTGTATGTGTGCAGAAGACCGGAATTGCAGCTCAGCCCTTTCATTGCTCCTCCAACAGTGCAGTTTCACCTGTCTGGTCACTGGCCCTGCGTAAGCCCTGTGATCTCTCTCGCTTCCGTTGCCGAGGCAATTTCCCTGCCAATTTCGCGAGCGATTCGAACCGCCTTCTCCACGAGCTCACCGTTAGTCTTGGCGTACACGCCATCCTCGATGAACGGGCAGTCCTCCATGCCGATGCGCACGTGGCCCCCTATCGCAATAGTATGGGCCACCATCGCCCAGTAGTTGGGCGGATCCATGCAACTCATGCTGAAGTTGGCCCGCGGCGGCAGATTGTCCACCATGTATTGGAGCGCCTTGGGCGTCGGCGGTGTCCATCCCTGGCCGGCCCAGCCGAAAAACAGAGTCAGCCACAGCGGTTCCGGCAACAGGTCCTTTTCGAACTCGCGCACACCATCTTCGGTCCAAAAATCGCCGCCGCGAATCTTGCCAATCGCCCAGTACGCCCCGGTATTGAAACACTCGATCTCCTGCTTAACACCATGTTTCTTAGCCAGGCTCGAGTACATCCTCAATTCCGGAATCGGGTGAATTGAGTAGATTGGCGTGGGCGGGTGATCTGCGTCCGGCTGGAAATACTCGTCGTGCGAATTGAAGTTGATCGAACTCATGTCAGGCCTGAGCTCCCTCCACAACTCCAATTTCTGTTCCAGGCGCATACTGGCCAGCCCGAACTGCACAATCGGCTCCCCCGCCGCTCGGACGCGGTCGGTGATGTCCCGCCATCCTTCAACGTTGGGAATCGATAACTGCTTGCCGTCTGGCTGGATAACGGGGTCGGATTTGTATTGGCCATGCGTGTGAACAATCGTAGCGCCCGCGTTCATCGCGCGAATATACTCTTCCGCGACCCCCTTTGTGTCGTCACAGTGCGTAAGATAGGGGTTGCGAGGATACGACCCCGCTGAATCAGTGGTCACGGTAATGACGAGTTTTTCCATGATTTCCCTCTCGTTGAAAAATTCTAGGACCTTCGTGTCACTTTCAGGACTCCATTGAAGCAGAGTAGTCAATTCCTTGTAGCTGCAACTGATCGGCGAAATGACATGCAACGTGGCGGCCAGGTGTCAATTCGGTCAGCTCGGGCACTTCGGTCTGACATATGTCTTCCATATACCGGCAGCGCGGGTGGAATACGCAGCCGGGCGGCGCATTGGCCGGATCGGCCGGCTCGCCTTCCAGGCTCAAGCGCTGCATGGCGTGATGGGGATTGGGGCGCGGCACGGCCGATAGCAAAGTCTCGCTGTATGGATGCTTGGGGTTACGCAGCAACTCCTCGGACTCCGCCACTTCCACCAGCTTGCCGACGTACATCACCGCTATCCGGTTGCTCACCTGCCGGACAACACTCATATCGTGCGCGACGAACAAGTAAGTCAGATCCAATTCCGACTGAAGATCCTGCAGTAGGTTGACCACCTGGGACTGCACCGACACATCAAGTGCGGAAACAGGTTCGTCACAGACTACAAGCCTAGGGCGCTGCACCAGCGCGCGCGCGATGCCAATACGTTGGCGCTGGCCGCCGCTGAAGCTGTGTGGATAGCGCGGCAAATGTTCGACCTTCAGTCCCACCGCATTCACCATTTCCGCGACCCGGTCCTCCAACTCCTGGCCGCGGGCAATCCCATGCGCCAGAAGCGGTTCACCCACCAGCTCCAGAACCGTCATGCGCGGGTTCAATGACGAAAAAGGGTCCTGAAAAATCATCTGCATGTTTCTGCGAAATGCCTTCAGCTCCTGTCGTGCCAGCAGATTGAGATTGACCGCTTCACCCTCGTCATGGAAAACAATTTCCCCTTCTGTCGGCTGGTAAACGCGCACGATACAACGACCTGTCGTTGTCTTGCCGCACCCGCTCTCACCGACCAGGCCCAGCGTCTCGCCCTTCTTGATCGAGAGGCTCACCCCGTCAACAGCCTTCACATAGCCTGTCGTCCGCCGCAAAAGACCTTTCTGGATCGGAAAATACATCTTCAGGTCATTGACTTCGAGCAGAAGATCGCTGTCATCAGCCATCGGCAACCTCGGTCACTATCTCCTCAGCTTCAGAATAAAGGAAGCAGCGGACCCGATGCTCAGGGCCCGTCGCGGCCAGGTCCGGCATAGCACTGTCGCACTTTCCCGGCATGAAGCTGGGACAGCGGTCACTGAATGCACAGCCGCTTGGTATATCATACGGATCGGGCACAACGCCCTCGATTGCGCGCAAGCGCGCTAACTTCGCTTCGTCGATGTGGGGAATCGAATTCAGCAGCCCCTGCGTGTAAGGATGTTGCGGATTGTCGAAAAGTTCATTTACGCCTGCCTGCTCCACGATTCGCCCCAGATACATGACCGCCACTTCATCCGCAACCTCGGCTATCACGCCCAAATTGTGCGTAATGAAAATGACCGCCATACCGTACTCCTCCTGCAAGGCCGTCATGAGTTCCAGTATCTGCGCCTGAATCGTTACGTCCAGAGCAGTAGTCGGCTCGTCAGCGATCAGAAGACGGGGCGAGCAGGAGAGCGCCATCGCGATCATCGCCCGCTGCCTCATCCCGCCGCTCAGCTGGTGGGGATAGGCGTCAACAATCTGTTCGGCCCGCGGTATGCCCACTCTTCGCAGATTCTCGATCGCCAACTCTCTGGCCTCTGAACCGTCCACGCCCTCTTGATGGAGCAGGATGCTCTCGATGATCTGGTTGCCGATCGTATGCATCGGTCCGAACGAAGTCATCGGTTCCTGAAAAACCATGCTGATCTCGGCGCCGCGGATCGCCCGGATATCCGCACCGCGCGGATCCAACTGGGCCAAATCGACAAATCCGTCCTCGTTGCCATTCTCGCCCCGATGCAACAGGATCTCGCCGTTCACTATGTTGCCAGGCGGGGAAGGCACCAGCCGCAGAATCGAATGCGCCGTCACCGATTTGCCGCAACCGCTCTCTCCAATGATGCCCAATGTCTGGCCGCGTCGCACCTCGAACGACACGCCGTCAACCGCCCGCACAATTCCTTCATGCAGATGGAAATAGGTCATCAGATTCTTGATTTCAAGCAGCGAGTCGTGGGCCATTCTGTCTCTTGAAGACTGGATGGATCTCTCCACCCTTGGAAGCCTGTCAGTTTATCGAATACGGATCAGCTGCGTCCCTCAATCCATCCCCCATGAAATTGAACATGAGAACCGTTACAATGACAAACAGTGCCGGAATAAGCAGCCAGGGATGGAGGGCGACGTTAGCGATCATCTGCGAATCCTGCAGCAGCGTTCCCCAGCTGACCGCCGGCGGCTGAATTCCCAGCCCAATAAAGCTCAAACTTGTCTCGCCGATAATCATGCCAGGTACCGACAGCGTTATCGCAACGACGATATAGCTCGCAAAGAGTGGCAGCAGATGCTTTGTAATGATTCGCCATTCGCTCACACCGGAAACGCGAGCAGCAACCGTGAAGTCCTCTTCGCGTAGCGACAGCAAGCGACCTCGCACCGTCCTCGCCAGCCCGGCCCACCCCACGATCGAGAGTACCACCGTAATCGCAAAATATGTCTGAATCGAATCCCAGTCTCTGGGCACGGCTGCTGCCAGCGCCATCCATAGCGGTAGCTGCGGGATCGAAACCAGCAGGTCGATTAGCCGTTGTATGACTTCGTCGACAACGCCGCCGAAGTAGCCTGAAATGCCCCCAATGATCAGGCCTAACACAAAACTGAGGAAGACGCCTACCAGCCCGATCGTCAGTGATATACGAGTACCGTAAACTACGCGCGAAAACAGATCCCGGCCAAGGCGATCGGTCCCAAAGAGAAATATCTGGCCTTCTTCACCCACGCCGAAAAGATGGAGGTCGGTTTCGAACAAACCCCAAAACTCGTAGGAATCGCCGCGTACAAAGAGGCGCACCGGGTACCGCTCCTCCTTCACTTCCTCGAAAACTCGTTGGTAGCTCTCATCGCGGCCGCCCTTTAGCCCGTACACAAAAGGTCCGACGAAGCCGTCTTCGTCAAACAAATGGATCTTGGCCGGGGGGGCATAGACGAATCCCTTGAAGTCGTGGCTGGTCTCGTAAGGGGCAATGAACTCTGCAAACGCGGCCAACACATACAGCAGAGCCAACATGACGATCGAAACCTGCGCCATGCGGTGCCTTCTGAATCGGCGCCAGATCAGCTGCCGCTGCGAAGCCGTGTAGAGTTCCTGTTTCTCGCGGTCTGCAACGTCCGCAGATTCGGCCGCCTCGACCGCTGGCCCAGCTTCATGCCGGACGCTCTCGGTCATCAAGCTACCCCTTCATAACGAATGCGCGGGTCCAGCCAGACCAGCAAAATGTCCGAAATTAGCGTGCCAATTACGGTCAGGACACTGAGGATAAATACGATGCTGCCTGCCAGAAACATGTCCTGGTTCAAAAGCGCCTGTAGAAGAACGGGACCGGTTGTAGGGATATTCAACACCATCGATACCAGCACTTCGCCCGATATTATGCCGGGCAACATCCAGCCTATCGTACTGAATACCGGGTTCATGGAAGTACGAACCGGATACTTCACCAGCAGCCGCGTCTCGGTCAGCCCCTTGGAACGCGCCGTAATCACATATTGCTTGTTCAGCTCGTCCAACATCATGCCCCGCATTGTCCGCATCATTCCCGCAGTGTGGGCCATGCCAATAATAACAATCGGGATCCAGATATGCTGGAGCATATTAATGATTTTGGCCCAACTCCAGGGCGCGGACTCATACTCCTGAGAGAATAGGCCGATTGCGGATATGTCGAACATGACGAACGCCATCCAAAGGAAGACGAGCGCCAGCAAAAAGCCGGGCGTCGCCACGCCGATAAACGACACAAATGTCCAGAAGTAATCGACCAGGGAGTACTGGTGTGTGGCAGAGTAGACGCCAATCGGCACCGCCATGATCCATACAAAGACCGCCGTGAAGATCGACACTGCCGCCGTCAAGGGAACGCGCGCTGCCAAAATTTCGCTGACAGGCTTGACGTAAGTGAACGACGTTCCGAAATTACCCTCAAATAGGATATTGGTTATCCACAGCCAGTACTGCTCCGGCAGCGACTTGTCCAGCCCGTAAAGTTGCCGCAGGGCTTCAACCTGCTCCTCAGAAACCTGCGTTCCCGCCGAGCGCAAACGCAGGACTTCCATATTCAGGATATCCCCTGGCGGCAACTGGATCAATACAAATGAGATTATGGAAATTATGAAGAGTAACGGACCCAGCAACAGTAGCCGCCTGCCTATGTACTGTGTAAGCATGGACGCCGTGTCCTGTCAGAACGCAGTGGGGAGATGTCTTGATATGTGCTGCCGCTTCGACAATTGCAAATGGATCGAAGAAGAACGAGGAGCGAGTGGTGCTCGCCCCCCGTCCTTCGAACTCCTAAATCAGCGTCGGGTCTCATCCACCCAGTAGTAGAACTCAGCCTCATTGGCCGACTGGATATGGAAGCCCCTCTTGGCCACGTTGCCAAGACCGTCATTCACAATCAGAGGATTCTTGAGCGGGTCAGCACCTGAAATCCAGTAGTAGTTATCGCGGAAAATCGCTATCATCTCCGCCCAGATCACTTCGTGCTCAGCAGCCTTCGAGGTCGCGAAGAGCTCGGCCTGCAATCTGCGCAGGTCCTTGTAGGCTTGCGGCGGCTCAACACCAACGATCAAGGGATCGGTCTCATCAGCATTATCCGACGCCGCCTTGCCTCCGCCCAGATTCCACTCATACCACGCCATCCACAAGGGGGCGTAATGGCGCTGCCAGGCCTGGCCGATATAGTCGTTGGCCTCATGCCACGGCCAGCGGGGATAGTGTGCCCACCAGACCATTGCCTGCGTCTCATTGGCGCCGGCTTGGGTCAGGAAGAGATTCTGCTCCAGCTGTTTGACGGTCGTGCAGATGCCAATGTCATTCCAGTTCTCCGCCACGATTTCTGCCGTCGGCAGAGATTCGCCCGTGAACGGGGTGAAATTGAACTGGATCGTGATCGGCAGACCACTCGGCGTCAGACGGCAGCCGTCCGCGTCGCGCTGATCCAAACCCAGCGAATCAAGGATCGCCTCTGCCTGCTCTACGTCCGTGGTCGGGTCCATCGTCTGTGGCGGTTCTGCCAGACCCGAGTAGACAGCGTCAATTAGGGTGGCGCGGTCGACCGCATAGGAGAGCGCCTTGCGGAACTCTATATCGTTCACGACCTCCTGCCACGCTTCGTCAGCGTAAGTCATATTCAGGTAGATTTCACCTGTTGACGCATGCATGTCTAGCACTACGACCTCATAACCCTTGTCTTCCGCATTCTGCACATAAAGAGCCATGTCGGCCGGGTTGACGCCGCGGCGCACCATATCGGCTTCGCCCGCAATGATCTTCAGCGTGGCGGCATTAACGTCCGGCACAATCGAGATCTGCAAGCGGTCGATATACGGCAGCTGCTGGCCCCACTCGTCTACCTTCCAGTAATAGGGATTTCGCTCCATTACTGCCTGCGTTTCCCCCATCTCCGTTAAGACGTAAGGTCCAAGAGAAGGCAGGCCCGTCTCATGCTGCCGGTTGCCACTGTTGAATATGCCGTACAGGCGGTTCCACTCACCGGCTTCGAATCCATGCTCGTCTAGCAACGCCGCCAGCTCATCCGCATCGGCGAAGTCGCCATGGAACTTCTTCAAGTAATCGCTGTCTGTAAAGCGGTGTGGTCCGCCTCCGTATGTGAATAGACCGGGCCAGCCGCCATAGGGCGCGTCGTATGTGATCCTGAAAGTGTACCGGTCGATCACCTCGAGCTCCCCGACATTGCCGGTCGGTGTGTTGCCCGCACGCCAGGAGCTACCTATGATTGGCGTGAGAGTCTCGTTATGCAAGATATTGTCCCAGAAGAACTGAACGTCCTCGGTGTCAAAATCAGCGCCGTTCGAAAACTTCATGCCTTTGCGCATGTGGAAAGTGAATTCCATATCGTCGTCACTGATCTCCAGGTCGAAGATATTGCCAGTCATCGTGGCAAAGTCATGCGCAATGTCCTCTGTCTCCACCCAGGGCTCGTTGGAAATCCAGCCGGCGTCATGGCCGATCGTGCCGGCGTCGAAGTCCAGCAGACGCAACGTGCCGCCGTACTCGCCCCGCTCCATTACCGCTTGCCAGTCCGGAATACGATTGTTTCCGACCACCGGATTGACAGGCAGACGCTCATCAACAGGAGGCAGCTCGCCCGCTGCAACTCGCTCCGCCAACATCGGCGCCTCGCAGAAATTCATCCCTGCGGCCTGGGACTCGAGACAGCTCTCATAGGAAGACGAGGGCATTGCCTCTTCCGATGTGTCCGCGGCTGCGGGCGCCTCCTCCATTGCTTCCTCGGCCGCCGGCTGCGGCGAACCACACGCGGCAAGCAACGCGATCGCAGCGATCGCAATGAGCAGATAATACAGTGTTTTCCTCATCGGGTCACTCCTTTGGACTGATCGTGTGGAAGAAAAACTCTTGCAGACCTCACTCCGGAAAGGGTTCGCATCGGCCTCCTTTGTTTTCGTTGGGCAGGTTGCTGGCCTAATTGAGCCAGGGGGCTCTCACCTATTCGCCAGTCACTACCCCGGAAAGCTGAGAGTTGAACGCGTGAATAATACGCGCATCATGTGTATAATGCTAACATGTTAAATCTTTCCCCCCTCGCTGTCAAACTGCCCAAAAAATGGCCTAATATTTATCATTATGCGTTCCTGCATCCGGTAGTGTCTAGCGTTTCGTGGTATAGTCAATGAGACTGGATTAAACCCTTATCCATCCAAGGAAACTGAAGTGCCTTTACTGCTCGCCGTCATATTATTCGCTTGTGTAATCGGCATCGTCCTCGCGCTCATTACCCTCTCCCTCCAGAGAATCAGCGGCCGCGTTATTGAGCAGTACAAGGAGAGACTCGACGACGCCAATTCGATTATGGATCAGGGGCTTCCACCGGACGCTTGGGTCGAGCAGTTCCGTAAGCGAATCGAGGGAGCAGCAGATGATTCCTCACCCGGCTCTTCGCCGCAAGGTATCCCTTCATTGACTTTGGGACGCGACAAGTCGGCCGAAGAAATCGGAGAGCAGGCCAGGCGGCACTGCCTCAAGAGGCTGAAGACGCTGACGTCGTTTATGGAGAAGGGAAAGTTCTATGACGAAGACCAGACACGCGACACAGTGGTAAAATCGCTGAAAAATGTGTATGACATGTGGGCTGCCTGCCACTGGTCAGACCTGTTCAAGAGCGACGAGGCCGAACAGAGTGACTAGCGAGCGCCCGGACACCGCAGGCCTGCTCCTCCTGGACCGCCTCTAAGGCCTCAACCACGCTCAACTTCCACTGCGACGAAATCCTGGCGCCCCACGACAAGGGGAACGTAGCACCACTCCATTGCATTCACTTCGAAGTTGCCGGCCGGTTCCCCTTCTATCCGCACCTCGTACTTTCCAGGCTCCAATCCAAACAGCTTCAGAGTCGTATGGTGCCGGTCACCGCTCCGGTTCTCCAGGGCAAACCTGATCGCCGGGCCCTGCTCTGCAGCTTCAACCGGGCGCGAAAAGCTGTTACCCAAAACGACTGGCTGATTGGCGGCAAAGCCGTCCCGCTCCAGCAGCATGTGTAATCGCTGCTCTCGGCTGACAACATGTAATCGCTGCCTCAGCCCGTCCTGCGCAAACACTTCAAACACGTCCTCGGCTACTCTGAGACGCCCGCCATAGGCAAACCAGCCGAAGAGGGGATCTTCAGCAACGATTGTAGCCGCAGTGCGCAGACCGGCGCCGTACCCCAGCTCTATCTCGCCGTCGTAGGGCCAGCTGCCTCTACCATTGTCCTGCCTGATCCACATGCCGCTGTACTTCTCAGGCGTAATTGCCCAGCCAGACGCGCCGTCGTTCTCCTTGCCCGGAAACCAGTACCCGTAGTCAGAGTCGGCCGTGCCGGTATTCATCAGACACCAGGAGCTGAGGTAAGAGGCATATCCTAACCGCAGGTAAGGGAAAGGATCCTCTGCGAAATACAGCGCATAATCCACTATTGCCCAGCCGCCCAGCTGCGACATATAGCTCAGACCGTAACGCGACGAATCGCCGCCGCGATTATCTCCTCCCAAAAGCGTGTATGACGGCTCAAGCCAGCCGCGCAGCGCGATATTGGCCTGCAACTGCTTCTCGAGAAACTCCTCAAAGTCGGAACGCTTGACCTCGGGATGTTCGTACCATTTCTCCCTATACTTGTCGTACCAAAGTTTCGAATCTGGCTCCACAGTTCGCGTCAGACCGTATTTGGCGACCGCATGGGTGGTCTCGAAGGCCGTCGTGTCAAATGGGTATTCAGAATCAAAAGGATAGGGATCGTCGTACACGAAATACTTGACCTTCTTCTCCCACTCACCTCGCAGCCAGTCAGATCGCTCCTGCCATCCCTCGTCAGCCAGGGCATCGATCAAATCGATAATGAGCATCTCATTGTACAGGCCAAGTCGATAAGCCCAGTACCCTTGCCCGCCGTGTGGGATATCACCGATCCCGGCCAGCCGGAAGTGTGCCTCCGCAGTCCCGAACGCCCTCTCCAGATAACCCATACTGTCTAGGTAGTGGGTTGAACCAGGGTATAGCTTGGCGATCTGGTACATGTGGAAATAGAGCATGATTACGTGAGGATAATCATAGCCGCGCCAAATGTGTTCCAGCCCTTCACCTTTGGAACCAAAGCCGTGTTCGCTGTGCCGGTTCTCATACCAGTTAGGGACGCCATAGATGAAGTAAGGGTATGGCTCCTCCTCGTCCGTGCGCTGCAGACCGCCCCATACAAACTTGTCGATATAGTACTCGACCGCATCGATCTCCTTCTGCTCAGGAAAGTGCACGTTCTTGGCAGCAATAAACGGTGCCTTCGGCAGAGCCGTGTCGTCGCAGGTCAACGTGTATCCATACCAGCCATCGAATCCGCCCGTATTCTCCGGGCCGCGCAGAACTGCCTCGCGCATGTCCCACACAGAAAACAGCCCCTCGTACCACTTTCCCGTGCCCCGATGCTGCTGCTTGTCCACCAGGAACGCGGTCCGTTTCTTGATCAATGTCTCCAGCGGTTCGGTGACAAAGAACTCAAGATTCAAGTATCCGCCGTCGCCATAATTTACTGTCAGGAGATTCTCGCCAAGACGGGCAAATTGGACCTGATAGCAACGCGAATCTTCATCCGGTTTGCCCACTTGCTCAATCCTGGTCTCGTCAGGATATTCTGCTTTGAGCGTGTAATCATGATGGCGCGTTCGAATTGAGAAATTCGCGCTCAAGTCCACCGGAACTGTCATTCCCGGCACTACATGTACATCGAAAAGTCCTTGCTCGTAAAGCGCTTCGCGCACACCGTCATAGTCTTCCGCCCACTGCAAGCGAAAACCATAGACAATCTGATCGCCCTCCGAGCCTTTCGGCGCAAGTGTGACAGACGTGTGCGGCTGCCTCCACGTGCCCCGTGTCTCACTGCCGCCGCTTAGGGCTGAATTAATATAGGCCCTGTAAGGAACGCTTGTCGTAGAAGGGTGGGGGTCTATCTCCTCATAATACTCCAGCTTCGTTCCTTTCATGGGCGTCATTACTAGGTAAGGACCTACGCCATTAGGACGCTGCCAGAAAAGAAACGACCCATGACCGGAAATGAAGCTGTGGCGGGCAACAACCTGTGTGTAGTTGGCCAGATTGTCCCGCACAAAACGCTTGTTGAATGGCAGCGGCAGGCCGATGTCGCCTATCTCCACCGCCTGATCCGTTTCGTTGCGAAACTCCAGCTTCCACACGAGACTGTCTCCCTCCAGACTGAACCGCTCAACCAGTCCCAGCCCGCGCAAACCGTGCAGCAACTGTCCATCTCCGCTGTATACAAATGCGCGTGTTCCGCGCCCATCGTCCTCAACAGTGCGTATGTCGCCCGAGGCAAAAGTTGTCGTCGATCTCCAGTCTTCGCTGCCAACGCGAAGTCCGATCAAGACCTCGCCCAGCGTCTCGCCCGGCGTTATGTATTCAGTATCGTAGACATCGTCCTGCAGTTTGAGACTGCTGATACCGCCGCGGTTCCACTGCAATACGAACTTCCGCTCGGCTTGTCCGGAATTGGATGTCATGACTGCTTTATCTCGACCTTTCACTGCCTGTACACCTTGGAAAACCCATTCCCTGCCGCCCACTTCCAGATTCCGGCATTCCTATGTTTAAGTGCCGACTTGCGGTGCATAAGACTATTCTCAGCAGTCCTCCATCTGGAATAATCGCGGCGACCCGGCTGTTCTAAGTTACCCACCAAGCGTCGCGGCCGCATCCCAAAGCGTTTGCGGCCACTATCTCCTTAACACTTTCCCTTGTCGAATATCATATGGGCGGTCGGGCCTTCGGCCCTCCCTTGTGCAGGGGCTGCGCCCCCGCAACGCCCCCCTCCAAAACCATCGCTCACCGACCTCGTGTGCTCATTTCAGCGTGTCGGCTGGCGGGCATGGCGGCGGCCGCACTCCAAATGCGTCACCATGCGCCTCGATGGTTCCAAGGATGACTGGATGGTCAAGCACTGTGGCTAAGCAGTTCCGATTATTCTCAAATCACCTCAATCGTAATTCCCATATGGGAGTCCGGGCGGCCTTCTCTACGCAAGTCTAGACCCCAATTCCGCACAGCCTTTCACCACATCACTGCGCCCCCGGAGTTGATGTCCTGGCCAGTCATATTGCCCGCCTCTTCCGATGCAAGAAAGACGGCAATCGTCGCCGCGTCCTCCGAACCAGCGCCTCTGTCGACAAAGCCCTCATCCGCGCACCACCTTCCCGCCAGAAAAGCGTTGGGACGCGGCTCACTGTATATCCTTCGCACAGCTTCCTCATCGAAAGGTTCGCCGCGGTACTCGGCGCGCGCCCTTGCCAGCTCAACACCTCGCTCCTCGTGCGAACCTGGGCAGATGGCATTAACTGTAATGTTGTAACGTCCTACGTCGGCTGCAAGCGTACGCGTAAATCCAATGATGCCCATCTTCGAGGTAGCGTAGGGCGCGCGGTGAGAGAGCGGCTGTTTACCAGTGCCGGAACTGAAGTTGATGACGCGGCCATAACGCTTGCGGATCATCTCGGGCAGAGCATACTTGCAGCCAAGAAACGCCGAGTCCAGGTTGACTGCCAGTGTCTCCCGCCACTCGGTCAGGCTCATCTGCCAAACATCTTTCGTGGGACCGGCAATGCCCACCACATTGGCCAAAATGTCGATTGTGCCAAAGCGGTCAAGAGTCCGTTGCACCAACTGCCGGACCTGCTCTTCCTGCGAGACGTCAGTCTGACAGCAGAGCGCCTCCCCGCCCTGCGCACGAATGCGGGCGCCTACACCATTATCCAATTCCTCTTCGGGAAGTATGTCACAGACCGCAACTGCGGCGCCCTCCTCGGCAAAACGTACCGCAACTGCCTCTCCATGCCCCCGACCCGCACCCGTGACCAGGGCAACCTTTCCCTCTAATCTTCCCATCGAAAATAGCTCCCTTTCGTTTCCTGCTCTAGGATTGCCTCTTCACAACCGCCTCGTCCAATTCCATCCCCAGCCCAGGCCCGCTCGGCGGGACGATGTAACCATTCTCAAAGACAATCGGCTCCTTGAACAGCTCCTGGTGCAGACCGCCGCCGTTGTACTCCTGGATCAGGAAATTAGGCGAACAGGTATCAAGTTGCACGGCCGCCGCCGCCGCAACCGGCCCGCAATACATGTGGGGGGCGATCATGGCATAATGCGCCTCGGCTATGCCGGCGATCTTCTTCGATTCCAGGATGCCTCCACATTGCCCAACGTCCAACTGAATAATCTGCGCCGCTTGCTTCCTCAACAGCTCAGCAAACTCAAACTTCGTGACCAGCCGCTCGCCCGTCGCGATCGGAATACTGGTATGCGCTGCAACGCGCGCCATCTCGTCAATGTTTTCCGGAGGCACCGGCTCCTCAAACCAGAACGGGTCGAACTCCTCCAGTATCTTAGCAACGCGGATTGCCCCGGCCGTGCTGAACTGTCCGTGCGTACCGATTCCTATTTCCAGTTCATCGCCCACCGCGTCCCGTATGCATTGAAAGATCTTGGCAACATGCCGAATCATCTTCAAAGGATAGTCCTGCGGATGGGGGAAGATTGGCTGGAAGGGATCAAACTTGCACGCCGTGTTTCCCTCTTCAACCAGTTTGATGGCAATTTCGCCAGCCTTTTCTGGGTTCTCCCAGATTCCCTCGGTCGGCATATAGGCGTAGGCGCGCAGCTTCTCATGGAAGCGCCCGCCCAGCAGGTTGTAGATGGGCTGCCCCAGTGCCTTGCCAATAATGTCCCAACAGGCCATTTCAATTGCGCTTATCGCCGGCGTCATGTCCAAACCGGGGTTGCGATAGTCGTGACGAGAGGCGAACATTTTTTGCCACAGCTTTTCGACGTCAAATGGGTTGGCGCCGACGACAAACTGGTCACCCAGGTCTTTGATCAAGCTGATCTGTGCATCCAGTTTCTTCGCATTTCCCGAGGGCCTCTCCCCCAATCCGACAATGCCATCATCCGTTTTCAGAAGCACTAGCAGCCACAGACTCCCGCCGCGATAAGGGGGGGTGTTCCTCAACACAATGGTCTCTACTTCGACGATCTTCATTCCTCAGCTCCAATCGATTCTTTAGTGCAACTGATCCGCCTGAACTCCAGCTTCCCACATTCATACACAAATGCGGGGGACGCTCAATCGGTTCTCAGACGCGCCCCCCGCAGTCCCTCTATTTCTAACACGGCTCTCCCAATAGAAGAATCCCTGTTACTCAGCGGTCATTTGCATTCAGTCCGCCGCTACGGCCTCCTCAGCCCGAATCACAGGATCATCCCGAACAGGCGTCCTGCTGATACCATTGGAATCCCATCCCTTGGGCCAGCGGAAATACTCGTCCATCTCCCTGTGGAAATCCTGCCCTAGAATCGCCTCCAGCGCCTCTTCCGCCTGCGCATATGAACGCGTGTCATTGGCGTCAAGCAGCTCCCACAGTAGCAGGGATCGATCACCCGTCTCTATCGCCAAAAGCGTGCGCTCCAGCGAGAGAACCAGTGGAAGAATCTGCGTGAGCATGATTTTCGGCGGCAACGGATCCACCTGGATGCGGTGTATGCCCTCCTTGTTCACAACCGCGGGAATCTCGACAACAATGTCGTCCGGTACACCGGGCAGAGCCCCCTGATTGGGAACATTCACCTGGAACTGGCCTTCTTTATCATTGACCAGAGCATCGATAATTGGCACCTGCTGCTCGATCGTCATGTTTCTGCCTAGATTTTCCACCAGGCTCGCCGCAGGGTCCTGGGCAAGACGGGCAATCTGTGCCACTCTCCGCTCCTGGTTGTCTACATACATCGGCCACGAAAGATGCGAGCGCTGACCCCCCCAGGGCTCTCCGAACCAAAAACGCTTGGCATCGAAATCTTTGTGGTACCACCATCCGATATACTTCATCCAGGTCGTGTCGCCCAGCGGCATCAACCCGTATAGTCTGTACATATGCACCGCGGCCCGCGACAGGTCGATCTCCCACGCCCGCGTCAACTCGCCCGACCAGCCCGTTTTCCCGCTAGGCAAACCCCTGCTGGCGGCAGTCTCTGCCCAATATTCCTCACCCTTCGACGCAATCCATTCATCGATCAGCGGATACGCGTCCTTGCCCTCATATTCAAATTGCGTCAGCCAGATATTGTGATTCAGCCCCGGCGCTTGCCATGTGACCTGTGTGTGGTCGATTTCGAGCATATTGCAAATGTCCCGGTAACCATAATAGCCATGGCACAGCCCGCAAACCTTTACATCCGTCTCACGGCCAATCGCTGTGCAACCGTCGTAGACTGGGTTTCCTGACTGGATCAGCCATGCGTCGGGGCAAGTCTCTTCAATCTCTCTCGCCACCTCCAAAATGAAGGAGGAATTGTAAAAGGAATACTCAAGCGTACTTGGACCATCCCAATCGTAGCCGAATTTCTTAATAAGCTCCCGAGTCTCCAGTCCAGAACGGTATGTTACGACCGAAGCTGTGTTTATCACGAAGTCGGCGTCCTGCATTGCCTCGCGTCGGTCCAGGGTCTGGCTAAATGTTATATCCGCCCCTAACTCGTCAGCATACCGTTCGGCCAGCCTATGGATCATCTCCAACCGTTCGGCGTCTACATCCATAAAACTTACATGGCTGCCGCTCAGGCTCTCAGTCAGGCACAGATCCTTCACTAGCCCCAGGGAGAAAGTCGCGCTCCCAGCGCCAATAACGCCGATTTTGACTGCGGTTCCCATTTTATGTGCTCCTGTGATGGATGTACTGCAATATGTGCGTCCAATGGTTTGGCAATTTGATGTCGCCGAGGGGCGCTGGCACGTGCCTACGTCAAGAAGGGCAGGAAGCAATTTCCTGCTTCCCCGCGGCGGCTATCCCTTGACAGCACCCAGGCGGATTCCGTGAATGAAATAGCGTTGCAAGAACGGGTATACGATCAGAATCGGCACTGTGGCGACGACGATGTTGGCGGCCCGAATTGACCGGTCTGACAAATTGTAAATGTCTTCCAAGTTGACTGTCAGGATCTGCAAATTCATGTCGACCACCACCGTTATCAGGAAGGTCATAATCGGGTACTTTGCGTTGTCCATAATCAGGACCATGCCGTCAAACCAGGCGTTCCAGTGGAAAACTGCGGCGAAGAGAGTGAGCGTCGCCAGAGCCGGCACCGACAGAGGCAGAAAGCCGTAGTAAAGCTTACCCCAATAGGATGCCCCATCGATGATCGCTGCCTCTTCCGACTCCTTCGGGATCCCTCGGGAAAAGTTCATCAGCAGGATCACGTTCCAGATCGGCAGCGCGCCCGGCAATTTCAGCGCCTAAAGGCTGTTGAGCGGTCCCAGGTTTTGGATCGCCATCCACCATGGGATCAGACCCCCATTGAACAGCATGGCGATCAGGACGGGCCACACAAGAAAATGAACGCCCTTTCAGCTCTTCCGACGACGTTGAAAGCCGATATGCTGCCAATATCGTCATCCCCATGTTGATTGACGTTCCCAGCACCGTCCGCGTGACCGAGACAAGAAACGCTTTCTAAACTGTCCCCGCCTCCAGGATCTCAATATAGTTCTGGAATGTCGCTCCCAGCGGCCACACTGTTACGAACCCGCCCATGCAGCCGGCTCGATAGCGATGTGCTTTTCGTCACTTCTTCCCTTCTCCTTGTCTGTGCATATCTTTCGGAAAGGTAGCGTGCAGAAAGGCAATGGAAGAGGGCTGCGAATGCGACTTGAAAGGCCGCGGCGTCATCTTTTTCCAGTGCAGTAAGGCGGGGCTTCAACTATAAAAGATCATATTGGCGGTGTCAATCGCAGGAAAAACCAGGAATCTGCGCCTCTCAACTATCGCCACCGCCGTTGGCTCTCTCCGCCGATAAGTGCCACTGAAAACGAAACTACCGCTGCCGACTTTTCCAGCCTCAATTCCTGAAGTTCCTGGTTCCGGAAGAGGTTGTAACCAGACTTGGGTGATGCAGCAAAATGGGGGAGGGCCCCAATCGATTTTGGAGATGCTCGGCGAAAACACCCAGCCGAGCAAGCCCTCACTCCTTTTTCCAGACGGCAGTTCGGTGACACTCTGTGGCGAAAAAATCAATGGACGCGGGGGCAAGCGCTTTTCCTGGCTCCGCCTGTGAAGGCACTCCACGGCGCCCGTGAGCTCCAACTCGGCGAACGAAAGACAAGAAAAAGCGATCCTGTTCAAGACTTAGGTCGTGAACAGGATCGCTTGGCTTTTTTCAGAACCTTATTCAGCTATACGCGGGAGAAGCGACAAATGAGATTTCTTGCAAATTGGCAAGGTTAAGAGGTTATGTTATGCAACATTCTTCTCCCACAAATCACCGGTCACTCTCCTCCATTGCCTCCTCCACCGGCAACTCCTCAAACGACCCGGTGATTGTAACGTAGGCAGCGGAAACCCAACCATAGCCGCTGGGAAGATCAGCGATGGCTACCTTTACCCAGTCGCCCGCTTCCGTCCGACCAATCCCGTTGAAGGTCACGCCTGCGACCGCTTTGGCAACGATGTCGTACGTGGTTCCTGGGCCGCCGCGCACGTTCAACCGTTGGCCGAAACTGTTGACAGTCACAACAACCTTCTCCGGTGGACCGGTAGGCGTAGGTGTGGGCGTTGGTGTCTCTTCCTCTCCTATGGGAATGATTTCTTCCCCTGGAATGGTGAATTGTTCGACAGTCAATGAATCGCCCATCACGACAAGAAGCTCTTCCGCCATCGCCCAGCCGTGAATATTGTTGTCGTCGTAAACGAAATACCAGCTGCTGTCCTCAGTGCGATAAGCGGCCGTCAGGCGAGAGCCGGCCCTGAAATGAGCGACAAAGGCCCCGTCTTCGCCATCCCACAAGACTGCTCCGCCTATCCTGGCCAAGGTCAAAGCCGTCTGACCCTCCGGCGGCACAAAAGGCGTCGGAGTTGCTTCTGGCATCGCTTCTTCAGATGGCTCTGGCGTTGACTGCCCCTGCATCGCCTCTTCCGTCGGCGCTGAAGTGGCCTCCGCCATGCTTGAGTCCGGCGTTCCCTCGGCTGCCGCCATTGGCGTGCTTTCTTCTTCCGGTACTGGCGTCGGCGTCCCAGTAACTTCCATCGACTCCTGTGCAGCTATGTCCGATGTTGGTGTTGGCGAAAGTGTTGGTGTGGGCGTAAGCGTCGGCGTCGGCGATAATGTCGGCGTTGGCGTCGGCACTTCGACCGGCAGACGACTTAGTCCCGCCGCCAACAGTGTCCCTACTTCGACCCACCCCTCGGTTTTATCTCGCGTCTCGACCAGCACCCATTGCAGGTCGGTTGAGCGCAACCGGGCCGTTACGAGTGAACCCCCTACGAGCGTCCGCATCGGCTCGCCATCAGGTCGGTCGTGAAGTGTCGCCCCTTGGTTGCGGACGACTGCCAGGACGGTTGGAGTATTGCGCGTTGACTGCGCAAGCACTTCTGCAAGTTCCCCGCCTTGAACTAAACCAGGCTGGACAGTGGCAACAAAAAATAGCAATGCGAACCCCAATACGAGTCGAATCTTCATCGTTCTCTCCCGAACACTCGAATGTGGTTCGTCATTGCGCTCTCCTTTGGGTGCATAGGACGAAGTCTCAAAAGGAAAAAGGCACCGAGGCAATCAGGACGCCCCCATGCCGCCCTCCATTACCGCCCGGGCCACGTTATAATTTCAACGCCGAAACCATGCCTGCTGTCTGCAAATGACCCGGGAATGTTTGACAACCACCCCTGCAAAGCGGGCACAAGCTGTCAAAGACCAAAAAAGACTACTCAAATGTTGCCGATACAAATATGCCAGGATTGAACTGCGCAGTACCTTCCTCCGGCAGCCGGATTGTCACCGGGAAAGTTGAGTTGCCCTTGCCCGGTACGCTAATTGGCGAAATCTTGGCGATCGTCGAAAGAACCGAGATGTCTTCGCTACCGTATCGGGTGATCCGAACCGGATCGCCGACTGACATTGTCAGCACTTGGTCCTGAGGAATCCCGACAATCAGTTCTAATGCCGAAGGGTCGCCAATGACCACCGCAGACGAAGTAGCCCCAATCACCTCTCCTTCTTCGGCGTTGAGAGCTAGCACGACTCCAGTAACCGGCGCCTGTACACTGGCCTTGTCTCGCATCTGTTGCGATTCTTCCAGGTTGAGCAAAGCCTGGCTCACCCTGAGCTCGGCCGACTTCTGGCTGTCAGTAAGCTCCATAATCCGCTGGACGGTTGCCTCCGCAGACGCGACCCTCGCTCTGCCAACTGCCAACTCCACCTCAGATACGCCCTTTTCCAACTCGTTTAAAGCGTGCTGAGCTCTATGTGCCGCGGCAAGCGCCGACTGTAATTCCGAAGCACGCGGCGGTTGCGTAGCTTCACTGTAGCTCGCCTGCGCAACATTGAGATCGATCGTGACGCGCTGCAAGTTCGCAGCCTGCGGCGTGCGTCCAACATCATCACGCCAGGAGATCTCGTTATAGGCCCTTTGCGCCTGCGTTACGGCCAGCTGGGCTCGCTCCACGTTGGCCCCCAGTTGCTGAAGGCGGGCCGCGGTGGGGCCGGCTTGCAATTCATTGTATCGAGCCCAAGCCGCAGTTGCGCTTGCACGCGTCGCTGCGATTTCGTCTTCGGTCGCACCTCCGCCTTCAAGCTTAGCCAAGTTGGTTTTCTCCAGTTCCAGACTCGCCATTGCAACCGCAAGATCGGCTTCCGAAGACTGCTCATTAATCTCCAGCAATGCGATCCGGGCCAGCTCCAAACCAATCTCGGCTCGCTGAACATTCCATTCCAATCGAGTCGAATCTACCTGGAAAAGCTCCTGCCCCTCCTCAACCAGGTCGCCCACCTCGACAAACACTTCCAAGACCTCTCCGCCCACCCCAGGTGTAACGGCGCGTGACTTCGTGACCTCCAAAGAACCGAAATAGGTTGGAATAGTTGCCTGGGCATCGACCGCCCCCGGCTGCGCCCCGGTGGAAGGCTCCGACCCATCGTTCGCCGCCAAATTGGCCGTGAGTTGCCCACTACGAAACAGTACAACGCCGCTTGCTATCAGGGCGATCAGGAGCAAAAAAGGCGCAACTCGACTAAAGGTTCTTAACATAATGGCCTCCTCTGAAGAATCCAGATTCTCCGGAGCCTAACTTCATCTTTACGGTGGGGGGAAGAACAGAACCGAATATTGCTTTCTGTTACGCCGGCCGCAACAATGTCGCTTCAGCCGCTAAGGCCGGTTGCCGCTCCTCCGCGCAACCTGAACAGTATACCAATCCACCAAGATCAGCGCAAAGTTGCCTCTGTCACCGTTAAATGCAACTCTAAATGTGGAATAGGGAAAAAGTCCCGTTCCAGCAAGGCAATTTGTAAGCACCGTAGGAAACAAGGGGCCTTCGCAACCCGACCCGCACAGCGCCTTAAACAAGCAAGTCTATATCACTCGTTCGTTGCCGCCGTCAATCGGAATCTGCGCGCCGGTTGTCTTGAAAAATAACGGCCCCGCCAAAGCGCAGGCCATTTCAGCAACATCAGCCGATGTGATCTCCACCCCCAGCAGGTTATTCGCCTTATACTCTTCTACGCTGATCCCATAGCTGGCAGCCCGTTCTTGCAACAGCTGCTCCGACCAAAGCGCAGTATCAAAGACCGCATTGGGATGTAGCACGTTTACCCGAATGCCCGCTTCCGCTAACTCCAGGGCGGCAACGCGGGCCAACTGTGTCAGTCCGGCCTTCGCGACCGAATATGCCCCCGCTCCCGGCCCCGGCGCCGGCGCATTCTTCGAGCCGATGATGACAACTGCTGGGTTGCAGCCCAACTCGAGAAACGGCACACATGCCTGTAGAAGACGCTGCTGGCTGGTCAGGTTGACGCGGATACTCCTGTCCCAGTGCTCGGAGTCCATCTCTGCCAGCGACTGGCTGGCTGGAAAAACGCCAGCGTTGCAGACGACTATGTCCAACCCTCCCCAGTGCCGCACCAACGTTTCAACGGCCTCTTCCAGAGATTCGTCATCCGCGAGGTCGCAACATATCCCAAGTACGTTCTGCCCGTCGAACAGGTCAGAAACCGCAGGGTTGATATCCAAAGCTGCGACGACAGCGCCCAGACCTAGAAACGCTTCTACGCATGCCTTGCCAATCCCGCTGGCCCCGCCCGTAACCAGGGCAATCTTTCCCTGAAGAGGCGGCGCTTGCCCCGCACTTTTCAGCTTTGCCTGTTCGAGCTCCCAGTACTCGATCGCAAAGATCTCCTCCTCGCCAAGCGGCTGCCATCCCCCCAGTGCCTCCGCCCATCCGATTGCCCTCAATGTATGCTGTTTGATGTCGTCGATAACGCCAATCTCTTTGGGGCTGGCCCCGAAAGCCACGCTTCCTTGACCTGGCCATAACGCCCAGCGCGGCGCGGCGTCGAGTCGTGCCAGGCTGCCATCTGTGTGCCGGGCAAAATAATCGCAATAGGCGCTGGCATAGTCAGCCGCGTCCTTCTCCGCCCCTTCTCCGGATACGACCAGCGGAACGCGCTTAGTCCGAATCACATGATCGGGCGTAAGCAGACCGCGCGTCGCTAACGCAGGTGCCCCCGACAACGCCGAGAAATCCCTCACCGGCGCGCTGTCGTCAAGCGAAGCCAGGGTGGCATGTCCTCGGGCTTCTGAAACCGCCTTGCGCAACCGCGCCAAATCCTGCAGGCGAACGCTTCCGCCAGAATGCCCGTCGCCTCCCTTCTCCAAGTCCTCGAGTCTTGTCCCAATATAATCCTCGGCTGCGGTGACGATCTCGATATGACGCTCGTAGCTCTTGCGAGCGTCGTCGTCGAAGGTAAAAACGCCGTGGTTGAGCAGTATCATGCCCGACAACGCATCCCAATCCGTGTCCAGCGTCATCTCGTAAATCTTACGGGCGAGAATGAAACCAGGCATAACATAAGGTACGATCAGCATCTGAGGGCCATACAGGTCGCGTACAAGGGCTTCGCCGTCCGGCGTGTTGGTTAGAGCTACCACTGCATCCGCGTGGGAATGTTCAACAAAGCGAAACGGGATAATGGCATGCAGAATCGCCTCTACTGAAGGATTAGGCGCGTAGGGATCTGTCAATGCAGCCCTTTGGGCGGTAACCATTGCGCTGTCGCTCAGGTCCTCCAACGTAGCCATGCGCCGCAGCGCATCCAGCCGCACCGGCGCGAAACCCGGCGCCTCTATCGTCGCTAGATCCCAGCCGCTTCCTTTGACGTACAGCACCTCTTCTTCGTCACCGAAAATGTCGGGCGCCGTGGCTTTCACCGAGGTATTGCCGCCGCCATGCAGAACAAGCGAGGGATCACTGCCCAGCAGCCGCGACGTATACACGCGCAACGCTAACGGGTCGCCCGCAAATCTGGCAGCCTCTGCTTCATTCCATCTACTGCGCATCGCCCTACTCTCCCCAGCTCATCCCTGGCTCTAACCGGCCAGCCGCTCAAGCGAATCCTGTACCGTGGGACGTCCGCCCGCGGCGACATCCTCCCGCCGACGCTGGTGGAAAACAGTCAGAATCCCGTTGGATTCGGCAAGTCCACTGATCTCTTTACAATACCCGTCCAGCCTGTCTCCAGGGATCGCCCACAGCGCGACCTCATCAGACAGCGCATCCAGGTAAACCCTGGCGCCGCAACAACCAAGGCTCATCGCCGCCCGACCGCCGTTTACGACCTGCGGCACAACTGCGCAGGCCGGCCTGCCCATCGCAAGAGGGATCCCCTCGTCGACCCGCGCCACTGCCTCGGTAAGAATTAAACTCTGTTGCGCTTGGGCAAACAACAGAACCACATCGGCAGCCATCGGAAGGTCCGCCAGCGGACCGTAAATGGTGTGCTGAACTGAATCCGCCAGGACCGGAATACCAGCCACCTCCTCCTCCCGCACATAGTCCAACCCCTGCATCGCCTCCAGAGCCGTCATCAGTTCGACCGGCTGAGACGCAGACGCGCCTGCAAGGTTGTGCGTGTGAACGCCAATGGCACACAGTTCATGATCCTTGGCGGAAGTTGAAAAGACCCGTTGCGCTGCCTCTTGCCAGAAGTAACAGCCAGCCGGCGCCGCTTCCTCATAGGGCCGAATTCCTGCCGGCACCTCATCTGCGAAGGCGAGCGCCACCGGCGGAAGTGAGAGTTGCAGCGATTCCTCAAGTTGCGCGGCCCAGGTCTTGTTGTTACTCATTCTAATACTCTCTCCCGGACAAATCGAACCGATTTGTCCCTTCTGGCGACGAGAGCAAACTTGCCTCGCCAAATGGTTTGTTGGAACGTTCCCCGCGCCTACTAGGTGAAATCCCTTCGAAGGGGGCTGGATTTCCTCGCATCAACATCCAATGTGGGTATCTATTGTCTTGCGAAGGCTCAGCCATGCCGGCCCAGGCTCAAATCCCAACGCTAGATTGAGCTTTAACATCACGCTCTTTTCCTCGTTCCTGGTCGAAATAGTCTCGGCCCCCGCGGCCTGAGCGTACCGGATTGTATGAATCTTCAATGCAGTGGCAATCTTTTTCCGCCGGAAACTTCGTTCTACACCGGTCAAACCCGCGTCCAGTCTCTTTCCAGTTACATCGTTCCGCCAAACGTTGCTCATTCCTACAAGGAAACTGTCCTTGGCAAGCGCCACGAAAAACGCATCCTCAACCAGCGCCGGGTCTCGCAAGACCATCTCTTCAAACTCGGAAAGCGATGGCTTCGTCGCAGGGTCAGGCGAAGGCACATCGCAATGCAACGCGTATCGCAAGTCACGCAACTTTCGCTTCCAATCAGGTTCCAATTCCTTTAGTTGCCTCAAAGTGACGATCCGTATCCCAGCTAAGGCAACCTGCTCTGTAACTGGCCCAAAGCCGCCCAGGTCAAGCTCGGCGACCGGCAGCTCCGAAGAAACCCAACCCATCACCTTCTCGTAGCCTCTTTCCTTCAGGAACTGCACGCGGGCGCCGTCTTCCTCGCTCATTCCGCATGCCAGGCAAAGAACCGTCTCATCTCTCCTCTTGAGAAACTCAATGATAGAAGCGTACAGAGCGGGCAGTATCTGCTCAGCTGAATGCTCCGGATTGATCTCAAAATGAAGATGTACTGTGCCAGCCTTGAACTCCCAATAGGCCTCGAAACAGACCCCTGCCGCAACGACCTCGCCATCTGTCTGAACGACAAATCGCTTAAAAAGCTTGTCTGCCGGCCAATTTGCTTCCTCCTCCATTAGCTCATCAACAGTCTCGCCTCGGCTATCGGGAGATACCATTCTGTTCAAAGCCAAAATCGCTTCGTATTCCTCTCTGCTTCCCTGAAATTCCAGAACACTGTACATCTCTAACCGACCTGTCCTTGACCTTTACTTAATTTCCACCCTTCCCCCAATATAACCACACTTCGCATTTTGACTAGAGCAAAAGGCTAGAGTGCAACTTACCTCCCTCACGCCTGCAAAGACCCCATCTCAACCGCGGCGTTGCGCCGCTCGTGCATATTGGCTTCCATCGACTTGGGATAGCGATCCGGCAGGTGAGAAACTTCGTTAAGCCTCCTGAGTGCCTCCGCCGGCAGAGTCCAGCCGCCTGCCATAAAATTGTCTTGTGCATGGCCTAATGTACGCGCGCCAACGATAGCGCTGGTTATGACAGGCTGCTCCAATACCCACCGTGTTGCCACTTGGGCTGGCGTTCGATCCAGCTCTGCAGCCACTTCCAGTAACGTCGCCAGCGTCTGATCTGCATTCGCCGCAAAATATGATTGAGGGAAGGCCCAGCCCTCCTCCGAGCGCGTCCCGCCATGTGTGCGTTCGCCTGGCTTGTACTTGCCCGTCAGGAATCCCCCGCCCAACGGGCTCCACACAACCACGCCAATACCCTTCAATTCGCAAACAGGGATGATCTCCTGCTCGATATCGCGCACCACGAGGCTGTACTGGGGCTGATAGGCG
Source organism: Caldilineaceae bacterium bin5 (assembly GCA_002238445.1). Taxonomy (GTDB): domain Bacteria; phylum Chloroflexota; class Anaerolineae; order Caldilineales; family Caldilineaceae; genus Bin5. Next base: position 78,423 of record MPML01000011.1, read on the forward strand.
GCAAATCGCTCCCAGCCGTTATGGTCGCTGAGCCACATTGCCTCCATCAGACGCCACGCCTCAAAATTGCTGCAAGCCGTGTAGCGTACCTTGCCCTGCCGCACCAGGTCATCAAGCGCCCGCAATGTCTCATCCAGCGGCGTCTGCGTATCCACATGGTGAATATAGAGAACGTCAATGTAGTCCATCTGCAATCGGCGCAGACTGTCCTCAACCGTGTGCATTATATGAAATCGGCTTGTACCGGAACTGTTGACATCTGTGCCCATCGGGTTGAAAAACTTGGTGGCCACGACTGCATTGCGTCGCCGCCCCTTTAGTGCATTGCCTAGGATCGTTTCTGAGGCGCTGTCAGCATAGGCGTTGGCCGTATCAAAGAAGTTGACGCCAGCGTCAAACGCCAGGTCGACGATACGCACAGCCTCTTGTTCCTCTGTCCCGTGACCAAAGGTCATCGTTCCAAGGCAGATTTCCGATACCTTAAGCCCCGTCCGCCCTAGCTGTCGATATTCCATCCATCTCTCCAATCATGAACCCTGGTGAATTGCGTCTTCCTTGAACTTCTTCCCAAATACAAAACGCAATTGGCTGTCCTTGAGCAAGAAATCAGGCCTTATGCAGTCCAATGCAAGCCATATGACCAAATGCTAAATTCGCACAATATCAAATCCCATCGCCTCGGCGAAGGTCTCCAGTGCCTGGCTCTGATCGCCATATCCCATCGCAATATGGTGGGACGGCCCTTCCTGGCACCAGTCCTCCATCACCTCATGCAGCGGACGGGCAACCTTCACCCTGGCGTTTGGATTGCCGATATTGAGAATGGGTCCGTCTACGATCTCGCCGACCGTATAGATCAACTTGAAAGTATCCCCGGCATCGAACTGCGTCAGGTTCAGCAACGTTGTGGGCCCTTCTTTCAGGTCAAAGTCGATGCCCAATCCATGCCCGGATTTCCCGTGGTGGGTGTCCAAATGCATCAGGCGCGGCTGGCCGTCTGCCATCCCAATGTTGGCCGGGCCGTCATGACCCATCAAGAAGGAGTTCTCTTCAAAGTCCATCGCGAAGAACTCGACGAACATTCCCCCTGCCCCCAACAGATCCAACAGCTTCATTGCCAGCGCCGTCTTGACGTCTCCCTCGGTGACGCCGGGACACCCTTGCGCCGCCAGACGCGACACTGCCAGTCCCGACTGCGCCCGCAACTGTGTGATCAACGCCTTCTCGCCCCACCAATAATAGCCAAACGCGTCGATTTCGTGCCGTCGAATAACTTCGTCGTAGGCAACAGCCAGTTGCGCCGAAAAACGCATGTGCTCGTTGGTCACCGTTGCATCTACCGCATATACGCGGCGCAGCTCTGTGTACATCTCCTCCAGCTGGTCCTCAGTTACTCGCAGGTAAGCCTCTTCAAACTCCTCAACTTCCGGTCGCGCCAGCATTCGCCCAGTCACACGCAGTAGCCGGTGTTCGTCAATAGGCATATCAGTCATGCCAGGGTATACCTGACCAATCAGCCCAACGTTCAAACAACGAAAACTGCGGGCCGCGCCCGCGCCGGCAAAGTCCGATTGCAACTCTTGCTGCAGACGCTCGTCGTCAAACGGCCCGGTACGCACCGCAAAACGGCGCCCTTGGCTCGTGAGCGCGCCGGCAAACTCGGGAATGCAGCAGACTCCTTCATGATGGAGGTAGTCGGTAGTATCCGCCGCGGCATAGTCATATGCGCTGTCCTCGTGCGCGTTGAGCAGCCGGATCGGCACTTCCAATCCCTGTACCGCCGGCAACATGTCCATGCTCGGTGTGTAGCCAAATGGAAAGATCAGCAGCAGATCGACCTCGGCGCGCCGAAACATTTCACCCGCCTCTGCCGCCTTCTGCGGAGTATCTACCAGTTCCGGCGCAATGATCTCTCCGAGCGGATCCAGCAGTTCTCTCAGCTTGCCGTACATGCCCAAGCCCATCGACTTGAGCCTGGGGTACTGTTCCCAATAGTAGTGGTGCCCGGTAGGCAACAGGCCAATTCTTGCTCGCGTTCGATCGGACTTCACAGGAATCTCCCGTTACACCTACTCTGTCAGCTCGTCCTGCAACCGCCGCATCTTCAGAACAAAGGAATCCTCGTTCAGGTCTACGTCCCCGTAGCCAATCGCCTCGCCCTTGGCGACGCCGCGCTTGAGAACTGCGCGTTCCGCAAGACCCAGCGGAAGTAACCCCTCCTGTCTCGCGACGTGCGCCTTCTCGCACTGACCTACGACCGTATATCCCCCTCCCCCATCCAACACCTCGCCAGCCTGCAGGGCCCGCTTTGCCACTGTAATGCAATCCGCCGTCGCTGTCGGCGCGCACGAACCATTTGCCGCGCCGAAAAAGACCGCCCGGGCAATACTGAGGGGCGCCGGTACCGCCACCAGGTGATATGGGCGATAAAGCAGGAAATTCTTGCCGTCGCCTCCAACGTGACAACCGTGAGAGGCCAGGTCTTCCCTGGTAAATGGATGGTCCGACCGTACGACCGCAAACACGCCCATCTTGAGCGCGTTCGGCAGCATGGTTTCTCCGTCATCCGCGACCGAATTCGCCAGCTCCACCACGCCATGCCTGCTCAGCAGCCCGCCCTCTTCTTTTAGACTGAAGCGAACGGGAATCTCCTCCAGGTTCACCGCAGGTTCGTGCATTCCCCGTACATCCGGTTCGAGACCGGCAGCATTGGCAAGGGCCGTCATCTCCACCTGTGCCTTCGTGCCGTCGCGAAAGGAGTTGAACATCTTCAAGTTGATCGTACGCCGTTCAATATGCTCTTCAGTAAATCCAAACCGGTCCGCCGCCGTCTCCGGCGTGCCCTCGAAATCGTCGGCATAGTAAATTGTTCCGCGACCTGCCGCGACAATCTCCAGGCCCAGACTGCGCGCCCATTCAACTATATTCCAGGTAACCGCTGGTTGATCGCCGTCCACCATCGTGTAGACGACGCTGGCGGCATCGGCTGTGCGCCGCAGAAACGGGCCGACTGTCACATCCGCTTCTACATTCACCATCACGACGTGCTTGTGGTTGCTCAGAGCCTGGAATGCATGGCGGGCGCCCACCTCGGCCAGACCCGTCGACTCCACAATCACTTCGATCGATTCACAGTCGGTCAGGGCAAGGCCGTCCTCGACAATCACCGGTCGGCCAGCACGGACGGCGTCTTCCAATTCATCCGCCATCTCCGCGGTGCGAATCTCTTCCGACCCCGCCCCGCTTGACTGGTAAGCGTAGCGGGCATTGTGGGCATTGATGTCAGCGATGGCCGCGACTTCCATCCCTTCCATTTGCGAAATCTGGGCTACCAGGCCCGCGCCAAACTTGCCAGTGCCAATAATACCGACTCTGATTGGGTTTGCCTCCGCCGCACGTTGTGCCAACAATTGACTTATCACACGCCTCTCCTACCTGCCTGTGTCCGAGTCAACGAACTTCTTCCTCGTCCGGTTCGGGCGCAAAGGCTAATTCCAGCGCCTTCGCCGACACCTCAAAATAGATTCTCGAGAGCCTGTCGAATGTCTCAGGGCTGTCCTGATGGAAGGGGGGCGGCCCCAGCCTGCGCAAAAGCGCGAGCCGAATGAGAGGCGGCGCAATATTGTAGTGCAATGCACGCAGATCGTGGCGTGTGCTGCCCGGGCCCAACTGTCGGCCTCCCCAAAATGAGTCGATCTGCGCGGCCAGAGCAGGACCCTCAACTCGTTGGTCTTCCGAATCCTCCAGCGCCCGAAAGCCATCGTAACCGGCCAAAACTGGGTCGGAAATCATGTTCGGCGAGGCACTGTCGCCGTCCGGCTGCTCCTCACTCCCATCGCTGCGGCGCAAGCGCAGCCCGGCAAGAACCTGCTGCCGGTCCCGTCCCCGCAGCATAAGAAGCTGCCAGGGATCGTCGGTAATCATCTGCCCGAACCGATACAGCACAACCAAAGCGTGTTTACATGCCGAGTGCTGGTTCTCGCACACATTACAGCGGGCGGTTAGCTCCCCAGCCTCAGTTGTCGACGAAAGCAGCGATACATTGGCGTCAGTGAATACCGTATCCAGAACGGTCAGAAACACGTCCCATTCGTTTCCCCCAGCCAGCAACTGTGCCGCATAGAGTGCCTCGCCTGCCAACGCATCGAGCACGGCCGACCATTCATCGTCGCGCAAGGGAAGAATTTCAATCTCAACCTGGCAGCCGCCGCGTTGGTCCTCGTCCACCTCCGCCATTATGCGGCCGAACTGGACTTCAATTGAGCTAACCTGCATCCGGCGCGCCAGCGCCCGTCCTCTGTTCAGGTCGAATCCCTGCCCATTCAGAAACGCATACCATCGTCCCGCCCACGAACCCTTACTGTCGGTAGCTTCAGTCATAGGTCAGCTGACCTCTTGGAGACCTGAATTTTCGACAGTTGATTTGAGACGCTGTCAACGTCAGTGTAACCTGCCTTATCGATTGCAAGCCCGCGCAACTGAGTCATTTCTTGTCGCATTCCCTGGATTTCTTAGCCTGATGCCGGCACTCTCAGGCCCCGCTACGCAGCGCAATTAACTGGCGCAGCCCTTCCGTATCTATATCAGCCAGCCAGTCTTCACCGCTGTTGACGATCGATTCCGCCAGGTCCTGCTTGCTTTCGATCATCTTGTTAATCTGTTCTTCCAAGGTGCCGGCTACCACAAACTTATAGACCTGCACCGAACGCTGCTGGCCAATTCTGAACGCCCGATCTGTGGCCTGATTCTCGACCGCCGGATTCCACCAACGATCGAAGTGAAAGACATGATTCGCCCTGGTCAGATTCACGCCAACGCCCCCTGCACGCAAACTGAGTACAAATATCGGCGCGCCGTTACTGTCTTCCTGGAATGAGCGCACCATCTGCTCGCGTTTCGATGCCGGCGTGCCCCCGTGCAGAAACAGCGCCTCATGACCCAGGCTCTCCACCAAATGCCGGCGCAGCAGGTGGCCCATCTCTACAAATTGAGTGAACACCAGAGCGCGGTCGCCGACGGCAAGCGCCTCTTCAAGCATCTCGGTCAGCCTGCTGAGCTTGCCACTGCGCCCTTCGAGGGGCTCCTTCTCCCCCAGGTAGTGGGCCGGATGGTTCGTCACCTGTTTCAGTTTCAGCAACAGACTTAGTACCAGCCCCCTCCGCTGCACGCCTTCGCTTCGTTCCACGCGGGCCATAGTCTCGTCGATTACCCGGGTGTAGAGATCCTCCTGCTCCTTGGAAAGGGAGCAGTAAACGACCATTTCATTCTTCTCGGGCAAATCTGAAATGATTGTCGGATCAGTCTTCAATCGGCGCAGCAGGAACGGTTGCACCATGCGCCGAAGATCGGCAGCCGCATACTCGTCGTTATAGCGCTCGACCGGAAGGACAAACTGCTGCCGGAAATGCTCTCGCTTCCCCAAATAGCTCGGATTGAGAAACTCCATTATGCTCCACAATTCAAGGAGCCGGTTTTCTACAGGCGTCCCGGTCAGCGCCACGCGAAATGGCTGTGCGCGCGTACTCTCGCTCGCGGCGCGAGACTGTCCGGTCAAACGTCGAATCGCCTGCGTCTGCTTGGCCGACGGATTCTTAATATTCTGCGCCTCGTCCAATATCAGCTCACTCCACTCCTGCGCCTCCAACATGTCAATATCCCGGCGCGCGATCCCGAAACTGGTAATCACCATGTCTTGCTCGGCGAGCGCGGAGCTGAATGCCTCGCCGCTAAGCCTGCCGCTGCCGTGGTGAAGCAGTAATCGCAGACTCGGAGCAAACTTTTCGATTTCGTGCCGCCAATTTGCAACGACACTCGTAGGGCAAATGAGAAGCGCCGGCCGGAACGTCTCCAACCCCTGGCCACCAGCAAGTTTGCTCTGTTCTCGAGCCTTTTGGCGAGAGTGAAGCAGCAATGCAATCGCCTGAATCGTCTTACCCAATCCCATGTCGTCGGCCAGGCAAGCCCCCAGCCCCATCTGCCGCAAAAAGGACAGCCAACCTACGCCGCGGCGCTGATAGGGACGCAGTGTACCCACGAAGCCTTCAGGCTCTCGTATATCCTCTATCGGTTCCGCACCGCGCAAACGCTCCAGTGCCGCGCCGAGCCATCCGTCCGCGACTACCGCCTCCAAAGGGAGTTCCGGGCCTTCCGGCCCTTCCAGCCCTTCCACCATGTCCCAGTCATTGGCTCGCCCGGTTGGCAGCGCAGACCTCGTCAGTAGTGTCCCTTCCTGATTTTCAGGCGTGCCGATTGGTTGGTGCCAGTCGAGTCTCGACGATGGCCATGGCTCTAGCTCTGGCTCAGTGCCTTCTCCTTCCGTGCGAGAAAAGGCCTGCGCCAGTCCCACAGCCTGCAGAAGAGGCATGCTGCCGGCCGATTCGTTGCGGTCTATGAACTGCCTTGCCGCCTGAACCTGCTCCGGGTCCAACTCCAGCCACTCTTCACCTATCCGTACCAGCGGAGACCCCAGGTTTGCAAGGCGCTCAAACTCCTCTCTGCTCAGCGTCTGCTCGCCAAGAGTCAGCTCCCAGCGGAAACGGATCAAGCCGCTCAAGTCCAGCGAGGCCCCACCGTCAAGTCCTTCCCCTGCACTTCCGCGCCGTACCCCGCGGTTCCCGCCAATCCGAACGTCACCTTCCCCGCCGGAATCGGCAGGACTGCCCAATCGCAGGCGCAGACCGAGGCGGGACCGGCTGCGCCCCATCCACCAGTCCGGCATAATTACACCAAAACCACTGCTCTGCAGGAGCGGGCCAATCTCCTTCAAAAAGAGGTACGTCTCCTCCAGCGACAGTATTGCGCGTTCAGGCCGCGGGGCCCTTAAGCTTTCACGTATGGGCGCAAACAGGCGGCTCGCTATGCCCAAACCAGTAAGCAGGCGCTCCTGAGGCTGGTCAAAACGCCGACCCTCTATGCGGATGCTTTGACCATTCTCGTTCCAAACCTTCTGCGCAGGTATTAGCAGATCAGGATCGTCTTTGTCCTGCAAATAGAAATGCAGGTGCCATGTGTTAAGCGTAACCGGAACAGGCGAGACTTCGTCATCGTCCGCCTCTGTTGTCGAAAATCCATGTTCATCCGGTTGCAGCTCAAGCGCGAATGCCACCTGAAAGTTGGAATCCGCTACCGAGGCGTGGAGCTGCTCCATCCACTCGATCCATCGTTTGTACAGCTGATGGGCCGGCTGGGGAGGAAGTTGCAGTAACGGATCCTCGCCAGTGAGCCCGTCCATCCACAATGAGCCCGAAGACGGGACAGCGGCCTGCTGCCTGCTGGTCGGATGGTGTAACGAATCGGCGATTTGGCCGTCACCGTTTAGGCCTGCACCCCCAGGGGTCCACTCCCTGATGGCACGATTAATCAAGACACCAATGAAGTGTTCAAGTATCGCGCCCGGCGCCGGCGCTTCGTCCAGCGAATCCAACTCGTAGGCCCTGCATATCGGAGGCATCGCTGCCACCAGAAGCTCGAGGCGCTCACGTAGACTTGCCTCAAGCAGAAATGGCTGCCAGGCGGCCCAGAATCGACCTCTCTTATCCGGGATCAACCCTGGCAAAAAGTGCTGCCCGGCAAGAAGCTCCAGGACGAATTTGGCTGCATGGCTCCAAAACAACAGGTCGTTGCCCAAACGAGCGTGGCGAAATAACGAAGTAGGTGAGGGAACTTCAATCAGCCTCTGATTGGTAAACCGACTGAGAAATGCCAGCGTGTTGAAGGGGTCCAACGTCAATCCAGTGACCTGCCAAGGTTCCAACCTGTATGGCGTTTGGTCCCCTGAAAGAGCGTTGACGCCTTTCTGAAAGGAACCAAGTCGTGTCTGAGGGAGTCCATTCTGGCTTGGCAGCCACACACGGGCAGTGGCGGGACTTCCCATGAAGCTGGTCAGCTCACTAGCAGTCGCCAGCTGCTTCAATGTTTGGCGCAGACCTCCCACCGGCATCTGCCCTGGGTGAGACGGAATCTTGCCGCTGCCTCTTGCGCCTTGCGAACGGGATTCTGTTCGGCCGTTAGGAGAAGGCGCCGGCATCGCCGCCCCGGAGTCGGTTACCGCCCGGTCAACCGACGACCCTCCGTTTTCACCGGGACCGCCGTTCTCCCAGACGCTGGGAGGATCATGGTTTTCTCCCCACAGGAACAGGCGTGGCCCCCCCTCAAGAGAGGTAGCACCGGTGGATTCAGACTGAACAGGAGGTCTTTCTTGTCCCGCAACGAATGGAACGCCGCTACCGTCGGCAAGGCCGGAAGACAGTTGCCCCTGCGTGGCCGTCGAATCCGCCTGCCCAGGTGCAAGTGACATATGAGCCAGACCGTAGGCATCTTGCTCATTTTCATCTATTGATGGCTTCCCAGATGTGAGCCAAGCAGCGTGAAAGGTGAAAGGCATAACCTACATTGTACCCTGATTCGCCGTGATCAGTCCAAATTCGGCATCGAATTCCTTATAGCACAAAAAGGACACTCTTCTTTCTCACATCGTATTGACAGGGCGCCCCTACCTCGAAGTAACTTCGTAACCACTGAGCCGCAAGTATCTCGCAGCCTTGAAGGTGGCGAGCCAGCGCCCTTGCTTACGCATTTCTCTCTGTTTCTTGGCGGTCGGGCGCAAGCGCCCTCCCTTGTGCAGGGGCTGCGCCCCCGCAACGCCCCCCTCCAAAACCACTGCTCATCGACCGTGTGTGCTCATTCCAGCAGCGCCGCTGCACCAACCCGGCTGACGCCAACCAAATACGCTATCAGATTGCCTCAATGGCGGCATTGATAGAGGGCTCGTCAAGACAGGCACAACATATGGCTTAGCAGTTATCATATGGCTAAGAGGGAACGGTTTTCCTCCATTGCCCAGCAGTCCTCTAAACTGGGCCCTGCATGGGCAATTCAACATCGAATCCTATATTCTGCCTGGAATTCATGCTGACCCAACGCAAAGGACCTGCAGCTGTTCTTGCTGCCTCACAGCTAAGCATAGAGATGCGATTCGAGGCGTTTCAGAAGTGTGGAGTTTCCTTTCACACACACTCTAGAACAACCCGGTAACCTGTCCCGTTTCCAGATCGATGTCTACATTCTGGGCAGCAGGGGCGCTGCCGAGGCCGGGCATTGTTCGCATTTCTCCCAGGAGCGGATAGATAAAACCGGCCCCTACGCTGGCGCGAACTTCACGAACCGGCACAGTGAATCCGGACGGCGCGCCCTTTAGCCTGGGATCGTGGCTTAGGCTCAAGTGCGTCTTTGCCATGCAAATCGGCAGATCGCCGAATCCACTTTCTTCATATTGACGGATCTGCCTATTGGCCAGCGCAGCGTACTCAACCCCGTCAGCGCCATAAATCGTAGTCGCAATCTTTTCTATTTTCGCCTTCAACGGCTGTTCAAGGTCGTAGAGGAAGCGGAAATCGCTCGGTTCTTCAGCCGCCTCGACCACAGCCTGCGCCAACTCTTTTGCGCCGCCGCCGCCTTCCGCCCAGTGGGTGGAGACCGCCCACCGCGCCCCTTCCTCTTCGGCAACACGCCCTATCACATCGATTTCGCTTTGAAAGTCGCTGGCAAAACAGTTGACGCACACAACCGGGCTGACGCCGTGTGCCCGCACGTTCTTAATCTGTCTGCGAAGATTCGCCGCGCCCTCACTCACATCATCGGGATTCTCCTGCAGCATCGCCTCTGGCAATGGCCTTCCGGGCACTACCCGATAACGCCCGGTATGTGACTTCAACGCCCGCACCGTCGCTACCAGCACTGCCGCGTCAGGCCGCAACCCGCTATAGCGGCACTTGATGTTAAAGAACTTCTCCGCGCCGATATCGGCCCCAAACCCTGCCTCTGTTATCAGGTAGTCCCCCGTCTTGATCCCGATCAGATCGGCCAGCACAGAACTGTTGCCGTGCGCAATGTTGGCGAACGGCCCGGCGTGGACCAACGCCGGCGTGTTCTCCAGCGTCTGGAAAATGTTCGGTTTGATCGCCTCCTTCATCAGGACTGTCATCGAGCCCGCTGCCTGAATCTGCTCCGCTGTAACCGGCTGGCGCTTCCGATCTCTGCCAACCGTCACACGCCCGAAGCGCGCCCGCATATCGGCCAGATCTGTTGTCAATGCCAGAATCGCCATCACTTCCGAAGCCGCGGTAATGTCAAAACCGGTCTGCCGCTGCGGCCCGTCCGACTTTGCGCCCAGTCCGCTCACGATATTGCGAAGTCCCCGGTCATTCACATCCATCACACGGCGCCACATAATACTGTATGGGTCAATCTCCAGCGCGTTCCCCTGGTAGATGTGCGCGTCAATCATCGCAGCCAGCAGGTTGTTTGCAGCCGTCACCGCATGCATGTCGCCGGTCATATGCAGATTGAACTGCTCCATCGGCACAACCTGGCTGTATCCCCCGCCGGCCGCCCCGCCTTTGATCCCAAAGGTCGGGCCTTGGCTCGGCTGGCGTATCGCCACCGTCGCCTTCTTGCCAATGTGGTGCATACCCTGTCCCAGGCCGACCGTAGTTGTCGACTTGCCTTCGCCCAAAGGGGTTGGCGTAATCGCGGTAACCAATACGTAGCGTGCGTTCGGGCGATCAGCCAGTTTTTCAATCGCCTCCAGCCGCACTTTCGCCATATTGTCGCCATACAGCTCAATGTCCGACCTGCCCAACCCCATCTTTTCCGCAATTTCCCAAATGGGTATCAGTTCCGCGGCCTGGGCAATATCGAGGTCGGATGGCACAGCACTTCTGCTCATATTCCTGCTCCTGTTAGTCTCAAATTCTGCCTACGTCGACCCGAGTTCAATCCGCTGCCTTCTTGCTTGCAAAGGCTTACAAATCTACCGAGTCTCAAAGTCTTCGAACAGTCGCCGAGTTACCCCTGCAATCTCGCTGACAGCGTTGTTAAATGCCTTCTCATTGACCCTGGACGGCTTTCGATAGCCGCTCACTTTGCGAACAAATTGCAGGGCGGCATCGTTTAGCTCCTGCTCCGTCGGCAACCTCTCCGGCTGGCGAAGCTTCTTGATGTTACGACACACAATCCACTCCTCTTCGTCTGGTCCCCAAAGTCTTGGTCTCTTGGCGGAGGTGACAAACGCAAACTTTCAGAGGCGTTTCCCCGTCAAACCTTCTGTTTCTCAAAATCCGCTCAACACCATCCGCTCGGCCCGCAACGAAATAATTGCCCCGATTGTGTCCTGAACAGTCTCATAATAGCGCTTGGCTTCCGCTTCCTCAGCGTAATAGTGCCTCACGATCTGCCAGCGCAGAGCCTTTTGACTCTCGCCGGGCTCGATCAATTCAGCCTTGCCGCTCAAAACCACATAGCGGGCGTCGCCCCGTCCGCCATCGATACAGACAGATACTGTCGCGTCCCGCCGCAGATTCTTTACCTTCACGGTCTTAGTCTGCGCGCTCACATACAGCACACCATCCTCAAACACGTACCAGACCGGCGTCAACTGAGGGGAACCATTCCTTCCGTTTGTCGCCAGTATCGCGTGGCGGTCTGCCTGCAAAAACTCCAAGACTTCGGCTTCCATGTCATTTTTCTTTCGCAAGAGTAAGGTTTGAAAGAGCGGATATTCCACACCAGGCTGGCATAAGCCTTCGCTCCGGATGGAGTCCGACTCTGAACGCGTTAACCGCAGATCATACCAGAAAGAGATTCCATTGTCGAAACCGCGTTTGAAATATCGGTAAACTTGGTATAGGGTAGCCTACTTGGAGGCACGGGGTAAAGAGCTCTCTGCCGCCACCAGGTTAAGACTAGGATGGGGAAAAATCGGTCCGCTGCCCACAGAACGGGCTGCGATTCCGGTAAGGCCTTTCAACAGGTCCGATCAACATGACAGGAGCAAATAATGCCTGTAATGACCCAATCTCAGATTGACGAACTACTGCACAGCAACACGATTTGCCGACTGGCCTGCGTTGACGAAGAAGGCGCGCCCTACGTCGTGCCCTGCTGGTTCACCTATGCCGACGGCGGCTTCTACGTCGTGCCCCGCGCCCGTTCGGCCTGGGCCCGCTATCTGAAAAACGACGGGCGTGTTTTTCTCTGTATCGATGCCGAGGACGGGCGTCGCGTGCTGGTGAAGGGGAATGCTAGCGTGGTCGAAGAACCGAACGTGGGCGGAAAGTGGGTCGCCATCGGCCAGGAGATGGCCGAACGCTATGGGGGCGCAAGCGGCTTGAAATATCTCGAAACAACCATGCAGGAGCCGCGCTGGCTGTTCTTTATTGAAGCTGCAGGCGAAATGCTATCTTCAAGCGGCGGCTGGGCTGAGAAGTATAAACATTACGAATGGTAATTTCTCCGCTACCAAGACGATGGCGATGCCGTGCCCAACTCCTGGCAGTCCCAGCCAGATGGAATGCGCTCACTCATATCGCAGCGCCTCCGCCGGATAAATACGCGACGCCTGCCACGCCGGCAGAATCGTAGTGAGCAGCGAGAAAAACCAGGCCGCAAACAGCATCGCCGCAATGGTCAACCATGGCGTCGGAAAACTCTGCTGCGTCGCCAAGTCATAGGCCTGTCCAATCGTCTTGTCACCCAATATCAGACCGGTGATACCCCCAAGAAGTATTCCCGTCAGCGCGATGAAGTTTGCCTCCAACACAAACAGCAATGCAACGGTGCTCGACGGGTAGCCGATCGCCCGCAACACGCCGATCTGCTGCCGGCGTTCTACAACCGTCCGGCTGCTTATCACGCCAAGCCCGGCTATACCCACAACCAGCCCCAAGGCCAGGAATCCCTGGAACAGTCCCAGTATCCCACGCAACACGGCCTGGCCGGCCGCAAACAACTCGGATAGAGGAGCCGCATTCAAACCGCTGCTCAGCATCGATTTCTCCAGTGCCCGCGCAGTTTCTGCCAAGCTCTCGCCCTCCGCGACCTTGGCATAGAAGGCGCTTGGGCGGACAGGCTCGCCATTGAGCTTGTCTAGAATGCGGCGGTTCATCTGAATACTGCCCTGTGCCAGTGTATCCTCGCTCGCCAACACGCCGATAATCTGAACAGTGTGCGTAATCTCCTCACCGCCTTCAAAGCCCGTTGGGCTGCTGGTTGAAACCTCGGCCTCAACACCTCCAAATGAGAAACCCGCCCCTGTGGTAGCGACTGCAACGGTATTGCTGAGCTCGACGAGCACGTGCGGCAGCTTGCCGCCCTCCTCCAGGTAGAATCCCTCTAACTGGAGGCCCCTTTGCCAGGGAGGCCCCCCATCCCGCCTGCCGCGATCGAAAGATGCCCCTGAACCTTCGGTATCCTCTTCAGGAGGATCTTCAACCCACCATGGAGTGACTACCGCCACGTCATCCCTTTCAGCCAGCGCCTGCCAGACCTCCTCGTCGCTGCTGAAGCCCTCAGCCCGCATCTGGAACCCATAATGCTGCGCGGCCTGCTTCGTATAGCCCTCATCGATTCCAGTCATTTCGACCGTCACCGTGTTGTCGACCCCCGATTCCGGTTCGAGCTGCCGCGCGGTCAACCTCAAACGGGCGACCGTGCCCAGGACCGCAAGCCTTTCGCTTGGAAAGTCCGATCTTATGTCCGCCTCCTCGTGTATATCCGTAACCGGATCAAAGAAACTGAGCAGGCTCGGCGACATGACAATGTCGAATCCCGCCGTCCGCTCCTCGCTAGGCTCCGTGACGACCTCCGTCGCCCGTATGACCACGCTCATCACGGTCACAGTCGTGATCACCATCGCGAACAACAGAATCGCTGTTCCCGTTCGGAAGCGATTGCTGAGCGGGTAAGCCACCGCCGTCTTGAGCACAGGGGTCAGCGGCCCGATTCCACCCACAATCCGCACAAACAGGCCCGCAATACTGTCGGCGTTGAACATCACCACCATGATCGCGCCAATGATGATAAACGGTCCGCTCAACGCAAAGGAGAGCAGCGTGAATCCGGGATTCTGGTTGAACCAGGGCAGGTCTGTGTCGAAAATCGTGCTCCAGGGAACGCCCCACATTGCCAACAGGCCAAGCCCGATGACTGTATAAACAAGACGTTTATGTAGGTCATACTGCCCTGGGCTCCATCTGCGGCTCAAGAGCCCGCCGGTCCAGCCAACCCCTGCCAGCAGCAACGTTCCCCCAATAAACGCAACCGTCTGTCCGCTCTCGCGGCCCAGCCAGACCAGATAACCCCCTCCCCCCAGCAAAACCATCAGCCCCAGCCCGCGTAGCACGCGCCGCAGCCAACCCTGCTTCTTCCCGTTCGATGTGTCAGGCAAATTGCGGATTGCGGCGATGATATTGAGCCGGCTTACGTTCCACGAAGCTACCGTCACGACCACGAATGTAAGTATGACGCCCAGGCAATAGGCGATAATCAGTGAAGATGGCGCCGCACTCCAATAGAATCGGATCGGCACTGTTGCACCCTGCACCTGCTGCGCGATACTGTTCAGAAGACCGCTAATGAAACCGATCATGCCGTACGAGACCAGCAGTCCCAGGCCTAGTCCCACCAGCGCCGCGGCCAGGTCGTAAATCAGACCTTCAGTGACAAACATCTGCACCAGGTGGATACGTCTCATCCCCACCGCCCGCGCGATACCCAATTCACTGCGCCGTTCAGCAGCCAGCATCACAAAAATCAGAAAGATCAGCAGTACGCCCGCAAAGATAGAAAGGATTCCAAAGCTGGAGAAAACGGTTCCCAATGCGATGCCTCCAACTTCCGCTACATCCGTGACAAACTGTTTGCTCAGCGGCGCAAGAACCTCGAAGTCGCGTATATCGGCCAGTCCCCCCTCCAACGCCAGACGATCTTCGTTCCCCAGCGGCAAATCTCTTAGCCAGTCCTGCACTGCACCGCTGCTCAGCGCCGCCCGCAACTCCGTCGTGATTTCGGCGTCGGCTGGACCGCTTACGTAGCCAACCAAGACGTCGATGTCCGACTCGAAGCTCGTCGCTTGCGTCCACAGTCCGGCTATCTGCATAATAAATTCGGGCGCGTCATTGTCCTCGAACAGCGGATTCTCCGGCGCCGCTCCCTCCCTCCGCACGACATCAGCGAACTCCGGTCTGCGCAAAACTACCAGCAGCGCGGCCATTCGCGGCTCGTTCAAAGACAGCGCCCGCAACTGGTCACTCACCTCCGCCGTATGAACCATGCCGTCGACCTCGTCACCTGCGTTCGAGATCAAAATGTTGTTGACCCTGCCCGGCATAAAGAGCAGTTTCTGCGCCTCATCCGTGTGCATCATCACAACCGGCAGAACTGCCCCCAACGGGCCGGACTCGGCCACAACCGCCCGCACACGGTAAGGTACCGGAATCGGCCCTATGAAGATCTCCAGCAAATCGCCCGCCCGTGCGTCGAGCTGCCGCGCCCCCACTTCGTTCAGATACACTTCTCCCTGACGGAGCTGCAGTCCAAAATCCCCAAGCCGCGCGTCAACATCCTGCCCCAACGTGTTCAGGTTTATCGAGCTAAGCGCCTCCGTCGCCGCTACAATCAGTTCCTGCTGGTTCGGCACATCAAGCCCAAGCATCGGCAGCGTTGGGACCATAATCGGCGCATCAGGATCCAAATTGAGTTCTGCCAGATCATCGTCGCTGATTCCCAACCCCTCCAGGCTGATGACATCTGCGTCTATCTCGTCAAGTACTGCGCCGGGAAATCCCAGGTTGCGAAGAGTCTCCACCGGAATCTCCAGCTGCCGCAGCGTGAAACTTGGGCCTTCCTCCTGCAACAACACCGCCCCAACCGCGCCGATTGCCAGGGCAGTTTCAACCAGTCCCACCTCCTCCATCCCCAGCGCGGTCCCAATCACACCCGCAGTCTCTCCTGACTGCTCCCACAGCCCGACCAGGTCGACAAAGACATCGCCTATCCCCGGCCGCAAATCAACCGTCCGCACCGGCTCGCCGTCAACGTCATGCAGTCCGAACCCGGTGTCATATCCTTCGTCCACCGCAAACAGGAATCCCAAGGGCTCGCCCTGCCCGGTATTCACGTTGCGTATTATGGTCGGAAAAAGAATCGAGCCTGCTATGCCGTCAATCAGAGGATACGCCGCCGCCTGCTCCTCCAACTGTGCTTGCCGCTCCTCGGTTATTCCTGGCAGCCCCTCGTCGAGGACCGCGATCAAAGAGGTGAGGTCCCCTTCCGTGAGCGCGTTTAACAGAGCCGCGCTCTGCGGACTACTCGCCTGCTCCGGGTCGATGATTCCTCCGTCTGCCAACTGCGTCAGGTCCATCAGAAAAGGCGGCGAAACCACCTGATCGATCTGCCCGTAAGCATCGATCGTCTGCCGTCGCACCGTGTTGTCCAACGTATCGCCCAGGCTGAGAGCCGATACGATTATCATCGTGCTGAGCGTGAGTCCGAAGACGATCAACGCCGACTGCGTTGGCCGCCTGGGTATATTTCGGACCCCCAGCTTCCCGATGATCGGATTGCGCAGCGATATAAGCGCTGCCCCGGCCAGAATCAACCCTAATGCAACCGCAAAATAGATGGCGACGGAATTGAGAAAGCTACCCATTCTCGACAATCTCCCCGTCTTTCATGCGCACGATGCGCTCGCACAGCGCAGCCACCTGCGGGTCATGAGTAACGATCACGAAGGTCTGCCCCTGCTCCTTGTTTAATCGCTGCATCAACGCAAGAACATCGGTCGAGCTGCCAACGTCCAGATTGCCGGTCGGCTCGTCAGCCCACACCAGCGCCGGCCGATTCACCAGCGCCCGTGCAATCGTCACCCTCTGAATCTGTCCGCCAGAGAGTTGCATCGGACGGTGGGAGGCCCGGTCTCCCAGGCCGACACTCTCCAGGCTCTCAAGCGCCTGCTTCCGTGCCTGCGCCGGGCGCACGCCGCTCACCAACAGGGGCATCTCTACATTCTCAACCGCAGAAATAACCGGTAGCAGATTGAATGACTGAAACACGAACCCCATTCGCCGCGCGCGGTAATCAGTGCGTCTGCGGTCATTCATGTCGGCTAGCGATGTGCCCTCTATCGTTACCTCGCCGCCGTCAAAGCTGTCCAGGCCCGAAAGTGTGTTCAACAAGGTCGTCTTGCCGCAGCCTGACGGCCCCATAATCGCCACCATTTCCCCGGTCTGGATCGTCAGGTCCACCCCGCGCAGCGCGTGCACCTCTATTTCCCCATTGCGAAAGGTCTTGTGAATCTGCTCGGCGACCACGATTGGTGTCCGCTCTCCGGGCCCCTCGCCATCTGTCTGCCCGCTCTCAACTACCTGCTCCTCGGGCTCGGCCGGCGATGTATGTGTCCAGGTCTGGCTCATTGCTTTCAGTCTCGATTCGTATGGTGCGGGCAGGCAGGGCTGCTCGCTCGTATCTGGAACAAAACAACTGGCATGATATACTTGGCTATACGCTGCGCCTTTCGAACCGTTTCATTTTCTGCAGAAAAACAACCATAAAGCCGCCTGTATCAGGACTAGGAGTTGTAGAGAATGATTCTTCTCAGCGATTCCCAAATGCAGCAGTTCATCGTCAACGGCTACGTGACCCTGAAGGCCGACTTTCCAGCCGCCTTCCACGAATCCGTGCGTGCCCAGGCCGAAGCCATCTTCTCTTCCAAAGGGAATCCCGGCAATGACATCCTGCCCGCAATCCCCCAACTGAAAGAACTCTTTTCGCACCCGGCCGTAACCGGCGCACTGACCAGTATCCTCGGCCCCGGCTACGCCATGCACCCGCACCGCCACTGCCATCTGACCCCGCCCCAGCAGTCCGCGCAGCGCCACCACCAGGACAGCTACGAAGCTGATCAAAACGTACGCCATCACCGCACCCGCTGGGCAATGGCCTTCTACTATCCTCAGCACGTGACAGAAGAAATGGGCCCAACATCTGTTCTTCCAGCCTCTCAATACTACACGAGCCCTATCCAGGCAGAAAGAAAGGACGAGGCCCTGCTGTCCGGAGAGGCCGGCACCGTCACAATCGTCCACTACGACCTCTGGCACCGGGCAACCACCAACCACAGCGACCGCAACCGCTATATGATGAAGTTTCTCTTCTGCCGCATGACAGAGCCGGCAGCCCCCGCCTGGAACTATTCCAATCCCCTGTGGCGCGGTCCGGTAGCTGGTTGCGAACTGTCCCAGCTTTGGCAAAGCGTATGGAACTGGCATTTGGGAAGCGAAAACTTAAATGAGGCTGGGAATGGGTCACTACCCGATAGCACCGCTGTCCCCGGTCCAAAACGCTTGGCCCGCAAGGAAGTTGACAGCCTTCCCGAAGCCGACCGGCTGAGAGAGGCCTACCGCCTATCAGGTCAAGGTGAGCATGGGTCAACCGCGCTGATGGCCAACCTGGCTGAGGAAGTCGCAGCCCTCCACCAGAAAAACCTGGCCGCCCCGCACACGAATCCGAGTCAACTCGTCTCTTGTTTCGGACTTACCGCGCAGGGAGCTGCACCTGTTCCCCGTCTTGTCAGCGCGTTATCTGCAGAGGACTGGCCGCTGCGCGCGGCGGCTGCCGATATCCTCGGCGATATCGGCCTCTCCGCCCGGACCGCTGTTCCCTCTCTGATTAACTGTCTTGAGGATAATTCCGAATGGGTGCGGCGCAACGCCGTCGAGGCCCTCGGCAATATCGCCTCCCCTGAAGCAGTTCCCCGGCTCTCCCAACTATTGATAAACGACAGCTTCCACTTCGTTCGTCACAACGCCGCCCTGTCACTGACCAAAATCGGGCCCGACGCGAGAGCAGCGTCCACTTCACTGCAAGCGGCGCTGGCAGATAGTGATCTGTACGTACGCGAAAATGCGCGCCTGGCTCTGGCGCGCATTCGTGCCTCTTAGGCCCTTCGAAACTACTCAGCCACAACTAATCTGCAGTCCTGCATGAGGCGAGCAAAGGTGACTCACTCCTCATTTCTCTT
>MPML01000083.1 GCA_002238445.1 Caldilineaceae bacterium bin5
AGGTTCCGTTGACATTTCGGGAAGGCTGTTCAGATTTCAACAGGAACGGAAAGCCTGCAGGCCTGTCAGGGATGTTTCTCGCTTGACTGTTGAAGTAGCCAAAACCAATTGATCCGCGAAGTCACGCGAAGGGTCGCGAAGAACACCTTTTTGTGCGCGGAGGACGCGGGGAGCACCAGAGGCGTACCGGATATTCTTTGCGCAGCTGCGCCGCCCTTCGACGATTAGCCGCAATTTGCACCCGGAAGTCGTTGTTCAGACAAACGTCAACGAACCCTACTAAGCCACAGCAGTTGACCAGCCAGTCGTCCCAGGAACCATTCGGGCTCTTGTTGACGCAACCGGTGTGCAGCCGCCGCCATGTTCGCCAGCCGACAGGTTGCGAAGAAGTCACACCGTCGGTGAGGCATGTTTTTGTAGGGGGGCGTTGCGGGGGCGCAGCCCCTGCACAAGGGAGGCCGCTTGCGGCCGACCGCCCAAAATACAACACTGAGGGGAGAAAGAACACCTTTTCTCGCCTCGTTCAGGGGTGCGTATCAGTTGCGGCTGAGTAGTTACGTTTGACTTATAATCCCCTGGTTTTTGAGAGTGCGCCTTTCTGCGCGTCAAGAATCGCGTGTTGTGAAAAGGCCGACAAGACAGCCACGATTCCATTTCTTACTTCATGTGCAAACTCTAAAAGTGAAGCCGGACTGGCATTTGAGAAAAAACGCCCATATTCTCATATCTGCCGAAGGGTGGAAGGGCTACGGGGCAGATCCTTTCATTGCGGCGGAGAGTCCTGGCATTAGCCCGGATTGGCGTACTAGAACTGATGCGCAGCTAGCAGTAGAGTCGGTCGATAACTCCAGTGGAATGCGATCATGGATTGCCCGCCGCGGGGAAATTGGCGGCCGCCAACTGCCGGAATTCCGGGGCTGGCTTTAGACGGCACGCGAGCGTGACACTGCTGCGACGAGGGTCTGGTATGGAGGCCAGGAAGGCAGTACATCGGTGCACTGCCCGGAAGGGTCAGGCTGCGACTGCAACTGCCTGGCCCTGTTCGTTCAGGGCCTCAACCTGGTCGTAGAGGAAGCAGGCAACGCGGTGCCCTTCGCCGGTGTCGGCAAATGATGGCTCGTACTGACGACAGATGTCCATCACCTGTGGGCAACGTGTGTTGAAGTTACAACCTGTCGGCGGCTCGGCGGGACTTGGGACATCCCCTTCGAGAATAATACGCTGCCTCTTCTTTTCGACCTGTGGGTCAGGAATCGGCACGGCGGAGAGGAGAGCCTGTGTATAGGGGTGGAGCGGGTTTTCGTACAGTTCTTCGCGGTCGGCCAACTCGACGATTTTGCCGAGATACATGACGGCGATGCGGTCGGAAATATGACGCACGACAGAGAGGTCATGGGCGATGAAGAGATAGGTCAGTCCCAGCTCACTCTGCAGGTCTTCCAGGAGGTTGATAACCTGGGCCTGAATCGAGACATCCAGGGCTGAAATCGGCTCATCGCAAACGATAAAGGACGGGTTTACCGCCAGAGCGCGGGCTACGCCGATGCGTTGGCGCTGGCCGCCGGAGAACTCGTGCGGATAGCGATTGATGAAGTAGGGATTGAGGCCGACAATTTCGAGAAGTTCCTGGACACGCTGCTGCTGTTCGCGACGGCTTCCGCCAATTTTATGTACTTCCAGGGGTTCACCCACGATGCTGCCGACAGTCATGCGAGGATTGAGGGAGGCGTAGGGATCCTGGAAAATCATTTGCATGCGGCGGCGCATGCGGCGCAGGTCACCGCTGTTAATGTGGGTCAGGTCCTGACCTTCAAAAACGACCTCGCCTGCTGTAGGTTCGTACAACTGCAGGATGGCGCGTCCGGTGGTGGATTTGCCGCAGCCGGACTCCCCGACCAGGCCAAGCGTTTCGCCGCGCATCAGATCGAAGGTGATGCCATCTACGGCTTTGATGCTGCCCACCTGCCGCTGCAAGATGATGCCGCGAGTGATGGGGAAGTGCATCTTCAAATTTTGAACACTCAGCAGCACATCGCCATTGTTCGAATCCTGTGCAGTCGAGACGCTTTCGCTCTCAGAGTTCTGTCTGGTCATGCGACGGCCTCCACCTGTTCATCGGAGCTAGTGTCATAGATTTCAACGTCGGAGAGATCCACCCAGCAGGCAGATTTGCGTACGGCGTCAATCGCCATTAGCGGTGGATTTTCTTCCAGGCATTTGTCGATTACAAAGGGGCAACGGGGCGCAAAGGGGCAACTCTGGGGGGGGTCCAGCAGGTCCGGCGGCAAACCTTCGATGGGGATGAGCCTCTTCTGCCTGCCCAAGTCCAGACGGGGAATTGAGCGCAGCAAGCCGAGGGTATAGGGATGCCGGGGCTGGCCGTAGATAACGTCCACTGGCCCTTCTTCGACGATGAAGCCGGCATACATAACGAGAACACGGTCTGCCAGGCCGGCCACAACACCGAGGTCATGCGTAATCCAGATGATCGCCATTCCGAGTTCGCTTTGCAGGCGAGTCACAAGGTCGACGATTTGGGCCTGGATGGTGACATCGAGGGCGGTTGTCGGCTCGTCGGCGATGAGCAACTGGGGATTACAGCTCAACCCCATGGCGATCATGACGCGTTGGCGCATGCCACCGGAAAACTGATGGGGGTAGTCATCCAGTCTGGCGCCGGCGTCGGGGATGCCGACCAGTTCCAGCAACTCGATGGCACGGGAGCGACTCTCGTCACGGTTCATGTTGAGATGCAGTTCCAGGGCCTCGGTAATCTGGCGGCCGATGGTCAGCACCGGGTTGAGGGAGGTCATTGGATCCTGGAAGATCATTGCGATGCGATTGCCGCGGATTTGGCGCAACTCTTCTTCTTTGAGTTGTAACAGATCCTGGCCGTCGAATTCTACTTCGCCATTGACGATCTTTCCCGGTGGTTCGGGAATCAACCGGATCAAGGACATGACGCCGACACTCTTACCGCTACCGGATTCGCCAACAATCGCGACCGTCTCTCCCTCGGCGACCTCGTAGTTGATGCCGTTCACCGCGTGGACGATTCCATCCTGGGTGAAGAACTGAGTCTGGAGGTTGCGGACTTCAATCAGGTTGCCCATGTCACTCTCTTTCCTATGGACTTGTCAGTGCTCTGAAGAGGGCGGTACTGGATGTGCAATTCTAACAACAGTCAGCTTCCTTGTCAACAAGAGAATTTGGGAAGGGATGCCCAGCACTGGGCGATGAAAATGACAGCGGCGGTGTGTGTGAGCGGGTTTACAACGCAACCGGGGGAATGCTCACCATTTGTGTTTAACGCAGTCAGGGGCTGAAGAGTAGCTTCATGGAATTAGTGCCACCGAAAGGGCTGCTGCCACTCAGGAAATATAGCACAAGCAGCCATTCCAGGGCAAATCTCCTTGATCATCCGGCATTATGCAAGAGAGAGCACCTCAGACTGGTAGCGGAGAGGGAAGGGCGACATTTGCTTTTGAGTTGACTACTCAGCTACGCTCGTTACGCCTCCCTGAACGAGGTGAGCGAATATGTTCACTCTCACTCCTCACTTCTGTTTTTGGGCGGTCGGGCCTTCGGCACTCGCCAGTGCGGTGTGTCCTCCCGCAGCGCCCCCTCCCAAACTAGGCAACAGCGACCTTTCGTCCTCATACCGGCAGTGCGCCTCGTCCAACACGGCGGCGGCGTCTGGCTACAGCGTCCAGTGGAAATAAGCTGGAGACTCGTGGGGCGTTTACGAGGTGTGCCGTGCGATGGAGTGAAAGCCAGCACTGAGCTGCCTTAAGACAGGGAAAAGAGTTTAGGTGCGGGAGACTCACCAGGTCCCTGGATTCGGTTTTTTTGCATGGTCGCGATTTCACAAGGCGTTGGTAGTTTTGGTTGCGTGTGAACGTCCTTTTACGACTCTGTTGCAGTCCTGGTGTCTTTAGCAGAGTCTTTTTGACGAAATGTCCCGAAACCGGTTCACACTGTTTCCAATATTGGAGCCCAAACCCATTGAATTCAAAAATCGGAGTGCTAATATATATTTTGTTGTTTGTGGCAATATTTCGATGGACTGAACTGAGTAGGGTAATCGGAGAAGCCAGTGGCACACGAGACTTTCGGAAAGATCGTAGCCGCCTTGCGCAAAGAGCAGGTCGACTTTGCTACAGGCCGTCGTTGGAGCCAGCAGAAATTAGCTGACGAGACAGGACTAACAAAGAGAATTGTGAGCAAAATCGAGCGGGGCCGGCAAGCGCGATTGGAAGGGGAGGTTCTTCAGGGATTGGCCAGTGCTTTCGAGTTGACTTCGTTGGAGCGGCGCGAGTTTTTTTCCTTGGCAAGCCTGTCGGCGGACAAGGCGATAGTGCGCGCCGATCTTGATCATAGAGAAGTTTTTGAGAGGGCTTGGGCATCACTGAGCGCGATTGGCCTGCCCGCCTTCCTGATGGACACGTTTGGAAACGTAGTCGGCATCAATCGTGCGATGATCGCATTTCACGGCTGTAACATGGCCCAGATCAACGCGGCTAAGGGCTCCGCGGAGGGGGTCAACCTGCTTGGCCTGCTGTTTGCACAGGATGCGCCGTTGCGGCGAGTGCTGGGAAATGGTTGGCATTCCAACGCCATGACTGAAGTGCGCCATTGGCGGGCCATGACATTACGCTACCGCCACACAGAACAGTTTCAGCAGCTTTACACCGCGCTTGCCGCCTTGCCCGACTTTCCGATTTTCTGGTCGGCGACTCGCGAACGACTTCAAGACATCAACAGCCGGCTGCACAGCCATGTATATACGCACAGGGTGCATGGGCCGGTTGGTTACACTGTTTTTACAGACGTCAGCCTCAGCGACCATGGTGACCTCTACCTATCCGCCTACGTCCCTCAGGACCGGGGCACGATTGAGCTGTTCCAGCGGCTGGCTGTAACGAATCAGCAGGCGCTGCCCCTGGCCAGCTGGCCGTCATACGGCTACTAATACCCTTTAATCACAGGCAAGAATCTCTACCGTTTTGTTGCAGTCCGGCCTGAATAGAAATTCGGGCTCAGGACAATGGCGTAACTTAGCCCCTGGTCTTCGCCGAGACCAGGGGCTAAGTTACATTTGCTTTGGAAGGCTCTGCCTGCTATCCGGAGGTCGACTGACTTAGCCAGCGGCGCAGTTCATCGATCTGTTCTTTTACAGCTCGGCGACTGCTTCCACCGCGAACATCGCGCTGCTCCACGCTGCGTTCGTAGCTCCAGATTGCCAACACGTCCTCGTCAAAGGCGGGGTGAAGAGAACGTAACGCTGTCAGCGTCAGATCGGATAGGGCTATTCCCTCAGATTCGGCGAGCGCGACCGCTTCGCCGGCAAGGTCATGTGTTTCCCGGAAAGGGACTCCCTTGCGCACCAGATATTCGGCCAAGTCGGTTGCCAACATTTCCGGCACGAGCGCTTGGGCCATTGTGTCGCGTTTGACGGTCAGGGTTGCCAGAGCGCCAGCGGCGATGGGCAATGCGCCCGCCAGGGTATCGATGGCGTCAAACAGCGGCTCTTTGTCTTCTTGCAGGTCCTTATTGTAGGTGCTGGGCAGTCCCTTCAGCGTCATAAGCAGGCCACTCATGTCGCCGAAGACCCGCCCGGCCTTGCCGCGCAGAAGTTCGAGCGAGTCCGGGTTTTTCTTTTGGGGCATCAGGCTGCTGCCGGTGCTGTAGGCGTCGGCCAAGGTCACAAAACCGAACTCGCGGCTGCTGTAGATGATCAGGTCTTCGGCCCAACGGCTGATGTGCAGCATGGTCATGGTCGCCCAGAAAAGGGTCTCGGCGACAAAATCGCGATCGCTGACGCCATCGAGGCTATTGGGCGTGGGCGCGGCAAACCCCAATTCTTGCGCCAGCCAGTCGCGGTCGATGGGAAAGGGGTTGCCAGCGAGCGCGCCGTTGCCCAACGGCAGCAGGTTAACGCGAGGCAGCAAGTCTTGCAGGCGCTGGGCGTCTCGTTGCCACGCCCAGGCATGGCCCAACAGCCAGTGACTCCAGCGGGTGGGCTGGGCCGGCTGCAGGTGGGTGTAGCCTGGCATGAGCAGATCGATCTCGCTTTCGGCGCGCTCGGTCGCGACTTCAATCAGTGTGTGTAACTTCTGTTCGGACTTCGTCAACTCTTCTCTCAGCCAGAGCCGCAGGTCTGTCGCCACTTGATCGTTGCGGCTGCGGCCGGTGTGCAGTTTGCCGGCTACGGGGCCGATCAGTTCGGTCAGGCGGCGCTCGTTAGCGGTGTGAATGTCCTCGTCGCCCGCTTTGACTTCGAACTGTTCAGCGCGCCAATCGCCGGCAACCTGTTCGAGACCGGCGACGATCTGTTCGGCTTCGTTCGCGGTAAGCAGTCCGGCTCTGGCCAGAGCCTGGGCGTAGGCCTGGCTGCCGCGGATATCGGCCTGCCAGAGGCGCCGATCGAACGCGATCGACGCATTGAACTCTTCCATCAGGGGATCGAGCGCGTCGCTGAAGCGCCCTCCCCATAGCTTTGTGCTCACGATCTGTCTCTCCGCACTGCAGTTACCAGGGGCTACATATCTTGTTCAGGCTGTTATTATTCCACAGGAAGCTGCCCAGCGACAGATTCGCTGCCGGCAGGCTGATATTCGGCAACGGACAGCGCGAGGCCGAACGCGCCTCGTGTCCGTTTCACCCACCATACGATCAGCAGTGAACCGACTATCATGGCTGCGACACCCAGGAGACCGGCCTCCGGCCCGAACGCGCCGCCGGTCCAGAGGAAGGGGCCGCCCTGTTCGACGGCGATCAAGGTGGTGCTATTGGTTGACGTCCCACTCACGGGAAAGCCGAACACATTGCCCTGGAAGAAGTTCCAGGTGATGTGAATACCGATCGGAATGGCCAGCTGATCGGTCAACAGGAAGGGCAGGCCCAGGAAGAGGCCGGCCAGGAAGAGGTTCACGGTGCTGATCGTAGTTGAATTGGGATTGCCGGCATGGAGGAGCCCAAAAATTATTGAGGAGATGAAAAAAGCAAGTAACAACCCTCTTTTCGGGCCCAGAGGGCTGAAGCTTAGGCCCTCGGCAAGGTTTTTCATATGATACCCGCGGAATATCAGTTCTTCGTAAATTCCTACGAACAGGAACTGGGTCAGGGGCCAGAAAATAGCCAGGCCAAAGGGAACAGGCCGACTCGTAGAGAGGGTCCCTTCGACCGTAATCCAACCCAGGGCTAGTTCGACGAGGAATATAAGCAGCATGAGAAACGCGCCCAGGAATAGCCCGAAGCCGAGGTCACGCCACCAGTGAGCTGTGAACTGCAGACCGAGATCGGAAATGGGTCTGCGGTCAAGAAACCGGGCTGCGAGCAGAGTGGCAGCCACGACAATTAGCGCCACCAGGGCCATTCCAGCGATGTCGTTGGCGAGGCTCGCGGCCGGGTCCACCCTTAGATCTAAAAGGAGCGCCGCGGCCGCAAGTCCTAAGGCAGCGATCAGGATAACATGGAGACTCAGCCGCCATAGGGCTCGCAGGCGCCTTTCATCGGGATTCCAGAACCAGGTCATAATTCGATTCATTGTGTGTACGAAGCTTGGCCGTCTGCGGCGCTCTTCCTGAAGAATATTTTCATACCGCGGGGTCACTTAGATGCGAAATCTTTTCGCTCTACCCGCGACGTCATTATTCAGGAGGCGGCCAGTATTCGGCGAGAGAATGTGACAGGTCAAGTGTACCGCGAGTGCGTTTCACCCACCAGATCATGGCCAGGGAGCCGACTATTATTGCTATGAAGCCCAGCAGCCCGGCCTCCGGCCCAAAGCCGCCGCCAGTCCAAAGTTCGGGGCCGCCCTGAACTGTATTGAAGATAGTGGTCCGGAAAAAAGTCAAGCCGCTGACCGGGAAGCCAAATACGTTGCCTTGGAAAAAGTTCCAGGCGACATGGACGCCGATGGAAAGGGCCAATTCTCCGGTCAGCAGGAAGGGCAGAGCCAAGAAGATCCCTGCCAAAGTAATCTTGATGGTCGTGCCCACGGTTGCGCCAGGGTTCACGGCGTGAATCAAGCCGAACAGGATTGAGGTGACAATCCACGCTAAGAACAGCGCGGTTCTTCCACTTAGCGGGCCGAAGTTGAGACCTTCAGCGATGTTTTTCATCTGAAAGCCGCGGAAAACGAGTTCCTCGTAGGTACCAACCAGTGTCATTTGGACCAGGAAGAGGAGGAAGGCCACGAAGAATGGGAAGGGCATTAGTGTGACGAACATGCCTTCGATCGTGATCCAGCCCATGGCCAACTCGATCACAAAGATTCCCCCCATCAGGAGACCGCCAAGAAGCAGGCCGAAGAGCAGGTCGCGGCGCCATTGTGTGTTCCAGATCAGACCGTAGTCGCTAAATCTGCGGCGATCCAGAAACCTGGCCGCGGCGATTGTGACGACGACATATACCAGGCCGGTCAATATCAGGGAGACCATGCTTTGGATAGGATCCGGGCCGCTATCGGTGCTGTTCTCGCCTCCTGAGAGGAACGCGCGCATGATTGCCGAAATGATCTGCAGTGCGGCAAAGATGAGCACGAGGTGTAGGATCACGCGCCATAGCGCGCGAATTCTCCTGTCGTTGGGACTCCAAAACGGCTGTAGAATGTAGTTCATTTTGGTTATGGCACCTTTCAATGGGGCGCTCCCAATTTGAGAGTCGCCTACGCTTTGTGATAGGATTCACATACAGAATGCGGATGGGGGGTTTTGTGAGCGAGCAAGACAAACCGCGTGCAACAGAAAAGGCGTCTTCGTCGAACGTCGAGAATGTCCCTCGCCGACGCGCCCGCCCGCGGGGGCTGAACGAATGGCAAGATCTGATTACTGAGCAGCTTGAAGAGGCGGCTGCAAAAGGCGCCTTTGAGAACCTGCCTGGTAAAGGCCAGCCGCTGCGTCTGGACAGATTCCCCAACGAGCCAGAAGATATGCGCATGGCCAATAAGCTGCTCAAGGACAACGGTCTGACGCCAAGCTGGATCGGTGACCGCAAGGCGCTTCTGGCCGAAATTGAATTGTTGCGTACGGAGATGAAGCGTCGGTGGGCGTTGACGTGCGCGGACGCAGAGGCCGCTGGGAGCGAGAGGGATGCTCTGGCACGGTCCTGGCGTCGCAGTGTTGCCGACTGGGAAGCGCGCATTGGCGAGCTGAACAGGCGAATTGTCAGCTTGAACATCTCCCTCCCGGTTTGGCGGATGGAGTTGAACAGGTTGCGGCTGGATGAAGAGTTGAAGCGCATTGGCGCTCCGAATGGGGACGGCGAATCCCCCCTGTAGGTCTTCGTTTTTCTGGTACCCTCCTTTTCCCGACTGTAGTTTCTGAAGGCCGAACCCCCAGAAACTTTTATTCTCTTTTGACGAACCGGCCCGGAAAGGCGCCGGTGTGCTCGCCTCTGCGCAGTACGCGCTCGCCGTTGACCCAAACGTCCTGCACACCGGCAGATAGCTGATGGGAGGCGGCGAATGTTGCGCGGTCGCCGATGGTGAGCGGATCGAAGAGCACGACATCAGCGAAGTGGCCTGTGCGCAGGTGGCCCCGCTGGCGCAGGCCGAGGCGGTCTGCTACGGCGCCGGTCATTTTGCGGACAGCGTCTTCGAGGGTGAGGAGCCGCTGCTCGCGCACATATTTTCCCAGCACGCGCGGGTAGGTCCCATAGGCGCGGGGATGCGTGGGGCCTAGTTCGGCGGCCCAGGTGGGGTCGAGCCCGGCGGCGTCGGTGGCGATCTTGATCCATGGCAGCGGCAACTGCGAGCGCAGGTTGTCTTCGCTGATCGAGAGGAAGATTGTGCCGATGCGCTGGCCTTCGGAGCGTAGAAGGTCGATGGCACAGTCGAGCCAGTCCTGGTCTCTTGCGGCGGCGATCTGGGCGAGGTTCATGCCGACGTAGGCACTGTTTTCTTCCCTATGCAAGCCGACGGGTATTACGCCTTCGGCGCCTCCCCGGGTTGTAGGTCTCTTCTTATTCCCCGCAGCTTCGAACATCTCGGCGCGAATGCGCGCTCGTACGGCCGGTTGCTCCAGACTCGCGAAAAATTGCCCATCGGCGGCTGTCCATGTAGGCAGCAGCGAGGAGAGTCCAGTGCCGGATGCGTCGTAGGGGTACATGTCAGCGGTCACGTCGAGCCCTTGGGCGCGGGCTTCTTCGATGCGGGCAATTGTGGAAGGCATCCTGTGCCAGTTTGCGGTACCGGAGGCCTTGAGATGGTAGATCTCGACCGGCAGGTCTGCGCAACGGCCGATGGTCAGCGCCTCCTCCAACCCTTCGAACAGCTTGTCACTTTCCGAGCGCATGTGGGTGATGTAGATGCCGTTGTGACGGCTCACGACTTTGCATATTTCGATCAGTTCATCGGTGTCGGTGTAGGAGTCCGGCGGATAGATCAGGGCATAGGAGACGCCGAAGGCGCCATCTTCCATGGCGTCCGCCATTGTGCGGCGCATGAGTTCGAGTTCATCGGTTGAGGGTTTGCCCATCTCCATGCCCTTGCCGACGTGGCGTAAGGTGCCGCCGCCGAGGAAGGAGCCGATGTTGGGGGAAACGCCGGCGGCTTCTACGTCCCGCAACCAGTCGCCGAAGCTGGTCCAACTGCGGATCTTCTCGTGCCATTCGTCGCTGATCGGCATGGGTAGAATCGAATTTTCGATTGGGTCGGTGTGGCGGCCGGCGACCGGAGCCGGGGTCCAGGCTTCGCCCATTATTTCGGTTGTGACGCCCTGGGTGATCTTGGAGAGGCAGCGCCCGTCGATCATGAGCGACAGAATCGAGTGGCTCTGGATGTCGATGAAGCCGGGGCAGGCGACGAGGCCGGTGGCATCGACTACTTCGGTACAGTTTACGGAGGGAATCGCGCCCGGCGGGGCGATGGCGTCGATGCGGTCGCCTTTCAGGAGCAGGTCGCCAAACTGCCAGGGGTTACCAGTGCCGTCGATGATGCGGGATTTGCGGATCAGGGTCGTGGATTCAGGCATGGAAAGGGTCAGGAGTCACAGAACGCGTCGTACAGGAGCCGGCCGATGCGGCCAAAGGCGGCGTCGATGGCGATGGGCGTCTCTTTGTTGGCGATGGGGTCATCGGCGGCGGCTTCGTCGTCCCAGCGGGAGAAGACGGTGACGGCCACGTGCGAGTTTTCGCTTGCGTAGATGATGCCGCTGTCGTTGCGAATGCCGGGCAGGGTGCCAGTCTTGTGGGCACAGGGTGTGCCGGGCGGAAGGTAACGGGGCAGGCGGTCGTTGAGCTGCTGTT
Source organism: Caldilineaceae bacterium bin5 (assembly GCA_002238445.1). GTDB lineage: Bacteria > Chloroflexota > Anaerolineae > Caldilineales > Caldilineaceae > Bin5. Next base: position 11,251 of record MPML01000083.1, read on the forward strand.
TGAGGAGAATTTCCAGCATGGCGTCGCAGGCGGTGCGGCTGATGATTTCTCCCCGCCAGATGCGCGCCAGCAGTTCGGTGAGTGCAGCAGGCGTGCCGACGTCGTTGTCGGGGCCCAGGCTGTAGCAGATGCCCGCCCGATTTCGGGGCCCAGCGCCGGCGAGGGCCAGAAGGTTCTGGGTGGGGTCGGAGGAGGGGAGCAGGTCGTCGAACAACTCCCGAATGGTTAAGGGCACGTGGATGTCGGTCAGACCCAAGCTGTGCATGGTGCGGGTTACACTGCCTTTTCCCAGGCGATGCATCACCATGTCGGTGGCGGTGTTGTCGCTGACTATCATCATCAGAGTGAGCAAATCCCGCACGGTGGGCGCGAGGCCGTCGTCGAAGAAGACGAGGATGCCGCTGGGCAGGTTTTTTTCGGCGGTGGTCAGCTGCCAGCGGTCGTCAAGGGTGAAGCGGCCCGCTTCGATCTGGCGGAAGGCTTCGACGAGGACGGGGATCTTGAGGACGCTGCACATAGGGAAGACGCGTTCTCCGTCGACGTCGATCCGTTGACCGGACTCCAGGTGGAGAGCGGAGAGGGCCATCTCGGCGCCGCTGTTGTCGATGATAGTGCGAATGTCGGATTCGAGAGACATGGGGGCTCCGTTCCAGCCGTCAGGGCATGAAGTTCTTGAGATAGCGGCCGCTCTGGACAAGGGAGGCCTTGCGGCTTTCGAGTGAATCTTCGTAGGCCCGGTCCTCGACTTCGATACAGACTGGGCCGTCGTAGCCGACGTCGCTCAGTACTGAGAAGAACTGTCCCCAGTCGATATCGCCGAGGCCGGGCAGTTTGGGCACATGAAATTCGAGCGGGGTGGCCATGATGCCCACTTCGTCAAGGCGGTGCCGGTCGAGGCGGACGTCCTTGGCGTGGACATGGAACAGTTTGTCGGTGAAATCCCGGATCGGCTTGAGATAGTCCATGTGCTGCCAGATCATGTGGGAGGGGTCGTAGTTGAGGCCGAAGTGGTCGCTGGGGATGTCGGCGAACATACGGCGCCAGATGGCCGGCGTATGGGCCAGGTTTTTGCCGCCGGGCCACTCGTCATTGGTAAAGGCCATGGGGCAGTTCTCGATGCCGATTTTGACGCCATGGTCTTCGGCAAAGCGGATCAGCGGGGTCCAGACTTCGAGGAAGCGCGGCCAGTTGTCGTCGACCGATTTGGTCCAGTCGCGGCCGACAAAGGTGTTCATGATGCCGATGCCCAGAAGTGCGGAGGCTTCGATGACGCGTTTGATGTGGTCGATGCTGACTTGCGCTTCGTCCTGGTCGGGCGTTAAGGGGTTGGGGTAGTAGCCCAGCCCGCTGATGGTGATGCCGGCTGAGTCGGCGAGCGTGTTGACCCTGGCGGCGTCCGCGTTGGTGAAGCCGACGACGTCGATGTGGGTGACGCCGGCGTAGCGGCGTTCGGCCTTGCCGGCGGGCCAGCACATGAGCTCGACGGTGCTGAAGCCGTTGGCTGCGGTGAATTGGATGACCTCTTCGAGGGAGAGGTCGGGGAGGATGGCGCTGGCATAGCCTAGTTTCATCATTTTGGGGACAGTCTCCTTGTTGTTGTGATACGCCAGTGGCACTTTACAAGGGGGAACGCATTGACACTATAACAGATGCCACTGGACACAGGCTACCATTATTGGCTTAGTTCTACCCACCGCCTTCCATCGTGACTCTCAAGAATTGCCTCGCACAGAAGGATCTCTTTATGCCCTTCGGCGAAGGTGGGGAAGGGCTCTGGAGCGTTGAAATCGGCGGCGGCGATGTAGTCGTAGAAGGATTTGAACGAGTGCTTGAAGGAGTCGTCGTAGCCCTCGTTGTGGCCGCCGGGATAGCCTATGTGAGCGAGGGCTGCTTCGGAGACGAGGCCCGGGTCGCGGAGCAGGAGCTGGTTGGCCTGGTTGCGGTGGCCGATCCAGAGTTCGTTGGGCTGTTCGCTGTTCCAGGCGACGGTGGCTTCGCTGCCGGCGATCTCGTAGCGGAGACAGTTCTTGCGTCCGGCGGTTATCTGCGAGACCCACAATGAACCGTGGGCGCCGCCGGAAAAGCGCAGAAGCGCGGCGCCGCTGTCTTCGGTCTCGATGTCGATCGACTCAGTGGCGTCGGGCGCCTGAACTTTGGCGGAAAAGGTCTCGACTTCACCGGTGGGGCGCTGGCGGGTGGTGTGAACGGTCTTCAGGTCGGCCTGCACAGCGTTGACGGAGAGGCCGGTAACGAACTGGACGAGGTCCAGCCAGTGGGTGCCGATGTCGGCGACGGCCCGCAGCTTGCCGCCCTCGCCGCTGAGGACGCGCCAGTTGTAATCGGTGGGGTAGAGCAGCCAGTCCTGGACATAGCTGCCGGTGATGGAGTGAATGCGGCCCAGGGCGCCGCTCTGGATCATTGAGCGGACCTCCCAGTTGAGAGGGTAGAAGCGCATGTTGTAGTTGACGCCGGCCGCGAGGCCGCTCTTGCGCGCCAATTCTACCAACTCGCCCGATTCTTTCGAGGTCATGGCCAGCGGCTTTTCGCAGTGGACATGCTTGCCGGCCCGGAGCGCGTGGCTGGCCTGCTCGAAGTGATGGCGATTGGGCGAGGTGATATGCACGGCCTCGATTTCGCCGTCGGCCAGCAGCTCGGCAAAGTCGTCGTATGCTTTTGGAATGCCCAAGTCTGCGGCGGCGCGGCGGGATTTCTCAGCTGAGGAGCCCAGGATTCCGGCAACGTTGATGCCCAGCCGGCGGAGGGCTTCGGTATGGGCCGGACCCATGAAACCGGTGCCAACAATTGCTACATTAGAGACACGCATCATTTCACCCCTATCAAACTTGACTGCCAAGGTCTAAACGATTCGAGTTCGGTCGATTGCCGTCCTGACGACGCCAAAGATATAGAAGGGATAGGCAACGCCTAAGGTTATGATTGACAATAATATCCACAAAAGAATGTGCCCAATTTGCTGGCCTGCACTGAGTTGACATTCAAGTCTGCCAACTGAAGACCTGGTTCGGTCTTCTAGTTCGATGGCATTAATGATCAGTTTGGCGGACGCATAGGGCCAGAAAAACAGGCCGATTCCCAATGTGACAATCGAGATAAGAAGCCAAATGATAAGATGGCCCAAAACGTCCATCATGGTGAGATTGAGTCTCGTGTGTCCATGATGCAAAGGTCTTGTTGCGACGGTCATCGTGCGTGCCTCCTCGTAGTCAGCGCTTGTGATTCTTATAGCATTTCGTTACTCCCCTTTGAGCTGTCGCTACTTCATCTGCGAAGCTATCTGCGTTTCTCTTCAGCCACACCTGTCAATTTTCCAGTCTCGAAGCAGGCAGGTCATCTTCAGAACCTACATTGCCCACGCAATATTTCCCGTCAGGCCCGACGAGTAAGACCTGCATATCCCCACGCCAGCGCCAGGACGATTGCACCGTATACAACCTGCTGGATGGCCTGGCCGACGTTGAGGAAGGTGAGCATCGAGTTCAGAACGCTGAGGATCAGCGCGCCGAGGATCGTGCCCGCGTATCCGCCTACGCCGCCGAAGATCGAGGTGCCGCCGATCACCGCCGCTGCAACCGATGGCAGCAGAAAGGCGTTGGCGAGTTGGAGATCGACGGCGCCTGTGCGGCCCCCAAGAAGAATGCCGCCGATGGAGCCCAGCACGCCAGCTGCAATGTAGGCTGTGATGCGAACTTGCCATACGCGCACGCCGGCGAGGCGCACGGCGATTTCGTTATCGCCAATTGCATAGAGAAGCCGTCCCCAGCCGGTCCGCCTGAGAAGCCAGATCAGGCCGCCGGCAATGAGTGCCCACACGACCACGCTATAGGGGATGCGATTTCCCAGGAAGGAGCCTCCGCCGATCAGTTTTATAAAGGGGCCCATCTGTGTCGAGCCCTGCAGGATCGTCTGTGCCCAGGCGGTAAACAGGCCCAGAAGGATGCCCGACATGGCCAGTGTCATAATCAGCGGGTTGACGCGAAAGACGGACACACCTACGCCGTTGGCGCTTCCCACCACCAGGCCAACCACGATGCCCAACACAATTGCAATGACCGCGCCTTCGGCGGACTGGTTGGCAGCGACATAGGCGGAGCCGGTGGCAATCATAGTGACCGACAGGTCGATACCGCCGGTGAGCATGAGGATCGTCTGCGCGCCTGCCAGAATGCCGAGCGGCGCGGCCTGCAGGAGCGTGTTGCGTGCGCCGCTGACGGAAAGGTAGTTCGGTTCGACGAGGCCGGTGATAAGGACGAGGAGGGCGAGAATGCCGGTCAGCGCCAGCGTCGGGCGTTCGGCGACAAGGGCGGCGGCGCGGGCGGCCAATCCGGCAGGCGCGGCGGCGGCTGCGTTGGCCTGTGTTGGCAGGGGGGACTGGTTCATGCGGATCTCTCCCGCAACAGGGTGACAAGGCCGCCAACCATCATGACGCCGGCGATGAGCAGGCCCTGGATGATCTGGGCGTTGTTGGGGTCGATGCCCATCGCGCTCAGGATCGGGTTGAGCATGATCAGAATTACGCCGGCGGCGACCACGCCAAGCACGAGGCCGGTGCCGCCAACGAGGGCGACGCCGCCGAGAACGACGGCGGCCACACTGTTCAAGGTCGCGTTGGCGCCGACGCTGAAACGGGGGTCGCCGGTGCCGGTGAGAGCTACCGTGGCCAAGCCGGCAAGCGCCGCCATTGCACCCCCAATCGCGTAGGAGGAAATCTTTGCGCGGCGCACATCGAGACCTGCGAGGCGGGAGGCAACGCTATCGCTGCCAATTGCATAGATGGACAACCCAATGCGGGTATGCCTCGACAAGAGGAATACGAGAATGGCCGGGACTGCCATCATCAGGATCGGCATGACATAGGTGCCGCCGATCCCGGACTGCGCGCCGGTAAACAGCCACCGGAATTCAGGCGCGGTGCCGCCGCCAGGGGAAGGCAGAATCCACAGTGCAAAACCAGACCATATGTAGCCAGTGGCCAGAGTGACAACGATATCCGGCACGCGGGAGACGCTGATCACATAGCCTACCAGAGCGTTGAGGATGCCGAGGCCGGCGATCAGTACGATGGCGATAAAGAGGACCATCGCAAAAGGTTGATCATCCATGAGCCGAGCCGCGAGCGCGTTGGTTAGCAGAAGCAGCGCGCCCAACGAGAGGTCGATGCCGCCGGCGATCACGATGATGGCCTGCCCGATAGCAAGATAGACGAGAGGAAGGCTATTTTTGCTGATCGACGTGACCTGGAACTGGCCGAATACGGGGATAAGGGTGGCATACCAGATGAGCAATACGCTGAGGAGCAGCCACACGCCCAAAGTCCAAGTGTTGCGCGCCAAACCCGTGCGCCATAGGGCGACGCCCGCAGATCGAACCGTCGTTATCATGCAGGCACCTCCAATCCATGGGCGGCGGTGAGCAGGGAAGATTCGGTTGCGTGCGCGGCATCCTGTTCGTCGACGAAACAACCGTCGTGCATGATGAGTACGCGGTCACAGACGAGCTGAATCTCGGCAAGCTCACTGGTATAGAGCAGGATCGCCGCGCCGCCGGCGGCCAGCTCGCGCAGCAGGGCGTAAATCTCGTGCTTGGTCTGGACATCGATGCCCCGTGTGGGGTCAAAGCAGAGCAGCGTACGAAAGCCGGCCACGAGCCAGCGGCCAATCGCGACTTTTTGCTGGTTCCCGCCGGAAAGCCGCCGCACCTGGGATGCCGCCCTGGTATCGATCGAAAGGCGGTCGATTGCGTTCATTACGCGTTGGCGTTCATCGGATGGGAGGCGCAGCCACTGCCGGATGCGGCTGAAAAGGGGAACAACCAGGTTCTGGCGCACGGGAAGATTGGGCAATAGGGTTAGCAGACGGTCACCGGGGATAAGGACGACGCCGTCTGCGACAGCATCAGAGGGCGCGCGCCAGCGGCGCTGGCTGCCGCGGACGAGAATTTCACCGGCGGTAGGGCGGCGGTCGCCGGACAGGAGGGAGAATAGACGCTCCTGGCCCTGGCCTTCCAACGCGACAAGGCCGAGAATCTCACCGCGACGCAGTTCGAACGAGACATTTCGCACTACATCTGCGGAAGTCAGCGCCTGGACGGCAAAAGCGGTCTCTTCCGACGAGGAGCTGGAATCAGGCTGCTGTGGTGAACGGGAATTGCTCTCTTCTTTTTCCTCGACATCCAGTACGTCTGTCCCGAGCATGGCTTCGACCAGCTCGTGCTCGCCGACGTCGAACATGGTTCCGGTTGACGAGCCGTTTGGGCCTGCCGGCGCCGCGCCCGGCTCGAATAGAGCAACGTTGCGGCCATCGCGCAGGATAGTGGCGCGGTCGCAGATGCGTCTGACCTCCGCCAGCCGGTGCGTGATCAGAACGGCTGCGCGGCCCCGTTCTCTCCATTGCGCCAGCAGGGTAAAGACCCGTTCGGCCTGTTCAGCGGTGAGCGCGGCTGTGATTTCGTCTAGCAGCAACACTTGGGGGTCACGCGCCAGCGCGCGCGCCAGATCGACCATGCGCAATGTTTCGAGCGGCAGATCGCGCACGAGCGCGTCGAAGTCGAGGACATCCAGATCGAACCAGGCGAGCCAGCGCGTGAAGGCCGCCTCGTCTATCTCACTGAGTTGGAGATTCTGCCTTACGGTGAGATCGGGGATAAGGGCCGGATCCTGGAAGACGGTTGCGATGCCGACAGCCATGGATTCGGCGGGGGCATGGAACTGCATCGGCTGCCCATCGACGTGAACAGCACCGGCGTCGGCCGGATGGACGCCCGCAAGGATTTTTACGAGGGTACTTTTGCCGGCGCCGTTAGCGCCAAGCAGCGCATGGATCTCGCCGCGGCGGACTGCGAGGTCAACTTCTCGCAGCGCCACGACGGATCCATACGATTTTGCTACTTTGAAGGTCGCAAGCAGTGGCTGCGACTCACTCATAGCGAGTTCAATCCAACGGTGGGTTGCAGCCTACTCACCCGGCGCCTTGCAGGCGGACACATCGGCGCTGCCGTTGTAACTGGTGTAGGGTTCAATATCGACGTAGGTGCTCCAGCCCACCTGCTCGTCGGGCGCGTAGATCCCGTTCAGCCCGTCGACATTATCGGTGGTGAACACTTCGGGGGTGAGGATGGTCTCGTGCGGCGGGTTATTGCCGGTCAGCGCGTCGAGCGCGATCGCCATGCCGACAGCGCCGATGGCGGGCGGGTTGGTCACGGCCGCGCCGATCAGACCTGCGTCGGCAAGTTGGATCAACTGCTCCACGAATCCGTTGTTGTCCGCGCCGACGATGGGCACGAAGTCAACATCGGCTACCTGGAACTGTTCGACGACGGAATAGTCGATGCCAGAGGTCCAGATGCCATCGATATCCTGGGTCGTGATCAGGTCGAGGGCCTGCTGTGCGCCGGTTGAGGGGTCCCAGCCGGTGAAGGTCGAGGCCACAACTTCGATGTCAGGGTAGTTCGCAAGCGCTTCCATGAAGCCGTCGTGGCGGTCAGTGTCGGCGGGTACGCCATCGATGCCGCGCATTTCCACGACTTTACCGGAGCCGCCGAGCTGCTCGAAGAGCCATTCAGCGCCGAGGCGGGCGTATGCGGTCTGGTCATTGGTGGCGACATAGGCGCCTTCGGCGGTAACCGCCTGATCGACGGCCACGACGACGATGCCCTGGGCAATGGCCGATTCGATGACGGCGTTGAGGCCCTCGCGATCGGTCGGGTTGAGGATAATGGCGTCAACACCTTGCGAGATGAGGCCTTCAAGGTCGGCTATCTGCTCGGTCGGGCCGCCGTTGCGGTTGACAACGACGACGCTGTCGACGAGGCCGCTGGCGGTGGCCTCAGCTTTGATGGCGCAGATCATCTGCTCGCGCCAGCCGTTGCCGACGAGTGTGTTGCTGACGCCGACGACGAAGCCGCCTTCCTCTTCCATCATGGCGTCGTCGCCGGATGCCGGTGCGACGGCGACACATGCGGTGAGCGCCAGCGCGACTGTCAGCAACAGGGCGAAAATTGTAAATCCTTTGGTCGGGTTCTTCATCTTTTTCTCCTCCTGAGAAATGGTTCACAACATTGTGGTAAGACTTGGTCTATATGTGTGATGCTACAAATATAGGCACAACTCACGCGCCGTGTTTTGGGGAAGGTTCCGTCGATTCAACACCAGCTTGAGGCTAACCTACGGCTCTCGATCAATTCGGTTAGACGCTGCGCCCTGTAAGTTTGCCAAGCTCGTCAAACATCGCATTCAGCACTTCCGCATCCACCGCACCTATACGGCCCCGAAGACGACGCCGATCAATGGCTCGAAGTTGAAACATAAGCACTACCGATTCCTGCTTCAAACCGTTCTCCGATGTGGGATGGACGAGCGTCGTACCGGCGAATCGCATGGTCGCCCTTGCAGTCGTAAGAGGCGCTACCAGGACTACGGGCAGATTTCGGCCGTAGTTGTCATCCTGCATAACCACTGCTGGGCGCCTGCCGCGTTGCTCACGACCATCTTCGGAAGGCAGGTCAACCCTATGTATGTCGCCGACGCTCACGGCGACTCGGCCTC
>MPML01000084.1 GCA_002238445.1 Caldilineaceae bacterium bin5
TCGGGTCCAGCGCATGCTCCACATCCACAAAGCCGCACACGCCTCCCTGCTGCTGCGATTCCGCAATCGCATGCAGACACAGCGTCGTCTTGCCCGAACTCTCCGGCCCATACACTTCGATGATGCGCCCGCGCGGGATACCTCCCACGCCCAGCGCTATGTCCAGGCTCAGACTGCCCGTCGGTATCGCTGCCACGTCCAGCCGGGTCGCTTCCCCCAGCTTCATGATGATCCCTTCGCCATAGCGTTTGTTCAGGGTGGCGAGAGTAGTATCTAATGCTTTCTGACGACCGTTATTCGTCATCGTAGACTCCAATGCTCTACCGGCCTGCAGCCGCTAGAGATTTCCGAAATGAATGATACCACTGCGCCGCAACTTCGATCAGTCGGCGGCCCTGTCACCTTACCGCTACCATATGGCAGCAAGTAATGGCAACCAAATGAAAAGCTTGGCTACAAGGTGGTAGAGAGATATTTCTGATTCTAAGTGTACTGTATGAGCTAGGAGTATGCAAGCGCCCCAAAAAGGGGAGTTCCTTTCCGTGTTCGGTGGGTATTCCTGGCGAGCCTTCATCAGACGAGGCCGATATCGATTTTAGAGCATTGCCCTGCCCGGCATGTGGGGGGCCGCGCGGTTCGCTGAGCACAAATCCCGCGGCCGGCATTCGTATCGTCACTTGCAGTGACCCGATCTTTAAGACCCGGGCGGCTCGTATATCTTCTCCCGCAAGGCTACAACTTCTCGTCGAACCGCTTCATCCCGTTCAATGTCCTGGGAAACTTTCTCAACGCCGTGGCGAACCGTGCTGTGATCCCGCCCGCCCAGAAGTTCACCGATATTGATTAGCGACAGTCCATTTTCCTCTCGCAGCAGGTACATGGCCAGCTGACGGGCGTTGGCGATCTCCTTTGTGCGCGACCGCCCGAGCAGGGCGTCCTTGGTCAGATTGTAATGCCTGGCAACGATCTGCACGACGCTGGCGGCTTCGCGGGGCCGCCGCTGGGGTACAAGCGTGTCCAGAATTCCCTCGGCCACGGACCGGTTTAGTTGACTATCGTGAAAGGGGGCCTGAATGATTAGACGATTGAGCGCACCTTCCAACTCTCGGATGTTGCTTTCCACCCGTTCGGCGATCAGCATCAGGACATCGGTCGACACGGCATGATCGATCGACTGGGCTTTCGATTGCAGAATGGCGACGCGCGTTTCCAGGTCCGGCTGCGAGATATCGGCCTGCAGGCCCCCTTCAAAACGGCTGCGCAGCCGGGCCTCCAGGGTCGCGATCTCCTTGGGTGGTCGATCACTGCTGATCACCACCTGACGGCCGCCGGCATGGAGATGATTAAAAGTGTGGAAGAATTCCTCTTGCGTACTTTCCTTACCGCCGATAAACTGAATATCATCTATCAGAAGGAGATCCACCTGCCGATACTTATTGCGATACTCTTCGGTGTTCTGCTGGCGAATGGCACTGATGAGGTCATTTGTAAACTGTTCCGACGAACAGTAAAGGACCTGCATTCCCTGCGTGGTCATGGCGTGGCCAATCGCGTGGAGAAGATGTGTCTTCCCCAGACCAACACCCCCATACACAAAAAGCGGGTTGAAACGATGGCCAGGCTGCTCCACAATAGACTGGGCGGCGGCGTGGGCCAAGCGGTTGTGGTTTCCGACTACAAATGTGTCGAAGGTATAGCGAGGGTTGAAAACGCCGCCTTGAAGCGCCGCGTCCGGCCTGACTGCGGCATCGGGGCTCCGAGCCACTTCGCGGTGCCGAGATTCCCTGGTCGACGCACGACTGACCGCTGCGGGCGTCCGGGGCGCGGCGGTAGAGTCGCCGTTGCCAGCGCGGCCCGAGCCGACCTCGGCCGGCGTCGGCGCCGCATCAGACGCCTCCTGCGGCACATCAGTATACAGGGGCGCGGGCTCAGACGGCTCCGACCTCTTCTGCTGGTGGGGGCGCACTTCGAATACCACCTGCACTGAACGACGAGTCAACTGGTTCAGAATGTCTTTGACCTTATTGCGCAGACGGCTCTGCAGCCAGTCTCGCGCCCAGGCATGGGGCGCGCCGACGATGAATTCGCCATCGGCGTAGCCGATGATCGACGTGTCGCGCACCCAGGTCTCAAATGTAGTCGCAGGCATCTGCAACGCCAGTTCGTGCAGCGTTTTCTGCCAAATTTCTTCGGGATTCAGATCGACGTCGACTGGCTGTAACTGATCTTCGGTGGCTGCTGCTCCCGTCTGTGATTCGGATTGTTCTGCCGTGTCCTCATCTCCCGCCGGGGTCGCCTGCGACCGCGGTGAGCCCGCAGGCGACTTGGCGTCGCCGTACATTGGGTTGTCACTTCGGCGTAATGGGGGTACGGATTGCCAGTCTGTAGTCAAATCGACCTCTTCTCACACTTCCTGTGGGGAACAGGAGACGAAACACAAGGGAAAACCGAGCTCGCGGGCGCAGATAAACGGACTGAAGGGTGGGCCGGAGACACACAAAACCGCATGCGGTTCAGCTTGGCTGTTGGTGGGGATAAACGTTGTGCAGATGCCAGCCTATCCGATTGCCTCCTGCTGCCCGAACCGATGGGGGCGGGAGCAATTGAACCCTTAGAATGCCTCTTCGCTACACTCGTATGAATGAGTAGTGTAACAAAACTGACAATGGCAGACAATCACATTGAAGGTGTATGTCCCCGCACAAACAGCCCGTGAAACAATCAGAAAAGGCTCGCTTGATACAATATATAGTGCCCAGAGGAAATATTGTTCAATATAGGGGAATTCATACGACGAGTACGGGATGGATACGTTTTGAAATTCTGGGGCAAGTATAGAGATCAAATTCTGTTCGTAGGCGAACAGTATAGTTATCCGCATAATTGCAGCAGTTATCCCGAATTGGTTGGGGTTATCCCCATGGTTTTCCCCATTTCCTAAGCTTTGGCGGCATAAGGTATGGCACAATATTTCAATTTTCGGGTAGATTCAGCCGAAGGATACTGGGATCGCGTAGGTTTTCTACGCAAATGGTGGCGCATCTACGCCGATGACCCCCGCTGGACGCCCCCGGCATGGAACCGACTGCGGCAGGCCGTAGTGTTAAGACAGTCACCCCACCTGGAACGATGCCGACCCCGCTTAATCGTGGTTGAAGCTCTCCCGCGCCGCCGGCAGACCCATGTCGGCGATCAGCCGTTCCCCAACATCAATCAAGGCGTTCTGATGGAGGAGCCGGTTGCCGCTGCACTTGTCTTGATCGACCCCCGCCGCACAGACAACACTGCGCATCTGGCTATGCTGCACGCCGCCAATAGCATCGAAAGCCTGGAGCGGCTTCTGAACGCCGTGCGGGAGCAGGTCGGGCATGAGGGAATTCGCCGTCTGATTCTGCCCGTCGGGCTGTCACCCTACCTGGGCACAGGCGTCCTGCAGAACTACTTTCACCGAGTGCCGCCATTGCACGCCCCCTATGCCCCGCCCTATGTGCCAGAGCTGTTCACGACCGTCTGCCGTCCGCTGGGCCGCAGTCTGCTTTTCGCGATCGAACCAGGCGCGGACACGGAAAGACCGATGCCGGCGCCCGGCCCGGCGGTTATACGTCCCCTGGACCCGAACCGGCTGGCTTCTGATCTGCTACCCCTTTTCACCCAGACCGTGCCTGCGTGGGCAGGGTTCCCACCAGCGGATGGGCCGGAGGCGCAGTTCCTGCTCTGGTGGATTCTGCGTCGCCCGGCACTGACATGGATGGCGGAGGTCGATGGCAGACCGGTGGGCTATCTGCTGGCGCAGCCGGACGGCAGCGGCCCCCTGCGCCGCAGCCATGGCGGGCGCTCGCTGCTGGGGCGCTTGCTGTTGCAGCTGCTCGAACTGCGGCAGCCGCGCTCCGTGCGAATCCTGTTTATGGGGGTCGATCCCGAATATCGGCGGCGGGGTATCGGCAGGCAGCTGTGGCAGCAGATGCTGTTGACCGCGCCGGAGAACGGCTGGCAGACGGTGACGGCGGGACCACTGCCATCAACCGCCGGCGCCGGCCTGAACTTCCTGACCGCCCAGGGTCTCTCCAGCCGGGAAACATATATGCTGCACAGCTATGATTTGGACTGAGCCGCTGGCGCCGGGTTGGCCGGGAAGCCAAATTTTCGGCGCATTTCCTTGCGATGCGGTGCGAGGTTTACTGATATGCGATTTCGTATGTGAGCGGCACGACGCTGATCCACGACCGACCTGCCTTCAAGGGAATTTCAGTGCCGTCGGCTGCGAAGAAGCGTGGCAACTCCCCACCCCTGTCGTTGCGCCAGGTCCCTTCAAAGGCGAGACCATCGCGGAAGACAATGGCCCGCCCCGTGCCGAAAGGCTCGACAAGGAGGCTCAGGTTGCCATAGGCGTCTTCCACGATATTCACAGGATTGTGCGGAATGTATTGGACAATGACATTTTCGACCGCGATCTGCTGGCCGTTGTTACTGTCCCGATGCGCAGCGCCCCCTAAAAAACGAAGATAGCGCCGGTTGCCGGCATCGTAACGATAGGCCACCTGGCTGGCCGTGACGGAAGGATAGGGGATCTCGATCAAGGTGGCGGATGACCCGCCGGCGGCCGGGTTGCCAAAGGTAAAGCCCTGCAGCGACGGCGCCCGCTCGACGGCCCAATCTGCCAGCCAAAGGCGCAGCATCTCGCTGCTGGTGCGCAGACGCGTGCGATAGTCGTTGCCAACGGAGCGGGCGTAGCGGGTACTCTCCGGATCGTCCAGGTCCAGATCCAGATATGGGAAGAGTGAGTTGTTGTTCTTGAGTTGATAGCGGACGCCGTCGCTGGCCCCGGAGCAGTAGACGCCCGCGTCATACAGCGCGCCCATATAGTAGTTGATCAGGCGGGCGCTGCGGACCGGTCCGATCTCTTCGCTGTCGGCGCCGTAGAAAACCCCGCTGAACCGTGTAAGGCTGAACCCTTCCATCAGAAATTCATACATCACATCAGCCTGGCTGATACCAAACTGCGGACGGGCGGCGATATCGTTGTTGATACAGACAACGACCGGACGCAACCCCAAGCGCGAGGGAGCCAGGGGTTGACCCGTCAGTGGATTCGTACTACTGGGCGAAGCAAATCCCCCCGGGACCGGCAGGGTGAGATTGACCTCGTCGATCTCGGGCGCATCAATTGTCGCTGTTGGCGACGGCGTCGGCGGAGCCTGGGCGACAGGCAGGCTCGAAACCGGCCGGTTGCTCTGCGCGAAGTCGGCGCTGACCCAGCTCTCTCTGTTCGCGCCCGCCGGGCAGCAGATCTGCAACCAGTCGCCGACCCCGTTGCGGCCTGTGATGCGGAATCGCTGCCCTGCCAGCACCTGGCCGACAATGCCGTAAACTGTACCCGGCCCGGCCCGCAGGTTCAAGGTCTCGGTTGATACGACTGCCTCCGGGTACGCCGGTGTCGGCGTGCCTGTCGGCATTGGCGTGGGCGAGTCGGTTGGCGTGTATTGGGGCGCTGGCGTGAAAGTGGCGACCACTTGCGGCGTTGGGGCGGCGACCGGCTCTGTCGGCACCGCTTCGACCCCGCCATTGGTGCCGCCCCCGGAATTCGACCAGGGGAATGAGATGGTTGACATACTTGAGCCAAACAGGAGCACGCTGCCGATGTAAACGACAACCGCGATGATTGCCAGTGCGGCCGCAGCGATCACAATTCGCAGCCATTTCCCTGACAGTTTTGGGCGAGGATCTTCAGCCATAACCATTTTCCTCTGCGGGTATCATCAAGCGCCTCGCGCGCATCTCTCCATAAATAATATCGACTGTATGGGGCTGCGTCAATTCGCGCGCATAAACGGATATGCCCCGGATTCAGGTTGACGACGGCGGAACTCGTCTGCCGGGCGCGGGCGCCGATGATATCCGAAATTAGCAAGTCAAGCGAGCAGAAGCCCATTGTAAACCTCTTCTGGCGAAGCGGCAACGCATGAACCGACCCTTCAGTTTGAGTCTGGCGCCCGAATACAGACCAAAAAGGAGGGTTGTTCCAGATCAGTTGCCGCCTTGTGTGGTAAGAGATATAATGATAACCGGGACGCCATCACGCTTACGCGTGAATTGTCGACAGGAGCCTACAAATGGATGGCCTACTTACAAACGTGCCGGTCTATATTATCGCCGCTCTGTTGCTGGTGTGGTTGTTGCGAGCATCTTTGCGCATTGTCAAAGAGTACGAGCGGGGCGTCATTTTCCGTTTGGGGCGGGTGACGGGCGCCAAAGGACCCGGCCTGTTCTGGTTAATCCCACTAGTCGATCAGATGCGGCCGGTGGACCTGCGGGTCGTCACCCTGGACGTGCCGACACAGGAAGCCATTACCAAAGACAATGTGACTGTCAAAGTCAATGCCGTCTGCTATTTTCGGGTGTTGTCCCCGGAGGATGCGGTCATTAACGTGGCCAACTATCTTCTGGCGACGCAGCAGATAGCCCAGACGACTCTGCGCTCCGTTCTGGGGCAGAGTGAGTTGGATGAACTGCTGTCTGAGCGCGATCAGATCAACCAACAGCTTCAGCAGATCATAGATGAACAGACCGAGCCGTGGGGCGTAAAGGTCAGTGTCGTCGAAGTGAAGGACGTGGAACTGCCGCAGTCGATGCAACGGGCCATGGCCCGCCAGGCCGAGGCGGAGCGCGAAAAACGGGCCAAGATTATCCACGCTGAGGGCGAATTGCAGGCTTCCGAGAAACTGGCCGAGGCGGCTGGGGTCATGGCCACTCAGGCCGGCTCGTTGCAGTTGCGCTACTTGCAGACCCTATCGGAGATCAGCGCCGAACACAACAGCACGATTATCTTCCCATTGCCCATCGAGCTGATGGAGGCTCTGATGAACAGGAATGGAAGTAGCGTATGAGCTTGACGCAGACGCGGGATGCCTGCCAGCCGACCGACTTGACCGTTGACCGGTCAGCCGGCGACCTCAAAATCGTTTGGGCGGATGGGCATCGCAGCGTATACCGTCTGTCCTGGATGCGCAGCGTTTGTCCGTGCGCGTCCTGCCGCGAGGACAGACGCGAGGCCGAAGCTGACCCACTGCGGTTGACCGTCGGGCCGGCTCCCGACCACAAGGCCGACAGCGCAGAGTTGGTAGGCAACTACGCCATCCGCTTTACCTGGGCCGACGGCCACGGCAACGGTATCTACGGTTTTTCCTCTTTGCGGGCATCGTGTCCATGCTCCGCCTGCAACCAGGGCGAACCGGGCGACCTGCTCGGCAGTTGAGTGGCGGCGTCGAATGACACAGAGCCACCTGGCCAGTCGTATCGACACCAGGCGGCCCACTGTTAGGGATAAGGGCTGGTGCCCATCAGCGCGGGAAGAGGCCGATGAAGCGAGGCATACAGATGGATAGCTCATTGAAGATCGCCCGAATCTGGGGTATTGATGTCCAGGTCCACTGGTCCTTTGTGCTGATTCTCTTCTATGGAGCGTTTCTTTTCAGCCGCAATGCCAGCAATGTGCTGAACGGCGCAATATACGGCGTGATCGTTATTCTCCTGCTTTTCGTCTGTGTGGTTTTGCATGAATTCGGCCACGCCATGACGGCGAAATATTTCGGCGTAAATGTGCCGCACATCACACTGTTACCCATCGGCGGGGTGGCCCAGTTGGAGCGCATGCCCCGCAAACCAATGCACGAGTTTCTGATCGCGATTGCCGGCCCGGCCGTCAACTTCGTGCTGGCCGCACTGCTGCTGCCGGTCGCGCTGCTGGTTGTGTTCACGAGTATGCGCGTCGGCTCGAGTTGGATGATGATTTCAGCCCTGATGCGCACAGCACAGTCGATGAGCCTGGGGGGTCTGTTGCTTACGCTGGTG
Source organism: Caldilineaceae bacterium bin5 (assembly GCA_002238445.1). GTDB lineage: Bacteria > Chloroflexota > Anaerolineae > Caldilineales > Caldilineaceae > Bin5. The sequence goes on from MPML01000084.1 coordinate 7,849, forward strand.
GGCACAAATATCCTGCTTGGCATCTTCAACCTGTTGCCGGCCTTCCCGATGGATGGCGGACGCATCCTGCGCGCCCTGCTGGCGTTGCGTCTGCAGTATATCCCGGCGACGCGAATTGCCGTTCTGGTTGGGCGGGGAATGGCGGTATTGTTCGCGATCTGGGGCATCTTTGGCGGTGATATCTTCATGCTGTTGGTCGCTTTTTTCGTCTATGTGGGCGGCCGCGGCGAGTTGGAGGCAGTACAGAGCCGTTATATTCTGAAGGACTTCAGCGCCCGGCAGGCTGTGAACAAAGAGGCACACGTACTCTATACCAGTGAGCCGATCAGCCGGGCGGTTGAATATATTATGACCTCCTACCAGGGAGATTTTCCGGTGTACGACCTGGGCCAAAATCTGGTCGGCGTCCTCACCCGTCCGCGCCTCGTGGCAACGCTGCGCGGACAGGGGCAGGAAGGACGAATCGTCGATGTGATGATTCCACACGCGCGGGTGCCCGTTACCGACGCCGAAACGACCCTGGCTGACGTATGGGAACAGCTGTTGGAGACGCAGAGTCGGGTCATTATTGTCCAGGATCAGGGACAGTTTCTGGGACTGATTACGCTGGACGATATCAGTGAACTGATTCAGGTGATGGGCGCGGCCAAAGAACGTGAAGATACGATCGCAGGAGGTCCTGGCAGCCACATTGCCGCATCGGCTGCCGAAGCCCAATCCACTCTTGACATAAATTGAGGAGGTGTTTGCGATGGTGGCGCATGCGGTCAAACTAGCCCCATCAATTCTTACTGCTGATTTCGGTCGTTTGCAAGAGCAGATTCAGGCGGCAGAACATGGCGGCGCCGACCTGCTCCATCTGGATGTAATGGATGGGCGATTTGTGCCCAATATCACTTTCGGACCGCTCGTGGTGGAGGCGGCCCACCGGATCACGCAGCTACCCCTGGACGTACACCTGATGATCGAAGAGCCGGAGCGGCATTTGGATGCATTCGCCAATGCCGGCGCCAATATCATCACTATCCATTTGGAAGCGTGTCTTCATCTGCATCGCGCCGTACAGCAGATCGTCGATCTGGGATGCCAGGTTGGCGTGGCTCTGAATCCTTCTACACCGATCGAAAGTATTCGCGAGATCGCGCCCTTTGTCGATCAGGTGTTGGTGATGAGTGTCAATCCCGGCTTTGGCGGTCAACGCTTTATCCAGACCATGACCAGCAAGCTGCGGCGCACGCGCAAGCTGCTGGATGAGTTCAACCCTACCTGCGATCTGGAAGTGGACGGCGGCATTGGTGTCGGCAATATCCGGGACGTGCTGCGCAACGGGGCCAATGTCATCGTTGTCGGCAGCGCCGTCTTCAACGCCAGCAAAAGCGTTGATGAAAACCTGACCGCGCTGCGGAACGCCTGCAGCGCTTCCTCTGCCTGAGCCCGCGGGCGAAACAGATTCGGATCACAGTTCGTTAAACGCGCTGACGTTCCTCTGTGTCCCCCCTGGAGGCACGCGATGCGTCCGTCTCTACAGGTATATTGGCGTCTGCTCGTGCGCTATCTGCGCCCGCAGTTGGGGCAGACGCTGCTTCTTCTGCTGATCCTCTGCATCAATATTCTCCTGCAATTGATCAACCCCTTAATCATGCGTCGTTTTCTGGATTCGGCGCTGGCCGGGGATTCGATGGCGCTCCTTACGCGCCTGGCGCTGCTGTTCATCGGCATTGCCGCCGTCCAACAGGTGGCGGCGATGAGCAGCACTGTTCTGGCGGAGAATGTAGGGTGGCGGGCGACCAATGCGCTGCGCCGCGACCTGGCCCGGCACTGTCTGCGCCTGGATCTCACATTTCATCAGCAGCATACGCCGGGCGAAATGATCGAGCGCATTGACGGCGACATCAACGCGCTGACGCGCTTTTTCGCGCAACTGGTGGTGCAGCTGTTCGGCAACGGCCTCCTGCTGATCGGGGTGCTGGTGGTTCTGCTGCGCGAAGATCTGCGGGTTGGGGCGGCGTTCGGGGTCTTTATTGTTGTCACGCTGCTGGTGTTGGGGCGGCTGCGCAATCTGGCGGTGCCGCACTGGCAGCGCTCGCGCGAGGCGAGCGCCCGCTTCTTCGGCTTTGTCGAAGAGCGGCTGGCCGGCACCGAGGACATCCGCGCGAGCAATGCGCGCGTGTTCACGCTCTTCCGTTTCCATCAGCTCCTGCGCACGTTCTGGCAGACGACGATACGGGCGGAGCTGCTGGGCTTCTCGATGATCAACATCGCCTGGTTTCTGTTTTCTATCGGGGCCGCCATCTCCTTTGTGCTCGGCGCGTATCTTTATTTCAGTGGCGCGCTCACCATCGGCACGGTCTATCTCATCTTTCACTATAGCAATTTGATTACAGGGCCGATTGAACGGATCGCGCAGGAGTTTGAGCAGTTCCAGCGCGCGGGGGCCGGCATCGCGCGCATACAGGAGCTGTTTGCGACGGAGAGCCGCCTGGTCGAGACGCCGGCAGCTGCTGTTGGGGAGGATTCGCGGCGAGGGAGGGACGGCGCCGGGCCGGCAGGCGCACTGGCGGTGGAGTTCGAGCAGGTGCGCTTTGCCTATCCGACGGAGGCGCCGCCGGAGGAAGCGACAGCGGGACTGGGACAGTTCGCGCTGGATGGTTTTCAGTTGCGGTTGGAGCCAAAGGAGGTGCTGGGCCTGTTGGGGCGTACGGGCAGCGGCAAGACGACGCTGGCGCGGCTGTTGCTGCGCCTGTATGACGTGGACAGCGGCCGTGTGCTGGTGGCAGGGCGGGATGTGCGGCAGTGGCCTTTGCAGGAACTGCGCGCGCAGGTGGCGATGGTCACGCAGAACGTACAACTGTTTCAGGCTTCAATTCGGGACAATCTGACCTTCTTTGACCGGAGCGTGCCCGATGCGCGCATTTGGGAGGCCATCGATGCATTGGGGCTTGCCGAGTGGTACGCCTCTCTGGGCGATGGCCTGGACGCGCAGTTGCAGATCGGGAGCGGCGGGCTGTCTGCGGGGGAATCGCAGCTGGTGGCCTTTACGCGCATATTTTTGCGGGATCCGGGGGTCATCGTCCTGGATGAAGCCTCTTCGCGGCTGGATCCGGCGACGGAGGCCTTCCTGGAGAGGGCGGTGACGCGGCTGCTGAGCGACCGGACGGGCATTCTGATCGCGCACCGGCTTGCCACAGTGCAGCGGGCGGACAGAATCGTGATCGTGGAAAACGGAGAGATCCGGGAGCAGGGCGATCGCGGCGCGCTGGCATCGGACCCTGCCTCCCACTACCATCGCCTGTTGCGGTTGGGTATTGAGGATATGGGTATTGGGGATATGGATGTAGAGGGGTTGGACAGATGACGCAGGTCTCAGAGCGTCCGCCGATTTCAGTGGTCGGCGCCTGGTGGGGCCTGATCCGCTGTTTTCCCGGCCTGTATTCGCTGACGACGGCATTGCGGATATTCGTATTTGTCGGGATCTTCCAGGCGAACGGGCTGATCATTCGCTTCTACTTCGATTCGCTGTCGGGCTCGGCGCCGCTGGCGTGGGGGCCGAACGCGTGGACCGCGGTGATGCTGGCGGCGGCGCTGCTGCGCAACGGGCTGATATTTACCGATATGTACGTATTCTTTCGGTGGACTTTCAGCACCGCGACCACGATGCGCAAGAATCTGCTGGAGCACATCCTGAGCATGCCGGGCGCGCGTTCGTTGCCCAGCTCTACCGGCGAGGCGATCAGCCGCTTCCGCGAGGATGCGGAAGAGGTGGGCAACTTCACCGTGTGGGCGCTCTTTCTGCTGGCAACGGGCAGCTTTGGTGTGATAGCACTTGTGACGATGGCGCGCATCAATCTGCGCGTCACGATCTTCGCCTTTCTGCCACTGCTGCTCGTGGTCGTGGTGGCCAATCTGGCTAGGGTCAGAGTCCAGCAGTACCGAGAGGCCAACCGGTCCGCGGCCGGCAATGTGGCCGGTTTCATCGGTGAGATGTTTGAGCACGTGCAGGCTGTGCAGGTGGCCGGCGCGGAGGAGAGTATGCTGGCGCAGTTTGAGGCGTTGAACGAGAATCGCCGCAAGAACGCGCTGCGCGATCGTCTCTTCAACGAGATCCTCAACTCGACCTTTCACAATGTTGTCAACGTCGGTATGGGGATGATCCTGCTGCTGGCGGGCTCGGCGCTGCGGGACGGCTCGTTCACGATCGGCGATTTCTCGCTGTTTGCCTACTACTTGACTTTCGTCACCAACATGATCTCGACAATCGGGACGTTTTTCGCGCGCTGGAAACAGGCAGGGGTCTCGATCGAGCGCATGGACCGGCTGCTGCAGGGGTCGCAGACCTCCGCCCTGGTGCGCAAAACGCCGATCCATCTGAGCGGCGCCTTTCCTTCGGCGGAGGATGATACGCCAGTCGGGGCCGAACCGCTGCAGACTCTTTCGGTTTCCGGACTGACGTACTGCTTCCCCGGATCGAAGAAGGGCATCGTCGATATCGACCTGCAGTTGGAGCAGGGCAGCTTTACGGTCGTAACGGGCCGGATCGGCGCGGGCAAGACGACTCTGCTGCGGGCGCTGCTGGGGCTGCTGCCGGCCGAATCCGGCGAAATCCACTGGAACGGGCGCGTTGTCCGTGAACCGGCATCTTTCTTTGTGCCGCCGGTGAGCGCGTACATTTCGCAGACGCCTAGCCTTTTCAGTGAATCGTTGCGGGAGAATATTCTGCTGGGTCTGGATGCGGACGATGCGGAGGTGGCGCAGGCGGTGCGGGCGGCGGCGCTGGAATCGGATCTGGAGCAGTTTGAGAATGGGTTGGAGACGGTGGTGGGGCCGCGGGGCGTAAGGCTGTCGGGCGGGCAGAGGCAGCGGGCGGCGGCGGCGCGCATGTTCATCCGGCAGGCGGCGTTGCTGGTGTGTGACGATCTGTCCAGTGCGCTGGATGTGGAGACGGAGCAGTTGTTGTGGGAGCGGCTCTTCGCCCGCCGCGACGCCACCTACATGGTAGTGTCCCATCGACGGCCTCTCCTGCGGCGGGCGGATCAGATTATTGTGCTCAAGTCGGGCCGCGTGGAAGATGTTGGCAGGTTGGAGCCGCTGCTGGAGCGTTGCCCGGAAATGCAGAGTTTGTGGGAGGGGCGCGCCGCGGCCGAAGATGAATAAGGACTATCCTGCGCCCAAGAGCAGCGCTATCTGATAGACGAATGGCAGTACGAACATGATGCTGTCGAGCCGGTCCAGGAATCCGCCGTGGCCGGGCAGAAACACGCCGCTGTCCTTCACGCCGATCTGTCGTTTGAGCATGCTGATGGCCAGATCGCCGAAGAGCGCCAGGATTCCGCCCACCAGCCCAATCAGCGCGCCCAGCCAGACCGCCATGCCCAGTGGTGACCAAAACGCCACCGCTGCGCCGGTGATTGTAGCCGCAACCCAGCCCCCAACCGTTCCTTCCCAAGTCTTCTTAGGACTGAGCGCGGGCAGAATTCGGTTGCGGCCCAGCGTGACGCCAACAAAGTAGGCGGCGCTATCGTTGATCATAGTGATGCAGAGTGCGAGCAGCATCCAGTACAACCCGTTGGGGAGCAGTCGCAGGGCCAGAGCCTGCCCCATCATCACACCGAGATAGCTGGCGCCGGCAACGGTGAGCGCCCAATTGCGAAAAGGCTTATGGTCCTGCCCTTGCGCCGCCGCCTCTGTTTCAGATTGGTCTGGGTCGCTTGTGCCTGAACTGTCCGGGCTGCTGCTGTCCTCGTGCGGGGGGGAACCCTGCTGCGACAGCAGGATGCGGATGAAAATGATGAAAAAGCCGAAGGTGAGGACAAGCTCCGGTTCCAGCGGGACAAACGACCAATACGACAGCAGTAGCGCCAGCGCCCAGGCGAAGCCGTACCAGCGGGCCGGTTTGTAACCGCTCCTCTCAATCAGGACAAAGTACTCGTATGCCCCCAACGATGTGAAGAAGGTGAGCAGAAGGACCCACCACAACCCGCCGTACCAGAGCGCGAGCAGGACCGGGACCAACGCAATCAGGCCAGCGACGACTCGTCGTTTCACCGTTTCCAATATCCAATTGCAAGACTACAAGGTTAAGGGAACGAAGGGGATTGGGACGTTCTGCAAATCGGAAGAGTCTATTCCGCATCCGGCACGCCGCCGAAACGACGGTCGCGACGGTTGAAGTCGGTTAGCGCTTTGTATAACTCCGCCTTGTCGAAGGTGGGCCAATACGTCGGGGTTGAGTAGTACTCGGCATAAACTGACTGCCAGATCAGGAAGTTGCTCAGCCGCCAATCGCCGCCGGTACGGATGATCAGATCCGGGTCCGGCAGGCCCTCTGTATAGAGGTAGCGGCTGAACGTCTCTTCGCTCAGAGAATCCGGATCGATTCCATCTCTGATGATCTGACGGGTTGCGTCCAGAATCTCCCCGCGCCCACCGTAATTGAAGGCCACATTCAGAATTATTCTGTCGTTGTGTTTAGTGTAATCCACTGCGTGCAGAATCTGTTTCTGCAGTTCCTCGTTGATACCTGTGAGGCGCCCGCTATGGCGAATCTGCACGCCGTTTTCGTGAAGTTCTTGCAACCGGTTGCGCAACGCCATTCCCAGCAGCCGCATAAGCCCCGACACCTCTTCGATGGGTCGCGACCAGTTCTCGGTAGAAAACGCATAGATGGTCAGAACTTTGATACCGAATTCGACAGAGGCCTCGAGGACCGGCTGAATGTTATCGACACCGGCGCGATGTCCGACATATCGAATCAGGCCTCTTTCCTTTGCCCAGCGACCATTCCCGTCCATGATAATCCCCACATGATAGGGAACTCTGGCGAGCGGGGGGAAAGCGGTGTCGATCAGATTTTCCGGACTTTGCCGAACTGTACTGGGGCTGCTCAATGGAACACTGACTCCTTGTAGGTCAGATGGTCATTATTTCGGTTTCTTTGTCGCGTGCAATTTCATCCACGTTGGTAACATAACCGTCCGTGACCTCCTGCGCCTGGTCCTGGCCGTCACGCAGGTCGTCCTCAGTGATCAGGCCCTCGCTTTCAAACGAACGCATGTCTTTAATGCTGTCCCGCCTGATGTTGCGAATTGCGATGCGGGCATCCTCAGCACGCCGGGCTACCTGTTTTGTCAAATCGCGGCGACGTTCCTCCGTCAGAGCTGGGATCGTCAGGTGGATCTGCTTGCCGTCATTGTTCGGTGTCAGACCAATATCGGACACGGCGATTGCCCGCTCGATCGCGGCAATATCGGTTGGCGTGTAGGGACGAATCTGCAGTGTTTGCGCCTCCGGGACCGAGATTGACGCAATCTGCATCAGTGGCGTAGGGACGCCGTGATAGTCGACGGAAAGACGTTCGACAAGTGCGGGGCTGGCCCGACCTGTGCGGATTGTCATCAGGTCTGCTTGTAAACTGTCGATCGCTTTGCCCATGCGATCTCGGGTTTCATCCAGAATGTCTTCAATCACAACGAAACTCCTTCCACATCAACGGCGCGAAAGGGCTTATCCGTAATACTGAGGCCATTTGGGGGCCCTTTCGGTTGGCATTGGCGTCATAGCCCACTCGCAAAACGGAGTACAGGAGGCGAGTAGTCGGCTTAAGCTGTGCTCGCGGAGCATAGATGGGAATTCAAGATACGAAGGAACGGCTCAATCTGACTATCTGGATAGAGTTCTCTCGCTTCCTCAGTTCTTTGGTTGCTTATTATTTTAGCAGAGGTTCAGAACAATTGGAAAACGATGCTTGATACTCCGCTGCCGCCAACATTGTCAGGCTGAGGAATTGCCAGAGAAAACGGTGCCTACCGGTTCACCCTTGACGACGTTTACCAAAGCGTCTTCGGCCCACACATTGACCACGGAGATCGGCAAATCGTTGTCCATGCACATAGCGATCGCCGTACTATCCATTACGCCTACCCGCATATTGAGGGCATCTATATACGAGAGCTGCTTAAAGCGGCGGGCATCACTGTTTTCCTTCGGGTCTTTATCGTAGACTGCGTCCACCTTTGTCGCCTTGATCAGAACCTCGGCGTTGATCTCCATCGCCCGCAAACTGGCAGCCGTATCAGTTGTAAAGTAGGGATTGCCCGTGCCGGCGCCGAAAATGACGACACGGCCCTTTTCCAGATGCCGAATAGCTCGACGCTGAATGTAAGGCTCGGCCACAGCTCGAATTTCGATGCCGGTCATTACGCGGGTGGGCAGGCCACCGCGTTCAAGCGCGTCTTGCAACGCCAGCGCGTTCATCACCGTCGCCAGCATACCCATATGGTCAGCGGTCACCCGTTCCATACCGTGATCGAGGCCGTCCTCCTTGCCTCGCCACATGTTGCCGCCGCCAATGACCAGGGCGACCTCGACACCCAGATTGACAATCGCCAGGATCTTCTGCGCTGCCTCCTCGGCCCGCCTGGGATTAATGCCGAAACCGCCTTCGCCGGCCAGCGCCTCGCCTCCCATCTTGAGTAAAACGCGCTGGAATTTGAGAGCACCCATTAAACCAACTCCTTGGATTAAGCGCCGCTGCCTGCCAGGGCGCCGGCGACGACATAAAAAAGCCCAGCCTGTATGAAAGGCTGGGCTGAACTTGGAGCGCGCTTAGCCAATTTGCAGACGGCTGAAACGACGAACCTGGATATTTTCGCCAAGGCTGGCGATGTTTTCGACGAGGACATCCTTGACGTTCTTGTCAGAGTCTTTGAAGTATTCCTGTTCCATCAGGCAGACGTCGCCATACCACTTATCCAGCTTTCCTTCAGCGATCCGATCGAGGATCTTCTCGGGTTTGCCGCTTGCCTGCGCCTGGGCTTTATAGATGGCCATCTCCCTGTCCAGAACCGTAGCCGGAACCTCTTCCCGGGCCACATATTCAGGGTTGGATGCCACAATATGCATCGCCAGATCTCGCGCCAATTCTTGAAACTGCTCTGTCCGGGCTACGAAATCCGTTTCGCAGTTGAGCTCGACCATCGCGGCGACCTTGCTACCGTGGTGGACATAGGTACCGATGATACCTTCATGGGCGTCGCGGTCGGCCTTTTTGGCAGCAGCTGACAGTCCCTTTTCTCGCAGATATTCCACCGCTTTGTCAAAATCGCCACTATTTTCGTTAAGCGCTGTTTTGCAGTCGAGAATGCCGGCCCCTGTCGCGCCTCGCAACTCTTTCACCATCTGTGCTGTAATTGCAGCCATTCTCCTCCTCCTGGTTTCCTTGCTACCTAATTGCATCGCTACCTAATTGCATCGCTGCCTAATTGCCTTGCTGCCCGATTATCTCGTTACACCGTTATATATGCATCAACACGTGAATGCCATTCCCGCGTAATCGTCCGCACTGCGCAGACGTCGCGCTTTCGCAGCCGTGCGGACGATTAGGTCTGATTCCGTTGGTGCGGCGTGCAATACACTCTGCGTTGCCGCTTCCTCATGACATCACTGCAGATATTCGCTGTTGTCCAGCGGGCCAGCACGAACTTGCACCCAACACATACTTGCGGCCGGCGCTGAATCGGGGCGTCTAACCCTCTTCGCCGACCGGTTCTGTCTCGGCCTGTTCAGGCTCTGCCTGCTCAGCCGGCGCTGCATCGCTCGCCTGAGATACCTCCACCTCTGCGACGGCCGGAAGATTCTCTGCTTCGGGTGCGCTGGCGGCCTGCGCCGCGGGTTCGGCCCCCTCCTCTTCCTCACCTTCTTCCATACCTTGCAACTTGGCAAGTGTGCTCGGCCCGAGATACTGCTCCAGTTCCGCCAGTTCATCGTCGGAAACCTGTCCGGTCTCGACCATATCCACCTCGCGGAAACGCCGTCCTTCTTCTACCGCGTCAGCCATAATCTGGGTAATCAGCTTGACGGCTCGAATCGCATCATCATTGCCAGGTATGACATATGTAATCTCATCCGGGTCGGAGTTGGTGTCTGCAACTGCGATCAGGGGGATGCCGATTTTGTTGGCTTCTTTGACGGCAAGCTCTTCCCGTTGCGTATCGATCACAAAGATCAGATTGGGCATGTCGGTGAGCGTCTTGATCCCGCCAATACGACGATTTAATCTGGCAAGTTCACGATCGATGACCAGTTGCTCGATCTTGGGAAGCGACTGAAATTCGCCATTGGCCTTACGCCGTTCCTGGCGGTTCAGATAGTCGATCCGTTGTTTGATCGTAGCCCAATTTGTCAGCGTACCCCCCAGCCACCGATTGTGGATGTAGGGCATACCGCAACGGGCTGCCTCCTGCTCGACAGTGCCCTGTGCCTGCCTCTTTGTGCCGACAAACAAAACTGTGCCGCCGCCAGCAACCAGGCGCCGCACCATCTCATAATATTCATTGATACGCGTCATCGTCTGGTGCAGGTCGATAATGTGAATCCCACTGCGTTCAGTAAAGATATACTGCCGCATTTTCGGATTCCAGCGTCGGGTCCTGTGCCCGAAATGGACGCCTGCCTCCAACAGCTGCTTCATCGTAACGACTGGTGCCACAAGAACCTCCAGGGTTGGGCTTCCGCCCTGTTCACGCTGAGAATGACCGCGCATTGGCGGCACCCCATTCCTCAGTCCCAGGACGTGTTGAATGGATAGAAACTCGATTGGTCTGTCGGAAAAGTAGAGCCATTACAGACCGACTGTAGATGATAACATAGCTGGCGCCGTATTCAAATAATGATCCAGCCGGATCGTTTCACGAATCTGACTCCGTTCAAGATGATTCTGCATCCTTGAAGTCGCGGAATCTATATCCCAGACCCCGTTCCGTAAAAATGTAGCGCGGCTTCGATTGGTCCTGCTCGATTTTCTTGCGGAGGTACGTAATATATAGACGCAACAGGTGATTGTCGTTTACGTATTCGTGTCCCCAGACCTTGGTGAGCAGTACTTCATGGGGGACCACCCAGCCGGCGTTTTGGATCAGTTGGTGAAGGAGCCGGTACTCGGTTGGGCGCAAACTGAGTCGTTCTCCGTCGACAATTACATCGCGCCGTTGTAGATCCACCTGCAACCGATCATCGATCGTGATAATCTGATCTTCCGGCCGGCTATTGGTCACTTCAAAACGACGCAGCACGGCACGTATCCGGCTGGACAACTCCCGCGGGCTGAACGGCTTTGCCACATAATCATCCGCCCCCAGATCCAAACCCTTGATACGATCTTCCTCATCGGCACGTACCGTAAGCATAATCGCTGGAATGTCGCTGATTTCGCGCAGCCGTTTGAGGGTCTCGAAACCGTCCAGCCCCGGCATTTCAACATCCAGAAGGACCAGATTGGGTTCGTACTCCCGTACCTTTGACAGTGCCTGAAAGCCATCATTGGCTTCAAGAGTCTGATAGCCCTCCAGGTCCAGATTCATCTTTACGAACCGCACCATGCGCGGTTCGTCGTCAACAACCAGGATCTGTTTGGCCGGGCCTGCTTTCGACATAACGACATTTCCTCAGATTCTTGCGCTTCTGCGCACTCTGCAGACTCTACCAGTTATCATAACATGATCTCCTTTCGCACGGATAGTTCCCCCAGTCGGGATCACAGGGGGAACGGCCATCCTTTTCAGTTGCGCGCATTTCTTCGTCGACGAGGCCACCGTCCCCGTCTTGCATGGTTGGCGAGGCCGCATAATTGTGCCTGAAATTGGCGCAAAACGGATTTGACAACCGAAAAGGGATGGGGTAGCCTGAAGTTCTTGCCTCTAAACTCGTGCGGGGTTCGCCTGCCGGGTTGTTGATCAAGAGATCTGGCTGGATATCATGCGTTGTAAACGATTCAAATAGCAATGAATTGGCCGGATCGGGATTTGTCAGGCGGGGCGGGATGTTGTAAGGTAACAGGGTTGTGGCACATTAACAGCTGAAGAGTGGCAAGATAGACGAAGTCCAGCAAGCTTGAGAAGGCAGCTTCTGGGTTGGGGCGTAGGCGCAGGTAATGCGGATGCGTTCTTTCTTGGGAGCAAGTCAA
>MPML01000012.1 GCA_002238445.1 Caldilineaceae bacterium bin5
TCGCCATTAACGGCGTCGAGGCGACTGCCGCCAACGTTGACAACGCCTCCTACCCGCTCGCCCGACCGCTGTACATCTACACGGATGCCGGCGTCATAGCCGAGAAACCGCAGGTCGCGGCATTCATCAACTTCTACCTGACCTACGTGAACGAAGAAATCGAGCGCGTTGGCTACTTCCCGGCTGAGTCCTCCGTACTCGAGGCCGCCAGGCAGAGCCTGCTGATTGCGATTAAGGCAGTCGAGAATTGACTTGGAGATTGCCTGCCAAAGCCGTCACCTATTGAAAGATTGCAAGAGGCGTTGAGGAAGGGAGCGGAACCACTTCCTTAGCCTTCGCCAGTGTAGATAAGAGATTCAGAGCAGGGGCGTTCGGCAGCGGGCGTCTCCTGCAGGCGGGAGAACTGGGACTTGGCAAAGGTTTGGCAGGTAAGGTGTAGAGGGACAGGCAGAGGATGGACCGACTCAACCGAGAGTTGGAGTCCACCCTCTGCCTGCTCCTTCCCGATGGAGAACAGGGAGTTAACATGACACAATCGGCGCCAGTTGCGCATGCTGCCGTTTCAGCGGAGTCGATGCAAGGGCCGGTGGCCGGCGTTGATGGCCAGGCTGATGCTGACGCGGTTGGCGGCGGGCCGAAGCATGATCTGAGGCGCAAGCCGCGCGTGGGAGAGTCGTTCATTCAGGGATTCCTTTTCCTGTGCGGTGCAGTATCAGTTCTGACTACTGTGGGAATTGTCATTGTACTGGGCCGAGAAACGCTACTTTTCTTTGCCAGTGAAGAGGTCAATCTCCTGAAGTTTTTTGGGGGGACAGAGTGGCAGCCGGCGATTGGTCGTTTCGGTATCTGGCCCCTGGTCACCGCTACTTTGATGGCCAGCCTGATAGCGATGGCCGTGGCTCTTCCTGTCGGGCTATGCATTGCCATCTATCTCAGCGAATATGCCGCCCAGCGAACGCGAAGCATTCTGAAACCTATTCTTGAGGTGCTGGCAGGGGTTCCAACGGTCGTTTACGGCTACTTTGCGTTGACTTTCATGACACCTCTGCTGCGGGGGATGTTGGGCCGCGACCTTGTTGAGATCTACAACACAGCCTCGGCTGGAATTGTCATTGGTATTTTGGTTATACCGTTAGTCAGTTCGATGAGCGATGATGCGCTGACTGCAGTTCCCAATTCACTGCGGCAGGCCTCCTATGGGTTGGGAGCGACAAGGCTGGAAACTGCATTGCGAATTGTATTGCCGGCAGCCCTATCCGGGGTGGCAGCGGCGTTCATTGTGGCAATCTCGCGGGCAATCGGTGAAACAATGATCGTAGCAATCGCTGCAGGGGCGGGACCAAACTTTACTTTTTCGCCCTTCCGCGCCGCTGAAACCATGACCGGGCATATAGTGCGCATCAGCGGCGGCGACCTCAGCTATGACTCTATCGATTACAACAGCATCTTTGCGATCGGTCTGCTACTTTTCCTACTGACGCTAAGTCTGAATATTCTGAGCCAATGGATTGTGCGTCGCTTCCGTGAGGAGTATGAATGATGGCGCTCCACCAACAGCAGGCAGTTTCCGAGCCCACCGGCGGGCTCATGCCCTCTGGGCCGACTTACCACAGGCAGGTGGAGGCGCGCCAACGCAGAGGGAGAATCTGGGCCATCATATTTCAGGCAGCCCTGGTTTCGGGAGTCATTGCTCTGTGCGCCTTGATTTTCAACATTGTCAACCAGTCTTTTGGCTACGTTGCGATTGTCAACAACATTGACCCTGCGGAGCTGGCCGTTGACGGGACGCCACTCAATGCGCTGCCCAAGGAGCAGCTGGTAGAGATACTGGAGGCCAATGTATCGGCGGGCCTGATGCGACGCTATGCGCATGATGTGCCTTTTGCCGAACGAAGCCGCGAAGACATCCATGGGTTGATATTGGAACGCGTAGTCGAGCCACAGGTCCAGGCAACCTGGGGGCTGTTTGATTCCGTCTTTGCCCGGGGCAGCGTCATGGCTGAGGCCGAGGAACGGTTTCCCGGTTCCGACGTGTACTTTCGCAGCTGGCTGACGACCAGCTTCATTTCCAATTCACAGTCGAGCGAACCGCTGCGTGCAGGTGTGCGCACGGCTATTCTCGGTTCACTGTGGGTGGTGGCGATAACGATCCTTTTCTCTTTCCCGATCGGGGTGGGCGCTGCGATTTATTTGGAGGAGTACGCGCACAGGGAGAGACCTCTCAATCGGTTGATCCAGACGAATATCAACAATCTGGCCGGCGTACCGTCGATCATCTACGGTATGTTGGGGCTGGCAATCTTTGTACGTGTTCTGGAAGCTTTTACGAGCGGCGCTTTTCTGGGAGTAGGCGATCAGTCGACGGCCAATGGCCGCACTATTATATCGGCAGGAATGACCTTGGGTCTTTTGATTCTGCCATTGATCATCATCAACGGTCAGGAGGCTATACGTGCGGTGCCCAGCTCTCTGCGGCAGGCGGGCTTCGGTTTGGGGGCGACGCACTGGCAGGTGATCTGGCATCATGTTTTGCCGAGCGCTATGCCCGGGATATTGACTGGAACAATTCTCGCCATCAGCCGAGCTATTGGCGAGACAGCGCCGCTGGTCGTTGTGGGGGCCTCAACCTTTATTGCCCTGGATCCCAGCGGACCCTTTTCCAAATTTACGGTGCTTCCTATTCAGATCTACCAGTGGACCTCGCGACCGCAAGATGAATTTCGGAATCTGGCTGCCGCGGCGATTCTCGTGCTACTCATTCTGCTTCTAACTCTGAACGCATCCGCGGTCCTGTTGCGTAACCAGTTCAACCGCAGGCAGGCCAACGCCTAGGGAATCTTTCTGATTATGACAATTGCCATTGACCGCCCTTCACAGTTAAAGACGGAGACCAACCAGCCTTCACCCAATGGAACGGGCCGATTCGCCATTGAAGCCGGGGCGATGCACGTATACTATGGGGACTTTTGCGCGGTGCGCGACGTGCAATTGGGAGTGCCTGCGAACAAGATCACAGCGATTATCGGGCCCTCGGGATGCGGCAAGAGCACGGTACTCCGTTGCTTTAACCGTATGAATGATTTGATCCCGGGCGCACGAATTGAAGGCGAAGTATTGTTCCAAGGCCAGAACATTTACGATGATAACGTGGACCCCGTTGAAGTTCGACGCCGCATCGGCATGGTATTTCAGAAGCCGAATCCATTTCCGAAGACTATCTACGAGAACGTCGCTTGGGGGACGCGCATCAACGGCTTCAGGGGTGACATGGACGAGATGGTGGAAAGGGCGCTGCGATCGGCCGCATTGTGGGACGAGGTGAAGGACAAACTGCAGCAGAGTGCGCTGGGACTCTCCGGAGGTCAGCAACAGCGCTTGTGCATCGCCAGAGCGATCGCGGTTGAGCCGGAGATCATTCTCATGGACGAGCCGGCTTCGGCGCTGGATCCTATCGCCACATTGCGAATTGAGGATCTGATGAAGGAGTTGTCCGAAAAATATACTATAATCGTAGTTACCCATAACATGCAGCAAGCGGCACGGATTTCCGATTTCACTGCATTTTTCAGTGTGGACGATCGCCGTACTGGAGTTCTTATCGAGTTTGATGATACGGAGAAGATTTTCACCAATCCCAGCCAGAAGTCCACTGAGGACTACATTACCGGGCGGTTTGGTTAGAAGCCCAGGTGTCGAGGAGACGATTTTCGATGGGTAGACAGCGGGTTCTCATTCTTTGCACAGGCAACTCATGCCGCAGCCAGATGGCCGAGGGGCTGGTTAATTTCTTTCTGGGTGAAGATTGGGAGGCGTATTCGGCAGGTTCTGCGCCAACAGGCAAGGTGAATCCGCGGGCGGTACGGGCGATGGCGGAACTACGTATCGACATCAGTGAAGGCGTTTCAGAATCGGTTGAGATTTATCGCGATCTGAAACCGGACCTAGTGGTGACCGTATGCGACAGCGCAGCCAAGAATTGTCCTATCTGGATAGGGGAAGGCAGAGTCGTCCACATGCCATTTGACGATCCCATAGACGCGGTTGGCAGCGATTCGGAGAGAATGGCGGCCTTTCGGCAGGTGCGGGACCAGATGCGTGACAAGCTGCTCGCCTGCCTTCAGAAGCTCTAGCGGTTGGGAAAGAGAGGAGCCAACGATGGGACAACTTTTGCGTACTTCGTTTGCGCGTGAGCTGGAGACACTCCAAACCGATACGTTGATGCTTGGGAGCATGGTCACGCAGGCCTTGAAGGAGTCGGTCGAAGCCCTTCGAACCAGGGATTTAGAGACGGCGAGGCGCCTGATCAAAGAAGATGAGATTATCAATAAGAAGCGGTTCCAAATTGAGGCTGACTGTCTGCGACTGATTGCTACTCAGCAGCCTATGGCAGGAAACCTCCGCCTGATCGCTGCGGTTCTCGAGATCAGCACCGAGTTGGAGCGGATAGGGGACTACGCGAAAGGCATCGGCCGGATCATTCTGCTTATCGGTCCTGAAGCTCTGATCAAGCCATTGGTGGATATTCCGCGCATGTGTGACATCGCCACTGAAATGCTTCATCAGGCGTTGGACGCGTTCTTGAATCAGGACCTGGAAGCTGCTCGTACAATTCCGTTGCGAGACGATGAGGTAGATGCGCTGTACAACCGGGTTCACCGCGACCTGATCAATATGATATTGGAGGACCCGACACTGATTGATCGCTCAAACTACCTGCTCTGGGCGGCCCACAACCTAGAACGGGCGGCCGACCGGGTCACGAATATCTGCGAGCGGATAATCTTTACGGTAACCGGGGAATTCATCGAGTTTGACATGAATTAAGGTCAGGCGATCCGAGCTCTTGCTGAAGCGAATGCGGTAGCTTGGCGAGATTGTTTCAGATTGGTTTTCCAACAACTGATTCAGCAATCTTCAGTACCATCTTATAGCTTTGCGATGCCGGCAGGCCTTGTCGATGACTATGCGATGGTTCGAGGCGAAGGCCAGGTGAATGCAGATTCGCAGACGTATCGTATTTTGATCGAACGCGGATCAGTCTTTTGTTGCTTGGAAACTAACCGGTAGCAGGTTGACGAACCGGCTTCTATCAATTAGAATTGAACTGGAATGACACAAAGTTTGCTAAGCGTTCGTCTGTGTATATGGGAGTTTGCATTATCCTGATTGTTCCCTTATTATTCGGAACGCAAGCAGGGAGTTTCCCCACCAGCCGACTTTTGTGGAGCTTGGATTCGGTATGAATTGGATGGTATAATTTCCGGACGAACCTGATTCCGGGATTTATCATAATCGGCCGTGTTTTCCGCTCTCTTGCTGTAATCAATCATCACCATTTTACCTAGACCGCCCTTAGGAGGTATGAAATGCTCAATCGACGTGTGACGTTTTGGGCCGCCTTAACGCTCATTGCAGCTCTTGCTTTATCGGGTTGTGCACCCCGCGCCGGTCAAGGCAGCGTCGCCGATGATGCGGACCAGTTGGTCATAGACCTGCCCGCGTTGGTACTTGACTTTGGTATGGACGGCACGCCTGCGATAAAGAACGCTGCTCTGGCCGACCTGGTTGACAC
The DNA here is from genome assembly GCA_002238445.1 of Caldilineaceae bacterium bin5. GTDB lineage: Bacteria > Chloroflexota > Anaerolineae > Caldilineales > Caldilineaceae > Bin5. Next base: position 5,573 of record MPML01000012.1, read on the forward strand.
GCTTGGCGTTCCTTTGGATTTGCCTGTCCCACCCGAAATGGTCTTCCTGATGGAGGCCAGCAACATCCAGCACATTCAGGTGAGCAACACGCCGGATGGCCTGCTGCTACTTGTAAATGGCCGCAGCATTCCGTCTATCAGTTATAAGGGCGATTCGTTGTCGGCGTTGCCAGGGACACTGAGCTCATTTGGCATGGTCGTTCCGATGGCTGACCTTCTGTTTGCGCTTGTCGACCAGCTTGGGATTGGCGTAATTGCCAAGTTCCCGGTTGCGCCGGGCGCGGAAATGATTCCTCTGTATATTGAAGGTGACAGCAGCTCGGCGATGGCTGCCAAGGCCGCCCAGGAAGAGTTCCTGGCCGCTGTAGGCACGCCGCCGCGCATCAACCTGCCAATTTTCTACGAAGCTGATGGCAGTTTCAGCATCGGTGATCTGTCCATCGAAGAGATGAATGCGATGACCGACTATGCCCTGGCTCCGCTTGCGATGACACTGAGCCAACTCAGCATAGCCAGGACATTGGGGATTTCCCAGTTGGGAATCAGCACCAATGTTGACGGCATCACGATATCGATTGATGGAAATGCCCTGCCGACGTTGGACTGGTCCGACGGCAAGGCCAGCAATCTGCTTGAGCTGATCACCACGATACCTGTACTGGATATGGCAATGCCGGGTATGGGATCGTTGTTGCCGACGATTAATCAGATTCTGCCGTTGGTCCAGGCGACTGAATTTGACCTGACATTGCATTTCTAAATGGGTAGCCGCCTGAATGGCGTCAAAGTATAGGCGCCGCTCAGATTTGGCTGGCTCGTTTCCTGAACGAACGAAGAGGCGCGGTCTTTTGACCGTGCCTCTTTTTGCATTTTGGATTAAGTGGAGATCTGTGATTCTGGCGAGAGGTTTCAGTGGTGAGAGGGAGCCTGGCAGGTCATGGTCTCGCTCCAGAACTGATCAGTTACCCGTCACTGCAGTGTGCCGGCGCCAAGGCGGAAATAGCAGCAGTCTACTGCGATTACCCACCGAACTTTGGATTGTCCTAGTCTAGTTGGGAACCCCCGACTTCGCTCAGACGGGGCCGGTCATGTAGAGCTGGCCCGACTCGAAGCCGCGAGAAGCGTAGTAGGCCTGGGTGCCGGTGGCGGCGATTACACTGATGCGGTGGAAGCCGGCCTGGCGGCTAATCCGTCGGGCCTCGTCCAGAAGACGTGTGCCGATGCCAACGTGTTGGGCTGCGCCGTCTTCGGCATTGCCGATGGCGAGGGCGGGGCCGTACACATGCACCTCGCGGATCAGGGCATTTCCTTGGATTTCGTCCAGAAAGGCCCGACTCCCGGCCAGAGGCGATTTGGGCAGACTCAACCTAAGAAAGCCTGCTAGCGGGGCACGTTCAAGGTTGGCCGCGTCCGGTCCGTTTTCTTCATCCTCTGCCACGACAAACTGCAAGAAGTACTCATCGGTTAAATCGGTAGAATAGGTTGAGACCTTCAAGCGCAGGGCATCTTCGCGCACCTGCTGGCGGCGCACTTCGCGGCAGCGGATGCAGCCGCAGCGTTGGCCGCGTCGCGCCAGTTCTTTGTGGACTACCTCCCGCAAGTTACTCGTCTTGACGCCCGCTTCAATGTGATGGGCGGGGATGTCGCGAAAGAGGCGATTGATGCGCGTGTAGGGCGGAACCGAAGGCTTGATGTCCGCCAACAGAGTAACCAGTTCCTGTTCTGAATAGGGATAATAGTCGCCGGCCAGCCATTTTTGGTAGAGTTCTGTGCCGGCAATCAAGGAACATGGGTAGATTTTGAGTTCATCCGGTCGGATTGCGGGATCGTCAAAGAAACGGTTGAAGGAGGCTCGATCGGCATCCAGCGTGGCTCCGTAGAGGTTGGGCATCCAGTGCAGGTGCAGTTTGAAGCCAGCGGTACGCAGCAGGCCAAGGGCATGTCTTACTTCAGCAACTGAATGCCCTCGCTTGTTCATTTCCAGTACTTCATCGTCGAGGCTCTGAACGCCGATCTGTACTTTAGTCACGCCCAGACGGCGCATGTGCCGGATCTCGTCGGCGTTTATCCAATCTGGTCGCGTCTCCACTACCAGGCCGACGTTGCGGTGCGCGGCCAGGATGTTGCTGCGTTGGGCATCCTCGAGGGAGGCAGAGGGCACATAGTTGGGGTTACGATAGGCATTCATGGCGTCGAAACAGCGTTGCACGAACCATTCGCGGTAGTCCTGGCTGTAGGCACTCCATGTGCCTCCCAGGATTAGCAGCTCCACCTTGCTTGCGTCGTGGCCAATGCTTTCGAAGGCGTCTATGCGGCCCAGCGTCTGTTTGAATGGATCGAAGCCGTCGCGTTCGGCCCGCTGCGCGCCAGGTTCGTCGAAGATGTAGCTCTTGGGCATGCGCCAGTCATCCGGGCAGAAAATACACTCACCCGGACAGCCGGCCGGCGCGGTCAGAACTGTTACGGGCGCGACACCGCTGGAGGTTCGAACAGGCTTCATTCGGATGCGGTCCAACAGCACCGGGTTCGGCTCGATCTCACCCTCGTCGATCAGGAGGCGAAAGCCCGCAACCAGGTCGGACTTGGCGTAAAATCCCTTGCCGTCTTTGGGGTAACGGGCTAGAATGGATCGAAGGGTGCGATTGGCATCCCATTCGGCTTCCTGAACCGCGAGAACTTCCCGGAAGATGGCGGACATTGCAGTGCGATGGCGCGCAGGATCAAAGCTGCGCTTACGCTGCCATTCTTGGGATATCTGAACTACTTCAGCCGGAATCTCATCCGGCGCTAGAATTCTTTTCATGGTTTCAGAAAATCGACTCGATCACGCGCCTACGTTGGAAACCCAGCTTGAGAACAGGGCAAGCATGGACCCACAGGTGCGCGATGCCTTGTTGAGACTGAACAGGCGCTTCTATGCGCAAGTGGCCCCGCATTTTGACGCGACCCGCCAGGGGTGGACGCCGGGACTTCGCGCCATTCTACCGTATTTCAGGGTAGGAGGGAAGGATAGGCCGACCGTTTTGGATGTGGGTTGCGGGAACGGCCGCTTTGCCAGGCTGCTGGAACAGGAGGGCCTCGGCGCTTCCTATACGGGGGTTGATGGAGATGGAGCTCTGCTCCAGTTCGCGCGCGGATCCACGACGGACATGGCGGCGGTGAAGTGCCGGTTCATCAAGGCAGATCTGGCGGATCCGGGCTGGACCGCGGCCCTCACAACCGAAAGGGCATCTGAAGGCGACGCGGCCGTTACACAAGAGAGCGGGGACGACCCACCAGCGTTTGACATAGTACTTTGCACGGCAACGGTGCAACATCTGCCGGGTTATGCGCTGCGGCTGCGGCTGCTGCGAGACCTTCGGCGATTAAGCGCAGGTCGCGTAATTCTTTCGTTTTGGCAGTTTTTGAGCAGCGCGCGGTTTCGTTCCAGGCTGATAGACCCCAGAGATGTTGGCATTGATGCATCCGCTTTGGAGCCGGGTGACGGTCTCCTTCCGTGGCGCCAGGGTATTGAAGCGACTCGTTATGTTCACCAGGTGGATGAGGCTGAACTGAGACAGTTGGCAGCCGACGCGGGCATGTCGGTACTGCGCACGTTTCGCGCCGACGGCAAAGAGGGTGACCTGAATCTGTACGCCGTATTGGGCCCTGCTGCTGTGCAACAGGGGGAGCAGTAGCGGCAAAGAGAAATTCGCCGGGGTGAGGCTGCTTGCCCCCTAACCAGACAGATGGCTATATGCAACTCGACAAACGAACGCAACAGATTTTGGATGGATTTGACGCCCACTTTGAAGGCAAGCCGACCCATCTGGCGATCGCGCCGGGTCGAGTCAATCTGATCGGTGAACACACTGATTACAATGATGGGTTTGTCCTGCCGGTGGCGCTGGACCGGGACGTACGTGTGCTGTTTCGACCGCGCGCTGACGGACGCGTGCGGCTATACGCGCTGGAATTTGACTCGTGGGCGGACTTCGCAATTGGTTCGGAGGAGCGGGACAGCGGCCAGCTGTGGCCCAACTATGTACAGGGTGTGGGCCTGGCGCTGGCCGAACTTGGCGTTCAGTTGAAGGGATTCGAGGGAATCGTCAGTGGCAATGTGCCCCGAGGCAGCGGCCTGAGCAGCTCGGCTGCACTGGAGATTTCCGCGGCCAAGGCGTTTCTGGCAGCGGCCAATGAGATCCATACGTTGACGGGTCCGCAGATTGCAAGGGCGGCGCAGAAGGCCGAGAACGAGTTTGTGGGTGTCAACTGCGGAATCATGGACCAGTTTATCAGCACGCTTGGAGAAGACGGACACGCCCTACTGATCGACTGCCGCAGCCTGGACTATCAGCGCGTGCCCTTTCCTGATGGCGTGTCACTGGTGATTGGCAATACGAAAGCAAGCCGTTCGCTGGCAGGAAGCGCTTACAATGAGCGGCGAGGGCAGTGTGAGGAGGGCGTGCGTCTTCTGCGAACGGTTCTCCCTAGCATTACCGCGTTGCGAGATGTAGGTCGCAGCCAGCTGGAAGCTCACAAGAGTTTGCTGTCTGATATCGTCTACCGACGCTGCCTGCATGTCGTTAGTGAGAACGAACGGGTCCAGGACGCAGTAGCGGCGCTTGCCAAGGGTGACTTCAAGATGGTCGGCCAGTTAATGGACGCCAGCCATGCCAGCCTGAGAGATGATTACGAAGTCAGCAGCGGGGCTCTTGACAGCATGGTTGAGGCAATGCACAGCCATCCCGGTTGCCTGGGCGCACGTCTTACAGGCGCAGGTTTTGGCGGTTGTGCGGTGGCGCTGGTGCAAGCCGGCACCGAGAAGGAGGTCCGGGAGACGGTTCGCGAGCGTTATGCAAAGGCGATGAACGTCTGGCCTGAGGTATACATCAGCGCGCCGAGCTCCGGTGCGCGAGTTTTGCCACTTTTTTCGGGGGAGGGTGATGACCGACAAGCATAGCGGTGAACGGAGCCGCCCCAACCTGGGCGCATCGGGCCCGCTGGAATACGACAGCGGAATGCTTGGCTGGGATTTCGTAGAAAGTCGAATGCGTGAGGCGTCGAATTACTGGCTCGCAAGCGCCGGCGAAGACGGGAGGCCCCACGCGGTGCCTGTCTGGGGCGCGTGGCTGGACGATGTTTTCTACTTTGTGGGCGTGGGTCGGAAAATCCGAAACTTGCGGGCCAATCCGCAGGCCGTGGTTCATCTGGAAAGCGGCGCAGAGGTTGTCCTAATCGAGGGTCGTTTTGAAGAGGTTACCCGGCCCAGCGGCGAGCTAATGCAACGGGTAGACGAGGATTTCAGTCGCAAATATGGAGGCTATCGGCCCAGCGAATACCTCAGTGACGAGAGCAAATCCAGCTTTCCGCCGGAAGGCCTTTTTGCGGTCCACCCGCAACTGGTCATCGCCTGGAGCGGAATGGCTGGCGACGCCACCCGTTGGAGAATCCCGACCGGAAAGTGACGACGTAGGTACTAAGCCGCATAGGGTGTTTGTCTTGACCAGTTCATTTTCTTCGCCGCCAGTCAGTCTTTTTGGTGGCGTATACGGTTGGCCGCACCCTGATTGGTAGGGGTTCGCTGTCGGCATGCCACGAAGGTGGGAAAGAACCTGCAATGTGGGTAGCCAGGGCGGGGCGTTGCGGGGGCGGGGAGGACGGCAACTGCAACTTCTTTTGTCCACGAAGGACCGCGAAGGGCCGCGAAGGGCCGCGAAGAACTGCAACGGCAACTTCAGGAACGGCAACTGCAACACCTTTTGTCCACGGAGGACACGGAGGGCCACGGAGAACGGCAACTGCAACTGCAGAACGGCAACGGCAACGCCTTTTGTCCACGAAGGGCCGCGAAGGACCACGAAGGGCCGCGAAGAACTGCAACGGCAACTTCAGGAACGGCAACGTCAACACCTTTTGTCCACGGAGGACACGGAGGGCCACGGAAAACGGCAACTGCAACTGCAGAACGGCAACTGCAACTTCTTTTGTCCACGAAGGGCCGCGAAGGACCACGAAGAACTGCAACGGCATCTTCAGGAACGGCAACCGCAACACCTTTTGTCCACGGAGGACACAGAGGGCCACGGAGGGCCACGGAGAACGGCAACTGAAACTGCAGAACGGCAACGTCAACGCCTTTTGTCCACGGAGGACACAGAGGGCCGCGGAGAACGGCAACTGCAACTGCAGAACGGCAACGGCTACACCTTTTGTCCACGAAGGACCGCTAAGGGCCACGAAGGGCCGCGAAGAACTGCAACGGCAACTACAGGAACGGCAACTTCAGGAACGGCAACGTCAACACCTTTTGTCCACGAAGGACACAGAGGGGCGCGGAAATGCAGTTCTTAGTAGTCGGTTCTTAGTTTCTTGATAACTACTGAGCCACAGTAGTTGACCAGCCAGTCATCGTTGGGAGCATTCAGGCTCTTGGTGACGCAATTGGTGTAGAGCGGCCGCCATGCTCGCCAGCCGACAGGTTGCGAAGAAGGCACACGGTCGGTGAGGGATGGTTTTGTAGGGGGGCGTTGCGGGGGCGCAGCCCCTGCACAAGGGAGGGCGCTTGCGCCCGACCGCCAAAAAAATACAACTCGGAGGGGGAAAGAGCTACTTTTCTTGCCTCGTTCAGGGTTGCGAATCATTTGCGGAAGGGAAGTTCCGTGACGACTATGTCTCTCTTTCGCCGTTGCCGCCGCGCGATCGGGTATGATAGGGGCGACTTCAGCCATCAGATTTCGAAGGAATGCAGGAATGCCAACGCTTACAGAGTACAGCCAGTTTGAGGGAATTCACTGGGAAACGGGCACAGTTCGCAACTACTACGATTATTGCGGGGTGAAGGCGCCGCATACGGGGGAACCCTATTCCGAAGCTCTGCTGATGGGTGTCAGCGGGGGCGCGGTGTTGGGATATTTCGTTTTCGCCTATAAGGGTATTGACCCCCACGCGCGCATTCTTACCCGCAACACATTTGACCCGATGGAAACGATGTTGCAGCGTCTGGGCGCGGTTCAGGAGTTGCGTCAGACGCCGAGCCCAGACAGGGCAGTCGGCAACCTGGTCGACACACTGGAGAATGGCACGCCGGCCATTACCTGGGTTGACGCGCAAAGCCTTCCTTACGACCCGCAACCGTACGAATTTGAGTTCCCGCATGTGCTGCCGGTTGTAGTCTATGGGTTTGACGAAGAGGCGGACGAGGTCTTGATTGCCGACCGAGCGCGTGTGCCGTTAAGCGTTTCGACCGGAGAACTGGCGGCAGCGCGAGCGAAGGTGAAAAAGTTCAGGCACCGGATCATGACGCTGGAGGCGCCTAACGCGGATAAGCTTCAGGAGGCAGTGCAAGCGGGAATCCGTTTCAGTATACAGTTGTATACGGACAAGCCGCCGAAGGGCGCCCGCCACAATTTCGGCTTTGCGGCTTTTGAGCGTTGGGCCGACGCGCTGCGAAAGCCGAAGATGCGGAGCAGCTGGGAGAAGGAGTTTCCGCGCGGGCGCAAGATGTTCGCCGGCCTGGAATCAGTCTTCGGCGACACGCATACCTTTGGCAAAGAGGGTTTCGCCGAAAGGGACATGTTCGCTGCGTTTCTTGAAGAGGCCGCTGAAATTCTGGAGCGGCCAGCATTGCGAGAAGCGGCTGAACAGTTCCGGACAAGCGCCGACGCCTGGCAGGAGCTTGGCTTGGTGCTTTTGCCGGACAGCGTTCCGGTTTGGGCAGAGGCGCGCAATCTGATGTTGGAAAATCAGAGGCTTTTCCTGGAGCAAGGGGGCGCAGCCATTGAGGAAGGGCGTGCTAACGCTGACCGTCTGATCGGGATTCGACGCCAGATGGAGACGGACTTTCCGCTCTCTGAGGAAGAGGTCATCACTTTCAGAGAGGAGATTGCGGCACAGGTGCTGAAGATCAGCGCGATCGAGGAAGAGGCGGTTGCGGCGATGAAGGAAGCGATGGCGTAGTTTTTGGGTTTCGGCCGAGGGCCTTCTAGGGGACGGCGACCTGCTCCTGGTTGCCGTCAACCTGGCGCAGGCCGGGGAGAGTAATGGCGACCGCCGCTACCAGCAACGCCGCGACTGCGACTTCCCCACCGACGGCCAAGGGCGCGCCCCATGCGTCGGCCAGCAGGCCGGTCTGGAGTCGGCCAAATGGACCGGCGCCGATTGCGACGGCAATGGCTCCCATGGCCTGGCCCCTTCTCTCGTCGGCGGCGGAAAGCAGCACGATTGAACTCTGCATGATTCCGAAGCAGGCATGACCCATCCCCACCACCAGCAGTAGCGCCCAAGAGACCTCGAAAACGGAACTGGTTGTAAAGGAAAGCAGGGCAAGGCAGTGCAGGAGGGTGCCGGCGATGAATATCCATCCCGCGCTGGCATAGCGCCTGGCCCAGTTGACCAGAAACAGGCCGACAACATTGCCGATACCGACGGCCGCGCCAAGATAGCCCAGCCCCACCGGTCCCAGATCCAAGACATCACGGGCAAATACGGGGAGGAAGTTCATATAGGGGAAGGCCAGCATGTTCATGATCATCGTGATCAGTGTTACGGCAAGAATGGACTGATTCTGACGCACGTAACGCACGCTGTCGCGAATCTGCGCCAGGGGCGAGGCGCTGGAGGGCGAGGAGGTATGGGGTATCGGCTGTCGCGAGAGCGCGCGCAGGAGAAGAAGCGAAGCGGCTGAAAGCAGGCTCAGCGCCAGGAAACAGCCCAGAACATTGAGGGCGTCAAGCACGAGACCGGCAAGAAGAGGACCCAAGGCGCGGGCGACGCTCATGCCCAGATTCTCCAGCATGAGAGCGTCAATGACGCGAGGGCGGCCGACCAGGTCAGGTATCAGCGCACGGCGGGTCGGCCAGTCCATGGCCCAGGCGCAGCCGAGCGCCAGTGAAATTGCGACGAGGTGCCAGAGAGAGAGCAAGCCTATCGCCAGCAGTAGCGCAACCGTCGCATACATGCAGAATGTCAGGGTTTGCGCGGCGATGATGAGAGGGCGACGACCGATTCGATCGGACATAAGGCCGCCAAAGCCACCGACGAGGAGTGAGGGAATGGAACGGCAGAAACCGACCAGGCCGACCATGCCGGCGGAGTCGGTCAACTCCAGCACGAGCCAGCCCAGTACGATCATCTCCATATAGTGGGCCAGCCACCAGAGCGTGCTGGATCCCAGGAGAAGGCTGTAGTCGGTGTTCGCCAGGGTTGCGCGGACGCCAGATGACGGATTGAGCAGGCGATTGTAACGCGCTATGAGATCAGTCCACATCTGGCTCTATCAGCCCCAGAACACGGTAAGCGAATTTCAGATGGGCTTCCTGAATGCGCTCGGCAGTCGCGGCAGTTCCAAAGCCATGGCCGGAGTCGAGCCAGAACAGGGTGAAGTCCTTGTTCAACTCCTCCATTGTGCGTGCGAACCGCTTCATTTGGCGAGGCGTGGCGCGGCTGTCGTGTTGTCCCTGGAAAATCATTAAAGGGGCCTGAATGGCTGCTGCGTGGGTGAGAGGAGAACGGGAGCGGTAAAGCTCCGGCTTTTGTTGGGGCGTGCCGTCAAAGATCATGTGTGCCCAACCCTTCATGGCGGCCGAAGAGTCCTCGTAATTCAATGTCCAATCGACGATTGCGACTGGCGCCACGCCGCCGGCCCAGTGATCGGGCGCTTGCGATAGTGCCCATACAGTTAGAAACCCGCCGTATGATCCTCCCTCAAGTAGAATTCGGTCCGGGTGTGCGATCCCTTGATCGATCAGCCAGCGGCGGGCGGCGAGCATGTCCTCCAGTTCCCAGTGGCCGACGTCGCCGTTGATCTTTTCCTGGAATTCGCGGCCGAAGCCGGTGGAGCCGCGGTAGTTCACGGTCAGGAAGGCGAAGCCGTGGTCAAGCCAAGCCTGACTGGTTGCGTCAAAGTTGTTAGAGACGGCGCCGCTGGGCCCGCCATGGACGTGCAGCACGGTAGGGAAGGGTCCTTCTGACGCGTCTCCACCCGATGGGAGGCCCAACCAGGCCTGAACGGAGACGCCGTCGGAACTTGGGAATGTGACCGAGCGCCATGGTTGGCCTTGCGGGCAGTCGGTGGGGGGTAGTACTGGCGTTGGAGGATCGGTTGCTGTCAGCGAGAGCAGCCTGGGGGGATGGGAGGCGTCGCTCCATTGGGCCCAGACGGTGTCATCGGGCGCGAAAAAGGAGGCGGACGTTCCGGTATGGAATGTCCCACTGCGGCCTCTGAACGTGCCGGGCAGATGTTGAAGCGGGAGGAGATCGCTTTCAGCCAGGTCGAAGACAAACAGGCCTTGGTGGTGATCGGTCTTTGTCTGCACCAGGATTTTGTTGCCGTCGGGCGACCAGTCCAGGGGCAGAGCGGATCCCTTGGCGGAGGGCATGGCCAGGTCGCAACGGTCGCCCGTACGCGGGTCCCATAGGAGCGGCTGAAGCGCGCCGCCTGCCGTTGTAGTGGCGAGCAGACGGTCGTCGCCGGCCAGAGGGGAGAATTGGACTGGTTCGACGCTGTAGTCGGCGCCGTCCCAAAGCTCGGCCACCCGTTCACCGGAAGCTGTATCGAAGACAAGGGTGGTATAGCGGCGGCTTTGGGGCGCACGCATCGTTGACTTTACGGCCAGAAGGCTGCCATCATGCGACAGATGACAGGCCCAGGTCTCCTGGCTGTCGGAGTAGACGAGTCGCGGGGGAGAAAAGGATCCGTCTGCGTACAGTTCGAGGCAGTAGAACCAGTAGCGGTTTTCGTAGACTGCGTCGAATGCCAGGCAGGTGCCGTCGTGACTAATATCGAAGCCGCGCAAGGTATAGTTGGGCAGCTGCGGGGTGAGATCGACAGGAGGCCCGCCTGCATAGGGAAGGCGTGCGATGTGGCCCAGTTCACTGCCCTTTTCGTCCTGCAGGAAGTAGAGGAAGTCGCCGGCAGGACCCAACCAAGCGTAAGACGGCGTTTCGTCAGGTTGTGTCAATGTTCGCAGGCCGCCTGTGGGGATGTCCCAGGCGTAGAAGCGGCGTTGCGGGCCATCCAAGTTGCCGTGGACGATCCCACGCGACGGGTTTTCGGGCGCGACATAGACGCTGCTGAGCGTGTTGCAACGGAAGCGCTGTCTCCACGGGGCGCCGTCCTCAAGGTGGATTGGGGAGGTCATTGGAGTTCTCGTAGTTTGGAGAGAGAGGTCCGGCCCTGCATAACTTTGCAGCGAGAGTCGCCTTCGACATACGTTCGGCGATTTGGGTAAGGCGAGACAGGAATGGCGACATCAGCCCGCGGGACATGGTGCGGGCGCCTGCAGGGCGGGCTGTTGTGAAGAATTGTACATGGGCTTTTGCGCAAGTGCAACGGAACCTAAAATGCCGGGCCGCCCGGTTTTGCAGGACATAGCAGTTGATACCTGGTTCGGCAGATGCCATAATAGAATGGATGAACGGAAAACTGGGAGTTCGATGGTTAAATGAGAATCTTTGGGAGCGCGGCGAACTGCTGTATGTTCTGGTAATCGCGGTGGCTGCCGGGATTCTCCGCTTCTACAGGATCGACGAAAAGAGCATCTGGTTGGATGAGGCGTTCAGTCTTTGGATCGCGCGCCACAGTATCTGGGAGGGTTGGCGCTGGCTGATAGAGGTTGACCAGCACCCTCCTTTTTACTATAGCCTACTGCACTATTGGATATGGTTGTTCGGGCCGCTGGAGGGAGCAGTGCGGACGCTCTCGGCGCTGGCCTCGACGCTGACCGTGCCTGTTTTCTACGCGGGATGCCGGCGCCTGGTTGACCGGCAGACTGCAGCGATTGCGGTAGGGATTCTGGCCGTGTCGCCCTTTCACGTGCAGTTCGGCCAGGAAACGCGCATGTACGCGCTGCTTACGCTTGAAGTGGCAGTGGTCATCTATTTCCTGGGACGATTGGTTACGAGCCGGGTTCCGAGGGGCCGCGATTGGGTAGGACTCGCGGTAGCCCAGGCCGCGGTAATGCTGACCCACAATACGGCTGCGGTCTATCTGCCGGTTGCGCTGAATGCGGCAGCCGGGTTGATCTTTCTGCTGTTTCCTTCTGGGATTGGAAGGGACGGAGGCAACGGACAGGAAAGGGAGGCGCGGGCGGAAGCCGAGGCTGGGGACGGCTCGTCGATGGGCGCTGGTGAGATGCCGACGCCGGGGCTGGGAGCAGTTTCGAGCGCTGATGCAAGGAAGGCTGAAACTGACGCCTTTTGGCTCAATTGGATCAGGTTTCAAGGGCTGGCTGTTCTGCTGTGGCTGCCGTGGGCGGTGCCATTTGTCATCCAGGTAATCGACGTTGGCTCGGGTTTCTGGTTGCCTCCGCCGTGGCCCAACCTGGTGCTGGATACGTTTCGTAACTTTCATTTCGCTTTTCTGCCAACGGACCTGCCCTGGCGCCCTGCGGGAATGTGGGGCTATTCGGTTCTGGCCTTCATCGGGTTGGTTGGCCTGGTTGCGGGGCGAGGCTGGGTGGCGAAAGAGATGCGATGGCTGCGACCGGGCGGCAGAGGACAGCGATCGGAGACCACCACGAGTTCTGTATCGTACGCAGACAGCGACAGGTCTGGGATTCTTATTATCTCGCTGTTTGCGATTCCCCACATTGTGGCGTTTGTAGTGAGTCTTCGCAGCCCGATCTACGCGGAGCGCCCCCTGATATGGACAACGCTGCCATACTTTGTACTGGTTGCGGCTGGCATCCGCGTTCTTGGCGGCCCGTTGAAGCAGGGTTTATGGCAGGTTTTCGAACTTCGCCGCGGGGTCAGTATTGCGGGGCTGGTGTCTTTCGTGCGTGTAGGCGCGCAGGTGGGTATTCTGGCGGCCATCCTTATTCTGAGCGGACTTTCCTTGAACGGTTACTATTTCTGGTTTCAGAAGGAGGGGTGGGACAAAGCTGCTTCGTATGTTGCAGAGGAGGTGGAGCCGGCGGACATGATCGTATTCAACGCCACCTGGGTTCAGATTCCTTTTGAATACTACTACGAGCGATACGAGCTCGACACGGTATTGAAGGGATTACCTGTCGACCTTTTTGACCGGGGGGAATTGGAGCCGAGGATGGAGGAGGGTGACGTTGCACGGATCCGGGAGATGCTTGCCGGCCGCGAGCAGGTCTGGCTGGTTTACTCCCACAATTGGTACTCGGACCCGGAAGGAATCATTCCGCGCGAGTTGGGCAAGATTTTTGGAGAGTCCGAGCAGGTCGAATTCCCAGGGATCCAGATTATCCGCTATGCGGGAAGAAGGGATTAGGTTCCGTTGACATTTTGGGAAGGCTGTTGAGATGTCAGCAAGAACTGAAAGCCTGCAGGCCTGCTAGGGATGTTTCTCGCTTTACTGTTGAAATAGACAAAACCAATTGATCCGCGAAGTCACGCGAAGGGGCGCGAAGAACACCTCTTTGTCCGCGGAGGACGCGGAGAACATCATGGGCGTATCGGATTTACCTTGCGCAGTTGCGCCGCCTTTCGACGATCAGGCGTTTTTTGCACCCGGAAGTCGTAGTTCAGACAAACGTCAACGAGCCCTGATGAATTTTACCATTTTCTGAGCCGCATACAGTGTGTTTCTTTGCCAACTGTTCATCTTCGCCGCCGTTCAGGCTTTTTGATGGAGCCGTCGTCTGGCAGCCGCCGCGTTGGTGGAACCGCACAGCAGGGAAGAAGGCGCACGGTGGGTGAGCGATGTTTTTGGACGGGGGCGTTGCGGGGGCGGAGCCCCTGCACAAGGGAGGGCCGAAGGCCCGACCGCGTAACGGCAGGGGTTAGGGGTCAGGGGTCAGGGGTTAGGGGCGAGGGGTCAGTTGGGGCTGAGTAGCTATGAATATTAGGACTTTGACACTGGAGGTGATGATGCTCACAGCCTAGCTTGGGTGAGCCAGGCTTTAGGTCGAACTTTCTGCCTCTTTTGACGCGAATATGGCGGGGAGCCTGACCGGCTTTTCGGGTCCCCATAGGAGCGCTATCCCCAGAAGCCCCAGTGTTGGCAACCATTCAGTCAGGCGCACCCAATCCAGTTCGCGCAGGTTTTCGGGATCGATATAGGTGACATAGGAGAGGGCAATCGCACCGCTGAGCCAGAGCCACGGGAGCGGGACCAGCCATAGTCTTGCTGGCTCATTGTCGGCGGGGGCCAGGAAGGGCAGGAAAGGCATCAGCGTCAAGAGATACCAAGGGTGAACCGTTGTTGTGAGCAGGAGGTAGCCGCCCACGGGAACGGCCAGCCAGCGCAACGTCGATCTCAAGTCAGTTTGGGTACGGGGAAACCGCCACCAGATATAAATCAGGAGTAAGAAGAGCAGGAAATATGTGATCTCCTGGGATTGAACCATGGGTTCGCCGATTCCCATGGTCTCGAGCCAGTTCTGCAACCAAAGAAAAATACCACTGTTGAAATTCCACTGTTTGTTATAGATGCGAAGGGCGCCGAAAAGTCCGCGACCGTCGAGCTCACCGGTCAATCCCCAGCCGGCCCTCAACGCCGGCGACACGAGCATCGCGAAGGTGAGATAAACATATAGCAGGCGACTGCCCCAATTCCACCGCCACCAGAATACTGGCGCCAGGATACCGGGGATCAGTTTCGTGAGGGTAGCCAGAGCAAGCAGGGCAGGCGACAAGAGGGCGAAGGCAGGCTTCGCGGAAACCGTGCGAGGATTGTCGGGCTGCGTTGCCCGACTCGATGATGCAGACATGCTCAGCATTGCGTAGACGGCCAGCATCATCAACATTACCATCAAGGCGTCGACGTGTGCGCCTTGCGCGGTCTCGACGATTACCAGTGGATTCCAGAGGTAGATGAATAGCCGGTGGGAGGGCAGACCGGCGAGCAGCAGGAGTTTTGAAATAATGAACGCGGTCGCCAGGTCAAACAGGACTGCGGAGGTCTGAAATGATTGTGGATCGAGCGGGTAGAATTGGGCGATGGCGGCAAAGAACCACTGCGCGGCAGGCATGTAAGGGCTGGCCATCCAGGCATGATTGGCCTGGGAGCGAAAGGGGACGTCTAACCAGTCCAGCTGCGAGGCGTCAATTGGGAAAGCATATGGACTGACGCCATTGACGGTGACGTGTCCATCCCACATATAGCGGAAGACGTCAGATGAAAGGGTGGGGAATGTCTGGAGTAGAAGCCATCTGAAAAGAATTGCTCCCCCCCAGATTGCCGCGAGCAGGTAGAATCCTCTGAAACGCGGTCGTGAAGGAGATTCTGCGCGGCCGCGGGCCTGCCACCACTGCTCCAACCAGAATATGGCGCCGGCGTAGGCTGCGAAGGCCAGGCCAAACCAGGCCAGAAACTCGGCAACTTCGGTCGTTCCCAGGTTGCCGTGACGGAGTTGCATGGAGACCATGCCACCGTAGGCCGCGAGCGATACGATCAAGAGGGAAAGGGGGATAGACCAGTACCTCAGACCCGCCATCCTTGTCAGCGCCCTCGAGTCGGTTGCGTTTCAACTGGAATCCGGTACACGCCTTGCGAAACGGTCCCACCTGCGTTCGAGATCATCATCTCGGCCAGGACTTGTGTTCGGCGGGCAAATTCTGTGACGGTGTCGTAGCGGGGCAGATCGCCGGTTATGTCTTCATTGAAATAGACATCGGTGCTGGATACGATTTCCTCGGGGAGGTTGTCGTAGCCGTGGATCAGGCCCAGGAGGCCGGCGGCGGTTGCCATGGTGTTGTCAGCATCCCAGCCGGCCAAGGCGGCGATTTCGATGGTCCGAAGAATTTCGCCTTCTCCATACAACAGGGCCATGATGGTGACGGCAAAGTTGACGCGTGAGGCCCACCACATCGGGTCGGTGTCGTACATATCGCGGATGCGCTGCCGGCTTATGCGCCAGTCGTCAGGGTTTTGCTGGTGCCAAAGCACGACATTATCGACTATGGGGGCGATGATGGCTTCGTCAGCGGTCTGCCGGCGGGCGGCGTCAATAAGGGCGGGCACGTCGTCGTCAAAGAAGGCGAGGCTGTACAGGGTCGCGAAAAAGGCGCTGGCCTCCACGGCCGGTCCGCTATTGGTGATGCGTGCGAACCGCTCGGCGTAGGTTGCGCCTGCAAGGGGCATACCGGGAGCCAACATGCCAAACAGTTCGGTCTGCAGTTGGGCGTCGATGGACCAGGCGCCATCAGGATTGTTGGAGGGGAACCCGGTTTCCGGCGGCAGCAGGCCCTCATCCATCAGGTCGCGGGCGCGGCGCGTTGATACCCAGATGTCGTGGTTCAGGTGGTCGACCCACTCATCGCGTATCTGTTCGGGGGTGGGATTGAGTCCATGGGTTTCCAGAATGTGGAGGTCCACCCATTCGACATGCGTGTCGTCATCTGTTGACCATTCGTCAAGCAGCAAGAGAGAAAATGATCCTGGAGGCCCGGGATCGTCGATGTACACGCCTTGAAGTTGGAGGCCGGAGTGGTTGGCGAGCATGGTCGCTTTCCAGGCGCCGTAGACCTTGTCAAAGTAAACGTCGGCGGGAAGGGTCTGGAACGCAGGGGGTGGTTCCGGCCGAGTAAGACCTATGATGAGGACTGCGACAATCCAGCCAGCGGCAGCCAGTGCGATCTTGCGTTGATCCATCGGATAAAGTTTTTCCAGTGCGTGTTTTCGCGGCTTGTTGTGAAGGAAGTATACCTGATGGAAGGGGAGGGGAAAATCCGGAGCGTGCTCCCAAACAGAAGAAGCAGGCTCATTGTCCGGCCGGCTGCGAGCGTTGCGCGGTTGGGTGGTCGGCAGGCGACATTCTCGCCGCTTCAGAATCGAGGTTGGCGGGAAGCCGGCAGAGTCAGAGGGAGTTCATACGGCGACATCTGTCGAAATTGGGTTAGCAATGACAGGAAGGAGCTGTCAGTTCGACTTGTCCGGCGCTTGCAGAACAGGGTGAAAGTAAGTGGCGGCAATGGCCAGGACCGCTGCCAGCGCCAGAATGCCAGGCGCGAGCAGCGGGTTGGCGCCGTACAAGGTATCCGACAGCAGGACTGAGAAGGATGCGTTGGGGCGGATCTCCTTGGCGAATTCCAAATTATGTTCGACATGTTCAAAGAGACCAAAGAGGCTGCCGAACAGCATGACGCCCATCACAATTCGCAGCAGCTTCAGAGTCATGCGCCGCGGGCGGAAGAGCACGGCCGCGATCGCGACCGCGCCAATACCACAGAGGACGAACGGGATTAGCTGGGGCGGGTCGCCCGTATGTTCCTCCAGCCACAACTCAACAATTGTAAAGACACAACTGATCCCAGCGACTAACAGCAGGAAGGTCCGATATCGATTGACCAGGATGTCTGCGTTCATGGCATTACTCGGTAAGGTAGGATGCAGCCAAATCCAGCTGTTCTTCACTGACGTGCTCGGAGAGCGCAGCTAGAAAGGCATCGGACGAATCGAATGGGCGCGCTGCCATAAGGGTTTCAGCAGTGGCGTCATCCACACCTGGCATCTGTTTCAGTGTTTCTGCGTCTGAGTCATTCACTTCAACCGGAACATAGACATAACTCTCATAGTAGGCGACTTGGTCGTCGTCGACATACTTGCCAATTTCGCGGCGAAACTGCTGGATGCTGACATAAGGCTGATACTCGAAGAATTCGCGAACCATTCGACTGCCGAAGTCAGGGATGGTTTCGAGAAGCTGTTCACGCGTCATGTCGTTCAGGTTTATCTTGTCCAGAACAGCTGCGCTATCAGAGGCGTCGCCTTCCGAGGGCTCGGCTGCTGTCTCCTCAGTTTGCTCTTCTGCAGCCTGCTCTTCCTGAGCGGGCGGGGAAGATTGTGCGGGCGAATCTATTTGATCACAAGCGCCAAGGACAAGAACAAGTGCGGCTAGTGCCAGATAAAGGGCAACACGCTTTATGGTCGAGTACATCTATGAAATCTCCTGATTGGAATGGGGGCTTCGGAATTCGAGGCCGGAATAGAGCGATTATTGGTGGTCGTGGACAAGTTTACTCTCGTCGAAGAGCAACGATGGGATCCAGTTGTGCTGCCTGTGTGGCCGGGTAGTAGCCAAAAAAGATGCCGACGGCAGCGGACGCTCCAAATGCCAGCGGGAGCGAGAGCGGCACCAGTTCGGTGCGCATGCCGCCCAACTCTCCGAAGACGAAGGAGCCTCCCACGCCAACTATGAGGCCAGCCAGTCCGCCCACCAGGCTGAGCATCACCGCCTCGAGCAGGAACTGACGCTGCACGTCACGCGGGCGTGCGCCGAGGGCTTGGCGCAGGCCGATCTCGCGCGTTCTTTCGGTCACGCTTACAAGCATAATGTTCATGATTCCGATACCGCCGACGACGAGCGAAACGGCGGCGACCCAAGCCAGAAGACTGCGGAATGCTGCTGTGGTCGAGGAACGGGCGTCGACAATGTCCTGCTGTGTTCGCACGCCAAAATTCGGTTCAGCCGGATCTATATTGCGACGCCCGGCAAGCAAGGCAGTAATTTGGGCCATCACGCCTTCCAAGGCGTCGCCGCCCTCGGCTTTGACAAGGATCATGCGCACTCGATTGCCACCAAAACCGGTTCCACCGAACTTCTTGAAGACTACTGAGGCGGGAATGTAAATGCGGCCGTCGTTATCGGTCGCGCCGACGACTCCCTGTTCTGCCATCACGCCGATGACGGTGAAGCGCGAGGAGCCAATGCGCACTTGCTGGCCTATGGGATTGGTCGTGTCAAACATGTCTTCGGCGATGCCGGCGC
The DNA here is from genome assembly GCA_002238445.1 of Caldilineaceae bacterium bin5. Classification (GTDB taxonomy): domain Bacteria; phylum Chloroflexota; class Anaerolineae; order Caldilineales; family Caldilineaceae; genus Bin5. The sequence goes on from MPML01000012.1 coordinate 24,232, forward strand.
CGAGAATGGCGACACGTTGGGTGGCATCATTTTCGGCCGCGGTAAAGAAGCGCCCCTGTGCGACTTCATAGTCGCGCACCTCGAGGAAATCGGCGGTAACGCCGACGATGGACACACCGGTCATGGTAGAAGCACCGCCCTTTACGTTCTGGGAGGTGCTCTGTTCGAGAGACACGCCGCTGACATTTTGCAGATTCTGTGAGAGGAACAGGACTTCGTCATAGGTAAATGTGGTGATGTTTCCAGGTCCGCCGCCGCCACCTGGGCCGCCGCGCACGCCGCCGAAGCTGCGAAACGGCGTTACCATGATTAAGTTTGCGCCAAGCCCGCTTATCTGATCCTCAATTTCGGCTTCGGCGCCGGCGCTGACAGCCAGCATAATGATTACGGCGGCGACGCCGATAATAATGCCCAAAGTAGTTAGAAAAGATCGCAGCTTGTTGAGCATGACCCCTTCCCAGGCGACTCGAAAGGAGTTTGACGGGGTCATTCCATGCAGATCTTTGAATGACTCATCTTCAAGGGTTTGTCGGCCTAACGGCGCAGATCGAATTGAGTCCTGCAGCATGAGATTTTTCTTTCCTGATAGTCGCAGGTTGGCAGGGCTGAATATGAGTCGAAGTGATCAGCCCTATGTCATTTCCAGTCAAGCAACAGTAACACGATCGATTTCGTATTGCGGGGCGACGACTTTTCCATCCAAAACGTTTACGATCCGTTGCGCCTCGCGTGCCCGTTCTGATTCATGCGTGACCATGACGATGGTTGCGCCCTGTTGATGTAGACGGTGAAAAATTGCCATTATTTCGGTACTGGAGCTTGTATCAAGATTCCCTGTAGGCTCGTCGGCAAGAATCAGCGACGGGTCGTTGATCAAGGCTCGCGCAATCGCAACCCGCTGCTGTTGACCGCCGGAGAGCTCGGTCGGAAGGTGATGAATGCGATCGCCCAAACCGACGAGGTCCAGCAGGTTTGCGGCCCGTTCGCTGCGTTGGTCTTCGCTCCAGTTTTGAAAGCCATTGTACATCATCGGCAGCATAACGTTTTTGCGTGCGCTCAGCCGGGGCAACAGATTGTAGGACTGAAAGACGAAACCAATTTTGCGATTGCGCACACCGGCGAGCTGGTCGCGATTTAGCCGGCTGACGTCCTCGCCGTCGAGAATATAGAGGCCGCTGGTGGCGCGGTCCAAGCAGCCAATAATGTTCATCAGGGTCGACTTTCCTGAACCGGAAGGCCCCATGATGGCAACGAAGTCGCCTCTTTCCACCTTCAAGTCCAGTTCCTTCAAGGCATGGACGGCGATGTCACCTTCACCGTAGGTCTTTGAAAGTTTTGTGATCTCGATAACATCGTTGCTCATGTCATTTCCGTCGTTTTGGGTCGGAGTGGAGAGGGATCGTACTTGGAGATCAGTTGGTTCCGACCTGGGCGTCGCCCGTGCTGACTGTCTCGCCTTCTTCGAGGCCCGAAATAATCTCTGCGTTGACGAAGTTTCTCAAGCCAACCTGGACAGGACGAAATTCCAGCTCGTCGTTTGGTCCCACCACGAAGACGGCGGACTGGCCTGGGCTGATCTCACGCAGTGCCTGAACCGGTATCAGTAGCGCATCGCGGGTCTCACCGGCGATGATCTCCACTTCGGCGTTCATGCCGAAGAGCAGTGGCGCTGCGTGCTGCGTCATGTCGATGCTGGCCCAAGCCTGGATGGCGGAGGCGCCGTCGACATCAACCAACGCTGGTTCGACGCGGGTAATCTGGCCGGTATATGTGTATTCAGGGAAGGCCTCAAAGACTAATCTGACCGGAAAACCGGGGACGGCGGCGGCAATGTCAAGCTCTTCGATCCAGAAGCGGACCTGGGCGACATCGGTGTTTGCCAGGCCAATGATAGGGCCTCCCGTGACCGTGTCGCCCTGCTGGATCAGGACCGAGGTGACGACGCCTGCCATGGGCGCGCGAATTGTGCCGCCTTCGACCTCGCGCTTCACGTCTTCGGCTGCGAGACGGGCCTGTGCGACGGCCAGCTCAGCTTTTTCGAGCGCCTCGGCGCTCGGTCCGTCCAACAGGTCTTCCAGAGCGGCGCGATTCTGTTCTACCTTGGCGCGGGCGGCGGCCACGTCCATCTCTTCAGCATTCTGAAGCAGGAGGTTGAGCGTATTCTGGGCCTGCAGAATGCGGCCTCTTGCCGATTCGACCTGGTCTTCCGACGCGCCGGCGACATTGATATTGTACTGGGCTAAGGCTTTATCGTAGGCGAGCGTCGCTGTCTGCAGTTCTGCGGCTTGGGTAGTGCTGCCGACATCGTTGCGCCAGGCCACTCGGTCGTATGCTCTCTGGGCCTCGGCACGGGCGATTTCGGCGGCGCTCAGATCTGCCTGCAGGCTAGTCAGCGTATCTTGCGAGGGACCTGCTTGCAGGTTCTCGAGCGCTTTCTGGGCGCTGAGCAGTTCACTGCGGGCGGCGTTGACCTCTTCAGCAGTGGGAGGGGCAACCAAGCGATCATATTCAGCTTGTGCGGCAGCCAGACTGGATTGCGCAGCAGCAAGGTCGGCTCCGCTCACCTCACCGGTCAACTCGATGAGGGCGATTTCGGCCAGACGCAGGTTGATCTGGGCCGAAATGAGCTGAGAATTCAGAGTTGAATCGTACTCCAGGGTTGCCAGGATTTGATTGACATCCACGTGGTCGCCGACGTGTGCGGCGATGCTGCTGACGATGCCGGTGCTGGGAAATCCTACCTGCGTTTCCTCCCCGGCGAAAAGCGTGCCGATTCCTCCTGCGGTCAGAACAAGATCGCCGCGACGCACCTGGGCGGTCTGCAATTCGGGCGCGGAGACTTCGGGCTGTTCGGACACGAAATAGGTGTTGTATCCGTAATAGGCCCCAGTACCGAATACAAGCAGGATCGCCAGACTCAGTAGAATGGTCTTCATCGGTAGTCCCCGTTTGGCTTTACCTGGAGAATGCCAGCGGCGGCGATTTTAGATTGAAGCCTTTGACTGAAGTAGCTCGATGAGCGGGTCCATCAGAAGCGCGAAACGGCCAGCGCCTGCGGGACCGCCTTGGCCACCACCACGTTGGAAGCCCCCTTCGGGGACCTCAACGCCCAGTTCCTGCAGTCGTTCCGCGCGCTCTTCGGGTGACAGATCCTGCATTTCCTGACGGAATGCCGCCCGCTCTTCTTCCGACATATCGGCTAGAGGGCCGCCCTGACCGCCCGGCCCTGCTTGGGCATTCTGGCCATTTTGGCCTGCTTGGCCGCCCTGACCGAACTGAGGCAGCTCTATGCCATTGGCCTGGGCCCAGTCGTTCATGTCGGCAAAGGTCAGTTGCATGCTGCCGATCGCTTCGAGCTGTGCTTCCGAGAGCGCTCCTTCGATTTGGCGTAGTACTGCCTGCCGCTCGGTCTGATTCTGAATGGCGCCGCTTTGAAGCGCCAGCCAGAGGGGCAGCATGGTTGCGGCCTGCGCGCTATTCACGGCATTATCAGTTTCTTCCAGGCGAAAGATTCCTATGATGAGCTGGTTTGTGGGCGGCAATGCGCCTTCGTAGTTGCTTGCCAGTGCAGAGGTTGATGCGGAATCTGTCGCCGCACTTTCCTCTTCTTGCGCCTCGTTGCTCGTTGTATTGGCGTCGTCCGCCGCGGCCTCGCTGCTCGTTGTATTGGCCTCGTCCGCCGCGGCCTCTCTGTTCCGGTTGCAGGAGGATAGCGCAAGAACAGTTACCAAGATGAGTAGGCCTAAGATTGCTCGGTTCATACCTTGACTCTCCTTCTGCAGACGGTGACGAAGAAAAAGCGGTTCAGATAGCTGCTTCGGGGGTTTTGTCAGTTCTTTGACATAATTGTACATAATATCTGTTAACAGGATGTTAACATGATATTGAGATGCCGCAACATAAAAGGTTTTCTCAGGATTTGAGGTTAGTTACTGCGCGAGTCAAGTGGATGCGTCGCCGCAGGCGAAACTGTGGCCCGGCCCATTCTGTCGACTGATTTTCTGGGGAACTACCGGGGAAATTATTGACAGGCGGAGAGGTGCAATCAAGGTCGCATGGCGGTACCATTTGGGGGTCTTTTTGCCAGGGATCCGGGTTCGCGGCATTGCTGATTAAGAGAGCTGGTCAGGCGCGATTGCAGACGAGGTTCGCCGGCTGTTCCCGTATTGTGGGCCCTTTGATGGGACCGGACATTAAGAGTGGGTAGTTAAACAGGGAAAGAACAGATAGGGGAAAATGGTCTTGAAGCGAGGAGTATTTTAGTTGAATTTCTGTATCCGCGGATAGTCCTGCCTAGTTGCGGCAAGGAGGGGAGCAGGTCGATGTCAGGGCCAATCTCGACGATCGATTTGGCCGTGGCGGGAGATTTTCCGGCTGGATGGTGATCTGAGGAGTGGTGAAACTTCTTTTGTGGGATCAGTCCAAGCGCTCGACGACCAGACGCATGGCCTGCGCGGTACGCTCTTTCCAGTCAGAGGAGAGCCGACGAATTGTGTTGGTGGTCAACCTGAAAAGACATATGGCTTCCCTCAGGTTTAGTTCCTCGGGGTCCCATTGGAAGCGGGCGAGGGCTGCAGATCGGAGCCTTTGGTGGTAAACAGTACTGGCGTCGGCCTTGCGATTTTGTCGGAAAGTTGATGCCCATCTAAGGTGTGCCAGGAAGTTTCCAATGTCCAACATTGGGTCTCCCGGGCCGGCCTCCTCAAAATCGACGATTGCTACTCGTCCATCGGGCAATAAAAGCATCTGATCATCATAGAGGTCATTGTGCGCGGTGGCCGAGGGCCGCCAGGACTTTGCGAACGGATCCAAAATACGGGTAGCCGCGCCGAAGAACTGCCAGGCTTCGTCGGCTTCGTTCAACGCATGGTTGAAAGTACGCTTTGCCCGCCGATAGGCACCTTGCAGATCGAAGGCGCGGTCGTCTGGGGGGGATGGGGCAACCCATAGGGGTTCCAGTGCGTTCAGCACTGTCTCCGGGTCGGGAGGTTTCCCCCTGCGCATGAGCCGTCGTACGTTCTTGCCTGGAATTTCCGACAGCCAGACTGCGCCGCCTTCTTCCCAGGACCCGACAACTCTGGGAACCGCGAACCCAGAGTACGCAACCAACTCTGCGGCGGCGAGTAGATTCGGCAGGGCTGACGGGCGCATTACGCGTACGTAGAGGCGAATCCTGCCCGACCTGTGGCGTAGTACGGCGCGACTTCCCGGTCGGTAGCGAACCATGTCCACGCGCAGTTTACGTCGGGGGAACGCGAACACATAGCGGTTGAGCAGCCTCAGCGCAGTGTCGGGATGTGCGGCTTCTTCAAGTCCTGGAAGGGCTGGGTCTTGGGGATAGCGAGAGAATGAGATCGGCCTGCCTGAGTCAAGCCGGAACGTGAAAATCTCTGAAGGGATGTACTCTTCGGGGTCCCACTCCGCGATGTAACTGACAATTGCAGTTCTGCCTGGATTGTGGCTGAAGTGGCGCACACGTACATGGGCAGGAGCGGTCTCCCAGGCTGGGAGACTGTTGCGGCTAGCCTGCCAGACCCAGTCGCCGTCGAAGAGTTGAGGCAGCCCAGGCAGTCGCGAGTCTTCGGGAAAGCCGGCCTGGGGATATAGAGGTACGTTTGAGACGGTGGCGTCCATATCGTAGTTAGCTACTGACGCTGCTGACGCTACTGACGCTGCTGACATCGCTCACAGTCGGGGTCGGCGTGGGCGTGTCGATGCCGTCACTGTCGGTGCCGGCATTGTCGGTCGGCGTGGGCGTGTCGATGCCGTCGCTGTCGGTGCCGTCATTGTCGGTCGGCGTGGGCGTGTCAATGCCGTCGCTGTCGGTGCCGTCGTTGTCGGTTGGCGTGGGGGTGTCGATACCGTCGCTGTCGGTGCCGTCGTTGTCGGTCGGCGTGGGCGTGTCGATGCCGTCGCTGTCGGTGCCGTCATTGTCGGTCGGCGTGGGCGTGTCGATGCCGTCGCTGTCGGTGCCGTCATTGTCGGTCGGCGTGGGCGTGTCAATGCCGTCGCTGTCGGTGCCGTCGTTGTCGGTCGCGACAATGTTTCTCAGTACCGGCGTGTTGATGCCGTCGCTGTCGGTGCCGTCGTTGTCGGTCGGCGTGGGTGTGTCGATGCCGTCGCTGTCGGTGCCGTCGTTGTCGGTCGGCGTGGGCGTGTCGATGCCGTCGCTGTCGGTGCCGTCGTTGTCGGTCGGCGTGGGCGTGTCGATGCCGTCGCTGTCGGTGCCGTCGTTGTCGGTCGGCGTGGGCGTGTCGATGCCGTCGCTGTCAGTGCCGTCGTAGTCTGTGTACGGCGTATGTATGCCATCGTTGTCTGTAGAAAGAGGGGTGTCGACTCCGTCGTTATCGGTCGCAGGTGTATCGACGCCATCATAGTCCGTTGCCGGGGTGTCGTATCCGTCGTTGTCGGTGGATGGCGTGACATCATCGATGTTTTGGGCCGCCCGAACTGAGAATTCAGATGTGGTTGCCTTAACATACTCCGCCCATGGCCCGGCGTCGCCCGAACTATTCACCGGACGGACTGTGAAAGAATAGGTATTCCCGGCTGTTGCGCCTTGGTAGGTGTAGCTTGTATCGGTCAGGCTATTTCCGCCGAGCTGCTGCCATCCGGTCTCCTTTTCCCACCAGACCCAAAGCTCATAACGCACTGCTTCGGCTATGGTATTCCAGCGTAATTCCACTGAGCTCACAGCCGAGGTTGCCGACAAAACAGGAGCTCCTTCCGAAGGTTGCCATTCGGCCACAGCCGCACGCGCACGGGCCGACCAAGCGCTGGCCTCGTTCTCTGAATTCACTGCTCGAATCGAGTAGTAGTAGATCATGCCTGTCTCAACACTTGAATGTGTATATGTCGTGCTGGTCAGGCTGTCTCCGCCGATTTGCCTCCAGTCGTCGACGCTGTCCCACACCCAGAGCTCATATCGATGCGCATGGGCCACCGGATCCCAGCTTAAGTCGACTTGACTTGTCTTCGCTACTGCTCTCAATGTAGGAATCCCCGGCGTGTCGTCGCCATCGTAGTCGGTATAGGGCGTATTTACGCCATCGTCATCGGTGGAAAGAGGCGTGTCGACGCCGTCGTTGTCGGTCGCCGGCGTGTCGATTCCATCATAATCGGTCGCAGGCGTATCGTAGCCGTCATTGTCGGTTGGCGTAGGCGTGTCGGCATCGTCGTCGTCGTCGCTGTCGTCCTCTTCGACGTCCAGAGCCGTGCGGGAACTCATCACGATTGGTTCGGTGCTGCCGCGGCTGCCAGAAGCGAAGGCGGTGCTAATTCCGCGAGAGGCCAGCACCATTGCCAGCACCAATGTGCCAGCATACCGAAGGATTTTGAACATCGCTGTCCTCCTAGGCCAGACTGGGCAAGGGATCGCCTGGTCTGCATTGGAGCTGCTCGGACAGTTCTTCGCCTTAAGGGCGCACATCCGGCAGCATGTGAAACACAGCGTGAAGAACTCTCGTTATCACTAAGTTCGACCAGCGGCATTCTTCCGCATGGTGCCAGTCAACTAGCTCTGGCAGGTCGGTGGAACTCTTAGACTTATTTTAGCAACGGTTCATTCAGGAAATGTGAAGGAGGTGTTTCGATGTTGTTCAAATCGTGGATTTTGGAAGCAGAATGGTAAATCGTGTGCCCTTCCCAGGGGTAGATTCGGCCCGAATCTCGCCGTCATGCGCTACGACAATCGCCCTCGCGATGGCCAGACCGAGGCCGGACTGAGCCTGCCCGTTGCGATGACGGGACCCGTCGACTTTGTAGAAACGGTCAAAGATGTTGTCCATCTCCTCGGGAGCAATGCCTGTCCCGGAATCTGTCACGTGGAGGGAAACCGTGCTGTCACGGCACTCTCCACTAAGAATTATTTCACCCTGCGACGTGAACTGCAATGCATTGGCTACCAGATTGTCGAGGACCTGCGTCATTCGTTCAACATCAACTGCTACGGAGGGCAGCGTGTCAGGGGCATCTACGCGTAGCTTGATTCCTTTCTGGCGTGCCGAAACCACATGAGCCAATCCGGTCCGTTCGAGAAGGGCCTTGGGATCTATGATGCGGCGGTCGAGGGTCAACTCGCCCGCATCCGCCAAAGAAAGGGTACGCAGATCTTCCACGAGATGTTGCAAATGGACCACTTCCATGTGGAGTAGGTCGTACAGCTCCTGCCCGCCTTGGATGGAGCCGTCGCAGAGGCCTTCGGTATAGCCTCGCAGAATGGTTAGCGGGGTACGCAAGTCGTGAGCTATGTCTGCAGTCATTTGGCGTCGCAGACGACTAGCCTCGGCCAGGTCATTACTCATTTTGTTGAAGGAGGTCGCCAGTTTTCCGATTTCATCCTGCACGTGCGTTTTGACCTGCATGCCAAGTTGGCCGGCGGCCATTTCATCGGTGGCAGTTGTAAGATCGCGTAAGGGGCGAGTCAGCGCACGGGAAAGCATGACGCCCAACGCCAGGGCCAACAGGGCTGCTATCACTGCGGCCAGGACCGTTGCCTGACTTACACTGTAGAGGAAAAAGCTTTCGGGAGAGAAGCCTGGAAGTCCCTCGTCGGGGAAGATGCGATTCATGAAATACGCGGTTCCGACAAGCTCGTTGTCATGAATGACGCCAATTCCTTCACCTAACTCGAGTGAAACCGTGTCACGGCCGACTTGATCTGAGATAGGTGAATAGATGATTACCTGGTTGCTGTCGGCGAGTACGACAAGCTGACTCAAAAAGCTCAGAGAAGGCTCATTTTTCAGCCACTGCTCAATCCCTTCCCAGCTGTAATTGTGTTCCTCGTAGAATCCAAGCAGCAGCACTGCAACGACCGAATCGCCGCTCTGCTGGGAGACAAAGCGATTGAATTCCAGGCGGGTACGTTGCCCGCTGATTACGGCGACAAGCAGCGCGCCTGTGACGCCTACAGCCAGGAACGCCAGAGTCAACTTTACCGCCAGAGAGCGGATCATTCAGTTCGCCTCCGCTGCAAAGCGGTAGCCCATGCCATAGACGGTCTGAATATAGCGCGGCTTGCTTGGAACTGGTTCGATCTTTGTGCGCAGGTTGCGAATGTGCACGTCGATGGTTCTCTCGTAGCCTTCGTAGGCATCACCGCTGACCGATTCCAACAGATCCAGGCGGGAGAACGCACGTCCTGGGGAAAGCATAAATGTCTCCAGCAGATCGAATTCAGAAGGCGTGAGTGCGACTGGATTGCCATCGACGTTTACGGTACGCCCGGCACGGTCAAGGGTGATTTCTCCTACACGGAGCAGTTCAGGTAAGTGGGACGGTTGCCCGGCTCGCCTAAGCACGGCGCGCACGCGTGCGATCAGCTCCTGTATGCCGAATGGTTTGGTGACATAGTCGTCGGCGCCAAGCTCCAGGCCGGCGACCTTATCGCTTTCTTCCATTTTGGCGGTAAGAATAATGATAGGAGAATCTGACTCCTGCTTAAAGAGCCGAAGGAAGTCATAGCCTCCCATCTGAGGCATCATCAGGTCGAGGAGAACCAGGTCCGGTTTTTCGTAGCGCGCGACGAATAGTGCTTCGCTGCCGTTGGCGGCTTCAACGACGCGGTAGCCCTCTCGCTCCAGATAAAGGCGGACCATTTCCCGCAGTTTGACTTCATCGTCAATTACAAGGATTGTTTGGGGCAAGAGATTTCCTCTCACTTCTGTTGAGGAGTCACTTTTTTTTGGCGCCAAGTGCGTAGGCCGCCAGTCTGCTAGCAACCTTGTAAAGGCAGCGTACGGTCTACAGCCCTATTTTCGCACAGAGTTGTTCAGAAAGTATGAAGGAAAACTGAAGATCTGGCTAAAGGTTTCGAAACCACTCTGCAATTCTAAATTTATTTGAAACTACTAAGCCATATACAGTGTCTGTCTTGACCAGCCCTTTATCCCGGCCGCCATTCAGGCTATCTGATTGCGTATTCGGTTGGCGGCAGCCAGGTTGCTGGAGCCGCACGGCTGGAATGAGCACACAAGGTCGGTGAGCGATGGTTTTGTAGGGGGCGTTGCGGGGGCGCAGCCCCTGCACAAGGGAGGGCCGAAGGCCCGACCGCCCGGAACTGCAGTGGTCAGTGGTCAGTGATCTGAGACTGCGGCGATTGATTGAGGATATGAGTGAGAAGAAAAGTGAGGAGAGAGTCGTCTTTGCTCGCCTCGCTCGCGATCGCAGATTAATTGTGCCAGTGTAATTTCATTTATTTTCTCTGGGAGAGGCGAGACAGATGGCAGCGACGAGCAGCGGCGAGGGGCATGAGAGAGACCTGTCTACGGCCTCGGCAACGTCAGGCGCGTATTTCTCACTCCTGTCTTCTCCGCGCGCGCTGCTGATGTTGGAAGGCTCGTCGGGGCAAGCGCGATCCGGCGGCTCAGGGCTGGCGGTCGCCGCTTTGCGTGTGAAAGTCGGTAGGCGCCCCCAGGGCGAATGTCCTTCCAGACAAGCGGCCCTGCGGCGGATTTTTTTGTGCGCAGGACTGGACGCGTAACGCCCACGTGGAGACGCGAGTCTTTGCTCGTCCCCGGCGCGTATGTTGGCGAAATTCGGCTGTGGTACAATGCTGGCTGGGTAAGGAAAAGGCACTCGTTCCGGAAGACAATAGAGTGTCGGCCCATCTAAAACCATAGCTAGCATCGCGACCATGGAAAGGGAGTGAAGACATGTCACAAGTGGCGATCGGTATGCACCGACACATCCGCTCTTCGATACATTCGGCGGTTGAAGGCCTTTCGGCCAAGCAACTGCTGTCAATGCCGCCGGGATTCGACAACAATATTGCCTGGAATCTGGGGCACCTTGTGGTCGTGTTGCCGCGACTGGTGTACCGCCCCAGCGGGCTTCCTCTGCCTGTCGACGAGGCGATGGTGCCGCTTTACCTGCCAAACACATCGCCGGCGGACTGGGAAACCGAGCCGGATGCCGAGGCGTTACCGGCGATGCTGATGGCCCAATTGGAGCAACTGGAGGCCGACTACGCGGACGGCCGATTTGGCGAAAACGAGTTTAGCCAGCTCACGACCGGTTCAGGCATAAGTATTTCCGACGTTGACGGCGCGCTTGTCTTTAACACGTACCATGAGGCGCAACACTTCGGCTTCATTCAGGCACTGGTCAACGTTGTAGGGTAATTCGAATGGGTGAAGTCGTGATCGTCAGCGCAGTGCGCACGCCGATAGGCAGGATTCGCGGCGCGCTGGCTTCTGTGCGGCCGGATGATCTGGCAGGGCTGGTCGTCCGCGAAGCTGTATTGCGGGCGGAGGTGGAGCCGGCAGAGATCGAGGAGGTGTACCTTGGCTGCGCCAATCAGGCGGGCGAGGATAACCGTAATGTGGCACGCATGGCCGCGTTGCTGGCGGGGCTGCCGCAGGAGGTGGCGGGCGTAACGGTGAACCGCCTTTGCGCCAGCGGTCTCACTGCCGTGAATCAGGCGGCGCGGGCGATTCTGTGCGGTGAGGGCGAAGTCTTTGTCGCCGGCGGGGTGGAGAGCATGACGCGTGCGCCCTATTCGATACCCAAGAACCCCACCGGTTTTGGACCGTCAGGCAACATTACGGGCTATGATACGACCCTTGGCTGGCGCTATCCCAATCCGGCGATGGAGGCACTCTTCCCGCTGGAAGCGATGGGAGAGACTGCTGAGAATATCCATGACATGAGTTGTGCGGCCAACATTGCAGGCGGCGAAATCAGCCGCGCGGAGCAGGACCGCTTCGCGTTGCAGAGCCAAGAACGTGCTGTCCGCGCAATCAGTGAGGACCGTTTTCACAGGGAAATTGTGCCCGTAGAAGTCCCCCAGAGAAGGGGTGAATCGGTTGTGTTCGGGACTGACGAGCACCCGCGCTACACGAAGACGGATGACGGCTACGAGCTTGCAACCAGCATGGAAGCACTGGGAAAGTTGAGACCGGCTTTTCGCGAGGGAGGTACGGTGACAGCCGGCAATTCCAGCGGGCTGAATGACGGCGCGTGCGCGTTGGTTTTGATGTCGAGGAGCAGGGCAGATGCACTGGGAATCCAACCGTTGGCGCGTTGGGTTGCCTCGGCCGCGGCCGGCGTCGATCCCCGCGTAATGGGTTTGGGACCGGTTTCTGCTGCGCGCAAGGCAATGGCGCGGTCGGCGCTATCGATCAACGAGATCGATCTTGTCGAAATCAATGAGGCCTTCGCTGTGCAGACGTTGGCGGTATTGCGGGAGCTGACGTTGAGTGAAGCTGTCACGAATGTTAACGGCGGTGCGATTGCGCTGGGGCATCCATTGGGTTGTTCCGGCGCCCGCATACTGACGACGCTTATACATGAGATGCGGAGACGTGCCGAGGCAGGGGAGACCTGCCGGTTCGGCTTAGCGACTTTATGCGTGGGCGTGGGTCAGGGTGAGGCGACTGTGGTGGAGAGGGTTGAACAGTGAATCAGATACCGCAGATTACGCCGGCCCAAGCTGCGGGGCTCGTCAGTTCTGGTGACACCATGCTCGTGGGCGGGTTTGGCATGACCGGCAATCCTACGCAGATATTGCACGCGCTGGCGGAGACGGACGTGTGCAAGCTGACCTATATCGCCAATAATGTTGGCGAGGTGGGCCTGGGCGGAGGGCGGTTGTTGCGCAATGGGCAGATCAAGAAGGCAATCGGCTCGTTTTTCACCAGCAATCCGGAGGCGGTTGCCGCGGCACAGACGGGTGCGATCGAGTTTGAATTGATGCCGCAGGGGACTTTGGTCGAAGCGATCCGCGCGGGCGGCGCCGGGTTGGGAGGATTCTTTACGCCGACGGCTGCGGGCACGGTTCTGGCCGAAGGGCGGGAGACGAAGTGCATTGACGGGCGCGAGCATGTCTTTCAATCGGCACTGCGGGCGAATGTGGCTCTCATCCGGGCGTGGAGCGCGGATACGGCCGGGAACCTTGCCTATCGGATGACGGAGCAGAACTTTAACAGGGCGATGGCCACTGCCGCGGATTTAGTCATTGCGGAGGTTGAGGAGTGCGTCCCCGCCGGGGAGCTGCCGCCGGAGAGCGTTCATACGCCCGGCTGCTACGTGGACTACCTGGTGCCGGTTAGAACCTCGGCGGCCGATCTGGGTTCTTCGGCGTCGATCGCCGATAGTGGCAAGAAAGCGGACGACGAGCGCATGAGGTTAGCGCGCCGGGCGCTGGAGGAGTTGAAGCCGGGGGACATCGTCAACCTGGGGGTGGGCATTCCGACGCTCGTGGCTGATCTAATCACACCGGAGCACGGAATTATACTTCATACTGAGAACGGCATGTTGGGGGTGGGTCCGGCGCCGGTGAGCGGAGGGGCAATGGATTACCCGATCAACGCCAGCAAGATCCCGGTGACAGCGCTGGCAGGCAGTAGCTATTTCGACAGCGCCGACTCTTTCGCGATGATTCGCGGCGGTCATGTGGACGCGGCGATCATGGGTGGCCTGCAGGTTGACGAGCGGGCCAATTTGGCCAACTGGGCAGCGCCTGGGAGGCCGCTGCTGGGCGTGGGGGGAGCAATGGATTTGGCAACTGGCGCCAAACGTTTGATTGTAACAATGACCCACGCCAGCCGTGACGGCCAGTCCAAGATTTTGCCGGCGTGTACCTTGCCGCTAACCGCGACCGGAGCGGTAGATGTAGTCATCACCGATCTGGCGGTTTTTCGATTCTTCGAGGGGCGCCTGACTCTGACCGAGTTGATGGAGGGCACGTCGCTGGAGGAGGTTCGTGCCAAGACGGCGGCGGCATTTGAGATTGCTCTTGAGGGCTGAAGCGATAGGATTGTAGCGATAGGCCCTCACCTTGCTGTTTGATAACAAAAAGGAAGCGCAGTTGAAGCGAGCATATTTCCCAATTTTGATGGCGGCGCTGGTAGTCCTGCTGCTGGCTGCCTGTGAGACGATTGAGGGCACTGTGGATCCCGCCAAAGAGGCCGGTCAGGAACCGGCGGCACTGAGTGTGGCTACGCCAGGGAAGGCGGAGGAGCCAAGCCAGGCGGAAGATTCCGGCAGTGAATTCCCTATCACAGTGGAGTATTTTACGCCGTCGCAGACCGAGGGGCCCTTCTATCCGGTCCAGAAGCCTGAAGATGTGGACAACGACCTCTTCGTTTTGGAAGGTGCGGCGGGCAGGCCGTCGGGCGAGATATTGGCGTTTGGCGGCAGGTTGTACGACAGCACTGGAATGCCGGTGCCTGGGGCCGTGATCGAGATTTGGCAGACCGACGACAACGGGGTCTACCTGCATCCGGGTGACCCTGACAGTTCGCAGAGGGACGTAAACTTTCAGTCTTACGGTGAGGCGATTACAGGGGAGTACGGAGGCTTCAGCTTCAGGACGATTATGCCGGGCGGATACGATTCGCGTCCCAGGCACATCCATGTAAAGGTTGGATTGGATGGACGGGACCTTTTGACCACTCAGTTCTACTTCAGTAACGACGCCGAAGCTTCCCAAGACAGAATATTCGCGGGGGCGGGACAGGAAGTAAGTGCATTGATTATGGCGGTCGAAGAAGGGTTTGACGATGACGGCAATCCAGCGCTGATCGGAAGGCGCGATATAATCCTGCGTACTGAAGAGTCGGAATAGTGGGACGCAGCCAGGGAGAGGGATGACATGAGTTTGAGCAGTTTGGGGAATCCCAAATATATCGCGTTGGAGACGTTTCGCAAGAGCGGGGAGGGCGTCAAGACGCCGGTCTGGACTGTGCAGAAGGATGGCAAGCTGCTTGTATGGACGCAGGGGGACAGCTGGAAGGTCAAGCGAGCCCGCAACAATCCGCGTGTGCGTGTGGCCAAGTGTGACATGAGGGGCAACGTAGAGGGACCTTGGGTAGAAGGCGTGGTTTCGTCAATTTCCGACGAAGACGACGTGAAGAAGATGATGGCGCGCGAACTCAGGCGGAAGTATCCTTTCATGGTTCTATTTGTCTCGCTTGTAGCCTTCGTGCGCAGAGAGAATAGGGGGCAGGTGGTTGTAGAAATTGAGGACGTATAGGACGCAGGCCTTGTTGGCAGGGCGCGCTGAAAAATGCGAATCGCGTTCTGAGGACTGTGCCGATGATGTACATGAAGCGCTCATTTTGCTTGGTCACGTGGTTAACCAATTTGAATCAGGAGCCCTTAGCCCTATGAAAGCCGTGATGGTGATGTTCGACACTCTTAACCGGCATATGTTGCCGCCTTACGGTTGCGACTGGACTCATGCCCCGAACTTCGCTCGCTTGGCGGAGAGAACGGTTACATTTGATAACTGCTACGTCGGCAGCATGCCATGCATGCCGGCGCGGCGAGAGATGCACACTGGGCGCTACAATTTCCTGCATCGCAGCTGGGGGCCCCTGGAGCCATTCGACGATTCGACGCCCGAAATTTTGTCGGAAAACGGTGTCTACACGCATCTGAGCACAGATCACCAGCACTATTTTGAAGACGGCGGGGCTACCTATCACACGCGTTACGATAGTTGGGATTTTCATCGCGGCCAGGAAGGGGACGCCTGGATAGGACAGCTGGAGGATCCAGTAGTCCCAGAAAATATTAACAGGAAGACAGCGGCCAGCAATATTCCTCGCCGGGAGGGAGAAAAACGCAGGTATGGAGATACGGGCCGCCAGGACTGGATCAACCGGGCAGTGATGGATAGTGAGGAGAAGCAGCCGCAGGCCAAGACATTCTCCGCGGGTCTGGATTTTATCCGACGCAATCACGAGCAGGACAACTGGTTCCTGCAGGTGGAGACGTTTGATCCTCACGAACCTTTCTTCACGCAACAGAAGTACAAGGACCTGTACCCGCACGAATATGACGGCAAACTGTTTGACTGGCCGCCGTATCGCAAGGTGGAGGAGACGGAAGAGGAGGTGCGGCACTTGCGTTACGAATACGCGGCGCTGCTCAGCATGTGCGACGAGTATCTGGGGAAGGTGCTGGACCTGATGGACGGTTTGGACATGTGGGATGACACGATGCTTATCGTGTGCACGGATCATGGATTTCTGTTGGGAGAGCACGACTGGTGGGCAAAGATTGTTCCCCCTTTCTATAATGAAGTTGCGCACACGCCGCTCTTTGTCTGGGATCCTCGCAGCCGAGTGGCAGGCGCGCGCAGGGCGCAGCTAACCCAGATGATAGACCTGCCGGCGACGCTACTGGAATATTTCGGTGTTGCGCGACCGCCGGACATGCAGGGATTGCCTCTTGGCAGTGTTATTGCCGACGACGAGCCGACGCGCGATGCGGTGCTGTTTGGCGTACACGGCGGACATGTGAATATCACAGATGGACGCTTTGTATACATGCGTGGGCCTGTTGATCCGTCGCACAATGAGCCTCTATACAATTACACGCATATGCCAAATCATATGCGGGACCGCTTTGCGGTGCAGGATCTGCAGGATATCCAGTTGGCAGAACCCTTTTCCTTCACGAAGGGGTGCCGGACCATGAAGATCGCATCGGGCCAGGTTTTCGATGCTCCGCCCCGCTACACGATGCTATTCGACTTGGAAACGGATCCAGGGCAGGAGAGCCCCATCAATAATGTGGCGGAAGAGGCCAGACTGTCGGCGCGCATGGCAGAGCTGATGCAGGCCAATGATGCGCCGCCTGAGCAGTTCGAAAGGTTGGGATTGGCGGTTGAGGAGGTGGGGTAGGGCGCACGCAAAGAGGTGCCGTACGCATTCTTGTGCGTCGGCGCCTAAGTAGGCTGAGTTGATTCTTTGGGAGATTCGAATTGATTCGGCCTCTGAGAAGCTGAGGCTGGCCCAGATTACACGCTGATGAAGCGTTTTTCTCTCAGGCGGGCGGACTTGCCTTGCCGCTCTCGCAAGTAGTAGAGCTGGGCGCGGCGAACTTTGGTCTTGCGTAGTACTTCGACTTTTTCCACATTCTTGCTGAAGAGTGGGAATGTGCGCTCAACGCCGACGCCATGGGAGCCGGTACGACGCACGGTATAGGTCGCGCCTGCGTCCTTGCCGCCGCGTTTGGAGATTACTACTCCCTGAAACACCTGAATTCTTTCGTTTCGTCCTTCGGTAATGCGCTGGTGAACACGAACGGTATCACCGGGATCGATATCAGCCATGCCTGCCGGCATTTCCGGTTGCAGGGAAGCCATCAAAGCGTTTGTCATTTCACACCGCCTTCTTTACTGAACTGCCTTCGCCCGGCACTGTGGTAGTGACCATGCCTGAGCCGACGATACTTTCCCTGTTCCAGCCCATGTGATACCCGGGACGACGCGGGAGAAAGCCTCTATGTTTGGACCCGGAGGAAACCTTCCCTCCTGGACATCAAGTACTCGCACACAGCCACCAAGTCTACCACAAGGGCGGCGCCGCGCCAAAATTTTTGACACTAGAGTTCAGCGCGAACGGCATGTACGCCTTCCACCATATTGCTCAGCTTTTGTTTCGCAGCCCAGCGAGCGGTCTGGCTGAGTCCACAGTCAGGTGCGAAGGCCAGGCGGCCTGCAGGAGCGAACTCGAGGCAGCGGCGGACCGTGGCTGCTACGTGCTGGGAAGGTTCGATAAAGTAGCTCTTCACGTCGATGATGCCGACCGCAACATCCTTCTTTTCGGCGATCAGACCAATCACATCCAACTCGGCGTACTCCCGGTTTGCCATTTCCACGTGGATTTCGTCCACGGCCATCTCCAGGAAGGACGGAAACATGGGCGCGTAGCGCCGGAGACCGACCGGATGGCCTTTGAAGTTACCAAAGCAAAGGTGGGTTGAGAGACGGCATCTGCCGACGACAGGCTCAACAGTGCGGTTGAAAATGTCGACGAAACGGTCAGGGTCTTCGCGATAGGCGTAGCAACTCATGGACGGTTCATCGACGGTTAGCTCGCGGCAGCCGGCTGCGACGAGGGCCTCCAGTTCGCGGCGTACAATCGGAAGGAGCGCCTCGGTAACTGCGTAGCGATCAGTGTACTGTTCGTTAGGAAGCAGCCTGCCGCTGAGCGTGTAAGGACCGGGCACGCTTGCTTTCAAGGTCGGCGCGGCGGCGGCGTCTGGCGCCAGCCTTTGCAGGCGTTGAAATTCTTCCACTGCGCCGAGCCCATCTGGGGCAGAGAGCTCGCCGATGATGGTGTGTTTGCCGCGTTGATCATGCGCCGGAGGACCCCAACGCCTCGGCGAGGCCGGCTCCGGCTGGATCCCTTGCAGGAATCCGTAGAATGACAAGTTGAAATCGAGCCTGGTCTGTTCGCCGTCGGTGATAACATCGGTTCCGGCTTCTAGCTGGTCGTGGACAGCAGCCACCACGGCGTCATCCACCATTTCGGCGATGTCGTCGCTGCCAAACTGATCCAAGTTGGCACTGGCAAATTCGAGCCAGGCCGGAAAGGGGTAGCTGCCAATTACGGTTGTTCGTAGAGGTATAGGTTGCATTTTGGAATGTGAATGGTCTTTTTCATCTGCGGACGTTGGTCGTCGGTCCCAGGTACGCGGCAGGCTGGACTTAGTTGCAAATCAGTCGCCGTATACGCGGCGAACTCTGCGCCTGTAGTCGTCGTACGAGGCGTCAAACTTGGCGGCGGAGGCGTCACCAGAGAAAACGCTGCTGGAAAGGACGAGGGGCGGTTTCCCGCGTTTGGTCAACCCGTCGGCTACGAGGCATTTGACGGCATTTACGACCGCGGCCGCGCCGACAGTCGAGCCCGGCCCGACCGGATCTTCGAGGCCTTCGACTGTGACCAGGGCATCGCCGGCGGGCGTTCCGTTGTCGATTGTGACATCGGCGATATCGAGGAGCGTCTTGCCGTTGCTGTGCTTGGGAGCGGACGCGGTACAGTGATCTACCGAGAGGACGGCGATAACGGGCAGGTCCAGGGCCTTGGCCTCGAGAGCCATTTCGACTACGACTTCATTGACGCCGCTATTGGAGAAGATCATGAAGCTGTCCGGGGGGCGCAGGACGAAGTTGCGCAGAATCTGCCGGGCGAATCCCTCCACATGCTCGATGAACATCGCCTGGCGCTGCCCATTGGCGCCAACGACCTGGTTGTGAAAGGTCAGCGAAAGTTCAACGATGGGATGGAATCCAGGAAATGAGCCGTGGCGGGGATACATCTCTTCGATAAACATGCGAGAGTGGCCGGTTCCGAACAGGTGAACGAGGCCATCGCCGGCGATCGTTTCCACGCAAATATCGGCAGCGCGTTGAATGTTATCCTGCTGTGTGGCGACTATTCGCTCCAGGATGGTTTGGGCTGCATTCAGGTAGGACGATGCTGGATTCATGCAGGGTTTCAGGCTCCTGTGTTTCGCTCAGGCCAAGACGTGCGCCCTCCACACCTCGCTACTTCGGTTGTCACTATTCTCACCACGAGAATGGGACCGTTCCCGTGCGATCCAATGGATAGTTCCATTTCTGGATGTAGGACTCGCCGGGCAGGAATTCATCGCCCCTTTCGGCCAGTTTTTTGTGAAGCAGTGCATCCAGGTCGGCTTGCAAGGCCTGGAGTTCGGCGCGGTTGACAAGATTGTTCAGTTGAAAGGGATCGTTGTCGTTGTCGTAGAGCAGCCAGGGTCCGTCAAGATCACGCGCGTAGGTGTGGTTTAACGTGCGGAGGCCCCGGTATTCGCGGCCGCCATCCACGCGCAGGAACTGACCGAAGGGATGGGGGCAGTAGATGAGAGCGGCACCGCCCGAAGGGTCCTGGCCGCCCTCGATGGTGGCCGAAAAGTCTCGACCTTCCACCGTTTCAGGGATGGGGATATCACTGAGGGAAAGCAAGGTAGGGAGGATATCGGGTGTATCCAGAAGCGCATCCACGGCTCTCCCTTCTCTGCCGAAGCGCTGCGGCCAACGCAGCAGGAAGGGCACACGGATCGATTCCTCCCAGGGGCGCTGCTTCTTGACCTCGCCCTGGGAACCGAGCATATCGCCGTGGTCCGATGTGAAGACGAAGATCGTATTCTCGGCGAGACCTTCCTCTTCCAACGTTTGCAGCAGGGAGCCAAGGCAGTCATCCAGAGCTGTGCAATGGGCATAGTAGCCGGCGATCCAGTCGCGGGCTTCTTCAGCTATTTCCGGAGGCACGTTGGGGCGCAGTTGGATTGTATCCGGATCATACATTTCCCGATAAGTTTCGGGAGCGGTCTCGTACGGGGCATGGGGCGGGCCCCAGGAAAGAAGGAGAAGGAATGGCGTATCGCTCTGGCCTTCGTCCTTGCGGCCGCGCAGATAAGACTGAACGTCTCTGGTCTGCTCGATGGCGTCGTAGCCATCCCACTTCAGTGGCTGCTCGGAATCGCCGGCGTAGTAACGGGAGTTGTTGTAGTCATGGGTGCATTCCAGCGCCTTCCAGTAGTCGAAGCCCTGGCGGCTCTCGGGAGGAATGTAGTTGCTGCGGCCGCGGCCGTCAACGTGCCATTTGCCGACGTAGGCGGTGTCGTATCCGACGGCTTTGAATAGTTTGGCCATCGAGACGGCGTCGTCTGCCAGGTGCACATCATTGACGAAGACGCCGTGGGTCAGAGCGTGCTGACCGGTCAGCAGGCAGGCGCGGGCGGGACAGCAGACGGGAATACCGGCTACGGCATGGGGGAAGTTAATGCTTTGGGCGGCCAGACTGTCCAGATGGGGCGTCTTTACCTGGCTGTTGCCGGCGTATCCTGTGTCCTGGACTCGCCATTGATCGGCGAAGACATAGACAATGTTGGGGCGATTCAGGGACATTAGTCGATCTCACTCAGGTGGTGATGGCTAGAGGGACACACCCAGCAGGCCGCGGGTGAATTGGAATTCGATGTTTCCCGCCCGCATCGCCTTGGGCTGGCGCTGCCCACCCAGTGTCTGTGTGAGCAGGTCGGCAAGGATTTGGGGCCAGGACTCCGGGTCTCCTTCCAGGACCGCATCCATATCGGCGGCGAACTGATTCAGCGGACTTTCGGAAGAGGTCACCTGCAGCACGGGTACGAGTGGATGGCCTTCGATTGGGTGGCTACCCACGTATGCCAGAATCGCCTCAACGCCGACGCCGCCGAGGCCGGTCAGTGTCTCGGCCCAGTGTTCGGTTGGCGTCTCCATTATGTGAAGACCGCTCTGATCGACTGCGTCGGCCAGCGACTGACCATATTCCAGGGAAGGCAGGTGCGGGCCTTCACCGATGCTGCTGTCCAGGAACGTTTCCGCTGACAGAAGAGGGCTGTTTTCGGGCAAGACGACGGTGCCCCCGCCGGTGACTATGGCGGCGGCCAGCCTTCCCAACTGACGTGAGACGGCGGCGGGCGGGTCGCCGGCGCTGAGCAGCCCGATGCGCACGGCGGAAATGCCGGCCGTCGTTTGCTCGGGCGGGTCGGCCGCGGCCAGGCGCTGGGCGAACCAGTCATCGACTTTGTCCAACACAGCGTCGATCCCGCCGTCCAATTGGATGCTGGCCCATCCGAAGCGGTCCAAATCCAATCCGTTTGCTTCCAGCTCGTGGCGGAAATAGTCGTTGTGCGTTTTCTCGCAACCATGCTCCAACAGGAGCGTTTCCGCCGCCTGGGGATGACGCAAATAACCCAAAACGGTTCGCACATAGAGGTCGCCGGTATGGCCGCCGGAGAACCCGCATCCTTCAGTGTGGGCAAGGGCCACATAACGCTTGAGCGAGGGTGCTGCTTCGTCGCCGCCGGCATACTTGCTGTTAAGGCGGGCGGCCGCGATTTGGCCGATCTGGCCGGAACAGAGGCTGGTTGGGAGGATCAGCCCGATGCGGTCTGCTGCCAGGCCGGCATGGGATGCGAAGGCAGGATAGGCGAAATCGAGGACGGGAAGAGGCGGGGCATTCTCACGAAGTGGCAAGGCGCGTCCGGCAGGCTTGGGACGGTTGCTGATCTCCTCGACGCGGCCCGGTCCGGTTTGACGCCAGTCGCGCCACAGTTGCACTTGGGCATGGCCGGCTTTTTCACCGACAGTGCGCTCGCCAGATGCAGCCTGGACGGTCAGTTCGAGAGTCTCGGCGCCGAGTTCATCCATCGGCGTACCATCCAGATAGCGGCCGGCGTTGACGTCCATGTCACCGCTGAGCAGTTCATAGCGGCGCGTTGTCGTTACAATCTTGATGGTAGGCACAAAAGGGAAATTGGTGATGGAGCCATTGCCGGTGACAAAGTAGATCATGTTACAACCGGAGGCAACCTGTCCGGCGATACTTTCCAAGTCATTGCCGGGGCTGTCCATGAAATAGTAGCCGGGTTCCTTCATGGGCGTGCCGTAGGGAATTACGTAGTCGAGGCGCACATCGGGGTGGCGTTTCATGGCCGCGCCGATTGATTTGAGGACGATGTTGTAGAGCCCGCGATATTTGTTGCCGCCGGAGGGATTGCCTGCCGCGGAATGGCCATGCCAGGCGACCCGCTCCTGAAAGCGTTCAATTGTCTGGAGGAATTCAGAGGCGGTGTCGGTATCGCGTACGTTTAGCATCATGTACGGCTCTGCGCCGATAAGTTCGTCAGTTTCGGCCAAATTGGCGGCGCCACCGTAACGAATCAGTTCGCGAGCTACCCAGGAAGCGAGAGGATTGCCGGAGATGCCGGAGAAGGCGTCGGAGCCCCCGCATTGGAGAGCAAGCTTCAGTTCGGAAAGGGGCTGAGGCGTACGCGGGGTAGAATTCACCTGCTCCAGCCAGCCTTTCACGATGGCTTCCGCTTGTCCCAACCCGGCCTGAAAACCGCCCTCAAGGGTCAGGAAGGCATGGGGAACGGCATCCATCGGGTAGTCGTTTTCTGCCAGGTAGGTGCGCAGGAGCGCGTTGTCTACGGGCTCCAGGCCGTAGTCGACGCACAGCACCGCGCCGACGTTTGCGTGCGTGAAGAAGCCTGCCAGTGTGCGCAGGACGGAATCGGTGTTGTTGGGGTTGTCGTGGCCGCCTTCAGTGTGGGCGACGGCCACGATGCCATCAATGTTTGTGTAGTTGTTGGCGACGCCGGCCAGGCGGGATTCCAGTTGCCTGACAAATCCCCCGGTGCGAGAGGATGTTCCCAGTAGGATGATCATGTTTCGCGTACCGACGCCCCTGCCGCCGGAACGGGCATACCCTTCGAAGTAACTATCTTCGTCGCGGCGGGGAATCTGCTGGCCGGCCCCGAAGCTAGCGGCGTCGAGATCATATGACTGAACGTGGTCGGCGAAATTGGCCTCGTCCGGCAGCTCAAAGTCGAGCGAGCGTACGCTCAGGGCGTCGAGCATCTCGGCGTTGCGAATGTATTCGCCGGGAGCAATGGCCCGGGTCGCCAAACCAAAAGGTAGCTCCCAGGAGAGCAGGGGTCCGCCTTGGGGTATCGGCGCCACGGCAAAGCGGTGCCCTTCCATGGCAGTATAGTCCAAGGTCAGGACACTGCCATTGAAGTCAATTTGCGTTCCTGCAAGTAGCTTGCGGGTTGCAATGGCGACATTGTCGCGGGGAAGTGGCAGGCGGGCCACTTCATCGAAGGGAAATGGGGTATGGTTCTGGGACTCATGTGTCGGTGTCATCGCATCACCTTCGCAGTGTGGAGACGGGTCGGCCAACGCGGATAGCCTATCACATTTGTGGGAAAACGACAGTTTTGGACGCTGCGATTTTGCCGTTAAGGCTCTCAAATTGTCGTGGGGAGACTGTGACCTGGCGAGGCTTTCCTTTTCTATGCGAAATTAGGCACTGCCGCCCATTTCGGCGTCCAGCTGTTCGTAGAATCGAGCCATGAATTCGTGTCGTTGGGCGCCGATTTTGCGGGCGGTTGGGGTGTAGAGCGTCGCAAGGATGCGCCGCAGCTTGTATACGTACTCGTGGACCGGCGTGTATTCGGAGCCGGAAGGCTGGGCGTCATCGGGCGGCGCCTCGTCAACCGGCTGATTCCAGAGCCGGCTGTTGTGGCTACCGGTGTGGGAAAATGCCCTGGCTACGCCAATAGCTCCAATGCTGTCCAGTTTGTCGGCATCGTATAAGCATTTAGCTTCGAGCGTCTGCGGCTGGATGGAGCGGTCGCGGTAGCGGTGGGCCTGGATGCAGTGGACAACATGGTCAATGCGAGGTGCGTCCATGCCTTTCGTCCGCAGAAGGTCGGCGGCGAAATTGGCAGCGGCAACGTGGTGGGAAGTGCGGACGCTGCCGGGGACGGGTAAGTCGTGGAGCAGGGCCGCCGCGCGCACGATTTCCACGTCGGCGCCCTCGGCCTGGGCGATGCGAATGCCCATCGTGGTTACACGCAGTACATGGTCAAAGTCGTGGGCGGCGTCGCCGGCGGCATAGAGCCGGCGGATTTCGGATTCGTTCAGGAGATCCGGCGCATTTGCCGAATCGACAGCGCCCCTCGTTGTGGCTGACATGTTAGACCTCTCAGGCGCCTGGTCTTTCGGTAGATTCAAGCAGTGCCCTGGCTGACATACTGTTCTATCCTGTCGAGCAGGCGACGACGAAACTCCTCCTGGCTGAATGTCTCAGCCTGGGCGCGGCAGTCGACCGGGTCATACGCGTGGGGATCGAACTGTTGGATCGCCTGGCATAGTGAATCCGGAGTCTGCTCATCAAAGAACTCGCCGGTCTTGCCTTGGAGGACCGTATCCAGGGCACCGCCACCCTGATAGGCGATTACCGGCCGGCCGGCGCTCATCGCCTCGACGGGGGCGATGCCGAAATCTTCCAAACCGGGAAAGAGGAAGGCCTTGCAGCCGCGCATGAGTTCAAGCTGGCGCTCGGGGGACTGCCAGCCGAGGAAACTGACATTCGATCCGGCTTGGGCTTCGAGCGACTGCCGTGCGCGTCCGCTGCCCACCACCAGCAGCCGTTCCTGCGGCAGCGCCTGAAATGCATTCACTGCCAGGTCGATGCGCTTGTAGGGGATCAGGCGACTGACGATCAGATAGTAGTCGCCCACCGGTACTGCGTGGTCAGGCGTGAACTGCAGTGTATTCACCGGTGGATGGACGATGGCGCTCTCGCGGCCATAGATTTCGCGGATGCGCTCCTGCACAGTGCTGCTGATGGCGATGAAGTAATCGACGCGCTGGGCTGCAGCGTAGTCCCAACGGCGCAGCATCGCCAGCAAAGGCTTGAGGCCAAAGTCCAGTAAGCCGCCAATGTTCTCGCGTTGCCGGTACTGGTCGTAGAGCCACAGGAAACGGGTCGGGGTCAGGCAGTAACAGATGTGCAGGGCTTTTTGGTTGCCTTTGCGGGCCCTTACTCCGTGGCAGAAGCCGCTCTTGTTGCTAAGGATCAGATCGAAGTCGCTCAGGTCGGTAGTCTGGAACGCGGCCGGATAGAGCGGCAAATAGAGTTGGTGGTTTTCCGTCACCCGCGGAAGGCGCTGCATAAAAGTGGTGTGAATGGGCCAGTTCCGGTAGGCATCAGGCATCTTGTCGGGCCCGTACATACTGGTATAAATGGGTGCGCCTTGAAAGAGGGCAGCGAACTCTTCCAGCACATTTTCTGCGCCGCCCATTTGATTGAGCCAATCGTGGACCAGAGCCACGCGGGTATGGCCCAACCAGTCATCAGGTCCGTTCCCACCTCTGCTATATTGACGGGGCTCAAGAGCCGGCCTTCTCAATGCGTCCACCGGGAACCGCCTAGGTCCTTTCTGCAGGTGACTGATGGTTCTCGGATTGCGTACCCCGCTCCGAGAGAATCGTAAGTTCGGCGGATACGAAGTGATCCACCATTGTGCGAAATAGCGCCTCGATCAGGTCCGGGGCGACGCCTTCTGTCTCGGCCCAGAGCCGGCGCACCCCCATCATCTGCCGTTGCCTTTCGTGGGCATGCACTTCATTGTCGCTGCGCTTGAAACGCGCGGCAGCGTGGACATACTCCTGGCGCCGGCCGATTGTGTTTATGAGCGACTGGTCCAAACGATCGATTTCCGCCCGCACCTCTGCGAGGGTTTGGCAGTCTTTAGGTTCTTTCATTGGGATTCCTGTTTATAAAGCGGCACGGTCAATTTGGATCTTGATAGTCATTTGAAACCGCTAAGCCGTATACAGTGTCTGTCTTGACCAACTCTTCACCTTCGCCGTCATTCGGACCTTGTGTTGGCGCATTCGGTTGGCAGCCGCCAGGTTGGTTGGGACGCACTGTCGGCATGCCACGATGGTGGGAAAGAACCAGCAACGTGGGTAGCCAGAGCGGGGCGTTGCGGGGGCGCAGCCCCTGCACAAGGGAGGGCGCTTGCGCCCGACCGCCCAAAATACAACAGTGAGGGGAGGAAGAACAACTATGCTCACCTCGCTCAGGGTTGGGAATCAGTTGCGGCTGAGTAGTTACAGGCATTTTACATTAGGCAAAGGCGATGACAAAGGAAAAGGGAATGGGAAGGGGAATCGGTACCCGCGGCTATAGACTTAGCTGTAGCAGCATTTTGGCTTGGCGAAGGAGGCACCGGAGTGGGCGTTACTTTTGACCGCCGCCTTCTCTCTACAGTAGAATGCGCCAGACCGTTGGAAAACTAATTGAATTCAGGAGCTAGAAGGATGGCCGCTTACCAGACTTATCTTGATTCGAACAGGCAGAGATTTCTCGAAGAGCTGCTTGAGTTTCTTCGTATTCCCAGCATATCGGCGCTACCGGAACGCGCCGAAGACGTCGCGCGCGCGGGGGATTGGGTCGCACAGCGCCTCACAGCCGCGGGCGTCGAAAACGTTGAGGTATTGCCAACGCGAGGCCATCCGGTGGTATACGGCGACTGGCTGCATGCTCCAGGCAAACCGACGATTATGATATATGGGCATTTCGATGTGCAGCCTGTCGATCCGGTAGAACTGTGGACACATCCGCCATTTGAGCCGACCGTGATCAACGACCGTGTTTATGCCCGCGGTGCGTCCGACGACAAAGGTAATATGCTGGCACCGATTCTAGCGGTCGAGGCGCTCCTGAAAACGGAAGGGGCAGTGCCGGTCAACCTGAAATTCTGCTTCGAAGGCCAGGAGGAGATAGGCAGCCCAGATATTCCTGAATTCATGCCGCCACACCGGGACCGATTTGCCTGCGATCTTGCTGTAAGCGCTGACGGTGGTCAGTTCAGCGAAACCGAGCCGATCCTGCTGATGTCTCTGCGCGGCATATGTGGTGTGCAGATCGATATACAAGGGGCGTCTACCGACCTCCATTCCGGTCTGCATGGTGGCAGAATACAGAATCCTATTCATGCATTGACGCAGATCCTGGGTTCGCTTCGCCGGGCTGATGGAAAGGTGGCGGTGGAGGGCTTTTACGATGATGTAGTCGAGTATACAGGTGAGGAAAGAGCAGGCATCGCCCGCGTTCCTTTTGAGGGTGACGAATACCTTGAGGAATTGGGCCTTGAAGAAGAATTCGGCGAACCGGGTTACACGAATCGCGAGCGAGGCTGGATTCGCCCGACGTTGGAAATGAACGGAATCTGGGGCGGCTTCCAGGAGGAGGGAATCAAGACTGTTTTGCCCAATTCGGCGCATGCAAAGATTACTTGCCGTCTGGTCGCGGACCAGGATCCGGCGGGCATTTTCGACCTTTTGCGGGAACACATTTCAGAGCATGCGCCGGCGGGGGTGAAAGTGGAGGTCACGCCTCTGTCGATCCTGGGCAGGCCGTATAGCATATCGGCGGACCACTGGGGTAACCGAGCGGCGGCTGCGGTTCTGCAGGAAATGTATGGCAGGGAACCGTACCAGACGCGCAGCGGAGGCAGTATCCCTATCACAGGTGTTTTCCAGGAACAGCTGGGTGTTGATACGATCAGCTTCGGATTTGGGATTGAGGACGAGAATTTCCATGCGCCGGACGAGTTTTTCCGGTTGGCCAGTTTTCGCAAGGGGCAGGATGCCTACTGCCGTTTGTTGGAAAAGCTGGGTGAAACGGACCCGATTAACGGAGAGTAGCCAGCGCGGGCAAGAGCGAAGAAGTCAGGATGCGAATTGAAACCATAGAACTGTATAGAGGACGCCTATGAGCGCGCCGACATATACTTCGTTGGGTGAGTGCCCGATCAGTTCCTTGAGCTCCTCTTCACTGACAGGTTGGCCGGTAAAGAGTTCGCGTAGGATCTGATTCAGGACCTTGGCCTGCTTGCCGGCGGCCTGGCGCACGCCGCTGGCATCATACATGACAACGAGAGCGAAGATGGCGGACAGTGCAAAAACATCGCTGCCGGTACCTGACCGGTAGCCGATTGCGGAAACCAGACTGCAGACCATGGCGGCATGGCTGCTTGGCATTCCTCCGGCACGGGCCAGCACTCGCAGATCAAAGTCGCGTTTCAAAATCCATTCGAAGAGGAACTTGTAGAGCTGCACAATCAGGCCTGCGCTCAGGGGAAGCCAGATTATGGAGCTGTTCCCAAGAAGCTGCATCGATCTATTGATCCTGGGCGCCGCTTAACTCGGTGACCGTTCCGTCCGGCTGCCACTGCCTGACCCGCAGTTCGGCCTCTTCGAGCAGGTCGCCGCAGCGCGCTGCCAAGACCATCCCCGTCTCGTACAGGTCAAGGGAGTCGGCGAGTGGCAGGTCGGCTGCCTCCAACTTCTCCAGAACCGTTTGAAGCCGGCCGTAGCATTCCTCATAGGTGAGCTCGGCGACCTTGTCCGCTGCTTTCTGCTGACTTTCCATTCTTCCCCTTTCGGTGCCAGGCATTTCAACAACAGTATACCAACAAAAGTACAGGTTTCGGCAATGGAGTAGCAGGCGGTGCAGTTCCCCTGGCGAGCAGTTCTGTGTTAGCCTTTCCTAGCGGTTGGGCATGGAAAACTATGCTGTGAAAATGCGCCAGGGCTGGTCTCGACAGCGTTGCTTCGACGCTTGCTGGATGCGCTGGACTAAGATGGAGCGGGAGGGAAGACGATATGGCAGACACTGAACGGTATAAACCGGCAGTTGTAATATTGGAGCCGGACCTATTTTTTTCGGTCAGGTTGGAAGATGTCGTGCGCGCGGCGGGCGGCGATCCGATCACCGTCGACAGGGCAGACCAGTTCGTACCCGCAGTCGAACGAACCTTTCCGGCGCTCTCGATACTGGATCTGAAGACACCGGGGGACTGGGAAACGGCTGTACGTCAATGCAAGATGAAGCCTCACACGCGCCAAACCCCGGTCTATGCCTTTGGCAGCCATGTTGACGTAGAGACGTTGCAACGGGCGCGCAAGGCCGGCGCTGACCATGCCTGGGCCCGCAGCCGGATGATGGAGGAACTGGTGGCAGTGGTCGAGCGCCACGTTAATCCACCAGTCCGTCACCTCGACGGCTGCGACGATCCGCTCAGCCGGTCAGCCGCGGCCGGATTGCTGGCATTTAATCAGGGCCGCTACTTCGACCAGCATGAGTATCTGGAGTTGGCCTGGAACGAGGAGCTGCGGGAGGTACGCGATCTGTACCAAGGAATCCTGCAGGTTGGTGTAGCTTTTCTGCAGATGGAGCGGGGCAACCGGCGGGGGGCACTGAAGATGTTTCGCCGCGGCCTGCCAAAGCTGCGCGGGCTGGCCGATGAATGCCAGGGAATCAACGTAACTGCATTTCGCTCTGAAGCTGAGCAGATTCATCGCGCGCTGTCGGAGGCGGGCCCGGCCCAACCCGTGGCGTTGTCAGCGACTTCGCTTCCGAGGATAGCGTTCATCAATCCCTATGACGGGGAAACGCCGGAGGAGCTGGGTGTAGTTCTTCCGGAGGAATCTGAAACTGAAGAGGCCTGAGGAACAAAAGGGGCGCTCGCTTCTGCGGAGTATCCATCAAGCCCCTTTATCTTATAACGAGGACGACGCGGGGTTCGCGGACGGCTCAGTAGGGACGGTCTTACCTTGTGCTTTCGCTGCCAGGCGACGCCCCTGGTTTGAAAGGATTAGTGTCGCTGCAGGGAATTTCTGGTTGCTGAGCAACAGCCCCTTTTCCTCGAGTTGGCGGACGTCCTGCCACGGGACCGGAGTGTCTTCACCGTTTAGGGAGTGAAGCCTGAATTCCTTGTTGCCGTCAAGATAGCGGTGGGACTTGAGCGTTTCGCCGCGCAGGAGGGCATCCAGAAGGCGCGTCTGTGATGTAGAGAGGGCGTTGGCAGAGGAGCTATTTGCTCTTCGCAGAAGGAAGTCACGCAGAAACAGGTTGATCTTTGCGGCCGCGGCGCGCAGGTTCATCCCAGTTCGTTGACGTGCTCTTGCAACTTGCGCTGGCTGATCTTTACATATTGGCCGGCTTCGATTTGCGTCATTTCCTCTTCTGACAGACGCAAGCGCAGGATGTCAAGCGCATCTTCCGGGCTTTGCCCGTAGGCAAGTTTTTTCTTGCCGTTCTTCATGTCGAACAGGTACATATAGTGAGGATTGGAAAAGCTGCTCATCTCTTACGCCTTTACAAGAGCTTGCTGGTACATTCCTTCGTACCCGCGCTGCTGCTCATCCATTGACAAACCGCGATTGACCTCGGCATCGTATTTGCCTGCGAGCAGTTCCCGGTAGAAGCCGTAGTTGACGCCCTTCACCTTTTCGTCGTCCGGGAAGCGGTGATAGTTGTCATTGCCCATCAGGCTTTTGCCTTCGGCTATCAACTGAAAACCCAGAGCGGAGCCGGGATAGGGGGCGTAGTAGGAGATGGACGGGAAGACCCGCTTCATCCGTTTAAGCATGCGCATCGTCTTGAAGGCATCCTCATCGGTTTCGCCGGGGATGCCCAGCATGATGTTGGACCAGAAGACCGGCGGCTCTTTGCCCTCCGCTTCCATCTCGTCCCCTAAATCGTTGACAAGGTCGATGGCGAAGTTGTTGTCCTCCTCGGTGCATTCCTTGTTCAGCAACTTAAGAATGCGGTCGCTGCCCGATTCGAAGCCGATCGAAATCAAGTTCCAGTTGGTCTCGCGGACCAGCGCTGTGAAGAGCTCCGGCCACTGCCGTACGGTGTCGGCGCGGCCAGCCGCCCAGTAGGGCCAGACTTTGTTGGCACGGCGGGGGTACTCTTCGATCCATTCTTGCAGCCATTTTGGGTTCTGGAAGAACATGGAGTCGTGAATAACGACAGAGCCGACCCCGTGTTTCTCGTCGAGTGCGTTAAGCTCGTCAATCACCATGGCAACAGGGCGGCGGCCCATGTTGGGGATGTAGGAAGCTTCGTTGCAGAAGACACATTGCCAAGGACAGACGCGGCTGGTGATGATGGTGGCAACCGGGGGTGGACCCCAACCGCACTCCGGCTCCATCGGCCAGTTGAAGTTTCGCGCCAGCTTCAGAGCTCGATATGCGCGACGCGGCCTTGCGTTGGCGAGCGCCTCGCGCCAGTTTGCCGGTTTGGGCCACAGTTCGCGGTCGATTTCGGGCCACTCGGCCATGGAGCGGGATCCTTTGCCGAGAAATACTCTGGGAAAACTGTCCGGGTCGCGTACCAGGTCGACGATGACTTCTTCGCCTGCCCCCTGGCAAATCTTGTCGAATGCGTCAACTTCCGCCATTTCGTCGGGCGCGACAGTCGCGTGCATTCCTCCGGCCATGACGATGCCGTCGGGATTAATGTCCTTGAAGATCTGTGCGGCCTTCAGCGCCACCGGAAAGGTATAACTGCGCACATTCATCAGAGCCATCTTGTAACCGGGGAGTTTCCGAGCCAACTGTTCCCAGGAGGTGACGGCGCGCGTTGAGACAATATCCGTTTCGATTCCGTTCTGG
The DNA here is from genome assembly GCA_002238445.1 of Caldilineaceae bacterium bin5. Classification (GTDB taxonomy): domain Bacteria; phylum Chloroflexota; class Anaerolineae; order Caldilineales; family Caldilineaceae; genus Bin5. Next base: position 55,799 of record MPML01000012.1, read on the forward strand.
TGCAGAATGGTGCGCAGGAGCCCGAGTCCGTGGTCCTGCCACTGCTCGTGTGGACCTTGCGGATAGACCAGATCGCCCAAATCGCCCAGATCGATCCAGACGATATCGCTTTTGCGTTCCGTGCTCCAGGGCCAAATCGAATTCAACAAATGCTCCTCCAGCTGCGTTAGAATAAGAGGTCAGTCGTGACCAGGACCATTGGCGGCGCTGCATGCGCTCGCGGAAGGCTCGGCGGCCTGCTACATGCTGGCATAGCGTCCTACGGATTCGTCGATCTCTTCAGCCCAAGCGTCGATACCGCCGGCCATGCTAACCGCATTTGACCAGCCCTGCTGGCGAAGAAAGACCGTTACTTGTGCGCTACGCAGCCCTTTGTGGCAAAAGAGGACGACTTCAGTATCCTGGTTCTGACGCAAGGCTTCCGGTATGGCGTCCAGCCGCCGCTCGCGCAGGTCGCTCAAGGGCAAGCTGATGAACTCTCCTTCAGGCAGGCTGGCTAGTTCAAGTTCATTAGGTTCCCTGACGTCGACCAAAAAGAACTTAGTGCGTTCCTGCTGTTTTTCGACTACATCGTGCACACTTACTTCCGGCGCGCCATACGGGTTGGGCATTGTTATTGTTCTCGCTATCGTGGCCAGGATGGTTAGTGCAAGCTAACTGGCAGAGTCTGCACTGGGCGTTGCGTATTTGCGCCAATATTAGAAATCGGCGGGATCGATCGGTTGACGCCCGCCGTAACCTTCGTTGACGTCGTGCCAGAAGCTAAGCTCGTCCTCGCCATGCTTCCAGCAGAGATAGACTTCGCGGCCGTCGCGAATCGACAGGAAATCGATCAACCCTTTGTCGATGTCTTTTACGAGGATACCCATGTTCAGGATTCCTTTTACCCCCGACTCCAGCTTGTTGAATTGGGAGTAGACAGTTCCGGCTGCAGCGTTGCCGCCGTTGTGGGCCGCCTTTTGCAGGACTGGCCAGATATCGGGCCGCAGCCGGATAATTTCGGTGCGAGCCTCTTGCACCTGTTCCATCAAAGCCTTGACAATGGGTAGCGCGGCTTTCGCCTCGTTGAGCGTGTAATAGCGGGCCTGCATAGGACTCCAACCCGATCGGGGCAAAGGCGAATCGACCAGCCGCCCGTCCGATTTTGCAACGGGCGACTGGCAATTTGCAGTGAATTCTCAACCTCTGCCAATGCGAAATTAATCGCGGGAATTAGTGACCGCAGCCACTTCCGCAGCCGGCGCCGGCTGCCGCGCCGGCCTCGGCGCCATTTGTTCGGAAGCTGCTGCCGCAGCCGCACGAACTGGTGGCGTTGGGATTCTCGATATGGAATCCGCCACCCATCAGATTGTCAATATAGTCGATGCTGGAACCGGCAACATAGAAGATGCTCGTCGGATCGATCACGACACGCAGACCGTACTGCTCGAAGACCTGGTCGGCATCCTGAATGTCGTCGTCGAAAGTCATTCCGTACTGCATCCCTCCGCAGCCGCCGCCTTTGACAAAGACACGCAACGCGTGAGACTCGCGCAGGCCCTTCTGATCGAGAATGCCGCCCAGCTTTTCGGCCGCATTTTCTGTTAGCGTCACTTCTTCTGTCTTGGTGTCGGTCAGTGTAATGTCCATCGAGATCTCCTTAGATGTATGGACGGGTCTGAACTGGAAACGAAGTAATTACTAAGACTCTTGGTAGGGTTCCTGCTGTGATCAAGGTTTGGATCAGGGCGCCGATTCGCCTCACTCTATTTGCGATGGAATACTTAGTTTGATATGGGAGGGCAATTTCGCATTTGGTGGTCGCTGAAAATTGATTGCCGGAAATTCGCTTCAGCCACCGATCTGGTTCATAGCCCGGTCCTCGGCGAAAACGCCTGAGGCAAGACCGTGACCCCACGGTTTGTGGAATGCGCCCTCCTTCATCAGTGCCCGTATCTTATCGAATCCGGCGCCGCCGCGCAAAGGTTGGAGCAGGTCGACCTCATCATCGCGCAAGAGACAGAGTCGAAGCTTGCCGTCGGCTGTCAGACGTACGCGACCGCAGCCCTGGCAGAAAGGCTCGGTGACGCTGCTGATAAAGCCAAGCGTGCCTTTTGCTCCGGGGATTCGAAACGGGCGGCTGGGATCGACAAAATCGTAGCTGGCCTCATCAAGCCCACCAAAGACGGACTCGACTTTCTGGCGAATCTCACGGAAAGAGACGACGTGGCTTAACTGAAAATCGCTCACTTCACCAAACGGCATCATTTCGATGAATCGGACTTCCCAGTCTTTCTCCAAAGTGAGCCGCGCCAGATCGATGACATCTTCCTCATTGAAACCGCGGGTGACAACACAGTTTAGTTTGACGGGTCGCAACCCGGCTCTTTCGGAGGCGTCGATTCCCTTCCACACATCGTCGATGTCACCCCAGCGTGTGATGCGGCGGAAACGTTCGGGATCGATTGTGTCGATGCTGATGTTGACCCGGTTCAGGCCAGCGTCGGCCAGCGGCTGCGCCAAGTCATGCAGAAGCAGTGCGTTTGTTGTCATGGCCACGTCCCGTATACCGGGAATAGCCGAGATTTGGCGGACTAATTCGACCACGCCTGGGCGAATCGTCGGCTCGCCGCCGGTCAGACGAATCTTGTCGACGCCCAGGCTGGCTGCGACATTGACGAGAAAGATAATTTCTTCGTCAGACATAAGTTCATGGCGCGGGCGAAACTGCATGTGTTCTGGCATGCAGTATACGCAACGCAAATTGCATGCATCGGTCAGGCTGATACGCAGGTAGCGGACGCGGCGGCCATAACTGTCGTGCGTTGGCTCCGTCATCGCCGCCAGCGTGTCCGCGCCTGGAGGCGGGGATAACGTTACGCTGCCGCACTTTGTTCGATGCCGGTGTCCATTTTGCTCGGCCGCGGGCGTTTGGTTAAGCTGCAGTTCTTCAAGTTCCGGATTACGAACCGTCGTTGGCATATTTGCAGTATCCTGTAACGGATAATCGTATTTTCAGACTATTAGTTCGACTGCCTGAGACAGCATTTTGCTCTCGCCGTTTGCGTTTTGCACCCGAAAACTGCAACATCGCTCGCCATCGGCGATGGCCTGAACATGTTCGCAGCTCTGGCCACTGAGCGATTCCACAAGTGCCAGGTCCATACAGCACAACTCACGATGTTCAGCGGCGACCCCTGTATAGGGGCAGTTGTGGGTATACAGAACTCCGCTTGAAGGCTCCCACTGGGCCAAGTATCCCCTATCGTTGAGAAACGAGACCACCCTGTCCATGCGCTCATCCAGTTCTTCTTCAGGAGGGCTATCCTCCAAGACTGGTGTCGCCATCTCCATTGCCAGCTTGCGAAAGCAGCCGTCAACCTTGTCGGCCGGGAGCATTTGCTTCAGTTGGCGCACTACACCGGCAGTGAGCAGGGCAAAATTGTCGGGAAAATGAGCATCCGCATTTGCGGTTAGCGAATAAACCTGCTGGGGACGCCCGACGGTTCGGGGCCGCTTGGCCTTGGATACGGCGATAAGATTGTCCGACAGGAGGATATCCAAATGATACCGGACCGATATGGGAGCCATTTCCAAGTGTTCGGCCAGAGCCCCCACGGAGGCCTGCCCTTCCTGTTTCAGGATTTCCAATATGCGGCTGCGAATGGTCTGCACAATACTTCTCCAGTATGCAACTTATCTTCCTACCACCTATTTTAGCAGAGCGAACGAACGATGTCAAACATATTTATGAATAAATTCATAAAAAACTATTACAGGATTTGAGTTCTGTGATGTCCTTTATTCAATAGTTCCTGCTGAGCAAAGAATACTCAGGTAGTTCGCGGCAATTTCGCTGCTTTGGCGAAGCCCGCATTTCCTGTCACGCCACAGAGGAAGAGGGTTTTAGCTTACTTAGTAGAAGCCACACGTCTAGTGTTACTACTGGAAAAGATGAGTAAGTCTGGGTGCATTCCAGATTTGAAGTGGGAACAGGCGGGCGGGGAGTAAATGCGGGCGGCGGCTGGAAGTGATCACGGGCTCTTGGAGAAACGCGGGGCATACAGAAGGCCTGAGTATACTGGGAGGTCGGTTGATTGGGTTGCGAGGGCAGGCACAAGGCCTGCCCCTACAGGACAGTGGGGGGAAATCTGTTGGCTAGACACGTTAGCTGGGAAAGAACGAGCACGGTCGCTTGCCAGAGGGGGCGTTGCGGGGCTCGGAACTACAGGGGAACTGCGGGGGAACCGCGGGGGAACCGCAGGGGAACTGCGGGGGAAAGGGGGCTGAGACAGCATGTGGGGGGTAGTCACTGTTGGCTAGACTTTTTGCCGGGGAAGAATGAGCACGGTCGCTTGCCAGAGGGGGGCGTTGCGGGGCTCGGAACTACAGGGGAACTGCGGGGGACGGGGGGGGGAGATAGGATGGGGGGGTTAGTCATTGTGGGCTAGTGTTTTTGCGGGGAAGGAATGAGCAGGGTCGCTGGCCGGGGGGGGGCGTTGCGGGGCTCGGAACTACAGGGGAACTGCGGGGGACAGGGGGCTGAGACTGCATGTGGGCGGTAGACACTGTTGGCTAGACTTTTTGCCGGGGAAGAATGAGCACGGTCGCTTGCCAGAGGGGGGCGTTGCGGGGGCGCAGCCCCTGCACAGGGGACGCCGCATGCGGCCGACCGCCCGGAACTGCAGTTATTGGTTTTCAGGTAGCTCTTAAGCCACTGTAGTTGACTAGCCAGTCATCCTGGGAACCATTCAGGCTCTTGGTGACGCAACTGGTGTATAGCCGCGGCCATGCTCGCCAGCCGACGGGTTGCGAAGAAGGCACACGGTCGGTGAGGGATGGTTTTGTAGGGGGGCGTTGCGGGGGCGCAGCCCCTGCACAAGGGAGGGCCGAAGGCCCGACCGCCCAAAAATACAACTGTGAGGGGAGAAATACACCTTTGCTCGCCTCGTTCAGATTAGCGAATTAGTTGCGGCCGCGTAGTTACGTTTTCAGCTATTAGTTTTCAGTGGAACAACCGTCGTCAGGGGAACGCCGGTGATTAGTGCTCGGTGGTCGGTGGTCAGTGGCGAGAAACGGCTTGAGGGGAAGACACTGTTGGCTAGAAATGATGCCGGGGAAGAATACGCACGGTTGCCAGCCTGAGATCGGATCTGCGGGCAGGACACTGTTTGGTCTTTAGCTAAGGCGTGCGGAAGTTCGCCCCATTTTGGGATGCACCCTATTGTTTCCCACTTTGACTAGCTGTTTGCTTTGAGATACTATTCTCTTTAGCCTCTGAGGGAACAGGTCGTAATTATTTCATACGAACGACCCTGAATCAATTTCAGCTAGAAAGCAACTGCTTCGATCTCTTCCTCCGCCCTTGGCCAATAACGCCCAAATCAAGGCCTATTTTTTCTTTGCCAACGTTCCCATTCTACTTGCAGCAGGACAAAGTAAGCTTGAAACGCTTTCGTGAGCGAAGAAAGTTGCCAAGATGCGTTCAGACTAGATTTCCCTTTTGATGTCAACCGCGGAACATAATTCAGGCACGCGACGTCCCCTCTGTAAGGCTCTCCGTACAACGGCCAGTCCGGCCAGTGGACAAAGAGTCCCTATTTCGCCCTTTTGACGCCCATTGAACCCGATTCATTTGTCGTCAGCCATTCACGAGAGAATTCCCTATGTCTATCCTCAATCAAGAAAACGTCAACCATCGGTTTCATGAACTGAACCTTCTCAGTTCACGTTTGCCCCGAACCATTGTATTGGCGTTTTTACTGGCCTTAGCCGCGCTGGCATACGCCGCAACACCCACATTTGCACAGACCATACCACTTCCAACGCCAAATATCCTTGTTGACGATTACGTCACTGTTCCCAGGAACGGCGGTGCGAAAATTGAGGTGTTGGGAAACGATACCGTACCGGAGTTTTCCAGCTTTAACTTTACTAGTCCGGAGAACGGAAGTTTCAAAACTATCACAAGCAATGCGGCCAGGAGGCATCTCTCCTTCGAATACAGGCCCAACACGAACTTCGTTGGCGAAGACAGCTTTGCCTATTTTGTTTCCGATCGCCGCGGGTTGACTCTACAAGCTAGAGTTTACATCACGGTCTTTGGCGGTGGTCTTAATTGTCCCACATGTCTCAACAGACACGAGGCCACGCCTGTAAATGTCACGATCGGTGCAGACGACGCCTTTAACTACCACTTCATAAGTGACGACGGCGTCAGTAGTGGGCCGGTGCTTCCGCCAGTACCGAAATTGGCTAAGAAGCATTTGCCGGGGTCGGGGAACGTCGTCTTATTCAATGGTGCAAACCCGATTTCAGGCGCCCCGGTCATCATCAGTTACTTGTCAGACGAGGAGCTCGTGCACGTACACACATACTATTCTGACCGCCATACGGGCTCGATGAAACCCTACATTTTCGTAATTGACCTGGACAACGAGGTATCGCATTGGGAGTGGTAACGGTTGCCAATTTGCCGATTTTCTTATGGCTTGAAATCTGGTGCAGGCACCGGTCATAGCCGGCTTAACCCGCAAGGCATACTTTGGGCCGATCTTGCATCTTGAGCAGGTTCTAACCGCCGGGGGAAGGAGGTACTAAACAGACACAACAAAGCATGGCAGAAGTGCGCAGGCGCGGGACCAAATTGCGCCACAAGAGCCGTATACTCTTACCTTTATACAGATTGTGAATCGTAAGACGACACGGCCCAACCCAATTCAATAGGGGGAAACATGTCCGACACGCGAAACACAGACAGGCAGATGAGCCGCCGTGGCTTCCTACACGCCATGGCACTAGGCGCAGGCGGCGCCGCTCTGGCCGCATGTGTAGTGCCGGAAGGTGCCATGCCGGCCGCCGAAGAAGCAGCGGCGCCCGCGCAGGAAAATCTTCCGATCATCTATTGGTCGATGTTCGGTCTACAGGAGGCTGCACAGGCACAGAATCAGGTCGAACGCTTCAACGAAGAGACCGGGGAAAGCGCGATTTTCATGTCGATCGGGTGGGGCAATGTAACCCAGAAAGCCCAGGTAGCTATTCAGGGCGGCAACCCACCCGACATGGTATCACTCTGGTCTCAGGCCTATACGTGGGGACCCCGCGGGCTCTTGCTGCCCCTCGAGGACTACGCCGAACGGGACGGCTTCGACGGCGAGGGCTGGTCCAAACCGGCATGGGATGCGCTTTGGTCGGATGGCCATCTCTGGGGGACAGGCCACACTCTTAACGTCTTCGCTCTGCACAGCAACGACACGCTCTTGGAAGAGGGCGGGTTCAGTGCAGACAGCCCGCCCGAAACTTTCGCCGACCTCGATGCGATGGCGGAGGCACTGACAACCTTTGATGACGACGGCAATATTACCCGGTTGGGCTTCCTGCCCTGGCTCAGGTCAGGCAGCCTCTGGCACTGGGGCTGGGCCAATGGCGCTCAGTTCTACGATGAGGATACCGACACGATCACTGCCAACTCCGAAGAGGCGTTGCTCTATACTCTCGAATGGTTCAAGTCTTACGCGGATCAGTACGATATCGAGAAGATAGACCGTTATGTATCCGGGTTCGGCAATCGCAGTTCGCTGACGGAAGATCCCTGGTACGTGGACAAAATCGTTCTGCAGATCGACGGCAGCTGGAAGCGAAGTTGGATCCCGCGCTATGCACCCGAGCTTGAATACTCGGTATTCAAGTCCCCGTATGGCCCTGGATACACCGAACCAACCAGCCTAGTTGAGATTGGCGCGATGTTCAACGTTCCCAACGGCGCCAAGAATCCGGACGGAGGATGGAAACTGGCCCACTTCATGGCGGCCAAGCAGCAGCAGATCGAGTTTGGAAATCTGGTAGGAGACGTTCCCCCTCTGAACGAAGCTGCGCGCGATCCGGAGTTTCTGAATTCGCTACCGTTCAACGAGCTTTATGTCGAGTTGACCGAGTCGGCAGGCGGCCGCGCGTGGCCGCGCATTCCGGTTCTGGAGCAGTACAAGACCGAGATTCGGCGCCTCCAGGACGAAGTAATTCACGGCCAAATCGATCCGCAGCAGGGCTTGGACGATATGACTGCGAAACTGCAGCAGGAGTTGATCGACTTCCGCCAGCAGGTTGGCTAATAGAGAAGTCCCCTGGCACTTACATCCCGGCGGGTTGACTAATCGACCCGCCGGGAAACAGGAGAAGGCGGGCATGACATTTGGACTTACGCGACAAGAGTTTCGGCGCTTGCGGGTAGGATTGCTTTTTGCGCTTCCCTGGATCATCGGTTTCTTGAGTTTTACGATTTTCCCGGTCGTTTACTCTTTCTACTACAGCCTCAACGTGTTTACGACTTTTGGGCAGCCCCTGCACTGGGTCGGGTTGAGCAACTATGTCAAATTGGTGAATGACGATCTCTTTTGGGTTTCGCTCTATAACACGATGTACATGGTCGTCTTCGGCGTCTCCTTTCACATTTTTCTGGCCATCATTCTCGGGCTCCTGCTCAATCAGAATTTGCGCGGCGTTTCCCTTTACAGGACCGTTTATTATATTCCAACGATTGTCCCGATTGTCGCCACTTCTGTGCTCTGGATGTGGGTGTTCAACCCTGAATTCGGTCTGATCAATTCCGCGCTAAGCGTAATAGACGTCCACGGTCCGGGATGGCTGACCGACCCAATTTTGTCAAAGCCATCGTTGATTCTGATGGGCGTGTGGACAATCGGTGGAACTTTAGTGATTTTTCTGGCCGGGCTGCAGGACATTCCCCAGCATCTATTCGATGCGGCGATGATCGATGGCGCGGGAGCCATGCAGAGGATCAGGAATGTCACCCTTCCGATGCTGTCCCCGGTAATCTTTTTCAATGTAATCATGGGCGTAATCAGTGGTTTCCAGATTTTCGCCCAGGCTTTTATCATGACAAGGGGCGGCCCCTTAGACACGACCCTGTTCTACGCCTACTACCTTTACCAGAACGCTTTTGAGTTTTTCCAAATGCCCTACGCTTCGGCGATGGCCTGGATCTTGTTCCTTGTCGTTATGGGGACGACATTGATCATTTTCCGCAGCTCGGCTCGCTTGGTTTACTACGAAGGTGAGGAGCGATAGCGCCATGGGCAGGACAACCACGACGCTGAAGCGGCAGCAACAGGTGGGGGCCTCTGGCTTGGGCAGCCTCACAAGGACGCAACGCGAGACATTGAGCCATTCAGCCAGCCATGTCGGACTCTTTGTGGCTGGGCTCCTGTTTTTTCTGCCTTTCTTCTGGCTGATTTCCACTTCATTGAAAGATCTGGACCAGATATTTACGCTGCCCCCCGTGTGGATTCCCGATCCGTTTCGTTGGCAGAACTATCCGGAATCTTTGAGTTACTTTCCATTTTTTCAGCAGTTGCGCAATACGCTGGTCATAGCAGTTTCGGCAGTGTTTCTGACGGTGGTTTCGAGTTCCCTGGTCGCCTACAGTTTCTCAAGGCTGCGCTGGCATGGGCGCGACATTCTATTCTTTGCCATGCTTTCGACGATGATGCTGCCTTACCAGGTTACGATGATACCGCTGTTCATCATGTTTCGGAGTCTTGGCTGGGTCAATACGCTTCTGCCGCTGATTGTGCCCCATGCCTTCGGCGTTCCGTTTTTCATTTTCCTGCTGCGTCAGTTCTTCCTTAGTCTGCCCAGAGACCTGGACGACGCCGCCATAATTGACGGGTGCTCAGAGTTCGGCGTTTTGTGGCGGGTCATACTTCCTCTAGCCAAACCGGCTCTGGCTACGGTAGGGCTTTTTCAATTCCTGGGAAGCTGGAACGACTTCATTGGGCCGCTTATTTACCTCAATGATCCCAGCAAGTACACGCTCTCGCTGGGAATCCAGGTGTTTGTCAGTACGGTAGGTGTTCAGTGGGGATGGATGATGGCGGTAACAACTGTGTTGACGGTGCCGGTTATCGTGCTCTTCTTCTTTACCCAGAGGACATTTATTCAGGGCATTGCCCTTACCGGCATCAAAGGATAGCAGGACAGCTGCTGGCTCCACAGCTTGAAACAGGTTTGGTCATTTGACTCCTGACTCAGGAGGACTCCATTGTCCAGGCATGAAGGTATCCTGATTGGTACCCATTATGAATATCCCTTCGGCGGCATGGCGACACGGCCGGAATGGCTACCGCAGGGGGAGGACGACTGGCGCCGGGATCTGGAGATGATCAAGGATACCGGCTTCGACTCGGTCCGCATCCGTATCGGCCTCGACAGCAGTTTGGATGAGGTTGGGCGTCTGTTGGACATTTGCCACGAGCTGGGCATCGGCGTTCTGTTCGGTTTTGCAACTTTCTACGTGCACAACAGTTTCATCGAAGCGTTTCCCGATGCGAAAGTCGTCGACAGGAACGGCGTGGCATACCCCCAGCACGAATATGATTTCAGCTGGCAGCGCGCCTGTATCAACCATCCCGAGTATCGCCGTCAGAGAGATCAACTGCTGATCGACACTGCAACACGCTTTGCTTCCCACCCGGCGATAATCGATTGGGACGTACACAATGAACCCAGCATCGGGCCCGGGGACCATGCTTGTTACAGCCCGCATACGGTGGCCCGGTACCGAGAAGATCTGGCGACGCGGCTCTCTTCAATCTCGCAGGTGAACGATCGATGGGGAACGTCATTTGGCGACTTCAGTAGTGTAGAGCCGCCAACAGAGGTAGATAGCGATCCGGACGGCTTCTGGAGAGACTGGCGGGAGTTTATCGCACGCAACCTCAGCGAGTTCCTATTGGGCGGCATCGACATCATCAAACAGCATGCGCCCGGCGTTCGGGCTAGTTTCAACTATACAGACCCGTATGGAATTCAGGGGAATGGGCAGGACTGGTGGATTCTGCCGCAGCTGGACTACGCTTCGTCAAGCCACTATTGGGGTTCCGGCCCGCGCACAGGCGCAGAGGCTGGCTCTCGTATAGCTCTTCTCAAAGCGCTGGCGCCCGGTTCCCAGGCATGGCTGACCGAGTGCCAGGGTGGTCCTTTCCGATCGGATATCCTGTGGCGGGGCATCAACATTGAGGCCGAGGTCAACCAGGTTTTCAGTTACGCCAGCCATGCCCACTACTTTTATCGCTGGGAACCGCTGATGTCCGGGCCGGAACCGTGGATCAACCACATGGTTGATGCCGACGAGTACGACACAGAGCGAAGGCTGGCAACCAAGCGAGTTATCGCGGACCTGCGGCGCTACGAAGACCTGATTGCAGCCGGTGACACGGTCCCTGCCAGAATTGGCATCTACTTGACTCGCGAAATGATTTGGGCGGCAAACGCCCGCGAAGTGCCGATCAGTGAAGTGGTAGTCGGCCTATACGCCCTTTTCATGGACCTGGGCTATGAAGTTACGTTCGTACCCAATGCCTTCGATGCCGATTGCGGTCTGGAAGTCGTCGCGATCCCCTTCACTCTAGGAATATCCTCAGCCGAAGCGGAGACCCTGCAGACTTATGTAGAGAAGGGCGGCAGGGTCATTGCCGAATTGCCAATGACAGATCTGGAGGAATGCCAGAAGGTTGGCGAGGCTCTGGGTTTGGCCTGCCGCGAGTGGATCAGCCCCATCTACTTCATCGCAGGTTGGAGCGTAAACGATTCAGACGGAAGGTTCGGGGGATTCGCCTTTCACGACCAGGTGTTGTTAGATGACTACCGTGGTCATGCGGTGGCAACTTACCGCGACAGCGGTGAACCGGCGCTGATAGCCGCCGGCCCTGATGGCAGGCTTCTGATTCCAACTTTCGCGTTTGGCCGCTCCTATTTTTCTTCGCTTCACCGCGGGCTCAGGCGGCTGTTGCAGCGATGGCTCCCCGATTCACTGGCGCCTGATATTACAGTCCATGGCGTTCCCGACGAGTACCGTTCGCTGGTAGAGGCCCGCCTCGTCGAAAGCGATCGCGGCAGCTTGTTGTTCGTGATAAACCGGTCCGGTTACGATTGGGAGGTTGAAATTCAGCCCCGAGGATACGGGGAGGTAAAGCTAAGGTTGCCGACCCATGGCGCCACCCATCGGTTGGTGCGTAGAATCAGCCATTAGACAGTTCGAAATGCGCTTGTGCACTCAGCTACAGGACGGGCCGGCGATTTCTTGCCCTCAGGCAGCGTCGGCAGAGCATGTTGTTGAGGGCAGAGGCATTGTAGAGAGGAATCTGATTTTTCCATTAAGAGGGAGTGAGGAATGGAGACGAGAGCCGCAGTTGTATATGAACACGACGCACCAGTCGTCGTTGAAACGTTAAAGCTGGACGATCCCAAAGATAACGAAGTCCTGCTGCGGATGGGAGCTAGCGGGGTTTGCCACTCCGACCTGTCGGTGGTGAACGGGACGATCTTTTACCCCCCGCCGGTCGCACTTGGCCATGAGGGAGCCGGGGTGGTGGAACGCGTCGGAGCGAATGTTTCCTATGTCAAGCCGGGCGACCACGTCATATTGTCGTTCGTGACCTACTGCGAAGCCTGCGTGATGTGTGAGATGGGTCGCGTATGTCTGTGCCAGGGTATCGATGCACGCAAGGGCTATCTCCTTGACGACACCTGCCGTTTGCACAACAACAAGGGCCATGACATTCCGCAGATGTCCCGTATCGCGACCATGTCCGAGTTGGCCGTCGTACCCGAACAGGCCCTGATCAAGATTGATCCCGGTTATCCGCTGGACAGGGCCGCGCTTGTCGGCTGCGGCGTGACAACAGGGGTAGGCGCGGTGCTGAGGACGGCTGAAGTGGAAGCAGGAAGCACGGTCGCTGTCATTGGCACAGGGGGGGTGGGCCTCAATGCAGTTCAGGGCGCGAAAGTCGCTGACGCGGAGCGCATCATCGCGGTAGACCTGATGGAAAACAAGTTGGAATTTGCCCGTCAATTTGGCGCCACCGATACAGTGAACGGCTCTGAAGTGGATCCGGTTGAGGCCGTCAAGGAGTTGACGGGAGGATTGGGCGTCGACTATGCCTTTGAAGCGATCGGAAGCTCTGTGACTATCAGGCAGGCCTTCGATATGGTTCGGTCTGGCGGGACAGCAGTTGCAATTGGATTGGCGCGCCATGACGATATTGTGTCGATTCCGCCGCAGGAGCTGATTTGGGCCGAAAAGAAGCTTTTGGGTTCCTACTACGGTTCATCTCGTCCCCGAGTGGATATGCCCGAATACCTCCGTCTATACGATGAAGGGATACTGAAACTCGACGAGTTGATTACGCAGACCTATCAGCTGGAGCAGGTCAACGAGGCGTTTGCGGACATGGAAGCGGGCAAGAACGCCCGTGGGATTTTGGCCTTGGATATGTAGCGCGAGGCAGCTCGGCGACTGCGCTCTAGCTGCACGGTTTCTAAGTGGGCTCGGATGTGCGAAGGCCAATAATATCGAGTGACTTCCAGGCTGCACGTTCGTTAAGCCATTGGTTGTGCAGTTCTGTTGGCAAGGCGCCTTCACCGAGTCTGCGTTCAGTTTCTTCACTGCAACGAAGTTCGACACCAAAGCTGTTGGATTCGCGTCCGGCATTCTCTACGCGCGTCCGCAGATTACCCAGCCCCGCCAGGGCGGCAGAGACCTCGCCTTCCGATGGGACACTGCCGCTATGAATTCCTTCTTCTTCGTCGGCTTTCCCATCCAGTAGTCGAGTCAGTTGCCAGCGCCAGCGCGGGCCAGTGGCGTTCTCATCTTCTACGACGGATACGTCTATGGAAAAGTCGGCTTGGCTGGCAAGCGCCGAATTGTAGAACTGGTATACGCCGCGAAAGTTGCGACTGAACTGCGCGGGGGGAAGATCGCGTCGGGCCTGTTTACCGTAACCCCTGCTCGACAACCGCTCATCAAGTATTGCAACTACGCCCCGGTCGGCAGTCCTCCTAATCAGACGACCAAATCCCTGTTTCAGAGACAGGGTCATCAGCGGGACCATGTAATTTCTGAAGCTGCTGCCGTTTTCGACATCTTCCAGTGCTTTCATGCGGGCGTCGTGCAATGGATCGCTTGGTGTAGGAAAGGGCAGTTTGTCCAGCACAACCAGGCTCAGATCGTCGCCTGGAAGATCGACACCCTCCCAGAAGGATTTCGTTGCCAGGAGTACGCTGTGCGGCGTCTCTCTAAACCAGTCCAGTAGCGCATTGCGGGGAAGTTGTCCTTGTGCCTGGAGGGGCCAGGCTACGCCTTCCAATCTGTCGCAGGCCTGTTGCAGTCCGCTCCAGCTGGTAAAGAGACACAGTGCCCTTCCTCTGCTCACATTGAGCAGGCGCTCCAGTTCAATGGCCACCGCGTCGTAGAAAGGGTCTTTTGCCCGCCAGTTAAAGGGCGGCAGGGGCGGTTGATAAAGCAGGGCCTGTTGGGTGTAGTCGAATGTTGCGCCGGCGACCAGTTCCAGCGCAAGATCAGACACGCCACATCTGCTTTTGAAATGCTTGAAGTTGCCGTCAGTTGCCAATGTGGCGCTGGTACAAATGACGGTGCGTCCTTCCTCGACAAACAGGTGCCGAGAAAGCTCGTGGGCGGGGTCGATGGGCGCGGCATGAATGCGAAGCTTCAGGTGGCGAGCTCCGCTTACTTTTTCGGCGTAGCGTACGGTGACGTCGTCCCTTGAACTTGTGGCAACGGCCTGCAGTTTGGCGGCAAGAGAGCCCAAGCCGGTCACAGCCAGATCATAGTTGGCCTTGTCTTCTGACTCCTCGGGGGAGAGGGGAGGGTGCCCGTCCTGTTCCGGCCGTTCGTAAGGATGTGCCTGACGCATATCATCCTGCAGTTTTCGGAGGCCGGCGGCCACCTTTTTCATTTCTTCCAGCTCGTGGTCTATGCGAAAGACTCTTTGTTCCGACAACCGTTCCACTTCTGAGAAGGCAAGCCGGTTGTGCCAAAGCAGCTCATCCAGCAGATCGTTTTCCAGGTGTGCTTTGAAGACTGCGCCCGCCAGAAGCTGCTCCAGGGCATAGTCAGAGGTCTCCACTTCGAACACCGATGTGGCAGTGTTTTCGAGCTGGTGGGCCTCGTCAACGATGTAGACATCAGCCTCAGGTAGAATGGCCTGGCCTACTTCTCCCAGCTCGAGCGCATTCAGCAGGAGATGATGATTTGTTATAATCACCTGTGCTTGGCGTGCCTTTTCCCGCATCGTGTTAACGAAGCAGTTGTCATCGAAATGGGCGCAGTTGCGGCCAATGCAGTCGTCGGGGAAGCTGACAACTCGGGGCCGCAGATCGTTCTTCAGGACAAATGGCAAGTCATCGACATCCCCGGTTTCGGTATCCGACAGCCATTTGCGGAGATAGGCGACCTGCTCATCCTCCCCGTCCAAAAAGGTAAGACGACTTCTTTCGACGGCCTCTTTTTCCCATTTGTGGCTGCAGACATAGTTAGCGCGCCCTTTGACCACGATGGCTTCTATGGGACGATCGAGGACCTTGCGCAAGAAGGGGATGTCTTTGCGGAAGAGCTGGTCTTGCAATGACTTATTGGCTGTGGCAACTACGACCGTACGTTCACTGAGGACGGCCGGAAGCAGGTAGGCAATTGACTTGCCGGTACCTGTGGGAGCCTCAATCAGCGCTGGCCGTTCTTCGAGGATGGCATGTTTGACGACGTCTGCCATTTCGAGCTGGCCAGGCCTCAGTTCGTAGTCATCCATTGCCGATGCCAAAGCGCCGCCGGTTCCAAAGAAAGCCGGCAGGTCGGTCTCTTCCAGAGGAGATGGTTTTTGTTCGTTCCTATCGTTGCCATAGCGGCCCTTTTCCTCTTGAACCTCAATAAGAGAAAGGTCAGCAGGCAGTTCCGAAATGTAGGTCTGCTCGAATTGTTCCATAATCGCATCGTAGCACAAATGTGCAGGTTTTGCAAAAGAAAGAACGCCCTCGCTTAAGGTAAGGAGGGCGTCCTAAGGGCAGAATTAGGCACTGAAATTGGTGCCAATCCTAGGTTCTATTGTGAGTCGCTATCATCCGGGTCCGGCAGCAGCTGGTGAATGAAGTGAATGACACCGTTGGATGCCTCCACATCTGACGTAACGATGCTGACACCTTCAACGGTGACGGACCCGTCGCTACCCGTGCTGATTGTGATCGTGTCGCCCTGAAGTGTCGTCAGGGTCGTTTGCGTAGCCAAGTCCGACGCATTCAGGGTCCCGGAGACCACATGATACTTCAGCGTCTCGGCCAATAGGGCGGAATCGGCCATGAGCGTGTCCAGCCTTGTCTCAGGCAGGGAGGCGAAGGCGGCATTTGTAGGCGCAAAAATGGTATAGGGTCCGCCATCGGCAATCGTCGAGGTCAGTCCGGCCAGGTCCAGCGCCAGAAGCAGAATGTCCAACTGCTCGTAATCTTCCGCCACTTCGATGAGATCGTCGGTCCCTGAACCCGTTTGACTGGTCGGCTCTGGCATTGCCTCTGCCGTCGCCTCAGTTGTCGCGGTGGCGGTTGCCCCGGCCATCGCATCCGGTGTTGCCGTGGCGGTAGCCGTGGAGCCGGCCATTGCATCCGGTGTCGCGGTGGCGGTGGCCCCGGCCATCGCATCTGGTGTCGCCGTGGCGGTGGCAGTGGAGCCGGCCATTGCATCCGGTGTCGCGGTTGGCGCCACTGTTCCGCCCGTGCGCAGCGCCTCGGCCTGCGCCAGAGTCGGAATATTGAGGGCGTCCCCAACCTCGATAAGGTCGCAGTTTGAAAGCGAGTTGAAGGAACAGATTGCGGACCAGTATATGGTACTGCCATACGCGCCCGAAGAAATGGTACCGAGCGTGTCACCCGTTTGCACTGTGTAGGAGGCGCCTGGCGTTATATCAGTTCCTCCGGAAGCGGTCGCGGCGCCTGTTCCAGCAGCCGGCTGCTGGACGACCACGCGGTCGCCATCAACCTGTTCGCCAGAGTCGTCCAGGAACAGGACGTTCTCTCCGTTCAGGGTATAGGAAATCGGCGTTGTCGTGTCATTGTAAGTGACCAGCGCCACGATTTCAGACACGTTATCGACACCGACCTCGCCCGTTTTCCGCTTGATGCCATCCATTGTATCCAACGAACCGGTCAGAAAAACGGTATCCGAAGGCGGTGAGGCATTGAGATAGCGGTCATACCCGGACTGCTTGAAGACATAGAAGCCGGAGCTGTCGTCCACTTGCTGGCTGTTTTGGGGATCGTAAACCATCTTGATTCTTACTGGCTGGCTCGAATCAACTACTTCCAGACCGATGTAGTGTTTTTCGAACTGCTCGTTTAACTCGCCTCTAACCCAGTTCGACCGCACGGCATTCGTTGTCACGACTGCCACCGGCGTTTCGGTCGCACCCGCTTCGCGCCCTGAAGGTGTGGGCGTTGAAGTTGCGGGCGCCGATGGCGTGGTACCGCTCACGACTTGTTCACCGGATTCATCGACAAATGTAACGTTCTCTCCGGTCAAGGTATAAGACATGGCCATCGTGGTGTCATTGTATACAACAATGGTAACGATTTCGGAGGCATCGCTGGCGCCTATCTCGGCAACTTTGCGCTTAATGCCGCCCATTGAATCCAGTGAGCCAGTGAGGAAGACAGTATCGGAGGGGGGAGAAGCGTTCAGATACCGATCATAGCCGGACTGTTTGAATACATAGAATCCGGAGTTCTGATCCAGGTCATTGCTGTGTTGGGGCTGGTAATCCATCTTAATCGTGACGGACTGTGACGTATCAATGACCTGTAGTTCCAAGTAGTGCTTTTCGAACTGTTCGTTCAACTGACCACTTACGGTTGACGACACGACCGATCCCTGCGCGGTCAGTGCGTATGGGCCGACTATCAGAACCAGCGTCAGCATCGCGACGAGGCCTGCAAAACGCCATGTCTTTTTTGGTTGCATCTGTTCCCTCCAGAATCCCGCATAGTAAAGATAGCCGGCCATGCGAATTGCCGGACTCACAGGCTCAAAAGCGTCTCAATACGCAGACCCTGATGGCGACGCCATACCGAGACAGTTTGCGCATGTTCTTAAAGTTTATCTAACTCGCAGGGGAAATTCCAACATGTTCATCCCCTTTTTTGGTCCGCCTCCCCTTGAAAACGGATAGGCCTTTTTGCTTCGTGGCGCGACCGTAGGCACAACGCATTGCAATCGTTGATTTTGGTCACTTATGATTGTCGTCGAACGACCAGATGGTGACAGGGTTGGTTACTTGCCTGATCGGTGCGATGTGGCACGAGGATTGGGGGGCTGTTTGGATACCCACTGGCGTCGATGACCTGCAAGAGGAAGTTTTGCGCAGAATCCCGGCCGTAGATAGGAAAGTCGAACTGGCCGGAGTCGTTAGCACCGCTCTTGGATACGGCCTGATAGGAGTTGTCCCAGGCATCGGTGAGTCTGATATGCACGCCCGGCAGGGCATCGCCCCGGTCATCTATGGTGACACCCATTACATACTGGCCTGGGCACTGATCATCGTGCCACAGACGTTCCAGAAAAAAGAGATAGGCCCCGGGGGCGAATGAATTGCCCACTTCAGACAGTTGTCCGCTTGACAGAGACTCCGGAGAAACCTGGACACCGGCGCCGGCGACATCGATGCCGACTGTCAGACCGGTATAGGCGGTCATCTGGTTCATCTCGTCACATGGGCCCAGGAAGACGGGATAGTTGGCGCGCATGTTCCAGAAGAGGGCGCTTCTCCGGTCTCTAAGCAGCCTGCCTGCGTCAACTGCGTCTTCCTCCTCTTCTTTCAACGACCAACACTGGCTGCAGGAGGCTGACGGGGACTCAGGGAGTCCAAATGGATCTGGCAGGGCCAACAGAGTGCGTCTTGCCCCGCCTTCAAAGCCGCAGAAGCCGAGCAGACGGGATACCTGGCCCGCATCCGTCTGTCGCCTCACATATACCGGGGCCGAAGGAATGTTTTTGACACTGTCTCCAAGGGGATTTGTCAGACTGTTTTGCTCGTTCAGGTCTTGTTCTTCCTCTTCTTCGTCCTGACTGTCAGAACTGTCCTTGCTGGCGGCCTCCAACCAGGAAGTGCTGAATAGTTCGCCGCCTCCACTTCTGCATGTCAGACCCGGAGGACAGAGATCGAGCAGCTGGACGCTCTCGCTGATTGGGAACTCCCAGCCGGCGTCTGCCGTTGGGGCCTCCAAGATTGATAGCAGGGCGGGCTCAGCAAGGATTGTCCGCATGATTTCGTTCCATACCGGCGCGGCAGCAGCGGCACCGGTAGCATTGCGCATCGGGCGGCCGTCGGTATTGCCCACCCAAACGCCGCCGAGAAGATGGCGCGTATATCCCATTGTCCAAGCATCACGATTATTGTCGGTGGTGCCGGTTTTGGCGGCCACTGGCCGACTGAGCGTAAGCGGACTGTTGGCCCCAAACATAGGTACGCGGGCAGGGTCGTCGCTGAGTATGTCGGTAATCATAGAGGCGGCGGCCTCAGAGATTACTGGCTCGCCTTCTAATGAACTGTTTTCCAGCATGGTCATTCCCTGGGCGTCAGTGATCGTGAGGACGTATCGGGGAGCAAGATAGCGGCCGCCGTTTGCGATCGTATGGTAGGCAGTCGCCAGGTCAAGCAGGGTAACTTCTCCCCCTCCCAGAGTCAGGCTAAGACCATACCAGTCAGTTCCCCGGTGAAGGCTTTTTACGCCCATTTTGCGGGCGCTGTCCAGCAAGCGCTGTACGCCCACCGCGTCAAGGAGTTTCACTGCAGGGACGTTGAAGCTGTTTGCCAAGGCAGCCCGCGCGGTGACAGGGCCATGCGCCCTACGATCGTAGTTAAGCGGCGCGTATTCTTCGATGGTGCTGATGGTATAGGTAATTGGTGTATCCCAGATCACTGTCGCCGGGCTGATAAGGTCGTCGTCAAATGCGGTAGCATAGAGCAGCGGCTTGATAGCGCTGCCCGGTTGGCGAGGACTGATGGTGACATTTACCTGGCCGTCAATCTCTTCATTTTGGAAGTCGACGCTGCCGACCATTGCCAGAATTTCCGCCGTTCCCGGCCTGAGGGCGATGAAGGCGCCGTTATCCATGTCATAAATGGGCTGCAGTGCGGCGACCTTTTGGGAGACGATTTTCTGGGCCGACTCCTGCAGAGTCAGATCCAATGTTGTATAGATGTGCAGACCGCCGCGCCTGACAAAGCCTTCCCCCAATGAATTGTCCAGCTCCTGAACCACGTAGTCGACAAAATGCGGCGCGCGGGGAGAGTCTATCTCGGGCGATCCTCCCAATTCTACCTTGGTGCCAAAGACGGCGTTGGCTTCGTCGATGGACATAAAGCCGTGACGTACCATCAGGGAGAGTACTGTGCGCTGCCGCTCCTTAGCAGAACTGAAATCCTCGAACAGGTCGAAGAGCGCGGGCGACTGTGGTATTCCCGCAAGCAGGGTGGCCTCTGCCAGGTTTAGCTCCGCGGCCGACTTTCCAAAATAGGTACGGGCTGCGGCCTGTGGACCGTAGGCCATACGGCCATAGTTCAGGAGGTTCAGGTACATTTCCAGCAGTTCTTCTTTGGCGTAGGTTTGCGTCAACTCGGCGGCCAACCCGGCCTCGGCGATCTTGCGATCGAGGGTCTGATCGTAGCGTTCCTCGGAACCGAGAAACAGATTGCGTGCCAACTGCATAGTGATGGTACTGGCCCCGGAGACGATCTCGCCCTCTTCGACGTTCTGCAGGGCGGCGCCGGCAATCCGGATGGGGTCGATGCCCGCATTGGCAAAAAATGTTGCGTCTTCGGTTGCGATCGTGGCGTTGATCAGGTGGGGAGAGATCTGATCCAAGGGGATCCACTCACGGCGTCCCTCTCCGATCAGTTCAGCAAGCAAGGTACCGTTGCGGTCATATATGAATGTCGTCTGGAAAACGCGGGGAAGTGGGCCTGGCTGATAGATTTGCAGATATGCTTCGACGTCGCTCGCTGCCGACATTGCGGGACGACGTCCGACCGTGCGGTTGCCGAAGCTGCAACCGGCAACCAATAGCGTCAGCAGGCACAAGAGGATACGAGAAGTGCGCCGATCGAAGTGCATTCCAGGCATGTGGACTCACAGTCGGTTTCAGTGTGGGTCAGGTTCTGGCTCAAATCGTGAACGGCACGATCGAACGAACCAGGTTCAGTGTGTGTACTACGCCTCACTAAGGGTAACGACCGAACGGCCCACTCTGGTTCCAAGGAACGAGTGAGCTACAGGAGCTGCTTTCCCGACTTCTACCTGTAGCCCATCGTCTTACCTGGTGCACCTCTCCATCGGAGTGCCGGCGAAACCTCGAGCGTTTTATTCAAATGGATTTTGATAGATTTCCAAGTTCTCCGGGATATGCAGAAGATCTCCCGGGCGCAGGATATTGTAGGCACGGACAGCATTTGGGTTTGCTGCACGAAGCAAACTGATGGGGATTTCATACCTTGCGGCGATGTTGACCCAGGAGTCGCCAGACTGCACTTCGTGAAGCATGCTTTCTTCATGAAGGCGAATCGGGATTCCGCGTGGCAGAAGCAGGCGCTCCCCGTTCAAAGAACCGTTTACGTGAACGTTAGCCCCGCGCAAGATACTTTCGGGAAGGCCATGGGCCCGGGCCAGGCCGGCCCAAGAGTCGCCTGGACCCGCAATGTAGTAACGGAGTTCGGAGCAGGACCCAAGTGAAACAGTTATGCCTTCCTGCATACTCCATGAGAGTAGCCGGAACTTTTCCAGTTCAGTAGCCGGAAAATATACGAGGTCTTCTCGATAGGTAGGAGGAGGCGTGTTTATCCCTGGGTCATCAGGGTCTACGGGAAGGTCAGGCATTGGAGGCAGAGGCCTGCCGACGGTCGAGTAACCGGGAGGGAAGGCCAAGCCGACCCAACTGGATAGTCTGAGGAGCGAGCGTGTCTCCGGGTTACTTGAGGTTCGTCCGCCGTTGACGGCGCCGGCCGTGTCATCGACTAAACAGTATGAAAAGTCCTCGAATTTATCAGAACGGGCGAAATGTGTTGGCAACGATTTGCCGGTGACTACGGTGCCAGCCAACAGTCCATTGCCTCGCGTTTTGCTCAGCCAACTGGTTGTAAAGTATTCGCCGCCTGTGCGGCAGCGCACCGCGGGTGGGCAGTCGGGCAGCTGCACTACTGAATCCGGTACTTCAAAGGCCCACAGGTTCGGGTCGTCGGGCGCGCCGATCAGTTCTCGCATTCCGCGGTCGGCAATGACGGCTTCCATAAAGTTGTGCCATAGCGGCGCCGCGCCGGCGGCGCCGCTGTTGCCCCACATGGGCGTGCCGTCACTGTTGCCGGTCCACACGCCGGCCACCAGGTACCGGGTAAATCCAACTGTCCAATTGTCTTTGAAGTTGGTGGTCGTGCCAGTTTTTGCGGCCGCGGGCCTGCTTAGCTTGAGCCTGCTGTTGGAGCCAAAAGCCGGCTTGCGGGCTTCGTTGTCGCTTAAGATGTCGGCCATTTGGAAGGCGACGCCCTGCGATATTATCTGTTTCTGTTCTACAGGAGGAGGCGACCGATAGCGGCCCAGATCGTCCACCATAAACAAAGCAAATTCGGGGGGAGAATGGAGACCCTTGTTGGCAAAGGTACGGAATGCGTTGGTTAACTCCAGTAGCGATATTTCGCCGGCGCCAAGAGACAGACTGAGGCCATAGTCCTCCGGTCTTCTTGTCAGGCTGGTTATGCCAAATTCTTTGGCCTTAGACACAAGGCGATCGTTGCCTACTGATGAGAGCAGTTTTACCGCGGGCACATTGTAACTGTTGGCAAGGGCGGTCCGGACTGTGACCGGGCCGTGAAAGGTATAGTCGTAGTTCCGAGGACTATAGTAATGTCCCATGCCTACGGTATAGGCTGTTGGCGTGTCCCAGATCACGGTAGCGGGAGATATGATGTCATCGGAGAGCGCCGTGGCATAGAGAATTGGTTTGAATGAACTTCCCGGCTGGCGGGTACTGAGTGAGAGATTGACCTGCCCGGCGTCCTCTTCGGTGAAATCTATTCCACCGACCATGGCCAGGAGTTCGCCCGTCTGCGGCTGAATAGCCACCAGCGCGCCGTTAGACATTTGATAGGCCTCGACGAATCAGCCGATCCTCCGCCAGCGTCTGCATCGGCATGTCCAGGGTGGTGATAATATGCATGCCGGAGCGGCGCATCTTCCAGCGCCCTAGTTCGATGCCGAGGGCTTCGGCCATGCGGCGTTCAAGAGCCTTTTCGACATAGAGTACGAAATGAGGGGCGAGGAAATCCTGTTTTTGCGACGAGCCAATCAGGAGGATTTCTTCTTCGAAGATGGCATCGGCTTCTTCTGGCTGCAGGGTTTCGTGGCGCACTAGCAGGTCAAGTACGACGCGCTGTCTCCGTTTGGCTGCATCGAAACTTCGAAAGAGGTCGAACGAGGCTGGTTGCTGGGGAACTCCCGCCAGGATCGTCGCCTCGGCCCAGGTCAGGTCGATGGCGCTCTTGCCGAAATAGACCTGTGCGGCTGCCTCCGGACCATAGGCAAGATGGCCATAGTTGACAAGATTGAGATAGATTTCCAGCAACTCTTCCTTATTGAAAAGGATAGTGAGGTCGTGAGCCAGACCGATCTCGTGAAGTTTGCGGTCGAGAGTCTGCTCGAATCGTTCTTCGGGTCCGAGGAACAGATTGCGAGCCAGCTGCATTGTAATCGTGCTGGCGCCTGAGGCGATTGACTGGGTCTGCACATTTTGCAGCGCGGCACCGACGATTCTACGGCTGTCTACGCCGCGATTCGTAAAGAACGATGCGTCCTCAGTTGCGACGGTTGCGGCGATCAAGGCCGGAGAAATCTGATCGAGGGTAACCCAGGTACGGCGCCCTTCCTCGAAGAATTCCGCAAGTAGGACCCCATTCCTGTCGTACAATCGGGTCGTCTCGAACAGCTGGGGCAATTTACCTTCTGGCTGATACTGTTGCAGGTAATGCTCGACGACCGTTTTTATCGACCCTTCAGGTCGCGGCCCCAATCTTCCAGGCACCAGCTCGTCCAAAGAGGGAGCCTCTATTGCGTCCAAACCGAATGGTAGGCCCTCCAGGCCCGATTCGGGCTCCGAGGCATCGTCGCCTGAACAGCCGGCCGCCAGGATGACGGCAAGGAGGATCAAGAATAGTTTTCCTGTACTGCGCGCGCTTTCGAACCAGGATGTGCACCGAATTCCAAACGGGAGGAAAACAGATGCTTCTGGTTCGGTTTTTTCCGTGTGGGAGTTCCTGGTTACTTTCGCGCTGATCCTGGCTTCAGTGGCGTCCAAATTCGACCGTCCGCAGATTTCTGTTCCAATTCTATCCTTCATTTTGTAGCTGCCTTCCAAGTTGCAACTTTGCCGAACATGCTTCGACATTGCCCTTCGCGTGTCGTCTCCTTGCGTTGAACGGACCGACAGGTGCGGTCCAATTCAAAGGTATAACCATTTGAACGGGAGTTACAAGTTAAATTGTATCACAATAATAGTGTCTGCAAGTGCGAAGATCCGAAGATGCACAGCAGACTTGCCAATTGGCTTTGAAGGTCAAATGGCTACGTAGATAGATTGCAATGAATTTGTAGCCAAGTCAAACAAGAAAACCGCTCGAATGAGCGGTTAGAGGCGACGGCCGGATTCGAACCGGCGATCAGGGTTTTGCAGACCCCTGCCTTACCACTTGGCTACGTCGCCGAAGAACCTACAGGAATCAATCCGTCCCGGATACTATCAGGACTAGAGCGCATTGTCAAATGCGGCCGGTCGGGGGTATCATCCAAAAGTCTTACGAAATCCTTTTGATTTTGAGGTCGAGGGAAGCCCATGAAATTCACTGATGAAATGGTCCTTTGTGAGCGTTGCGGCGTTACATTTCTTTGGACTCTTGAAGAAAGACGCGCGGCGGAAGAGGGTCAGGCGCCTCCTTCGTATTGCATGGGGTGCGCTTCCATACTGCCTGACAGCGGCCGCCAGAGAGGACTGGTGAAGTGGTACAGCCCGCGTAAGAGGTATGGCTTTATTTCCCCTGCTGCCGGACCGGACCTTTTTGCACATCGCTCTCGCTTCCGGGAGGTCGGCCGCTTGCGGCAAGGGGATCTTGTGGAGTTCTCTGTCGAGGAGAACGAGAAGGGCGCAGAGGCGGTTGAAGTGCGTCTGCTCTATCGACAGCCGAGGCAGGTCAGCAGCGAATCCGGTTAGTGCCGCAAATAGTCAGGTTGCCTATTGTGCGGGCGCTGCGTTCATTTTCAGAAGCTTGCTGAACTGGCAATCGTAAGATTCGGCAACAACAGGCCAGCTATACCGCTCCTGAACGGCGCGGCGAAGTGAAGGCGGTGCCTGACGGGGCATGGCAAGTCGGGCGACGGCTTTGACGTACAGATCGTCCTCGTTCTCGTACAGGCAGGCCGCATGCAGGTCGGGGGGTATCAGTTCCGGATAGCTGAGACGATTCGGCAACAGCGGAAAGACCCCGGCCTGGACCGCTTCCAAGATGCTGATTCCGAAGAATTCGTGGTCGGCTGTGCTGACTACGAGGTCGGACTCTCGCAGCAGGGCCAGGTAGTCGCTCCTCGATGGCAGAAAACCCCAGTGTTCGATACGATGTGCCAACCGTGTTTTGGCTTCCTCAAATTCCCCAGGCACGTTGCGAAAGTTTTCGCCTGCCAGGGCCAACCTGAAATTGTGTCCTGTCTCTTCCAACCTGTAGAGCAGTTGGAAGAAGCGATCCGGTCGCTTGTCGTATTCCCAGCGTTGATTCCAAAGGATCAGAGGCGGTCGCGACGAGATTTGGCGGCGGCTCTCAGCTTGCAGGTCGATACCCACCGGCAGGACGTGAGAGCGCGCCTCCACTTCTTCGATCTTTTCCAAGTGGTTATAGTCCGGAAAATGCTTCAGCAGGTTTGGCAGTTCATCAAACCAACTCCGTTGGTGAAATTCTGTATTGAACACGACCATGTCTGCACACAGCTGGCTCAACCAATTCACCATGGCATAGGTCAGATCGGGCTTCTCGCCCGGACGCCAGGGATAGGTAAGCTGGTTTTCGTGCATGTAGAGTACGGTGCGAGTCTGCGCTGGCAGAATCCGTCTCACCAGAGCCAACCAAGCGGGCAGATTCGTCATGTCTGTTGCCAGGATCAGGTCGGGCGGATGCGTCTCGCAGAGTTTCTCGGTTTGTGCTGCCAGTTCGACGGCGGCCCCTTGCATGCGCCATTTCCAGAAGCGGCCGGCCAGCGTGAAGAGTTGGACGTCATGCCTGCTGTGGCCCTTGTAACCTTCGGCCCAGGCTTTATGGCTACCGGTGTGGTAGGGAGAGAGCAGCCATATCGTAAGGGGTTCCGAGTGGGAGTTACTTGTCATGTTTCTGCGGTCCATTTGCCTTGTAAGGCACTGTTCGTCCTGCCGGCGATGTCTATAGAGTCTGGAAACAGAACTTGCTTACGTTTCGGCGTCTATTTCTCGAGGTGATTGATCACCTAAAGTCCATTCGCTACTGTGTTTGAGAAAGCCGGCTTGTTCTCTCAATCCTCACTACAGTTTACCCATTTCGCGTTCCGAGGCTTGTCTGCGCACTTTGCGGAGGTGCGGAATGAAGACGGGTGTCTATCTGGGCGGTCCGAAGTGCCTTCTTCACCTGCGCGGGGGGAATCCCCTCGATACGCATTTTCGAATACCGCGCCTTAGTTCAACGCAAGGGGAGTTGTAAGGCGGCTGTCACATGCGTGAGAGTATACAGTTAAGTAAGATACGGAGCGAAGATGCATGGTTTGTCCAGAAGTACAGGGGATGGTCAATAAAGATACTTCGTGTGGCGTCAAAGTCAAAAGTGCTGCGCGGCAGAGCAATTGCATCATGCAATGGTCACAGAGTTATTATGCGACGAGTACCTGAAAAACCGGGACAGCAGGGGGTTCATCACATGATCCAGAAGGGGAGCTCGTGACGAGATTGGAAGTGCCTTTGTGGGGTGAGTGATGTGCAAGATGGGGAGACTCCCGGCTCGGACATACAGGTTTCCGACTGATGCGAGGTATGCATGTGACGGCGGCAGTTGCTGTCATCTGTGGAGCGGACATTGGGGTTGAGAGTGAAGTTTTTGGGTGGGAATCAAGAACGCAACTGGTGTACAGACGCCGTAGTGCTGGCAAGCTGACACGCGCTGCGATGAAGGCACCCGGTGGGTGAGGCATGGTTTTGGAGGGGGGCGTTGCGGGGGCGCAGCCCCTGCACAAGGGAGGCCGCTTGCGGCCGACCGCCCATATGCAGATAGGGTGTCAGCCCCTGGCGGCGACCGCGGGGGAACTGCGGAGAAAAGTGGTCAGCTAAAAGTGACCAGCGACCCTCTGAGTGCCAGGAGGGGTCTGCACTGCTTGGCCGCGAATTGACGATGCGTGCGTAGTCAGAACGTCCTGAAAGGCGTTTCACTCCGACTCAGGCGGGATCAGACAGACTCAGACTGCGTCTTGCCCTTGGCAGATGCGTCGAATCAGAAGAAGCTTAGGATGCTCTGCCTGTATTGGGAAGGGTGCAGATTTTGGGGTCATTTTGGCATCGGTTTTTGATGCCAATGCCATGCCTTTGAAAGTTTCATCACTTTGTGCCATATTATGGCTATGCTATAATCCAACTTGCCTCGGCCAAACTTGGCTACTACTGCCGGTCGGCCTCAGCAACTCCGTGTGTGATACCGTAGAGCAGTCTCGGCATATCGAGTACAGGAGCATGGGATGATAGAGGTTGTAATCGATAGCGTGCGCGTAAGCCTGATGTCCCAACACCGGATAGTTGTCCTGCGCGAGGAGAGCGGCGAAAGGTATCTGCCCATCTGGATCGGCCCGTTTGAAGCCGACGCCATTACCATACAGCTGCAGGGCATCGAAGTCGTCAGACCAATGACTCACGATCTGCTGCGCCAGTTTGCGGAATCTCTTGATGGTGAGATTACGCATGTAGTGATAAGCGATCTGCAAAACGAGACATTTTTTGCCGAAATAGTGCTGGAAGCAAATGGTGAAACACTGGAAATCGACAGCCGGCCAAGCGATGCCGTCGCCCTGGCTGTGCGGGTTGATGTTCCGATTTACGTTGCCGACGAAGTGATGGAAAAGGCCGGCATGGAGCCTGAAGAGGAGTTGGGCGTTATCAGCCAGGGAAGTGACGGCGTGGAAGAGGAAGTCGGTGAAACCAGTGATGAAGACCTGGATGTCTTCCGCGACTTTATAGAAGGACTCGACATCGACAATTGAGGGAGCAAAGGTAGAGGTCTTCGCCGGCCGGAGAGAAGGGCGAAAGGCGGGCGGAAACGGGGGCTGCGCAAACGCAACAGAGCGAAGTAAGACGGCGGCGGGGTCGCATCCAAGCGGTTCTCGCCGTTTTTGCACTCTTGATACTGCATACTCCTGGCAATCTGTTTGGTTTGGTTCGATGCGTTTGATGCATGCCAACCGGTGCAAGTTCCGATCAACTCTTCCAAAGTCACAGGAACATTTCTCCTACACAAAGTACTATGAGCGAAACGATTGAAGCCACAGTAAAGACGACACCAGCGAATGTGGAGGCTGAGCAGGCGGTGCTCGGTTCTCTTTTGATCGATCCCGATGCCATAATCAAAGTGGCGAGCACTCTGCGCGATGCCGACTTCTATCGCGAGCCGCACCAGTGGATTTACAGGGCGCTGCTTTCGCTGCACGAGCGCCGTGAACCGGCCGATTTTGTTACTTTGGTCGACGAACTTGAGCGCAATGAACAGCTGGAGGATATTGGTGGTCCGGCTTACATCACTCAACTGATCAACAGCACCCCTACCGCGATTTATGTGGATCACTACGCCCGCATTGTTGAGCGAACGGCCACCCTGAGACGACTGATCGGCGCGGCTAACCAGATCGCCGAACTCGCCTACGACGAGAGTCACGAGGTGGATGAAGTTGTCGACAGAGCAGAGGGGATAATCTTCGGCGTGAGTGAGAGTCGTATCCATCGCGACCTAACGCCCGTTGCCAGAATCCTGGACGAAGTCGTTGATCAGATTGACTTTCTGGCACGCAATCAGAACCGGATGATGGGTGTCCCGACAGGCTTTGTGCTGCTAGACAAAATGCTGGGGGGATTCCAGAAGAGCGACCTTATCATCGTTGCTGGCCGGCCTGGGATGGGAAAGTCAAGCCTGGGGCTGTCAATTGCCCAGAATGCCGCCAGGCGTTACGACGCACGCGTGGCTGTCTTCAGTCTTGAAATGAGCAGCGAACAGGTCGTGCAGCGCCTACTCTCGGTCGAAACGGCCATAGACAGCCACCGGTTGCGTATGGGTCAAATCGACGAGGAGGAATGGCCGATCCTGGTCGAGGCAGCCAACACGCTTTCCGGTACGAATATCTTTGTCGACGACACGCCCGGCGCCACGGTCCTGGAAATCCGCACAAAGGCGCGGCGACTCTACGCGGAACGCGGCATCGACTTGATTGTTGTCGACTACATGCAACTCATGTCCGGTGGCGGGGGAGGCGGGCGAGGCGAAAACCGGCAGCAGGAGATCAGCTTTATCAGCCGTTCTCTGAAGGGACTGGCCCGTGAACTGAATGTGCCGGTCATCGCGCTCAGCCAGCTCAGCCGCGCGGTGGAAAGCCGGGCGAATAACAAGCCTGTGCTCTCCGACCTACGGGAAAGCGGTTGCCTCAGCGGCGACACATTGGTCTATCTCCCTGACCTTGGCTTGCACATGCAGATACGGGATCTGGTGGGCGGCAAAAGTTTCAGAGTTGCCGCTTTCGACCAAGTCACACAGCGCTTTGTTCGAGCTGAGGTTAGCAATGCTTTTTGTACCGGCACCAGGCAGGTATTCCGAATTACATCGCAGAAGGGCAGGACAGTGCGAGCGACAGCGAATCACAAGTTCCTGACCGAATGCGGATGGAGGCGGTTGGACGAACTAGGCCATGACGATCGCATTGCCACGGCGAGAACGGGTGGTCAATGGATGGCAGCGCCGAAGCCAGGCAAGCATGTCGGCGCCTTCAACGCCTTCCCGAGCCGGCTTGCCGCTCAGACTGCGCCGGCTCTTTCTGCGAACATAGGGGAAGGGACATTGGGCATTCAACGCCCGGCTGAAGAGCACAGGCAGGCCGATGTCCACGATGACCATGCCGAACTCGTTGACGAAGCTGGTCTCGACGTGTATTGGGACACAGTTGCATCGATTGAGGCGGATGGCGTAGAAGATGTCTATGATCTCACCGTTCCGGCGTTTCACAACTTCGTTGCAAACGACATTGTTGTACATAACTCGATCGAACAGGATGCCGATGTAGTGATCTTCGTCTACCGCGAGGACTATTACAATGAGGATACGGACAGGCAGAACATCGCCGACCTGATGGTCGCCAAGCACCGCCACGGTACGACCGGAACGGTCAGTCTCTATTTTCGCAAGGAACTTACCCAGTTTCGAGATTTGGAGCTTCGGCGAGAGGATTTGGAGTATTGAGGCAGGAGTGCCAGGGAATTGCAGAACTTCAAGAACGCTTTGTATGGCCTCACAGGCCAAATGGACTCCTCTTTGGTCTTCGCTCGACCGGCAGATTGCGGCCGCGGGTTTACACGGTCCAGAGTTGCGTTCGTACTTTGTGAAAGGTTGACTTTAGTTTGGCCGTCCCGGCTGCGGAATTGACATGACGCGACAGTTGCCCGGCTTTATTGGCTTTCCAGACCAGAAGATGCTGGCAGTAATCGTGCCAGACCTGTTTTTCGTCGACCTTCTTCCCCAGATTGACGACCTGGCCGAGCTGAAGCTGACGGTCTACTTTTTCTGGCTGCTCAACGAGCAGGAAGGGCCGCTGCGCTATGTGCGCGGCGACGACATGCGCTGCGACCAACAGCTGCTCACCAGTCTCAGTGTGGAAAGCGACTTGCGCAGTCCTCTGGCCGCGCTCGAAGACGCGCTTGAGCGCGCGGTCTCTCGCAACACCTTGATTCGAATGGATGTCGAGAGCGACCACTGTGATGAGAGGACACGCCTCAACGGGCAGGGTGAGCGAGGGGACGAAGATTCTCCAGTTGCCGAGGTGGAACGCCGTGTGGAGGACTGGTACTTTCTGAATACGGCCAAGGGCCGTCAATCTGTGGCCGCGATCCGCCAGGGTAAGCTAGCTGAACTGCAAGGGATTGTACCGGAGGAGGCCCGGCTCCACGTGGAGCGCCCGAATGTTTTTGTGCTCTACGAGCAGAACTTTGGCCTTATGACCGCCATGATCGCGGATCAACTCAGAGACCTCGAGCGGAGTTACCCTCCTGATTGGATCACAGAGGCGATGGAGATTGCGCTGCTGAACAACAAGCGCCACCTGAACTACATCAGGGCGATATTGAGACGGTGGGAAACTGAAGGCAAGGACGAAAAATATGGATGATCTGAATGATCTGTTGCGGGGCATTTCAGAAGAGATGAAAAACGGCATCAGCTCGCGCGCGCAGTCCGATTCCAATTTGAACAGCGAGAACGAACCTGACAACAGACCGAGTTTGCAGCGGCCGCCACCACCGGGGCTGCGGCCGCGTTCAGATCGTATCGATTCCTCACAGGCTGACTCCTGCCCAGCATGCGGTGGGGCAGGATTCCTCCTCGACGACCTGCCGGTAGGCCACCCTGACTACGGCAAGCCGATTCCTTGCCATTGTAAGCTGCAGGAACGCCGATCGCGGAGGCGCAGCCGCTTTAGCGATGTTCACAATTTGGGATCGCTGACCCGATTTACTTTCGAGAAGTTCGATACTGATCTTTCCTGGCTGCCTCCACACAAACTGGACAATCTGGTCAGAGCCTACGACATAGCTCTTCAGTTTGCTGAGCAACCTACCGGCTGGCTACTCTTCACCGGAGGCTTTGGATGTGGGAAGACGCACCTGGCGGCAGCCATCGTCAACCATCGGATCGAAAACGATCAATCGGCAATCTTTGTAGTGGTACCGGACCTGATGGACCATTTGCGGGCTACTTTCGGTCCAAATAGTGATGCCAACTACGATGACCTGTTTGACGAGATTCGAAATTCGTCAGTTCTTGTTCTGGACGACCTGGGTGTACAAGGGGTAACTCCTTGGGCGCAGGAAAAGATGTTTCAGATACTCAACCATCGCTACAACAGCCAGTTGCCAACTGTGTTGACTACAAACCAGCGCCTGGAAAACCTGGACCAGCGCCTGCGCAGCCGGCTTCAGGATCTGAACCTGGTCACCCACATTGCCATCAAAGCGCCCGACTATCGAGCCGGCGCGGATCCGGGCCAGGGAGACCTGAGTACGCTCTCGTTGCACGCTGCCCAGCAGTTCGAGACGTTCGACGTTCGGCGGCGCAACAGTTCCGCTGAAGCACTGGCCAACCTGCGAGAAGTTAAGCAGGCGGCAGAAGCCTTTGCCGACAATCCACAGGGCTGGTTCGTGCTGATGGGAACCAATGGCGCTGGCAAGACACATTTGGCGGCGGCGATATCAAACGCTCTGCGGGCTTCTGGCCAGGACGACATTATGTTCGTTGTCGTCCCCGATTTTCTGGACTATCTTCGGGCGGCATTCAGCCCTGATTCGACCGTATCATACGACCAGCGTTTCGATGAGTTGAAGCGCGTCCCCCTGCTGGTGTTAGATGACCTTGGAACAGAGAGCGCGACTCCATGGGCGAAAGAGAAGTTGTTTCAGTTGCTCAACTTTCGTCACACCGCTCATCTGCCTACTGTCATCACAACCAGCATCGAAGAAGAGAGAATTGAACCGTGGCTGCGCACTCGCATTCGCGATGCCGCCCGCTGCCAGTTGTGGACAATCAAGGCAGCGAGCTTTCGGGGCAGTGCCGACCAAGGCGCGGCCTACCGACCCAAGCGGTCCCAGGAATCGACGCGGCGGAGGGCATCCTGGTAAGGATTCTTGCATCTCCTTGCCAAGTACTGATTGGCCTGTGATATACTCTTACAGCCCCCTTTTTCTCCGTCAGATTGACTTGCCGAAGTGCCTATAGTTACGAACAGGGGGAACAACCAATGCGCTGGCTCCAAACGCTGGCTTTCTTGTTAACAGTCCTATTGATTGCCGCATGCGGCCCGCGCGACACGGTGGTGGAGCCGCCCATCCCTACCAGCTCGCCTGTCCCTACGTTTACTGCTACACCTGTCGGTGCTGCGCCTGCCGCAAGTGGCGGCCAGGCAAGTGGCGGCCAGGCAAGTTCGCAAACACAGGTCCAGCCGACGGCTGCCCCCGCTACCCAGGCTGCGCCCGCGACGCCGGAGTCTCCCATGGTGACGATAGGCAATGTGCTGATGAATGTACGCGGGGGGCCGGGCACAAACTATCATGTGATTGGCTCGGCTTCTCCAAGTGAAAGGTTCGAGATTACCGGCAAGAACCCCGGGTTGGGCGACTGGTGGCAGATCGACTTCAGAGGTCAGACAGGGTGGGTCTACGGCCCGCTGGTGACCGCAAGCAACGCCAGTGCGGTGCAGGTGGCCCTGGTCATCCCGGCGCCGCCGCCGCCAACGGCCACACCAATTCCGCCTCCCACGGCGGTGCCTCAGCCCACGCAACCTCCGGCGCCGACATTCCCGTATACGCTGGTAAATGACGGAACCTGCAGGGCCCATTCACAGCTGAGCTTTTTCAATGGATTTGTACGCGACACCAATAATAACCCGGTCAATGAAGTGTGCGTGCATATTGCTTTTAGTGGGCCTCGAAATACAAAGTGTACGGGCTGCGGCGTGGAATCAGGAAAATGGGGTTTCACTCCTTTTGGACAGAATACTGGTTCAGGGACAACAGTAGAGATTTATGTGGTCAATTGCCCGCCCGGTGTGCCCAGGGACAGGGGGCTATCAGGCTCCAACACAGGTCCGTTGTCACCGATTTCCGAAAAGTGGACCATAACGCTCAGCGGAGGCACGACTTGCGAGAACATCACTTTCAGGAAGAACTAGAATTGCGAATCCTGTAGTACATTCTGCTCTGCGTCCACGGAATTGACCCGGACTGGGACGAAGAACCTTCGAAACTATTGGACAGGTGTTGCTAACTCTGTGAAACAAGCTGTACGAGAAACTCTGATACTATGGGCCGGCCTGCTGCTGTGCGGCGGACTGGCCCTCTTACTTTTGTCGCTTTCCCCCAGCCGCGGCTGGCTTCATTCGCAGACCGGCGAGTCTGCGTTGCTACCGCAGATCAAAGGGCTGACCGACATTGCCGGTGGGTTGCTGCGGCCGCGTTTGCAACTGGCCCCGCAAGTGGTGACGGCGCATTCGAGCGTTTCCCCGTACGGCGTGAACGTTTTTCTGGAACAGGAGGTCGAACGGGATAAACGGGAGAAGGTCGTACGGATGGCCGCGGAGGCCGGCTTCAAGTGGTTGCGGCAGGAGTTCCCGTGGGAGGATATCGAGGTTCACGGTAAGAGCGATTTTGAGGATCGCCGCCATGAGCCGGCACGCTCGGCCTGGGATAAGTATGATCACATTGTGGCGCTTGCGGAGCAGCATGACATGCGACTGATCGTGCGCCTATCCAATCCACCAGCGTGGAGCCGGGCCGAAGGCAACGAGGCCGGCTCTTACTCGCCGCCAGATGATTTTGGGGACTTCGCCGATTTTGCCGGTTCGGTTGCGGCCCGTTACCGAGGTCGGATTCAGTATTATCAGTTGTGGAACGAACCGAATATTTTCCCCGAATGGGGCAACTATGCTATCGATCCGGAAGCATATGTTGAACTTCTCAGAGCCGGCGCCGAGGCTATCAGAGCCAGTGACCCCGATGCCGTAATTGTTGCCGGTGCACTGGCTGCAACCATCGATCTTGACGGTACGACCAGTCCCGGTCGCAGCTTTTCTGATCTTCTGTTCCTGCAGAGGATGTACGATGCCGGGGCCGCGTCCTACTTTGATGTGATGGCAACGCAGGGCTATGGGCTTTGGTCCGGGCCAACCGATCGGCGAATGCACCCGCGCGTCATAAACTTCGGTCGTCCCCAGTTCATCCGGGATCTGATGGTCGCCAATGGAGACGGCCAAAAGCCAATCTGGATTAGTGAAATGAATTGGAATGCGGCCCCATCGGACGTCGAGCCGCGCTACGGGCGGGTCAGCCTGGAAGAGCAGGCAGCCAATTTGCCGCTGGCATACGAACGTATTCGGGCTGACTGGCCCTGGCTGGGAGTGGCGAATGTCTGGTACCTGAAACGGGCGACAGATCTGTGGGAGCAGAATAGCCAGCCTGAAGCCTATTTTCGTCTGCTGGCGCCCGACTTCTCCCCGCAACCTGTGTATGACTCTCTTCAGTCTTATATCGCAAGCGAAGGTATTCAAGAATAGATCATGTTGAAGGTGACGGCTCGACCGTCTCTCCTGCACTACGTCGTCTTCGCTTCCATTCTGGCGCTGGCCGCATTTCTCCGTTTCTACTGCCTCACCTGTTCTTCGCTCTGGCACGATGAAGGCAACTCCTGGGCCGTAGCGCAAGGCAGTTTCGAACTGATCGCCCGAGACGCGGCGGCTGACATCCATCCGCCTGGCTACTACTGGTTGCTGAAGCTCTGGGCCGGCACGATCGGATTCTCCGCATGGGGAATGCGCAGTCTTTCTTCTGTCGCGGGGCTGCTAACAGTGGTGTTCACCTATCTGATCGCGCGGGAGATCGCCGGCAGCGCCGACCGCGACTTTCCGTTGTTTGCACTTCTCGCCTCTTTCGTGGCTGCGGTCAATCCTTTCCAAGTTTTCTACAGCCAGGAGGCGCGAATGTACGCGCTGTTGACTCTGGAATCCGTAACGCTTATGTGGGCGTTGCTGGCGGCGAGAAGGCGGCTGGCGGTACTGGGTCCGCGCGCCGGAATTGCTTCGTTTGCGGCTGTCTTTCTACTAGCGGCCGCTGCCGGGCTGTGGACGCACTACATGTATGTCGTGATCCTGGCTGCCGCAGGGTGTTCCGGCTTGTGGTGGTGGTTTACATGGAGAAAAGCGCTTGGGCAGAATGATGACGGCCAGAGGATCGCTCTGGCGGGTCTTACTCGCGTTTCGGTTTCCTGGAAGCCTCTTCTCCTTTTCCTCGGTCTGAACCTGTTGGCGGCGGTTTCTTTCCTGCCCTGGCTGCCGACCGCCACTGAACGACTGCTCAACTGGCCCTCTCAGAATGGTTTCGTCGGGCCGATGGAGGGATTGCGACTCACCTTAGATACGCTGGCCGCCGGTTCGATCCGAAATGGGCCTGAGCTGGCATGGGGATGGCTGCTTCTGGTCGGCCTGCTACCTATTATAGGGCTCTTGCAGCTCAAACGATCGGGCGCTGGCACTGCTTTTGTACTCTGGCTGTTTGTGCCTGTCGGGGTGATGTTTGGTTTCGGACTCTTCAATTCCTCTTTCCTCAAGTTTCTTCTGATTCTGTCACCGGCTTGGTGCTTGGCCGTCGCGGCGTCCCCGTGCTGTTTTTCTGCTCGGAATTTTTCCCTCCTCTCCAGGTTCTGGCCCATGAAAGAGGCGGGTCCCCGAAACACTGGGGACTCACAGGTTATCCAGTTTCCCTACATGCCAATTGCCACAGGAGCGGTCGCCGCGTTGGCCGCAGCTCTGGCCGCGGCTATGCTTCCTCCCTACTACGCCGATCCGGCTGCACGCGACAACTATGCTGCAATCGCCCACACTGTTGATGCCGTGGGAGATCCGGGACGGGACCTTGTCATTCTGAATGCGCCGGGCCAGGCGGATGTTTGGCGGTTCTACAATGTCGAAGTCGCGGCACTGCCCCTGCCAGAGGACAGGCCGCCTGATCGGGGCAAGACCGAAGATACGCTGGCGCGGGAAACAGCCGAGCGGCGGCGTGTCTTTGCCATTTTGTGGGCGACTGAGCAGTCAGACCGGGAGGGGATCGTCGAAGGGTGGTTGGGCAGGAACGCCTTCAAAGGCTTTGAGAGCTGGCAAGGCAACGTCCGCTTTGCAACCTTTTTCATGCCGCAGGAACTTTCCTGCAGTGTCTTGGAACAGCCGTACCGCTTTGGAGACGTCGCCGATCTGACAGAAATATGCCTCTCTGAGGAGCGGCTGGCAGCCGAGGACACTCTGATGTTAGGACTGCGCTGGCGACCGCTTATGACACCAGACCGGCGCTACAAGGTAACCGTACAACTTTTGGATGACCGCGATCTGGTGGTTGTACAGCGCGATGGGGAGCCAGGCGGCGGCACATTGCCGACTATTGATTGGCGGGAGGGCGAGACGATCACCGATAATCACGGACTCCCCTTGCCGCCGGGAACGCCTCCAATCGACTATCGCCTTATCGTGGCCCTCTACGATGCTGAAACGGGGGCCCGACTTTCCACCCCTTTGGGCGATGCGATAGAGGTGGCCGAGGTGACCTTAGACCGCTCGGAAAACTCGTTGCCGGCGACGATAATCCCCATGCAGCGCCGGACGAAACTCGAAATGGGTCGCTTTTCGGTCGTCGGGTACGACTTTCATCGGAAAGCCTTTGCCCATGCGCCTGAGACTGCTCTTGGGGTGGGCGACAGGCTTCAGGTTACATTGTACTGGCAGGCGCCAGCCCCGCTCCCATCCGA
The DNA here is from genome assembly GCA_002238445.1 of Caldilineaceae bacterium bin5. Classification (GTDB taxonomy): domain Bacteria; phylum Chloroflexota; class Anaerolineae; order Caldilineales; family Caldilineaceae; genus Bin5. The sequence continues at coordinate 93,256 of MPML01000012.1, forward strand.
CTGGCCGACCGACCAGCGTATGCGCCTGATCTTGGGAGGCCAGGCTGTCGAATCACCATTGGCAGGTGGAGGCTATCCTACGAACGAGTGGCGCGCCGGCGAACTGGTTCGCAGCATATTTGAAATTCCCTATGACGGTTCGGATTCCGATCTGTGGCTTGAAGTTGAAGACGAACGAATTCGTTTGGGACGCATCCAGCATGCCAGGTAGGCCCAAGCGGGCGACATTTTCACAGATCAGTTTCCTGTTCGGTTGTCCAGCTCTGCGCTCGGTCCGCTGTGTTCAAACCTGTCAGAGACCAGGAAGCAGCTCGTTTGTTCTGCCGGAATCCTGGCTTGGAAATTATTAGAATCATATGCGTGCTGGGGCAACATGGGATCACATTTCCTTGACAACGTTCAGTGCGCATAGTACGATAGTGGCCGACGCCGAGAACGCTCCTTTGCGGGGATCACGCCGGGGATCGCCTTTCAACTGTACTCGTGCCCGGCCTTTGCAAAGCGCTCAAGCTCCACCGCATCAGATTTGGGGCCGGTGAGCGGGAAAGGACTTTGCCCGATGCGCATGCCAGGCCATGCCGTCGTTTTGCCGGATGAGTTGCCTTGCCCCGTTGAAGCAGCCGCACGAATAATTGGACGGAAATGGACGCTGCAGATTGTGCACCGGCTTCTCAATGCCCGCCATAAACGTTTCTGCGAACTGCAGGAAGAGTTAGGGGGCGTCAATCCGAGCACGCTCAGCAGCAGGCTGAAGATGCTGGAGGATGAGGGCCTGGTCATGCGCGACCAAGTCAGTTCCATCCCTCCTCATGTCAGGTACAGTTTGACTGACAAGGGCCGCGAATTGGCACCTGTAATCGCTGAAATTGCCGGTTGGAGCCAACGCTGGGTCTGCCATGACGAAGAGAGTGTCGGCGAAGAGGGTGTTAGGGAAGCCAGCAGGCAGGCGGAAGCGGTCGTTTAGCAACTCAACTAAGGAGCAAGTCGAGCATGATAGTTGCCGGCCTCACCGTGGGCCTGTTGGAGGAGAACTGCTATGTCATGGCGTGTGAGGAGACAATGCGCGGGGTCATTATTGACCCCGGGGACAGCGCTCGAGCACTACTCAAAGAAATCGCCGAGATGGGAATTACGATTGAGAAGGTCATCAATACCCATGCTCACTTCGACCATGTGATGGCAGTAAATGAAGTGCGAGCCTCCACAGGGGCAACATTCCACCTGCACCGTGAAGACCTTCCGATACTGAGGGCTGCACCTGAACGTGTACTGGAGTGGCTTGGTGCGCGCATCGAACCGATTGTGGAACCCGACCATTTCCTGGAAGAAGGTCAAAAGATCGAGTTCGGTACAGAGGCCTTGGAAGTTCTCTTTACGCCTGGTCACTCGCCGGGCCATGTTGTCTTCGTTGACCACGCCAATGCGCAGGTTTTTGCCGGCGATACCCTTTTTCGCGGTAGCATAGGGCGCTTCGATTTGCCGCTCGCGGATGGCCCTACGCTCGTTAACAGCATTCAACAGCAGTTGCTTACTCTTCCCGACAGTTACGCGGTTTATCCGGGTCACGGTGAAGCGACGACAATTGGCGCCGAACGAGAAAGCAATCCCTTTGTAGGCAGGGTTGCAGCGTTTCCCATTATCTGACCAACAGGAGAATGCCATGACGATCCTGGTCGGTGGACTCCAGAGACTTTGGGCGGGACGCAAGGGTAGTGCCAGGACTTTGGAATCGGAGAAAGCGGATTCCTCGGCTACAACTGGCGGCTCGGTTTCGCAGGAGCCGGTCGTTGTTTGGCAAGCTGCCAATCCGATGGAAGCGCAGATAGTTAAAGGGCGCCTGCAAAGCGCCGGCATTCCTGCGATTGTGCGCGGGGAAGCCATGGGCAGAATCTACGGTTTCGTCTATGGCGGACTGGCCGAGCGCGATGTGCTTGTGCCCGGCCTTCTGGCCGAGTCCGCGGAGGAAGTTCTGTCGGAGGAAATCCGGTGGGACCAGGATAGCGGGGAAAGCGCCTAGGTCATTTTCCTGCGCGCTGGATGGCACGCTTATAATGCAGCGAGAATGGTCTGCAGTGTTTTTGTTGGCGTGTGCGTGTCGAGGGTCTGCAGGTGCAGAACGGACGGCATAGAGGCAAGTTAGGATTCCAATGGGTGCCACGGCTCCGAAGATAAGCGAATTCAGGGATGAAGAGTGGTGGGATGGACCAATCCCAGCCCACTTGGCGCGTAAACGTTCCGGTCTGAAGCCCCAGTTTTTGGTGGCCGGACTGCTGCTGGTGGGCGTCATTGTCTCGCTGATGGTTTACGGCTTGACCACTGCAAAAGCATTCTGGCTGACTGTAGACGAGGTGCAGCAACGGAGCAGCGAGCTGGGTTCGCAACGTATAAGAGTGAATGGCCTGGTTGTTGAAGACAGCGAGGATTGGAATCCTACCGAGGTGACCCTTCGCTTCAGAATCCACGACGAAGAGAATCCAAATAAGCAGCTTGAGGTATCTTTCTATGGACCGCGCCCGGACAATTTTCAGCGGGCTGCTTCGGCCATAGTGGAAGGAGAGCTATTGCCTGACGGCGTCTTCCAGGCTGAAGTGCTGCTTCTCAAGTGTCCCAGCCGCTATGAGGAAGCGCCAGAAGAGATCTTGCTCAAGGCTGTTCGCTGATTCGGGCAATAACTGTTGGGGCGAGTAAATTAGTCTGGTTAACAGTGAAATGGTAGGTTAAGCCTTTCAAAGTGCTCGCCAGTTCTGCTGATGCAGAGAGTCGGAATACGAACGATTGTATCGCAAATGGTCCTCCTGTGCGCCTCTAAAGTTTTTTTGTGTCATAGTTGTACTTGTGACGTTGATGCCAGGTAGTCTTCAGGCGCAAGAACCTCCTCCTTACGACCCAGAGCAGATCCCTGTCCCCGCTCGAATCCCTGTTGCAGGACTGGCCGCCGGTTCCTACGCACAGAATTGCGCGCCTTGCCATGGCGCCAGCGGCGATGGCGACGGCCCGGCAGGCGCAACGGCAGATCCAACCGTCTTCTCCGACCCTGCTGCGGTGTGGGAGCGTTCACC
>MPML01000085.1 GCA_002238445.1 Caldilineaceae bacterium bin5
CCTTTGTGCACGCTTATACACAAAATTGACCGCACATACCCTCTGCATTTATATCAACCGCCTCTTGGGCGTACCTGACTATCTGCAAATCAAGCAATTGGCCTTTCCCAACTAGCATAAGGCCCTATTATGTACAACGTCGAATCCGTATTTGTGGAAGTCAACGTCGAACCCGCGGTAATGAGGCTCGAAGTGCAGTTTGCCAAATCCACCAGTCTGCCAGCCTGCCGTCTGTAATGCCCCCATCACTGTTGGCAGCTCCGGGTTCAGGCGGTAGCCGTTCTGCAATACGCCGTGCCCGCGGCTCGTCAACCCGGTCGCCAAAGTAGCCCGGGCAGCGCAGCAGACCGGATTGCTGGTGTATGCGTTCGCAAAAGTGGTTCCTGCCCGACGCAACCGGTCAAGTTTGGGCGTCGGGCAGGCCAAAGCGGAGCCCTCCTCCAGCCATTTGGCGGAGAGCTGATCCACAACAAAGAGGACAATGTTCAATAGGCTGTGATCCCTTCGTCCCCACGCAAAAACATGCGTTACGCTTAGCTACGGGCCAAGAATCTGCCTACGCCCTCTCGTCAAATATCTCTTCTAGTTTCTGTTGCGTGATCTCGATTGCCTCCTCAATCGTGCGATCGCTGTTGGCGATTGCCGGCTCGAACAGCTCTGAGCCGACCGCACTGCTGATCTCACCGCCGAAGGGCAGCCGCAGGCCGGGGCGGACATGGCCGTAGTCGATCAGTGAGGGCAGAATTGTGGCGTGCGGCGCCAGCACAAGTGCCGCTTCGATAAAGTTCTCGCGAAGACTGAACCGGGCCGGTGACTGCAGATTGTCCGCAAAAACTCCGCCGGCATAGGAAGGATCAGTGAGCCACTTGACAAGTTCCCAGCCTCCGTCAGGGTTTTCGCTCCCGGCCACCACCTGGAAGGAAATCGGAATGACCTCCGCCGCGCGCCCGGCCGGCCCTGCAGGTACGTGCCAAAAGTCCCAATCTACCTCCGCTTCCCGCATCATGAAGTTCCAGGTTCCGATGCCGTGAATGGCATGGGCTATGCGGCCCGACGCCAACATCGGACGCAGTCCACCAAACGCCTCGCCGTACTCCCCTGTTAACACCACATCGGCCTCGTACAGACTCTTGAGGAAAGTGAGCGCCTCAAGGTTGGTGTCCGAGTCGAGTATCGGCTGCTGGTCGTTGCTCTCGTCCAGGACATCGCCGCCCCAGGCCCACATAAAGACGAAGTAACGCTGTTGATTGGCCAGCGCAATCTTCTTGTCAGCGAATTCGCCAATCGCGATCAGCGGCGCGGTTTCCCCAAAGTCCTGCCACGTCCACGAATCCCAATCAGGGTGGGGCACGCCCGCCTCGTCATAAAGTCCTGGTACCGAGACAAACGCCTGAATATTGATTGACCACGGAATCCCGTACATTACGCCGTCAACCGACGCGCCATTGATCGACAGATCGGGAAAGTCGTCAATCTGTACTATATCTGCGTCCCGCTCGATGTAGCTGTCGAGGGCCAAAAACGCGCCCGCCGGTGCTAGGGCGATAAACGCATTGGGGGACCAGTACCCGCAGTCCGGAGGCGTGCCAGCCGAGGCCAGTGTCTGCAGCTTCTGCGTGGCTTCTCTGTTTGTTGTCTGGATCAAGGTCAGGTCGTACTGCGGATTCGTTTCGTCCCATTCCTCCAACAGTGCGATGATGAAGGGGGTGTCATTGGCGGTCCAGATATTGACGAACTGAACTTCCGTCGGCGCCTCGTCCGGAGCCTCCCCTTCGGACATCGAATCGGTAGCGCCTGGCGAGCCTGCGGGCACACAAGCTACCGCTAGTGCGCCGGCCGCGCTTGCAGCCGAAACACGCAGTAACTGGCGGCGAGTAAACTTTCGGTCGGTCATGATCGCAATCTCCTTGGTTTTCAAACGAAGAGGATTCGGGCAAGACTACGGACAGAAAAAGTTTCGGATCTACTGAAGAGACGAAGTTCGAAGGGCTAAGACTGGAGGACAGAGAAAAGCACCATCCAATAATAGTTTCATTGAATTCCTCTGTCAAGTCGTTTCCAGATGTCAGCCTCCCCATGCCGTTTTCGACACTGACCTACGTCGCAATCATGCCAACGTCATTTAGACAGGTCTGTCGCTAAATTCGCTAAAACCCCAAAACAAGTGACATATTGCCTGTTTTAAGGCCCCTAGACCCTCAAATGCGACTTGCAAATATCGTCCGAATAGCCTACATTTACGCTGACACGCTGTAACCTTCCGTACTTCCAGAATCATTCTGACGCTGCTAGCTAAAAGAAAATATTTCCCCTCGTTCAATTGGGATAGACTACGAAAGGATTACTCAATGAAGAGCACCTTGCTTTCCCTCCTCTTTGTGGTGACGATTCTGCTGACGCCAACCACAATCTACGGCGCGGAGCCGACCCAACAAGCAACATCTGAACTTACGCCGAGCGTTACCGTGCTGGGCTATGGAACTGCATCGGCTGTACCGGACAGCGTGCATGTCGACCTTTATGTTGGCGAGGAGCCCACCTATGGCCCGGGCGGACCGGAAATGTCTTTTGTTGAGCCTGCCGACCTGGAGTTTGTGCGAGAATACCTTGTTGAAGAAGGCGTCGATGTTGACACCATCAGAATCAATTTTCTCAGCCGCAACTTTTCCTACGGCCCTTCGAGTTTCGCCGGCGAAGTAGCCTTTTCCTATGATGAATTGGACCACTTGCGAAACCTGCTGCAGGAACTCTTGGCCGAAATGAAAAGCCGCCGTGGACCAAACATTCAGGGAGCGAACATCGTATTTCGCATTGAAGACTGCCCGTCTCTGGAACAAGAAGCAATGCGTGCCGCTCTCGACGACGCCCGACAACGCGCAACCCGAATGGCAGGCCTTCTGGAAATGACCCTCGGCCGTGTCATTTCTGTCTCCGAAGATGTCTCCCCGGTGGGCGCTGTCCGACCCGCAGGTGGCTGTATTGCCCACGTAGGCCAGACAACACCTGGCGGCTACATTTTCATGGGGGGTTCAAGTTCGCTGGCAAATACGCCGTCAGACGTGGAAGTCGGCATTATGGTCAAAGTTACGTATGCCCTCGATAAGTGAGTAAGGCATCAATCAAGCCCAGGCATCCTGACATGCCCGTAACAAGCTATGTAGAGAACTGAATTTTTCCGACGCGAGCAGTCCAGATATGTAGAGCGTGAGTTCTAAGAGCGGCAATCTCGGCCAAGCCCACAACCAGAATTCCGACCCCCAGGTAGCTCGCGGATTGCAGTTAGCGGTGCTTCGTTCATGGGGCCAACTGCCAGCGAGGCCCGATAATCTCTTGCCATTTCCAACCTCAGCCTGGTGGAAGATGCAGCGCACACAGGCATGGTAGGATGACCGCGAGCAAGTATTTCTTGGAGCGCTTGTGATGAACGAACGCGAAAAATTCATGTACGACCTTCAGGGCTTTCTCAAAGTGGAAAACTTTCTTTCCCCTGAAGAACTGCATGAACTCAACCGTGCCTTTGACGCCAACTGGGACAAGGCGATCCCCGATCCCAACTCGCACGCCGACGGCGACATGGCCGGTGAACTGCCCCGTGACTACTTCGAAGGCATGTTGACCTGGGACCAACCCTGGTGCCAGCCGTTTCGCGAACTGTTAGCCCACCACAAACTGATTCCCTATCTGAACACGATGTTCGGACGCGGCTGGAAGATGGACCACTCGCCTTTCCTGCTGGCTTCAACCGCCGGCACCGAAGGCCTGCGCTTGCATGGCGCTACTAGCCGCCTCTTCGACGGCACCCAGCACTACAGCTATGCAAACGGCCAGATGCGTTGCGGCATGATCGTCTGCCAGTTCCAGCTGGCCGATGTGAATGAAGGGGATGGCGGGCTCTGTGTCATTCCCGGCAGCCACAAAGCAAATTTCACCTGCCCTGACGATATCAAGAACTACCAGCGAAATCGCGAACTGGTCTACAATATCCCTTGCAAGGCTGGCGACATGGTGATCTTCAACGAGGCGACAATCCATGGAACGTTACCATGGAAAGCCGAACACCAGCGCCGTTCTCTGCTTTACCGGTACTCACCGAACTTTCTGCACTTTCATGGCGGTGTCTATGAGACGAGCTTGCCCGCGTGGGTCAAGGAGCTTACTCCTGCACAGCAAGCCGTCTTGGAGCCGCCCTACATCTATCATCGACCACTAATCGAGGAAGATGGCGTAACTGTCATCAGACCCACACGCGAGAACCCGGATGGGACGATTCGGCCATAGGGTACAGCCGCTACGATTACGCTGACTCCTCATGCCATGACATCGCCTCACCGCGCACAAGCGTTGCCCGCCGTTCGTACTCGCCTGGCCACTCAACCGCCAGGTCTCCGCTTTCGACCATCAGCCTGAGGGGACTCACACGCGTCTTCAAAGGCAGGTAGATGCGCTGCCTCTTGCGTGCCGATTCAAACAGCGCCATCATCACCTCTTGCACAGCTCTGCCACGTGCCCCTTCGCTAATCGGCTTCGCGACCCGGCCCTCTATCCAATCGATCGCCTCCTGGCACTGGTGCGACCAGCAGTCGTGCCAAGGCTCCGTCACTTCGGTCCAACCGTTTGACTCGCTGTTCATGTAGCGAACCGTGCCGATTTCATAGTTGTAGCGCGCCGACAGACCTTCGGGCATATGCATCGGCGCGTCAGACGGGATCACGCTATCCGGATGGTACGTTGTATCCAGCTCCATCATGCCGTTAGTGCCGATTACGCGGCAACCCTGGTTCAGTCCCGTAACCAGGTTGCCTTGAATGAGAATCGTGGCCCCGTTCTCACAACCTGCCAGGCCCAGGCATGCATCCTCGGCCGGCAGTCCGCGTTCCATCTGTTCGGTTGTACGCTCGACCGCCCCCATCACCCATTCGACCTGTGGCTCGTCCATCAAAAAGAGGGCCAGGCGGATGTTGTGCGAGTTGGTATTCAGCAGATTGCCGCCGGCATCCAGCTGAATCTGTAAGACTCGGCCGACTGCTCCTTCCCGCAAGAGTTCCCTCGCTCGGAGCCAGGTGGCGTGGTGGGGCCTCTGGTAGGCGATCACAAGCTTGACCCGGTTCCGAAGGCAAGCTGTCAGCATCTCATCCGCTTCCCCAAGGTCCACCGCCATCGGCTTCTGACAGATGATCGCTCTAGGTCGACGGGCTGCCGCCGCGATAACCATCTCCGCGTGCTGCCGGTGCCAGGAGCACACGTCTACGAAATCAAGTCGTTCCCTGTCCAACATCTGCCGGTAATCGAGATAGCGATGTTGCTCAGCAACCCCGAAGAACTCGCCAAACTCCCGCAAAGCATCCGGGTTGGTGTCGGCAATTGCCCCAATCTCAGTTGGGCTCCCTTTCACGCCCTGCCAGGCGCGCGCATGGACGCGTGCGATGATGCCGCAAGCGATGATGCCAGTACGATAGGTTGCCATGGGATGCTCCTGTTAGAGATGTCTGATTTGTCACCGAACCGCAACCGATAGACGCGTAAGAGATGCCAGTACGAATTTCCTTCAGCAGTAATGTTTCAATCTTAGTTGAAGAAAGCGGACCACTGGATCAACTCGAATTCGGCCGGGTCAGTGTTGTGCCATCAGCTTGAAACGTGTCATGCTGCCGAGTCCTTGGGTCTGGATCGCCAGCCTTCGACCGCCAGTCCAGAAATGTCTGTGTTCGGCCGGCAACTAGCCCCCAGTTTTACCAGCCCACCTGCCCACGCGCAAACAGCGGCAAAGTATCCGCAACCGTGCTACCGCTCTTCCGGCGCAGCCATTCGCTGCATATGACCGGGCGCCCGTTACAGCGGCGACTTGCGACGGCAGCCTCCATTTGCTCCTGCCCGAACGTCTTCAGATTAGTTGTGTTCGCCTGCCACATTTCAGTCGAATTAACCGCTGTCCGCAGCGGGCAGTTGCATCCGCGAATCGGTTTGAGTTCCCTGTAAAATCTGTTCGCCTCCTCAACCATCCACCGCTTTCACACCAGTCTGGTCCTCTTCTAAACTTGCCTCTAACGCCTTTTCCAGGTCGGCCAGGCTTGTGAACCACCGCACCTGCTCCAGGAAATGGGCCAAATCTTCGCTCTCCGCGCGAAGCTGCTGAAGCTGAGGACCAATAGAGCTGGAGGAAGCGGCGCCCGTTGCGTAGTTGCCATTGAACGCGAAATAGGCCTGATTCAGCACGCGCAGAGGATACCCCTTTTCCACGAAGTAGCGCCGCCGCGCCTCCATGTAAGCTTCAGCAGTCTCAACGTGCCCCGCCGTCAGCAGAGTATCCACATGCAGTCGCGTCTCGCGCATTGCCTGCCGGAAGTCGAACTGAAGAGGCCGGCCGTATCGCTCCCAACGCTGCTGCTCAAATTCATATTCCTGCGTCCATAGCTCCTCAACATTGCAGGCGCAAGAATTCTCAGATGAATCCCCGGCTTTCCCCGCCGAAGAGGAGACAACCTCGGGATAGTAGCGCAGAGCCACCCGCTCCCCGATCTCGACACCAATGATATCCGACACCGTTTCGTTCAATGTTGTCGCCTGGTCGTTGCTGGCGTAGCGTAGCCCAAGAGGGAACAGGAAGAGATAGTGGTGTACCCACTCGTGGGCGATCGTACTCAGCACCCACGAGAGTGAGCTGCTCTCCACTACCATCGCCGGGAAGACGGCCATGCCTCCGATCCGCGAAATATGCGCACTCAGATCTGTCCGCGCCTCGATCGCACGCTCACTCTCTCCCAAAGTTACCGGATCATACTCAGCCTTCAGCACACGCGAGTGGACTGTACTTATCCGATCGCGCGGGCTGACAGTCAGTTTCAGCGGCGGCTCAATGAATGCGAACTGAACCGGAGGCCATACAAGGCCCCGCACTCCAAGACCGGCCTTACGCAGCTCCTCTCCCACTTGGCGTTTGAGAATGGCCTCAACCAGAGGGCGATCTGCGCCCTGTTCGCGCCGCAACGCGGCCAACTCCATGCGCACATTCTCAATCTCCACTCGCATTTCGAAACCGGTGCCGGGGAAGGCATTTCGAGGTGGCCATGCTAGCGGATGACCTGACTCTGGCTCAGTCGTCGCCGAATCTTGCCCGCCAACTGAAGTCCCTGCCTCCGCAGCAACCAGCCGCCTGAGTTCCTCCTCCAACTGTCCGATGCGCTGCGTCCGTTCCATGTAGGCGCGCACCATGTCTACCTGGGCTCCCGCTTCCGGCATGCCTTGCGGCCGAAAGCGACCCGCAAAGATCATGCGGCCGACTGCTTCCAGCTCCCAGGTCAGGAAGTTGAAGTAAGGTAATGCTGCCGCAGTCTTGATAATGCTCGCGCGTGTTGGGACCGACTGCGACACCGCACCGCCCGCAAGCAGAACGGTCAGGAGTAAAGTCGTCGCAACCCAGACACGCCGCCGCAGAAAAGGCAAGGCCGTGGCAAGTGTCACGTCGCGAAACAAATCGTCGCCGCCTCCAAGCCGGCCCCCTGTCTCAGGTCGTCGCAACCTTTGTCGTATCGAAGAGACTTTCCAATTCATATCTGGGGATGCCCGCGCATCAAAGACTGCAAGTCGTGCTTCCAGACGTCAGCACCGTGGGTCGAAACTTCAGCCATACGGTCCCTGACTGCCAGATAGCAACACTCCAAAGGACGTCAATCGGTCCGTCAATTCGTATAGTCAGAAATCCTCAAACCGTCCTTATATTCCTTTGGCCAAACCGCTCACTCGGCGTACAACCCCGTACAACTGTCGCGCTTCAGGTTGCTTTACCAACAGTAGCAATCCGGCGTAAACAAGCATTCCACTCCCGCCGCCTACGAAGAGCTGTACCAGATCATTGACAATGGAAGGAGATCCCCCCGCGCCGAAACGCGGCAGCAGCGCAGTCATCACCACAAACATCGCGCCTGCTGCACCAGCCACCGAGATTACAGTCCGAACAGTCGGACTTGCCCCTGCCGCAGACCAGCCTTCCTGCAACTCTGACGCCCTCTCTGATCCCTGTCGCCGCTGAATTTGACCCATCTTCCAGTAAAGAAGAGCCAGCATGACGAGCGCGTGAGCTGCTTGCTTACCTGTGTCGGCCCAGACCAGCCCAAGGTAACCTAGTCCCTCGACCAGCGCCAGTGCAATTGCGGCATACACCAGGACGCTTAAGACGCCCACAAGTGCAGGTAGTAGCGTGTCGTTTCGGGCATAAAAGGCATAAATCAGGGGAAAGTCAACCGCCGCAAATAGCGCACCGACAAGATACACGTTAAGGGCCGTCACCACCTGCGCGGAGTCTCCTGCGGTGAATTGCCCCCGCTCGAACAAGAGCCGTACCGCCGGCTCAGCCAGCACACCCAATCCAACCAGGATCGGCACGATCATCACCACGACCATGCGAAGCCCTCGTGCCAGCGTCGCACGGTACGCCTCCACATCACCTGAAGCAAACTGCTGACTCAAGCGCGGGAGCGCCGCCAACGAAATAGCCACACTGATCATCCCCAGCGGCAGCTGTTGCAGGGTCGTTGCTTTGCTCATCCAGGCAATACTTTGTACACCTGTGCCGCTCGCAAGGCGGCGGTCCAACCCTACCTGGAACTGCGCCACCACCAGCCCTGCCGCAATCGGCAGATAGAGCCGCACGATTCGCGCCAATGCAGGATGACTCCACTGCACGCTAAACTTGAGCCCTGCCCGCCGGACGTCCCACGCCATGAGCGCAAACTGTACCATGCTTCCGGCCAACACACCTATGGCCAAACTGGCAATGCCCACGCGCCCGGCCAGGAGCGGAGCAGCCACGATGATGCCCAGGTTGTAAATGGCGGAGGCAATAGCCGGAAAGGAAAAACGTTGCAGCGCAAACAGTATTGCAGTCAGCAGACCGGCCATCGAAACAAACCAAACGACCGGCGCCATCAGCCGAAGCAACTGGGCTGTCAATGGCAACAGCGTCGGATCTAAGTCGTCAAACCCTCCTGCCAGCAAGCCCGCAACCTGCGGCGCAAAGACAACCATCAGGACAGTCAGCCCCGCAAGAGTCACGACCGCCAGGCTGATCAACGCCCCCACCAGCCGGACCAGTTCAGGATTCGGACCGACCTGCTCTCCATTAGACCTGGAAGCAACCTCTTCAGTAGTGTCACCCTGCTTACGATCTAGTCGGGCGTAGTCGCTGAGAACCGGGACCAGCGCGGCGCTCAACATGCCGCCGATCAGAAAATCGTACAGCATCTTCGGCGCACTGCTGGCAACCGTGAACGCGCTAACAGGACCAGACGCGCCAAAATAGGCCGCAATCACCATCTCCCGCAGGAGACCGAGTACGCGGCTGGCCACAGCGCCTAAAGACAGAAGAGAGGCGCTTCGGGCCAACGCTGAAGATTGTTGATCTTGGGGTGTCGAGCTTGGACGGGGCGGCACTGCGGATCTGGTCATTCGCTATTGTAGATGTCTCCTCGCAAAGACACATCCGATCGCAGCGTCCGCCCCCGTTCTTTCGAAATCTCTGGCAGCAGCAACAACTGGTTTCAGTCGGCTGCAACCAGGTCGGCCGTCTGCTTAGGGACGCCTGGCGTGGGCCACGCGCGCGGGTCCTCGTTCAAGTCTGGCAACCCTACGGCCTCAAGCGATGCCAGGAACTTCTCCGCCTGCATCGCCGCGGCGCAGCCCTGTCCCACACTTGTCGCCACCTGCTTGAAAACCTTGTCGGCAATTTCCCCTGCCGCAAATACTCCAGGGATATTCGTACGTGTCATCGGGTCGGCGATCAGGTGACCGTCCTCATCCAGGTCCAGCTTTCCGTGATACAGGTCATTATTGGGAATGTGGCCGATGTAAACGAAAACGCCATCGGTCGCCAGTTCACCTTGCTCGCCCGTCAACGTGTCGCGTGTATTAACACCGGATACTACGCCATTCTCGTTACCGTTGATGGACGTCACGACCGCATTCCACACAAATTCAATCTGGTCGTTGGCAAGGGCCCGGTCCTGCAAAATCTTGCTGGCACGCAACTCGTCCCGCCGATGTATGACCTTCACATTGGTGGCAAACTTGGTCAGGAATAGCCCTTCTTCGAGTGCGCTGTCGCCCCCGCCAACGACGACCAATTCTTTGCCGCGGAAAAAGAATCCGTCGCAGGTCGCACAGTAGCTGACACCTTTGCCCGTATACTCCTGCTCTCCTGGCACCTCCAGGAAACGGGGCCGGGCGCCCGTGCAGAGAATCAGCGATTTCGTTCTGTACTCCTTGTCTTGGGAAGTGCGCACAGTGAAAGGATGCTCGTCAACCACAATTTCTGTAACGTGATCATAGGAGGTGGTGCATCCGAATCGTTCGGCCTGCGCCTTGAATTTTTCTACCAGGTCGGGCCCGCTAAGCCCCTCAGGAAAACCAGGATAGTTTTCGACCTCGTATGTGATGCTGACCTGGCCGCCGAAGTCGTCGCCGGTGATCAGCAATGGTTCCAGGTTCGCCCGCGCTGCGTAAAGCCCCGCCGTCCAGCCTGCCGGCCCGCTGCCAATCACGATCACCTCATGCAGCGTGTCTTCAGTCCCACCCTTGCTGACCTGGGCTCCCGCACCGTTCTGCATCTGAGCGCCGTTCTGATTTGATTCACTCATTCCTATACTCCTGGCTTTCTTGATGCTGTCACTTTCGTCACGGCATTCGTTTCGATACCTTCTTCACGCAAAGGACTGGAATCGCCTGAAGACCCCGCCAATGTGTCTCCGCCTTCTTCGTCCCGAAATATGGTAGACAAGCTCTCACGTCCTTACGCCAATTATCGCCCTTTCCGGCCTGCATTTCTGCGGGCTGGCACACAATTAACGCCTCCAAAACCTCCCTAAGGCGTCAAGTCTGCTGGATCTGGATCAAATTCCCACAAGTGTCGTCGAAGGAAGCAATCTTATAATGACCATAATCCGTCGGTTCGACTTTGAACGCCACACCCAGTTCTGTCAACCTTTCATATTCTGCTTGCACGTCATCTACGCCAAGCGACGTGGCCGGGATTCCCTGTTCGAAAATACCCTTCTGATACTGTTCGGCGACGGGGTTGGAATTCGGTTCCAGGAGAAACTCTGTCCCGTCCAGATCGTCCGGTGACACAACGGTCAACCACCTGAATTCACCGACAGGAATATCTGCCTTCTTTACAAAGCCAAGCACTTCTGTATAGAACTTCAACGCCTTTTCTTGATCGTCCACAAAAACGCCGCTATAAATGATATTCACATTAGTATCCCTTACAATAGCCCGGGACCAAGGTCAAGCGCCCTCGGGCAGAGTAGCGGCTATCGCCTCTACCGCCATGTCGATCTCCCCGTCACTGATGGTCAGCGGCGGCAGCAGTCGCAGAACAGTCGAGCCGGCCGGCAGCGCCAGCACCTTGTGCTCCTCCATCAGAGTCTTCAGAAAGGGTACCGCCTTCGTACGCAGATCAATGCCGATCAGGAGTCCCCTGCCGCGAATCTCACGGACGACTCTGCGCCCGCCGATGGCCGCTTCCAGGGCTTCCCTCAGTCGCCGCCCAGCCCTGTCTGCCTGTTCGATCAGTCCGTCCTCGTATACCCCTAACGCAGCAATACCGGCCGCGCAGGCCAGTGGGTTGCCTCCGAACGTACTCCCGTGCGCCCCGGAAAATAAACTTTCCTGAATCTTCTCGGTGTAAACCACCGCGCCCATAGGGAATCCTCCCCCCAGGCCCTTTGCCAGCGCGACGATGTCCGGCTCGAGGTCGAAGTGTTGAAACCCGAACCAGCGCCCCGTGCGTCCGAATCCGGTCTGCACCTCGTCGATTACCAGCAGTGTTCCTCTCTCTCGGCACAGCTGCTGAACGGCTGCAAGATAATCAGCGCTCCCCTCATGCACACCACCCTCAGCCTGGATGACCTCCAACACCACCGCCGCGGTGCCGTCGCCAACAGCTTCATCCAGCTGATCGATGTTGTTAAAATGAACGTGACCGACATCTGGCATCAGCGGTTCAAACTTGCGCCGATATCTGGGGTTCCAGGTGATGGATAACGCCCCTACTGTACGCCCATGGAAGCTGTTGCGTGCAGCCACAATTCCCGTACGCCCCGTAGCCAGCCGCGCGAACTTGATGGCGCCGTCAATCGCCTCGGCGCCGCTATTCCCCAAAAAAGCCCGCGTCAGGTGCTCCGGCGTAACCGAGATCAGCCTGCTCAGGAACTCCGCACGCGTATCATTGTGAAAAAAGTTGGGGCACGCGTGCATGCGGGCTGCCTGGTCCTGAATAGCCTCCGTCAATACAGGATGACCATAGCCGAGCATGGCCACACCCTGCGACGAAGTCAGATCGAGGTAGCGCTTTCCCTCGCTATCGACCATCCAGCAGCCCTCGCCTGCCACCATCACCGTTTCCCCGCGACGGGGAACAACGCCCGACTCATATGACAGGGTATGGTGCACCGCGTTTTGCGTATCGAGCATGTTATTTACAATTTCCATTCCTATTTCGGTCCAATATCTATTCTGAGTAGCTCAGAAGCCTCCATTTACTTCCTTCATCGTAACTACTCAGCCGCAACAGATTCGCAACCCTCACCGAGGCGAGCAAAGGTGTTCGTTCTCCCCTCATGATTGTCATATGGGCGGTCGGGCGCAAGCGCCCTCCCTTGTGCAGGGGCTGCGCCCCCGCAACGCCCCCCTACAAAAACATGCCTCACCCACCGTGTGCCTTCTTCGCATCGTGTCGGCTGGCGAGCATGGCGGCCGCTGTACAACAGTTGCGTCACCAAGAGCCCGAATGGTTCCAAGAATGACCGGCTGGTCAACTACTGTGGCTTAGTAGTTACCCTTCATCTATTATTCTTGCGTCGCGCTGCAATAATTCGCCCCAGTTCTCTCGCAACACCTCTACCTGAACGCCCTGGCAACGCAGTAAGTTACACAAATTTCTCACGCAATCTGCGTTCCATGGCCGTCAAGGGCTCGCTGTATCGGGTTCTCGCTGCGGCCATCTGCAAAGATCACTTTCTGCACGCCTTCTGCGACAGCTTCGACCGCACCCATCACCTTCTTCTTCATTCGTCCGGCCGCATACTGCATGTAGCTGTCAGCCTGTGTGCGCGGAATCTCTCGAATGAGGCTGGACTCGTCAGGAAACTCCCGCAGCAACCCAGGCACATTGGAAAGGATGACAAATGCCTCGGCCTCGAAAGCCGCGGCAACCATCGCTGCCGCCCGATCGCCGTCTACATTGATCGCTTCGCCGCTATCCGAGGAGCCAG
Organism: Caldilineaceae bacterium bin5; assembly: GCA_002238445.1. Lineage (GTDB taxonomy): Bacteria > Chloroflexota > Anaerolineae > Caldilineales > Caldilineaceae > Bin5. Next base: position 13,266 of record MPML01000085.1, read on the forward strand.
GCGGGGTAAGTACAGGAAGGTAGCCGGCATCCAACAACAGTCGCAGCAATTCCACATTGACCTGCTCGACAGTTCCGGTCCAGTCATCCCGCAGCACCAGCCGCCGCCCATTGACCCGTACGCGCAACCTGTCCTTGCGTTTGCCCTCAAAGATGCGTCCGTCCAGCCCGCTCAGGCCGACCGCATTCACGCCGGCAAGTTGTAGCTTTTCCACCCACATCTTGTTGAGCTGGCCGCAATAGACCATCTCGAAAATCTCCAAGGTGCGCCGGTCAGTGCGCCTGCTCTCAAAACCGCTCTCGCTGGTTATGAACTGGGGTGGATGGCCCAGGGCCTCGGCCACCTCGTTGGTCGTCTCCGCGCCGCCGTGGACCAGTATCAGATCCTGCCCGGCTTTGCGCAGCGCAACTACATCAGAGACGATGGCATCAATATTCAGATCCTTACCACCGCCGACTTTGATTACCAGCATCCAAAGTGTCCTTGCAAAAGTTTAGCCAGCAAATGTGCTCCAGGCACGGCTTATGTCGTCACTTTCCAGCGACTGTTCGCCGAAATTTCCAAGACCGGAATCAACTTTCAAGACCAAAACCACCTAGACGATTTCCGCGATTTTTTCCTCGACAGCGCCAACTTCATGCGCGTCAAGTGTGCCCAACACATAGTCGCACCGCCAGGTACTGCCGCCCTCCAACTCTTTCACATAACCTTTGGCTTTTTCTGCCGCTTTGCCCTCGGGTTCCGCAGTGGCAGGCAAGACCAATCCCAACGCGTCCTGGTCAGGCGTGCGACTGATCCAGCGGACGCCAATCGGCAACTGGTCCGGACGGTGACGAACATAGTCTGCTCCGCCGTCTGGATGCACCTGTAGAGTGTGGGCCCAGCCATCCTCGTCCGCCTCGTAGTCGATACCGAATACTATCTCCGGGTCAAAAGCCAGGTTGGCGTCCAGAACATGATGGTCTTCCGGTCTTTCACCTAGTCCATTCAGAAATGCCAGATATGCGGGCCCGGGGCTTACATGGCTGGGTATGCTGCGGCGGACGCGTACCGTCCGCGGCGAAACCTTCGCGCTGTATACAATGCGGCCGCCATCTACCGGCCTGTAATTGGCGTGGGCCAGGTACATATACTCCATCGGCGTATTCTTGCAGTTTCGACAGCAAAGCGATACGTGCGCTTCCTTCGCGCCGGCGTAAAGTTTCACCAACGGCGTCGCCGTGTAGTTATACATAAAGGCAACCGTGTGCTGGTATTGCCCTCCCAAGCCGATATAAGCGCCGCCTTCGTCTTCCCCAAGCACGAGCCACGCTTGCTGAAACCCGGCATTCGGCAACTCTCCATGAAGTGGGTGGTCATCCTCTTCGGTTGGCACCCCCATAGCCGTGAAACCGCAATGGAGTAGGAAACCGCCGTACGTCCGCACGTAATCGGTGGTCGGCAGTGGCTGGCTGAACATCGACCGCATGGTGACGTCTCTCCCGCCAAAGGTTGCCGACCAGATCTGCTGTCCCTGGAATGGCAACATCACCAGCTCGCTCACGCCGTTTTCCAGTTGGACGGCCGCAACACCGCTGTCATAGAGAAAGACTGAAGCTTTGAGCGCACCATTCTCCATGAACAGTCGCTTCTTTTCGGTGAAAAAATGCGGGTACAGTGAAACCTGAATCGGTTGCCGTGAACTTCCTGACTCTGCCACTTGTGCCCTACCCCCTCTTTGCTGAATCTGCCACTCCCCTGCAACTATGAGTTCTGGCGCATGGTATCACGAGAAGCACCGTTTGAAAAGGTTTAGACCCTCCGGCTATGCTATAATGCGGTCAGAATGGAACACGTCTGGCACGGGCATGACTGCCCAACACTACATTGGAGAGCAAGTGGCCATGGTTGCTAAAATGGCTGCAAATGAGGCGAATGACGGGGCCGCAGCCCAACCGCTACTGCTTTCGGCTCAGACTGTATCCCATGTCCCGTGGGCGTGGATGAACCTGCCCTTGCAGTGGCTTGGTCGCCTGTTCCGTAGACCCTCTCCCTTGGCCGCGCAGACAGTCTCTCCTGCCCACGACACTGCATCGACGCCAAGCGATTCGGCTCACGCGCATTCGTCACCGTTCAGACGCAAGAACCGAGAGTCTGAATATGTCGTTATTGGGCTTGGACGCTTTGGCACCGCCGTTGCAACCACGCTTGTCGAGCACGGCCGCACGGTTCTGGCTATAGACTCGAACCACGACCGCGTGCAGGCGCTCAGCGGCGAGCTTCCGCACGTAGTGCAGTTGGACGCTACCAACATTGACGCTCTGCGCCAGGCAGGGGTCGAAACCTTCGACACCGGTCTGGTCTGCATCGGCACCGACTTTGAGAACAATCTGCTGGCAACCGTTCTCCTGAGGCAACTGGGCGTAGAGCGAGTGATCGCCAAAGCACTCACAATTACACAGAGGGAAATCCTTCTGAAAGTCGGAGCAGACGAAGTGATTCTGCCCGAGCACGAGGCCGGACGTCGTTTGGGAAGAAAGATGGCCTTCGATCATCTTGTCGATTATCTCGAAGTCGGAAACGATGTTGGTGTCGTCGAAATATTGGCCCCGCCCAGCACCTGGGACCATTCCCTGTCCGAACTGAGTCTGCGGCAACGTTATGGACTGACCGTGATCGCAGTCCGCAGAGGAGACGACCTGGTAGTCAGTCCCAGCGCCAGCTTTCAGCTCAAAGAGGATGACATTGTGGTAGTATTGGGCCGCATGGAGGACGCAGAACGGCTGCGACAATAAGCTGTCCTAACGACGACCAACTATCTACCGAGTTAGCCTTCCACCATCTGTTTTCGTTCCCAAGCCATGACAATCGAATTCCCCATACTTGACCCTGAACCAGCCCGCAAGTCAATCCTGCGCCGCCAGCCTTGGGATGCATTCGACCTGCCGGAAGAGATACTGGACAACATAGAAGACATTTTCGGTTCTCGCATCGGCCCTGACGAAGCAGTCCGCCGTATACTGGCCGACGTGCGGGTTGATGGCGATGCCGCAGTGCGCAAGTGGACCAAAAAACTGGATGGTGTCAGCCTGGACGACCTGCGCGTCGATCCCCAAACCATCCTGCAGGAGTCCGGTGACGTCGCCCCAGAAGTCTACGAGGCGCTTGTCCTGGCCGCGGAGCGTATAGAAAACTTTCATCGCCGCCAGCCCAACCAGAGTTGGATCCAGAATGACAACGACGGCACGGTCGGCCAGCTTGTCAGGCCCATAGAGCGCGTCGGCATCTATGTCCCTGGCGGCACGGCCCCCCTGCCCAGTACCCTGCTGATGACCGCCATTCCGGCGCGGGTAGCCAATGTGGGCGAACTGGTTGTCGTCACGCCGCCCCAGAAGGAGACGGGTCTGCCGGACAAGGTAACGCTTGCTGCCGCCACCGTCGCCCGCGTCGACGCCGTCTACATAGCCGGCGGCGCGCAGGCAATTGGCGCAATGGCCTTCGGCACTGAGTCAATTCCGGCAGTTGACAAGATCTGCGGCCCCGGCAACCTTTTCGTTACCTTGGCAAAGCGGCAGCTTTTCGGCCTGGTTGGAATCGACGGCCTGCCCGGTCCAACTGAGACCGTTATAATCGCTGATGAGTCGGCCGACCCGCAGTTGGCCGCCGCAGATCTTCTGGCCCAGGCCGAGCACGATGTCCTAGCCAGCGCAATACTCCTGACACCCAGCCGGCAGCTGGCGCAGAAGGTCCAGGCAGCGGTCCACGCCCAATTGGAGGACCTGGAACGCGGACAGATCGCCGCCGCCACCTTTGCCCGCAGCGCCGGCATCGTCGTGACCGAATCCATGCATGAGGCTATTGCCCTCGCCAACGAGTACGCTCCCGAGCACCTCTGCCTCCTCGTCGAAAGCCCCTGGCGCTGGGTCGACCAGGTACAGAACGCCGGCGGGATCTTCCTCGGCGAGCGTAGCTTTGAAGTGCTGGGCGACTACACGGCCGGGCCCAGCCATGTCATGCCAACCGGCGGCACCGCGCGTTTCGCCAGTCCGATCAACGTGACCGATTTCGTCAAACTTATCAGCCTGATCGGGCTCAATGAGGAAGCACTGGCCGCCATCGGTCCCGCCGCCGAAACACTGGCGCGTACCGAGGGTCTGGGAGGCCATGCCGCCGCCGTGAGCAGGCGACTGAACTCGATAAAAAACCAAAAGGACGAATCTTAGCGATGGAAGCCACCACTCTCCAGTCGTTGCTCAACCCCCACCTTGCCGGTCTTGAAGAGTATACGCCGATCCAGCCGTTCGAAGTCCTGAGTCAGCGGCTCGGCATACCTGCCTCCGAAATCATCAAGCTGGATGCCAACGAGAACCCCTACGGGCCGCACCCGGCCGTCGCTGAGGCCTTGGCCGAATACGCTTACTACCATATCTACCCGGACCCGCAGCAAACAGAATTGCGCCAAGCCCTGGCACAGCACCTGGAGAGTGAGCAGCGACATGTGGAGTCAAGTAAGTCAGTGCCTTTCGAACAGATCCTGCCAAGCCACGGCACCGATGAGATTCTCGACTATCTCTGCCGCCTCTTTCTTGGGCCAGGCGACGCCATAATCAATACGCCCCCCACCTTCGGAATGTACAGCTTTGACGCCAAGTTGGTCGGCGCCGAAGTTCTGGAAGTTTGGAGAACAGATGATTACCACATTGATGTCGAAGGCATCATTGAACTGTTCAATTCCGAGGCCCTGAAGCGGGAATCGGTCTCTTCCAAGCTGCTCTTTCTCACCTCGCCCAACAATCCTTCCGGTAACTGGCTGCCGGACAAAGACCTGCTGCGCCTGTTACAGCTCCCTCTGATCGTCGTCCTCGATGAGGCCTACGTCGAATTCTCGGTCGAGACAAGCCGCTCGCCCTGGGTCCTGGAGCACGACAACCTTGTCATCATTCGAACATTTTCCAAGTCCGCCGGAATCGCCGGTCTTCGTTTGGGCTACGGTCTCTTCCCTGCCTGGATGATGCCAATTCTTTGGAAGTTCAAACAGCCTTACAATGTCAACGTCGCCGCCACAGTGGCCGGTCTGGCCAGTCTACGTTACGCCGAAGAAATGCACTCGATTGTAGAGAAGATACGTGCCGAACGCGAACGGCTCTTCAGCGCATTGCAGCAGGTTCCCTACCTTTCACCCTACCCTTCAGGAGCCAATTTCATCCTCTGCCGGGTCGAAGGCTTTCGCACCGACGGAAGCGGAGACGCCGCCGCCCTGAAGCTCGCGCTCGAACAGCGGGGCATCCTCGTGCGCTACTATCAGAAGCCGGGCCTCGACAACTGCATACGCATTTCTGTCGGGCGCCCCGAACAGACCGACAGCCTCCTGGCCGAACTGCGCCGGCTCGCATGAAACGCTTGTCCCCGAGACTACACCTGTACTCGAGCCCCTGGCGACTGTTCAAACCCCAAAGACATACCCACTGCCTTTCATTGCCATTAAGAGAGGGGAGAGAAGAAAGCGGAGAGCTCTCCCTCCTCCCTTTCTGCGATCGTAGATGCGCCCATTATTGAGAATAAAGGGAGCCCACGTGCTGCTAACCATAGACAACACGTAACTACTCAGCCACAACTGATTTGCGAACCTGTTTGAGGCGAGTCAAAGTGTTTGCTCTCTCCTCATGATTGTCATATGGGCGGTCGGGCCTTCGGCCCTCCCTTGTGCAGGGGCTGCGCCCCCGCAAC
>MPML01000013.1 GCA_002238445.1 Caldilineaceae bacterium bin5
CGCTTCAACCCACCGACCACCGACCTCCAACCGCAGAAGCTACTGACCCCGACCCCTGCCCCCTGCAGTTCCGCGCCCCCGCAACGCCCCCCTACAAAACCATGCCTCACCGACCGTGTGCCTTCTTAGCAACGTGTCGGCTGTCGAGCATGGCGGCCGCCGTACACCAGTTGCGTCACCAAGAGCCCGAACGGTTACAAGAATGACCGGCTGGTCAACTACTGTGGCTTAGTAGTTACCACAACAGTAAGATCCCGGCAGACAATGATAGCGTTCCCACAGACCAAAGTACTGGCATGTGATTAAATTCACACCATGCCAATGTTCGAGGAAGATTCTCTAACCGCAATTATCTTCGCCGAAGACCCCCTCAGCCGCCACGGCCTTGCCGCCATTCTTGATCCGGAACCTGCGATCGTCACGTTCCTGGCAGAGTCTCCGGCTCAACTAACCCAGGACAAGGTCGGGAGCGCGAATGTCCTCGTCTGGGATACCGGCTGGGACTTCTCAGCCTCCGATTCCGCCGAGGTCTGGGAGACGATAACCGATCTGGCTGAAGATGGTCTGCCTGTCATTGCAATATTACCCGACGGCGAGGCTCCCGGTATCATCCGTCAGATGGGACTCGCCGGGCTCCTCTCCCGCAGTGTCAAGGCTGGGCAACTGCGAGCCGCCCTCTATGCTGCCGCCGAAGGCCTGTCGGTTACGGATCCGGCCCTGACCACTCCCTTCTGGATTCCATCTACCCAATCCCTACCGCCCATTCCTGAGCCCCACACACCAAGAGAACTGGAAGTATTGGCCTTGCTGGCCGAAGGCCTGACAAATCGCGCCATCGGTGTGCAACTGGGCATCACCGAAAACACTGCCAAATTCCACGTACAGGCAGTCCTCTCCAAGTTAGGAGTAAGCAGCCGTACAGAAGCCGTCGTTCAGGCCACCAGGCTGGGGCTTCTCACCCTCTGACACAGCAGTAAGTTCCCTCACCGGCGCTGCCGCGTCTTCCGACGTGTGCAAGCATCCCCATCCATCTCACTCCTACCCGAACTGACGGGTTCCTCCTGCCACATCTGCCGATGTATTGAAGAACACGCCGCGCTATCATAGAAACTGCAACAACGGAAGCTATTGCAGGCACGTAGCCCGCATGAGAGAGATTGGAATGGAGCCAGAAATGTCTAACCAGTTCAAAGCATTATCAGAAGGAATGGCCGCAGTCGTCGAATCTGCCGGGCAGGGGGTCGTACAGGTGAACGGCCGTCGCCGTTTTCCGGCAAGTGGGTTCGTCTGGTCGGCAGACGGTGTGATCGTCACCGCAAATCACGTGATTAGAACGGAGAACATTCGAGTCAGCCTGCCCGACGGCGAACAGGTGGATGCGACTCTGATCGGACGGGATCCTGCCATCGACATCGCGGCGTTACGGGTCCAACGCGAAGGACTTGCATCCTTATCATGGCTGCCTGAAGAAGAGTTGCGCGTTGGCGCAATGGTATTCGCCGTCGGCCGGCCGGGAACAAGTGTCCAGGCCTCTATGGGCATACTCAGTGCCATAGGGGAGGACTGGCGAATCCATGGCGGGGCCCGGATCAGTCACTACGTGCGCGCCGACCTGGTCATGTACCCTGGCTTTTCCGGTGGCGCCATTGTCGGCGCCGACGGACGCGTTGTCGGCATGGCGACGTCTGCTCTCAGTCGCGATGGTGGCATTGCTCTGACCCACGCAACCGTCGCGCCAACCGTAGACTCCCTTCTCAAATATGGCTCTGTTCGCCGGGGCTACCTGGGGGTAGGTGTTCAGACCGTTCAACTGCCCACGGGCCTTAGCAAAGAGTTGGGACAGGAGACGGGAGTGCTTTTCAACTCCGTTGCGCCTGACAGCCCTGCGGAAAAGGCAGGCCTTGTAGTGGGTGACATTCTCGTCAACCTTGACGGTGAACCGATCCTCAGCCCTGACGAACTGGCAATCGCACTGCGAAGCGATCTGGCCGGCAAAGTAACGACCTTGCAGATCATTCGCGGCGGCGAGCTGCACGAAGCAAACGTCGAAATCCAAACAGGAGAGGAGCGGAACCGATAATGACGGACGAACACGCAGTAATCACCAACTCGCTATCCCGCAGTTTCGGCGCCGTCAGGGCAGTCGATGCCGTCAACCTCTCAATTCCCAGCGGAGAGATCTACGGCTTTCTAGGTCCCAATGGAGCGGGAAAAACGTCGTTAGTCAGAATGTTGACAACGCTGCTTCTGCCGACTGGCGGTTCCGCCAGCGTGGCAGGTCATGACGTGGTCACAGAACCTGCCGCAGTCAGACTGAAGATCGGCGCCGCGCTCCAGGCGGCGGCCCTCGATGACAAGCAGACGGGGCGGGAGCTCTTACAGCTCCAGTCCCGCCTCTACGGGTTAACTCGACCTGCCATCAAGCAACGCATCAACTATCTTGCCGACCTGCTAAATATTGATGAGGCCTTGGACCTGCTCATCGGCACCTACTCTGGCGGCATGAAGCGAAAACTCGACCTGGCAGTTGCTATGATTCACGAACCGCAAATTCTTTTCCTCGACGAACCCACTACTGGGCTGGATCCCATCAGCCGAGTCGAACTCTGGGACGAAGTACGCCGTGTAAACGAGGACAGAGGAGTAACGATCTTCATGACAACGCAGTACCTGGAAGAGGCCGACTACCTCGCCCAGCGCGTCGGCATAATCAACCAAGGCAGAATCGTCGCCGAAGGCTCGCCCGCCGAACTAAAGCGCTCTGTCGGTTCCGACATGATCGTCGCCAGGATTGATGGCCAGACAAGCGGCGCCGCGGAGGCGTGCGAGCAAGTGGATGGCGTCGAAAGCGTCGAAGTTTATGCAAATGAAATCACATTAAGCGTCGATCAGGGATCCAAAGTGATCGGCCCCGTCGCAATAGCACTGGACCAGTCCGGTGCTTCTGTAGAGGACATTGTCCTGCGCACCTCTACTCTGGACGACGTCTTCCTTCACTACACCGGAGCCCGCCTTGAAGTTGACGCCAACATCGCAAAGGAGGAGCCAGCATGACTGCGATTGGACTCACCCAAGTTCAAGCCAGAAATGGAGGCTTCGCAAGTGACGTCTCCGCGATATCTCGTCGGGCCCTCCGATCGGTCCTGAGGGACCCCGAGTCCGTGATTCCGGGGTTCATCATCCCCCTTTTCTTTTTCACTGTAAATACGGGCGCGCTCCAGAACTTCGTGGAGGCGGGCGGCACCCTCGATTACAAGGCTTTCCAACTCCCAGTCGCAATCATCATGGCTGTCACCGGGCCGCTTTCGAGGGCGTTAACATTGGTTGAGGACGTTCGCAGTGGCTACTTCGACCGCCTCGTGATGACCCCGGTACGCCGCCTGGCACTCCTGATCGGAATGATGGTCGCCGACATAGCCCTGGTCATAGCCCTTTCGGTCCCCGTCCTCATCCTGGGGTATGCAGTAGGGGTCCGGTTCGAAACCGGTGTAGCAGGCGTCGTCGCCTTTGTAGCCCTCGCTGCCTACTGGGGACTAGGTTTCGCAGGCTTCTCATATGCAATCGCCCTGAAAACAGCCAGCGCGGCCGCCGTCAGCAGCAGCTTTATGGTTTTTCTGCCCATGATGTTTCTCACGCCAATGTTCATACCTCTCGAGGCGATGACTGGCTGGATGGCAACTGTCGCCCAGTACAATCCCGTTACTTACCTCCTTGGCTCGCTGCGCTCCATCATTACCGTAGGCTGGGAGATTGACGAAATACTGAAAGGCCTCCTCTCCGTTTCAGTGGTTGTTATCGTAAGCATGACAATGGCTCTCCTTGCGCTTAAAGGACGCGTGTCAAGACAATGAGAGAGACCTTCCCTTTATTCTAATCTGTTCGCAGAGGCGCTTCCCGGGCCGAGCCAACTGCCGGAGTATTCCGTAGCCCCCTCAATGCCGGTGCCTCGCCATCCCACGACGGGGTGCCGGCAATAATCTTGAATTGACTTTTAGCTGTAGTGGGTAGGATGTCGGAGCTACTGCATTAGGAGCTCCGGAGGTAGAGGGCCTCCGGGTAGGCGGCCCTCTACCGAATGCGCTGCTCACCTATTAGGGAACGCGGTCCGGTTACAGCTAAAGGTCTACGAAGAGTCCGGCCGCAACGCGTCTGCATGGACTGCCAGCGGGCCTTCTCTAAGCTTCCTGCACAATTCGAAGGAGCGCCGCCTCGCCAAGCGAAAGCGGCAGCCGCTGAACAATCGCTTGAGGACGAAACTCCGCACCCAACTCAAAGCCGCCGACTTCCATCGCCTCAGGGAAATGGCTGTCCGCCTCTGCTCCGTAAATCAGTTGCAGAAAGTCTGGGTAAGGGTACCGATAATCTACTGGCTTGGGTGAGTGGATGTGGTAGTGGAACAGACCGATAAGCGCCGGTTCACCTCCGACGGTCCAGCCCGTTTCCTCCAGAAGTTCGCGCTTCAATGCTTCCAGCAGCCCTTCGCCTTCGTCGATGCGCCCGCCGGGCACGATATGCTCGCCGCCCGGATCCCGCATTACCATTATGTTCGGGCCGCGCGTCAGGAGCGCCCTCACCGACGTAACCAGGTCAACCGGGGGAGGAGCCGCTTCGTCTAGTGCATATGTATACCGTGTCTGAACTAGCTCCAACCCGCCCCCGGACCAGTCCATCTCTTCTTCAGCTAAGGGCGTTCTCCCTTTCAGAAATCTTTTCAGTGCTTGGTCCATATTGGACTGGTCCGACTGCAGCCACCGGATTCAAAGAAATTAAGAAAGTCCCGCCATGTGCCGAAAGACCGCGCAGGCCAATCGGGCATCATCAACCGCTCGGTGCGTGTTTGGCAGAGCGATGCCGCACTGCCGGCCCGCCTTTTGCAGACTTTGCCACTTGGCGTCCTTTATGCCTCGCTTGTCGCCATAGTACCGTGCGTACATCTTCATCACACAGAAGGCGTTCCCTCCCATATCTTCCCACGACAAGCCATGTTGTTGATGAGACTGCCGCATCATCCTCAGGTCAAAGTCGGCGTTGAAAATGCCGACGCGTTTCCCGCTGAACAGCTGGCTGACCTCCGGCCAGAGCGCCGCCCAAGTAGGCGCATTCCTCACCATCGCATTCGAAATACCGTGGACGGCGACCGCGTCTGACGGGATGCGTCGAATGGGGCGGACAAGGCTCTCCAGAAGAGTATTGCCCTCCGCGTCGACAATGCCAACCTCTACAATTTCGGCAGAGCTGTTTAGTCCAGTCGTTTCGGTGTCAAAAAAAAGCGGCCTTTCATCCAGAATGGCGCGTGCCCGTGCTGCTGCATTTGGTATCATAGAGGTCCTATCCAATGGGGCTGAGAGGATTTACCATGCTTTCAATGTAGGTAAAGGGGAGAAAACGGGCCCGCGGGTCGAGAAAGGGTTTCTACACAAACGTCAGCAAGCTGGCCCCCGGCAGAGCGCATGCATTTGCTCCATCTTCTGTCAGTTGCAGGACGTAGCCCGCGGTAAATCCTTCAAATTGGTAACGCCACCGGCTCTACCCTCCGCGCCGATTCATAGGCAGCCAGGGCAACTTCCAGGGCGCGTTGACCGTCCTCCCCGCTGATCGAAGGCTCCAGGTCCTCGCGTATCATCGCCACGAAATCTGCCACCAACCCCTCGTCACCGCTGCTGCCCCAATTGACGTCGGACGTTTTTCCCGCTTCGTTTGAACTGACCTGGAGATTCTGCTCGAAGGCGTCGACAGAGATTAATCCCTGCTCGCCGAGGACATCCAACTTCACGTCCCCCCAGGTAGGGTAGCTTGGTGGCCGCGACCAACTGGTGTCGAGCGTGCCAAAGACGCCGTTTGCCAGCCGAAAACTCAGCAACCCCACATCGTCAATGCCCAAACCTGGATGCAATAGTTCGCGGCCAACCTCGGCGTAAATCTCTTCCACCTCCGTATCCCAGAACCAGCGCAGCAGGTCGACCACATGGACGGTATGGTCCATTACCGCGCCGCCGCCAGCCAGTTTGTGATCAGCGAACCAGCGGCCGGGCATCGAGCCGTGATTGGTGCTCTTGACGCTGTAGATTTCGCCCAGCACGCCCGCGTCGAGCTGCTGTTTCAGCTCCATTACCGGCGGGGCAAAGCGCATGGGAAAGGCGATCTGCAGTTTCGTGCCTGTCTCGCGGCAGCGGTCAATCATCTCCTGACCGTCGCTGGCGGTGGTGGCGATAGGTTTCTCGCACAAGATGGCGCCGACGCGGCCGGCGCCCTGCAGTACAAGGGGAGCATGGAGCGCATTTTCGGAGCAGATAACAGCACCGTCCAACTCCTGGTCGAAGAGGCCATCCGCCCTTCTGAAATAGGGCACATTGTACTGGGCGGCAATACGGCCGCCCCGATCGTAGTCATCGTCGTAAATGCCCGCAATCGTCACGCCTTCCATCTGCGCCAGGAAGTGAATGTAACTGGCAGCGTGCATGTGGGCAAAGCTGAACATGCCAAGACGGACTTCATTCAGAGATTCGAGTTCGCGAGTCACCGGCTTATCCTTCTTAAATAAGTCCTACGATTCGTTAGCAATAAGTAAGCAACTGCATATGGGCGTGTTGCCAGCACGAAATTGGCAGTACAACGAAGCCACTACTGGGCCTCAACTGATTGTGACCGGCCTTCCCGTCTCCAGGCTCTCAATCGCAGCCCTTGATATTTTCACCGCCATCAAGCCGTCGTACGGTGTCACCAGGAAGGGCTCTTTCGCTTCCGTGCATTGGACAAAATGGGCCAGTTCAGCGTAGTAAGGATCGTCCTTGGGTGCTGTAGGTGAACTGCCGGAGGAAGCAAGAGAGCCGTCTTCCTGGGCAAGGGCGACTTCCACGGGCGGCCGCGTCCTCGAATCCCATTCGAGTATGCCTCCGGTACCAGCAATCTCAATTCGGGTCGAGAATCGCCCCCGCGGGTAGGACCAGCTGCCCTCGATGTGCCCAACTGCCCCGTTGCTAAAGCGCACAGTAAGAAGCGCGTGATCCTTCGGCTCCTTGCCGGCAAACATCATGCCCCGTGCGAAGACGCGCTCGATCTCGCCAAAACACCAGCGCTGGTAATCGATGTCGTGGATGCAGAGATCCAACAGCACGCCCCCGCTCTGGGCAAAGTCGGCATAGTAGCTGGTAATCGCCAGACCCTTGCGCCAACCTGACCCCCCGTCAGGGTAACTGCCGCTGCGGACAGTGCGGATCACGCCCGGCGCGCCGATTGCCCCGCTATCCAGCACCTCCTTGGCCTTGGCGAACTGTGGGAAGAATCGCACAACCATCGCCACAAACAAGGGCGTACCCGTGCGCTCGGCGACTTCGACGATCCGCTCGCAGTCAGCCACGCTGTTCGCAAGCGGCTTCTCGCAGACAGTTGGTATCCCGGCCTCCAGCGCCGCGATGACCGGCTGTACGTGGGCCGTGCCCGGCGTACATACGTCCACGTAGTCAACGGCATCAAACAGTTCGTTCATGCTGCCGAAAACCTTGCCGCCGGATCGCTGGACCGCACGCTGCGCAGCATCCTCTATAATGTCATAGAAACCGGCCAGCTCAACACCTGGCATCTGATTCCAGCGGTCGGCGTGCGTTCTGGATATCCCACCTGCTCCGACGATTCCGACTCGTCGCATCTGGACCTCTCCCTGTCTCGACCTCCAAGACTGGCTAAAATAATTCCTGGAGATTCTTGAATTCTAAACTAAGGCAAAATGCTCTGCCTGCCCAACTTCCGATCAACGGCTAAATTCCTGTTTGGTAACTACGCAGCCGCTACAGATTCGCAACTCTCACCGAGGCGAGCAAAGGTGTTCGTTCTCCCCTCATTGTTCTATTCTTTGGGCGGTCGGGCCTTCGGCCCTCCCTTGTGCAGGGGCTGCGCCCCCGCCACGCCCCCCTACAAAAACATGCCTCCCCCACCGTGTGCCTTCATCGCATCGTGTCGGCTGGCGAGCATGGCGGCCGCTGTACACCAGTTGCGTCACCAAGAGCCCGAATGGTTCCAAGAATGACAGGCTGGTCAACTACTGTGGCTTAGTAGTTACCCTGTTTGCATAATCTTAGCCGGAAGTCGGTGACGGCAGGGGCATCCCGTCCCTAATGTATGTCTCAACTGTATCTTCTATAATTCGACACAATTCCAAGAGCACCTTCTTCTCGTCATCACCCTGGCAGCCCCCATAGAAGAGCCCAGGACAGCTTTCAACATAGCACTGATCTTCCTCAGACCATTCCACAATCTTTGCATAGCTAGCGCTGGGCATCACTTTCCTGGGCAGATTCGCCTATGCCAACCCGAAATGGTCGTCGATTTCCTGCTGGTAGCCCTTTACTTCGCCTGACAACAACTCAGCCAATGTGACTGTACGCTCTAGCAGCGACGATTCTATCATTCCAAACGCAGCCGCCAGGTCACGCAGGCCCTCTTCCCCATCAGTCTCCGGCTGTCCGCCGCGGGCGATGGCATCCAGCCAGTCATACTGCTGGATGGCAAAGGGATCCGTCAGCCGCGTCTCGTTCGGTCCCACCTTCGGAAACTGGACGTCCAGCAAGGCCGGGTCAGCTTCGGCCCAGAATGTGTCCTGCAGATTGCTGCGGCTGCCACTGTCGGCGATGATTTCTCCGCCCTTTATGCACCCTTCGCTCCCATAGAAAACCGGCGCCCCGGGAATCGCCGTCTCCTCACCGTGACCCCCCCACGACCACATGAGCTGCGCCAGCGCACCGCCCTCGCATGTAACGGTCGCCAGATAGGTGTCGTCCACGTTCGCCTCAACTTCCAGCCCCGCCGCAGGGTCGCCGTACAGATAGCGCATCGGCTCGAACGTGCGTACAGTGCCGCTTACAGCCTCCACTTCGCCGCAGATGTAACGGATCATGTGCATGACGTGCACGCCGATATCAATCGCGCCGCCGCCCGCGCCTTCGAGCTTACGATGACGCCACGGCGTTTCCCCCACGATCTTGTCCGGCGACCAAAGCCCGCCGATCCCGCCCAACAACGCCAGTTGCAGGTCGCCGATCAGGCCCTGACGTATGGCCCACGCAGCCGCTCGCGTTCCGGCCGACTGGCGTACGTTTTCGAACAAGCCGAGCGTCAATCCTTCTGCCTTAGCCCTTTCCACAAGTAGGCGTCCCGCAGCGACTGAGATCGCCAGCGGCTTCTGTACCAGCAGGTGCAGTCCGGCGTCAAACGCGGCGGCCCCGATCTGATGGTGCATCGATAACGTCGTAAAATCGTTGACTGCATCGACCACACCCGCCGCAATCATCTCCCTGTAGTCCGTGAAGACCGCAACATCCGTGTCAGGTTGAAACTCGTCCAGATAGATGTGCGGCGCAGCCAGCGGGTCCCCCGTCTCCGGTGCCAGCACGGCCGCGCGCGGGGGCGGTCCTTCGCCCCGCTTGCGAAACATCAGCGCGTCGTCACGGTTACGGGCGCACAGCGCGGTAATGCGAAAGTCGTCAAAGCCTGCTTCGCGCAGGAGCCGGTAGCCGTGCAGATGGGCGTTGAGGATGCGGCCGCATCCGACGATGCCAATTCGAATCATGTGGGGATTCTCCGGTTTACTTGGGACACAATATGAAACACGTTCCTCTCGGGCGGCATCAACATAAACTCAATTGAGTCACAGGGTCAGCCTCCCTGACACCTGTAACCAGTTTCCATGTATGACCCAGTTCGCAATCAACATACAGACTTTATCTCTTAACGGCCAGCCTCGTGCCGTCGCAATGTGTTAGTGCATGAGATCAATTTGCAAAGGGAAGGGTCAGGCCGACGCCATCGGCAATCCGCCCAGCTAGAGAACGAAAGTCGTCGTAACAATCCTGCACAGATTTTAGATGCCCCCCTATGGCGCCATCGGCAGCCTTTAGAAAGAAGATCGGCTTTCGGGCCTCCTGAGCTAAGGGCATGAGGCTTCGGTAGTGCTTCAGGTTTTTCAGGCAGTGGGGATCATCGTCAGTTAGAGTCCCCTTGAATTTCTGTTCATCTCGAAGGATGGCTGTTCGATATTCGTTGGGAATCCTCTCCATCCATTTTCCATAGGCCTTGACAGGTCGATCAAGGCGAACAGCATGTTGCAATACTACATAACCTGCGGGGTTCATAGACGCGGGAGGAAGATGCAAAGCGTCCTGAATGTCTGTTGCCCGATTGAGTCTATCTTGCCATTCCTTCCGCCAATTCATCAGCGTGGGCCCCAGGTTTCTTAAGCCCTGCATGGAAAAGAGGTCCGGCGCCAGGGGTATTACTACGTCCTCAGCCGCTACTAAAGCAGCCCGATTGAGGGCGCCAAGGTTGGGGCCCACATCAATCAGCACTAGGTTGGCTTCATTTTTTTCGCTTGCCAGCTCCGCCAGCCTCCAAAGTGCGCTGATGACCCGAAATGACCGTTCCTTTCCGTCCAGGCAACCCGGCCACTCGCTGGACAAATCGTCCTCGGCTCTCGAAAGCGCCAGGTCGCCAGCCAAGAGCGCAAGCCCAGGAGAAACTTCAATGGTGTGAGGAGGTGCAATGTCTCCTGTCCCAGCCAGCAGAGGTCGAAATGCGCCAGAGACGGTTCGCCCATGGTCGCCCCCGTCCCAAAGTAGCTCCAACTCACTCTCATTCAAAAACATGCTCGTGAGGTTGGCCTGCGGGTCGAAATCAGCTGCTACCACCGAGAGGCCTAAATCTGCGTACATCCACGCAAGGTGATACACAAGAGAGGTCTTGCCGACCCCACCTTTGTTGTTGAAGAAAGCAATGGTTTTCATGGTAGTCCTCTTACTACAACGGAGACATGAGTCAATGAGAACGAAAACTCAGGTGGCGGATTTCCATTGTCCTTGAGTCTCGTTTTGGCAAGCTGAATCCCAAGACCAAAGCGTTGCGCAAAACCCAGGTGATGCATTATCTCTGCAACTAACGGATTCCGGTAGTCTGTTACTCCCTCGTGAATATTCGTGGGAGTAACATTGCCATACAGACCTCCAGGACTTTGAATTTCAACCCGGTCGTCATACCAATAGACTCGACTGGGGGAATTTGTATTTTCATAGCTCCGGTGCATGACTGCGTTTGCTGACAGCTGTCGAAGCGCCTCGATAGGATAGTCCGGTTTGCGAACCTCCCGTGCATGGGTCACTACATCAGAACTTACTGAGATGTTTATCTCAATGAGCTCCTGCAAACGACGCAGTACGTCTTCAAGCTTGCCGGTCAATTCCTTGCTGTTCTTGATGGGGTCGGTGAGGGATACACCGGCAATCCTCAGGAATTGGACATAGGCCCCGGGGGCCCAATACTGCGGATCACGACCGAAAGCAATGAGCGCCCCTAGCGCGGGGAGACCCTGATGCAGTAAGCGAAGGGAGCGAAGCTGCTGGGGTAGTGGGCGCTGATTCTGTTCCAAGACTTCCCTTGCGACCGCGCTCGGCAGGTAGGTCGCTGAAACGTACTCCAAGTCCAGATCGTCAAGTGACGCATCTGAAACCGGACGCATGTCGAATGATCTCTGGCCTGCCACCCGCCTCTCGACCAGCCGCTGCTCTTCCTCAGGACTGGCCTGCTGGACAGTCGGCCCCACTTTGATCCAGGCGCGCCCCTTATATCGAAGGGGGGGATTCGTTGCAGGCATCACCTGGACCACCGCCATATCACACCCGTTGACCGTCTTCTGGTCCACTGTCATAGTGGGAAATGGCTGAATACTTCCGTCTGACCGCATCAGCGCTAAATTGCGAAGCAGTTCATCGGTTACATCTATGTTTGAGCAAGATCCGTCATCTTCAACACCAACAAATAACACCCCTGGTTTGCCTCTGGCCGGCAAATCGTTGGCAAAAGCGCAGATGTTTCGACGGATTGCATTACTATCACTCGCACTCCTCTTGCGCTCCACCAAGTCAGATTCGCTACTGGCCAAGAGCGCAGCAATTTCAGAATCTGTGTAGAAGGTCATAACGGCTTCTTGATCATTTTGGTCTTCTGCCAAGCCAGTTTCCACGTATCACCTTTGTTTTCCGTACGTTGCGCCTCACGCGGGCCAGCCACCTGCCACTCCCCGACGAAGGGCTTCCTCCGCGGCAGCGACTGCGCTCTTGAGCCCGGGGAGTTTTCTGCCCGCGGGGCGCTCAAGCTTGCGGATAAACTTGCGGGAAGTGCTTGCCCCGCATCTGTTCGCCGTCATCTACCTCAACGAACCTTTTCATGACATGCTCGCCGCTGGCAACGAAATAGGTCTCGTTCGTCATGTAATGCAGCGCAATCGCCCTCCGCGGGCGGTTGCTGTGGTTATCGTGAGAGCCATGCCACGTGAGCGAGTGATGAAAATGGACCTCGCCCTTCTTTACCGGGCAGCTAGCCACCTGGAGCGTCTGACCTTGGTGTTCCGTCGGCATAGCATCGATCTCTTCCAGCTTCTGCAGGTACTCGATGTTGTTGCCCCACTGATGCGAGCCTCGAACCATCGACATGCAGCCGTTGGATTCGTCGGCGTCGTCCAGTGCAACCCACGCCGTCACTTCGGTCATCGGCCTGATGATGGGCCAAAAGGGGGCGTCCTGGTGCCAGTGTGTCGTGCCCCCTGTCTGCGCCGGC
Source organism: Caldilineaceae bacterium bin5 (assembly GCA_002238445.1). Classification (GTDB taxonomy): domain Bacteria; phylum Chloroflexota; class Anaerolineae; order Caldilineales; family Caldilineaceae; genus Bin5. The sequence continues at coordinate 12,598 of MPML01000013.1, forward strand.
TTGTACTGGATCTGATCGTGCCAGATACGAAGCTCGGTCGCGCCGGTCAGTTGCGCGATGCCAGTCGTAATGTCTGTGCGGCTGATCAGGTCGCGAAAGGGCTTGCTCGCCTCCCAGATATTGACGATCTGCCACACTGCCTTGCTGTCGTCCCGGCTCATATTGCGCACATGAACGGGCTGCGGAATGTCGTCTCGCTCCCGGTCGTCGATGACACGCATCACCTCGTTGCGTAATTCTTCAACCTCGTCGCTGCTAAGCACTTGCCCGCCATTCAGGAATCCGTCGGCATGAAACTGTTCAATCTGTGCTGAAGTGAGCATGGACCTCTCCTCATTGAAGGTGTGACATTTGAGAATGACAAACAAACCGCCTGTCGTGGCGGAAAAGGTAACTGTCAAGGCAACTTAACGCGCGCCGCACGCTTGCAAACATGCCTGCATGTGGCCGCGGCTCTCGGCGGCGATGGTGCAGCACTGCTCGAGGCTGTACTCGCGCGCGCCGATCACCTCCAGATTCAGCGGGCCGTCGTAGCCGTTCCGGTGCAGGACGCTGACGTAGCCTACAAGGTCGATGTCGCCGCGGCCGTTTGCCTGCAGCTCCGGCTTGCCCGGCCCCTGCTGGCGTCCCTTGCAGTCGCGAATATGAACGTGCTTGACACGGCTGATCACAGCGGCGATCGCGTCTACAGGATTTTCGTCGGCGCGGTAAATATGCGACGGATCCATGTCAATGCCAAAGTTGGGGGAGTCGATCGCCTCCATCGCCCGCAGAGTCGTAGGCGTGTCAAAAATGCTTGCGCCAACGTGCGCCTTCACGCATAAGGTCACACCGTACTTTTCGGCCCTCAGTGAGAGTTCCCCTAACTCGTCGATGGTCTGTACCAGACTCTCCTCGTTGCCGCTCTCACCGCCCGGCCCGCAGTTGACGATAGGAATGCCGCACGCCACCGCCGCCTGCATCGCCTTTTCCATCAGATCACGATCGCGGCTAGGCTGTTCCATTGCCAGCAGTTCCAGTTCGTAGGTCTGTGCCAACTGCTTGATCTCCGGCGCTATTTCTTGCCATCGGTCCAATACAAGATGCTGGGCCATCGCGTCGATTGCGGCCACCTCGATGCCGTCGTATCCAGCCATCGCGATACAGCGGAAAGAGGTCTCCAGGTCGAAACCGCCGAACAGTACTGAATTTGCGCCAAGTTTCATGAATCTCGCTCCATTGTGAATCGATAAGGCGGGCCAGCTAGTCTGACTTCTGCCGCCCTGTACCTATCGTCTGGGTTTGTGCCAACTATCTTGCTGAACTCGTTTGCGAACGCTCCCGTCGCAACGCCTCTACACTGGGGCGGCCAATGCGCAGATTATCATAGGCCTGCTGCGAGCTGGTGAAATAGTCAATGCCTTCGACATCGTGCCAACCGGGTTGGTGATGGATGGGATTGGGCAGCCCGGCCTCGGCCTCCCGCTTGCTCACCCACGCGTCCAGGCGAGCCGTGAGTGCTGCCACAACTTCAGGCAGCCCCTCTGCAATGTTGAATTTCTCCTCGGGATCTTCGACCAAATTGTAAAGCTCGACCGGCGGCATAAAGTGAAAGTCCGGTTCGAGCGCGCGGATCAGCTTCCACTGCGGCGTGCGCCAGCCGTGTTTCCGCATCCACGCGCACTCGGTGATATAGAATTCGCTCTCATGCGACGCAACCTCGCCCTCGATCAATGGCAGCAACGAGCGGCCGTCGAAACTGATGCCCGCGTCGATTTCCGCAAGTTCGAGGATCGTAGGGACCAGGTCTTTGTGCTGGTTGTAACCGGCCACGCGCCTACCCGACTGCAGCTTGGGCGGGTAGCGCAACATCAAAGGCACGTGAAGCACATTGTCATAGAGGCCATGGTGATCGTACCAGTATCCGTGTTCGTCGAGCTCCTCGCCGTGGTCGCCGTTGATCGCCACAATCGTCTCGTCGAAGAGGCCATGCGCTTCGAGCGCGGTGAATATCGACTGGACGCACGCGTCCAAATAAGCGATCGCGCCGTCATACTGGGCGTTCACATATTCTCTGTCCCTGACGCCCGGCGGCAACATGTCAATGAGGGTATGCTTGAACGGCTCGAACGCGAAGACCGGGTCCATCGACCGGTTGGCCGCGTCGCACTCATTCCCGTGATAGAAGATGCGCTCGAAAGGCTGCGGCGGCAGGTAAGGCGAATGGGGGTCCATGTGGCGCAGAAAGAGGAAAAAGGGTCTGCCTTCTGCGACCAACCGGTCGAGCGCGGGCAGTGCCAGCTCGTTCAGCCTTTGCGCCTTGGGCACGCGCCCCTCCGACCAGCTACCCGTCTGCGTAAAGGTCAGATACTCGTCGAAACCGCGCGCGCTGGCCCTGCCCGATAAGCCCACAGAGACCGTGTGATAACCTTGCTCGCGCAGGATTTCTGCCAGCGTCTTCACCTCGGGCCGCAGCGGGCCTTTGGGCCGGTGCGCCACCAGTTGCGAAGTGAAGATGTCCATGCCCGTCAGCATCATTCCGTAGGCGCTGGTCGTCGGGATATGCGGGCTGAACGTGTTTTCGAAGAGCACCCCCTGGGAGGCAAAGCGATCCAGGCGCGGGCTGGTCAGCCGGTCGTAGCCGTAGCAACTAAGATGGTCGGCCCGCAGCGAGTCGATGCCGAGTATGACGATGTTTGGTTTCGCGGACGAAGCCATTGTGAAAACCTTGCTCTTATTCCTTCTCTTCGGCCTCGCGCGACTTGGCCTGGAGTCGCCTGGCAGCGCTGGCGTCGCCGATGAAAAGAGAATCGTAAGCTTGCTGCGAACTGGTGAACGGGCCGACACCTTTGAGGCCGTGCCAGTCACCCTGGTGGTGAATCGGATTAGGAAGCCCGGTTTCCGACTCCCGCTTGCTCTCCCAGGCGTTCAGACGGGCGGTCAATGCCGCGACCACGTCCGGCAACGCTTCGGCGAGGTTGCAGTTCTCTTCAGGGTCTTCGACCATGTTGTAGAGCTCTACCGGGGGCTTGAAATGGAAATCAGGCTCAAGCGCGAGCATCAGTTTCCACTGGGGCGTGCGCCAGCCGTGCTTGCGCATCCATGTGCATTCCGTGATGTAGATTTCGCTCTCGTGGGAAGCCACGCTGCCCTCCACCATCGGCAGAAGGGAACGACCGTCAAAGTCGATTCCGGCGTCAATGCCGGCCAGATCCAGAAGGGTGGGTACCAGGTCCTTGTGCTGGTTGAAGCCGGCCACGCGTGTATGGGCAGGAAGCTTGGGCGGATAGCGAAGCATCAACGGCACGTGCAGCACGTTGTCATAAATGCCATGGTGGTCGAACCAGCACTCGTGGTCGTATAGCGTTTCCCCATGGTCGCCGTTTATCGCCACAATCGTCTCGTCGAAGACGCCGTGAGCCTCTAGCGCGGTGAAGATCGACTGAATGGCGGCGTCCATGTAGGCGATCGAACCGTCATACTGCGCAATCACATAGTCCTTGTCCGTGATGCCAGGCGGCAGCCACGAGGCCAGAAAGTCGCGGAACGGCTTGAAAGCAAGCACGGGCTCCATCGACTTGTCGCTGGGATCGCACTCGTCGCCGTGATAAAACATGCGCTCATAGGGCTCGGGCGGCAGGTAGGGGGCGTGGGGATCCATGTGGCGCAGGAACAGGAAGAATGGCTTGTCATCGGCCAACATGCGATCGATCGCCGGTATCGCCTCCTCGTTCAGTAGCTGGGCTTTGGGAAGACGTCCTTCCTCAAAAGAACCCCACGCCTTGTAACTCAGGTATTCGTCGAACCCGCGGCTGCTGGGGTTGCCGTCAAAGCCGACGCAGACGGTGTGGTAGCCCTCGTCGCGCAGGATCTCCGCCAAAGTCTTAACTTCCGGACGCAGCGGACCCTGATGGCGCAGCGCCACCACCTGTGTCGAGAAGACGTCCATGCCGGTCAGCATCGAGGCGTAGGCGCTTGTGGTCGGAATGTGGGCGCTGAACGTGTTTTCGAATAGCACGCCTTGCGCGGCGAAGCGGTCCAGATAAGGGCTGGTCAGATGCGGGTAACCGTAGCAACTCATGTGATCGGCCCGCAAGGAGTCAATGCCGAACAGGATGATATTCGGTTTTGCGTTCGATGCCATCGTGCTTTCCTTCGCAATTGGAGAACCGGCGGGTTACGGAAGTGGAGCGCTGGAGCCAAAGCCGAACAGTGACTTATTCGAAACATTCCCGGTCGCGGGCGGAGGAGGAATCAGCCCTGTCTTTCGAAACAGATTGTTCATGGGCCAGACCGTTTGCACCGTACCACAACCCCCAATTAGCCGCAAGAATCTGGCCCTATATTCCAGAGCTTAGACACCTGAATTCGGACTCCTCTGCAGCCCGCGTAGGGCGGCCTTGGTGAGTGTCTTTTGCGGGCGCCCTTACCGATCCGGCCCTACTACGAAGTCACGTCCTGATTCGATATTGGGTCGGAGGCGGAAAATGCAGTTTTACGGGGGTCGCGGGGTTGGGTACAGAGGTAAGAAACTGGCGCGACGGTGGCGGGATATGCCAGGAGTAAGAGCAATTGCCGTTTGCATGATGACGGTTTACAATGCGAAGCACGCCACCCCAAACACAGGCACATGTCAAGCCCGGTGAGCGAAGCGCTGGGCAGGTCCGACCTGTGAAGGACGCTTTCTCCATGATCCCTATGTCCCGCGTTCAGCGGCGGCTAATAATCACGCTTTTCGTCGTCAGCAGCCTCAATAGCGCCGCGATGATCGCCAGTTTCGTGCTGACGCCGATCATCTCCTACTCCCTCAGCGGCCGTGTGCAGCTGATTGGACTTCCCAACGCCCTGTCGATGGTGGGGAGGGCGGGCGCGGGTTATCCTCTGGGCTGGCTGCTCGATAAGGCGGGCCGCCGCATAGGATTGGCGGTTGGCCTCTCATTTGTGATATTTGGAATGCTCGTTTCGGCGTCGGCGATCAGTGCGGGCTCGCTGGTGGGCTTCCTTGGCGGGGCTGTGCTGCTGGGCATAGGTCGGGCGGCCCTGGAACAGACGCGGTATGCTGCCGCGGAGATCTTCCCGCTGGCACAGCAGGCCAAGGTAATCGGGTTGATCGTTTTTGCAGGTACTGTAGGTGCGGTTGGCGGCCCGCTGCTGGTGGAGCCTGCCGTTGGTCTGGCCAGACAGCAGGGATTCCATGAGCACGTGGGGCCGTTCTGGATTAGCGCGGGGTTGATGGTACTGGCGTTGATTCTGTTGCTGGTGGCGCTGCGGCCGGATCCCAAGGAGCTGGCCGCGCTGCTTGACCGAAAGAGGGATGCGGCCAGGGCAGAGGAAAGTACAAAGGATGGCTCGCCCGATGCCCAGGCTGCAAACGATGACTCGCCCAGGGGGCTGCAGCAGGTCATGCAGCTGCTCAAGCTGCCGGACGTGCAGTTGGCGATAGCCGCGATGGCGATCGGGCAACTGGTGATGACGCTGCTGATGGTGGTCACGCCGCTGCATATGAACCGCGCCGACTACAAGGCTGCCGCGATATCCTATGTCCTGATGGCGCATACGCTGGGGATGTTTGGTCTGTCTGGCGTCAGCGGCTGGCTGGCGGGGCGAATTGGCCGTGTGCCCATGATCTTCGCGGGGTCCCTGATACAGGTACTGGCCGCGATCATGATGCCGCTTTCGACTGAGCTGCCGGTACTGTTCCTTTCGCTCTTTCTGCTGGGGCTGGGGTGGAACTTCAGCTATATTGCGGGCTCGTCGCTGCTGTCGGCTGCGCTGGAGGGCTCGCGGCAACGGGGGCGCGTGCAGGGAATCAACGAGGCGATGGTGGCCATCGCGTCAGGTGTCGGAAGCCTTGGGACGGGCGGCGTGTATTCAATTAGCGGCGTCGTCGCTGTTGCGGCGAGCGGCGTGGTATTCTCCGTTGCACTAGGCGCGCTGGCCCTTTGGCTTGGGCGCGCGCACCTCTTCCCTCTCGCTGCACAACGCAGCTAGAATTGCGATTCTCTCCTAAACGCAAACTACTTAGCCACAACTAATTTGCGATCCTGAATGAGGCGAGCGGATCTGTTTACGCACTCCTCACTCTTCTATACTCTCTCTTTGCATTTGGGCGGTCGGCCGCAAGCGGCCTCCCTTGTGCAGGGGCTGCGCCCCCGCAACGCCCCCCTCCAAAACCATCGCTCACCAACCGTGTGTGCTCATTCCAGCAGTGCCGCTCAACCAGGCTGCCGCCAACCGCATACGCAATCAGATTGCCTGAATGAAGGCGGCGTTATAGGGCTGTTCAAGACAGGCACTGTATGCGGCTAAGTCGTTACCCTTAACTTTGAGCCAATAGTTTTCGCGGTGCAAAAAGCCTTATGCGAATCTCGTCATCCTCGCCATGTGCCCGCGGCGCTTGGGTGGTCGTAGGGTTCGTCGTCCAACCCCGTTTGCAGCCGGTATAGCTCCGCAGTCAACTCCTCCACCACGTCGGCGTATGCCGAGTCATGGTAGACGTTGTTGAGCTCGTAAGGATCGGCATCAAGATCGAAGAGCTCCCACTCGGGCTCCTTCGATTGGTCGATCACGCCCGGCTGATCGAGGCCGTCGGCGTAGTAGTAGATCAGCTTGTACCGCAGCGTGCGGACGCCGTAGTGGGCGTAGACGTGATGGTGGGCGAGGTGCATCCAGTAGCGGTAGTACATTGACGTCTGCCAGCCATCGGGCGTTTCGCCGGCCAGAAGCTGATTGAAGCTGGTCCCCTGAAAATGATCCGGGATCTCCACGCCGGCGTATTCGAGCAGCGTCGGCGTGAAGTCGACGTTGAGCACCATCTGGTCGTTTACTTTGCCGGCTTCGACCGCTTGCGGGTAGCGGATGAGCAGAGGCATGCGCAGCGACTCCTCGTACATGAAGCGCTTGTCATACCAGCCGTGATCCCCGAGGAAGAAACCCTGGTCGGACGTATACACGACGATAGTGTTCTCGGCCAGCCCTTCCTCTTCGAGGTAGTCGAGCAGGCGGCCGACGTTGTCGTCGATCGAGGCGACACAGCGCAAGTAGTCCTTGATATAGCGCTGATACTTCCACTTCTTCTCTTCCTCCGGCGTCAGCCCTTCAGGCGTCGGCTGTTTCAGGTCGGTCAGTGTCATGTCGCGGTCGATGCGCATCTCTGCCGCGGCCGCCGCCGCCGCGCGGTTGCTGTAGTCGTCGTTGAAAGTCTCCGGGTAGGGTATCTCCTCATCCTCGTACATAAGCGCATGCTTCTCGTCCGGCTCCCACGAGCGATGCGGCGCCTTGTGATGGCACATCAGCATGAATGGCCGCTCCGGGTCGCGGTCTCGCAGCCAGTCGAGCGAAAAGTCCGTGATCAGGTCGGTAACGTAGCCGGGAAAGACCTTGCGCTCCCCCATCTCGATCATTTCCGGGTCGTGGTACAGCCCCTGGCCGGGCAACACGTTCCAGTAGTCGAAACCGGTCGGGTCGTTGACGCCGCCATGGCCCAGGTGCCACTTGCCGACAATTGCGGTCTGGTAACCGGCAGCCTGGAGCAGCTTGGGCATGGTGACCTGCCGCCCATCCAGCGTAGACGCAAGCGTAGTAACGTTGTTAACGTGATTGTAGGTGCCGGTCAGAATTACCGCGCGGCTGGGCGTGCAGATCGAGTTGGTGCAGAAGCAGTTGTTGAAGCGCATGCCGCCTTTGGCGATGCGGTCCAGGTGTGGCGTGCGGTTGATGCGGCTGCCGTAACAGCTCATAGCGTGGGAGGCGTGATCGTCCGACATGATGAAGAGTATGTTAGGGCGCTTATCAGGCATGGAACGTCCTTTGCGAAGGTGGTGATGCGTACTGTTTCGAATTGGTGAAGACTAATTGCTTCTGCCCTGTCCGAGCGTCGAATCGACATCAGGAAATGTGCGGCCATGCTAACAGACAACCAATGCAGGGTCAAAGAACCTGGTTCGCGCAATGTCAATACTGATCTGCAGAATTCTGGAGATATGCAGGGCTGATGGCGAGCGGATAATAGCTGTTCAACGCGTACTATTTTGGTCGGCTGAATGGGCTGGGCTCAGAGATAATTTACCAGGACGCACCCTCTGGGCTGAAGCGCCCGCTCTTGCGATCGCGTCGTGTTTCGAGTACTTTGGTGATTCAGTAGCTACTCTCGATCAGCCAAAGGGCCCAACCACAGGAAAGAAAAAACAATGTCAGACCAGTCAAAGTTGCGCCACGTCGTCCTGTTCCAATTCAAAGACGGAACGCCTGTTGAGCGAGTCAACGAAATCGAGGACGCTTTTCGCGCCCTACCTGCCAAAATCGATGGCATTCAGGACTTTGAGTGGGGCACGGATGTCAGCGTCGAGGGCAAGGCCGACGGCTTTACGCACTGCTTTTTCGTCACTTTCGGCAGTGAAGCCGACCGCGATGCCTATCTACCGCACCCAGACCACACGGCCTTCGGCGCGCTGCTGCGGCCCCATCTGGAGAAGGTGCTGGTGGTGGACTACTGGCAGAGAAGGTAAGAGGCGAATGCTCCGGCGCCCGCTGCGGCCTTAGCCAAGGGCAATCTCCACCATCTGGTGGCCTTCCAGCTTGGGCACGGTAAAGCTGAGCCGGCCCATTGCCTCCTTGAATGCAAGTGTCTCCCCACCCGGGACACAGCGCACGCCCGCCACCGGTCCTGGCAGCCGCAGGCTCACGCCGACGTCATACAGCGGCAGCACGTCTTCGATCACGTCGAAGTCCTGACCGCGGCGTTCCGGAACATAGTGGAGCAGGTGGACCACCCAGCGGTTCTCGACGGCCTGTTCGTTGACCGCCGTCAATACACTGCTGGGCCCGCCGTGGCGCAATACGGGGTCGGGCATGAGCATGTCGAGCGCGTTCAATAACAGCTGCTTGCACCAGCGCGGCGCATTCTGGTTGTACTGGCGAAAAATCGGGTGCGCGAAATAGATTACTTCCCCTGTGCGCGCAGCGGCCGGACCGGCCGGTTCCCCACTGCTTGGGGTCTGGCGGTGCGAGCAGAAATGCTGCCACGTGCGGTCGAAATAGGCTGGGACCATTCTCGCCAGAATCTCGGTGCCTTCGACTGCCGCGACTTCCAATCCGCGCATGTACATGACGTATTCAATATTTCGCAGCCCACCCGCAAGCCCTCCTTCCGCACGCAGATAGTCCACGTAGTCGCCTTTAGCGAAGTCGCGGCCGCGGACGAGGCCGCCGCAAGCGTCGACCGGGCCGTCGCCGGTCTTCCTGACGCCCCAAGCCGGCAGGGCAAAGTCGGACAGGTCGGGCGTGAGACCGGACTCGAACGAGGCGATCAGTTTGCCGCCTGCGGCCAGGTAGTCTGATACTTTGCGGGCCAGTTTCTCGTCGAGCGTCACCGCATCTGGCAGGATGAGAACGCGGTAGCCGTCCCAGCTGGTTTCACTGTCGACCACGTCGAACTGGTGCCCTCCCTCCTGTAACATGCGCACTGCCCCGACAGTCTCGGCCGTCAGCCTCTCGCCGCTGAACTCCTCCACATTGTAGACGCCGATATCGGTTACAGGAGTTGCTCCCCTGCACCACTGCTCCTTGCGCGCGACTTCCCGGTAGACAGGGCCGACGAGATCGTAAGTGGCCTGGTCGAGGCGGCCTGTGGGGTGGAGCTGGTCGCCGATCGAGCACTTGGCGTTGAGCGCCAGCATCTGAAAACACTCGTACTGCAGCGCGGCCTCGTTCTTGTAAGACTGAAAGTCGCCCCAGGACGTATGGAACTTGCCGGTCATGCCAAGTCCGTCATGGCCGGTAGTGCGGGCGTAGCGTTGCGAAAGCGGGAAGTGCATATAGCCCCAGCCGCCCGAGGGGAGCGACTCTATTTCCCAGTGGCTGTAGGCCTCGCCGGTCGCCCGCTGCCGCGGACCGACGTGGCCCGAGTTGTAGAATATGGTGCAGTCCTGGCTGTGGCTGCGGACATGCGTCGACATTGCTTGCTTGAACCGGTCGGTCACCTCCTGGCCGAACTTCTGCCGCTCAGCATCGCAGGAGGGGTCAATGCCCCGCGCCAGCATCTCCTGCCGGCAGGCGGTGCACGAGCAGTCCTGGTCCTGAACGATGTCGAAGAAAAGGCCGTCCACTGCTGGCAGCAGCGCGAACATGTCATCCACGTGTGCTGTCAGAAGGTCGACGTACGGAGTGTTGAGACATAGTTTCGCATAGAAACCGGCCTCGTAAGGCTTCTGTCCCTGAATCGAACCATCTGCCTCCACTTGCAGCCACTGTGGTTCTCGTTGCGCTGTGTAATAGTCCCACTGCACAGTGGTATAGATCGGCACGCGGATATCGCGGGCATGCCCAGCTTCGATCTGTTCGGCCAGCAGGTTGCATTGCAGATGCGGATGGCGACGCTCAGGGTGGGCCTGCGTGTCATAAAAGATCATCCCGTGATGACCGCGGGCAAAGCAGGTAATCGAGTCGACGTGGGCATCGACCAGTTGCTGCGCCCACGCCGCGCCGTCAAACTCACCGCCGATATTTGGGAGCTGTTCGCTTGTGTGAAAATCGAGATGGATCTGGCGGTAACGGAGGAAGTCAGACATTGGGTTGAGCGCTCCTTTCGGATGAACTACGAAATCGAAAATGGTTCATACTGAGAAGTAAGACGCTCCGACAAAACGTCGGAGCGCAACGGAGTTCAGTCTTTGAAGTTCGCTTAGCCAGTTCCCTCTAGGAGTTCCAGCAGCCTTCGGTGTACGCCTCGCGCATGAACAGCTTCTTCCTGGCTGGGCTTGCGCTCGCTATCCATTCAGCAGGAATCTCCTGCGTGTAACGGTGCGGCGGGCCCGCCTCTTTGAAGATGTCAATATTGAAAATTCGATACGGTTGCGGAGAGTCCACTGGTTTTGGTTCGACGCCATGGAATATACGGGCGTTGATATAGACCATACTGCCCGGCGGCAACTCCAGTTGTTTTTCCTTCAACGGCCGGCCGGCTTCAGCGTCGAACTCTCCTGCGAGCATCCTGTCCGGTGTGGCGTCCTCTGTCGGCTCGACAAGATGGCTGCCCGGAATTACCTTGAGATTGCGGTCGCCCTGGGTGAAGCCGTTCAGGTAATAGAGAATCTGCACATAGTACTTGTCGCGTTCGGCATGGTTAACAGGATTCTCATGCTTCCAGTGGTGATGGTCCTGGTGGAAGCGAAGCGGCCCGATGCCGCGCGGCGCGATGTTCAGCGCGGAGTGGCAGTAGTGATAATCGTCGCCGATGGTCGCTTGCAGCAAAGACGATATAAAAGGATCGTCGATCAACTGGTCGCTATAAGGGCCGCGATCGTTCCATGGACGGATGAAATACGATTGTGGTTCGCCGCTGTTGCCCTCCAGCTGTTGGACATATTCACGCACTTGATCAAGTCCCTCGATCTCCTTAATCAGGGATTCCCTGGCCTTGTCGGTAAAGACGTCGGGAAATGCAATGTATCCGTCGTTATGGAAGGAATCGATATCGGCCTGGGAAGGGCCGGTCAGGCGAAACAGAGAGTTCAGGTCAGTTGCCATAAGTTAGTCTCCTTATAGCAGAAATTTAGCACACCGCTGGGCGGTTCACAAGAAGGCTTTGTCTGGAGCAGAGTTTTCAGGGTTTCTTGGGATTTTCAGGATATGTGGGGCGGGGGCGGGAATGGGGTGGCGATAAAATTGTCTGAAGCAGCATCTGCAGAATTTTCCAAATGTGTTCGTGCATCGAAAGACCCTTCACTTCCCTCAGCACAATGTTATAGTTGTGTCATGATTCCGTAGTTTACCCCCGGCTCAGACTTGCCTCCAGGCGTCCATCTAGCCCCCTGGGATCAAATCTGTGACCGATTCGGGACAACACGATGGCGACGCAATATGGCAGGTGGACAGCGAACTGCTTTAGTAAGTCTGCGAAGCGCAGGTTGTCAACTGGTATAAGTGGACGGAAGCTTCGTCTCCTCCAAACTTGATCCAGGAGATTTCGACGCATGCTGGGAAGAGGAAGGGGTAGACCTCGATAAGCTCGACCCCGTCCTGCTGGTATTTGATTCGGGTCGTGCCGCCCAGAAGGCAAAGTTCGGAGGAGAATTCTTTCCGGCAGGCTGGCCAGCCGATGAGAGAAATCGTGCTTTCTTGGATTTCTTTCAAACCGACAAGAATACAGGTGCCAAAAAAGGTATCGTGGCCTTGGATCCGGGAGGTCTCAAATGATCAAGAATGAGAGGCAATATCGCATCACGAGGGCTCAGGCAGAAAAGTTCCTGCGAGCCTTGCGTAACCTCCAGGCTGACACAGACGATCGCTACGCACTCCATCCCCGATTGCGCCAATTGCAGGAGGAGGCCCTCAAGAGCCAACTTAGCGACCTTGAGGAGGACCTTCGCGAATATGAGGATCTGAAGGAAGGGCGATTTGAATTCGAGAAGCTGGAGGGTATATCAGAACTCCCTAAGCTCTTGATTCGCGCTCGCATTGCAAGCGGCCTCACGCAACGAGATTTAGCTGGCCGCCTCGACTTGAAGGAGCAACAGATCCAGCGATACGAGGCATCCGAATACGCTTCTGCCAGTTTCACAAGAATCAAAGAGGTGGTCTCTGCACTAGGCATAGAGGCAGACAATAAATTTTCTGTCGATGAGGGAATCGACGATTGGGCGCAGTGACTAGACCACGAATTGTGAGGAATAGACTCTGTCTCTCTGGAGAGGTCGGGCGTCTGTGGTGGGAGGCTTACTTCTGTCTGAACTGCTATTCCATGGATTTGGATGATGGGCCTTGATTCTGGCTGGCCGCGTTGCCTGAATCATGAAAGGCGGCATCAACAAGAGGAATGTCTACGAGGCACACGATTTGACTGTTTGTAGGTCAGCGCCCTTCAAGCCCTTCGAAGGCGAGGAGCGCTTTCCAAGTGGCCCTATTCAAACCGCAGGCATTCGGTTCCTATCACCTTTTGAAGAGTTTTCTCCAAGTGTCGATGGAAACCTGCAACTTTCGATTGATAAGGAAAGGCTTCAGTTCTTACTCACCTCGGCCAGATTCAATGCCAGCAACTCCCCAAGCGCATCCTCTTCAGAGATATCTGCGTCCCAGCCGTAGGCCACGGCGACCGCAGCATCGAGGGCTGTGTGGGCGTCGGCCAGCCACTGTGGGCGCGCGTTGTAAAGATTAGTTAGCGTTCGTTTCTTCAATTCTTTGGCCGCGGCTTCGTCACGAGGAACAGGGCGCTTGGGATAGCCCGGAACCGGCTCATCCACCCATTCGACCAATTCGGACGGGTTCAGCCAACGGTCGCGCAGTTCTACCAGACGGCGGGAGGCTACGGCAATAGCCACTGCACGTGAGTCGCTCGCATAGACGGCGGCGGGGATGTCGGGGGATAGCCCTTGCGGGAAAGGGTACGGCTGGAAAGTTGTGGTTGGCGTGTAGCGGGGATCGTTGCCCACTCCTAGCCACGTGCAAAGACGAAGCGACCAAGATTCGTGAAATCGACTATGCAAGATCCCGAAAAATGTGTCGTCGTCGCGCGTGATTACAACAAGCTGGCCATCGGGAAGGATTCTTGAGTCGCACCAAACAAACAGCCGATGCTTGGCAACGCGAGGCGTCGCAATGTATCTCGTAATTGAATGTACTAATGCGAACATCGTTTGCCCTGAAGGATCATGCCGCCACCAGTTGATACGCAAGTCATCCCGGTTGTTTCTGTCTCGGACAGGCTTCACATGCTTGCGGACATATTCAAATGGCACTTCGTAAAGGGCGGACTCCCCCTCACTAATCTGGTGTCCAAAATCAATGATCCATTTTCCTGCGGGACGACGAGTTACGTCCATTCCGTTGTGCCATGGCTTGAGCACATCTGAGTTGTACCGACCATTCGGGTTCGCCGGTTGCTTTAGCCACTCGCGTGCCTGGGAGCCAGATATATCAAACTTTCCCTTTTTCATTCCCCCTATGAAAGCTACTCTCTGGTTTGACTTCAACTTTTTTGCAAGTGTTAGGTCAGCCTTTGCAGCTGTGAGGTCTGCGTTAATTTGAGTCACTCGCTTACTATCCAGATAAAAGGCAAGCTCGGAGCATTTCGACGCGAAGCAGACGAGCGACACGCGCACTGAGGCGCCGTCGACGATCCAAGGCTCGTCTGACCACGCGTCATAGATTTCCGCATCCTTGACAATCCGATCAAGAACCTTGCGATTAGGGCCCCCGCGGATAGAGTTAGTGGCTACCAGACCGGCACGAGAAATCTTGCTGCTGGCCACGAGCCTGCCCGCTTTGTGGAACCAATAGCAGACGAGATCGGCAGCCGCTGGAATATCACTCCCGTAAAGTTTTCGTATCGAATCAGTGTATTCGCCGCCAAGAGTCTGGCGCATTGGCGAGTAGCCCAGGAAAGGCGGATTTCCAATCACGACTTCCGCCTCCGGCCATTCTGGCTCTGTGCCATCAGATTCAAGGATAGCGTCGCGGCATTCAATGGTGTCAAGGGGGTCGAGGATGGGTTCGCTGGCACCACTAAAACCGTTCCGGCGCATCCACTGGATTTCTCCAATCCAGACGGAGACGCGGGCAAGTTCTGCCGCGTAAGGGTTGATCTCAATACCCTTGACGTTGGCAGGGCTGACAGCCGGGAAGGACCTCTGCAAGCCCATCGACTCGGCTTCGAGTTGGACCCGATGCTCGATGTCTTTGAGGGAGTGGAGGGCGAGGTAGAGGAAGTTTCCAGATCCACAGGCGGGATCGAGTACGGTGAAGGCTCGCAGTCTTTCGAGGAAGTCTCGCAGCGTGCGCTCGGCATGGCCGCGCTGGCGCGTCCGCGCTGAACTCGAGGAGGCTACGTCTGCGCGTTCCAGTCGCAGTGCAATTTCGGCGCGGGCCTTTTCCCACTCTTTTAGCAACGGGCGGGTGACGACCGGTTCGATGATCTGCATGATCTTGTCGCGGTCGGTGTAGTGCGCGCCAAGTTGCGAACGCTTTTCCGGATCCAGGCCGCGTTCAAACAGCGTGCCCAGGATCGAAGGATCGATTTCGGACCAATCAAGAGCGGCAGCCTGCAGCGTGGTTTCGATTTCGCTGCGCTCCAGGGGGAGCGCGTCGTCGTTGTCGAATAGGCCGCCGTTGAACCAGGCCACCGTTTCGAATCCGACGCGGCCGCCTGCCGCCATCGCTCCAAACAGGTCGCGGGCCATCACTGCGAAGTCTTCGGGCTGTGTGCGTGCATGTTCCAACATGCGGGTGAACATGTCGTCTGGCAGCAGGCCGACATCCTCCGCAAACATGCAGAATACGAGGCGGTTAACGAAATGGGCGACTTTCTGCGGGTCGTGGCCGCGGGTCCGCAGAGCCTGCGCCAACGCGGCAAAAGCGGTGGCCGCGCGTTCGGTGAGGGCTTGGCGACTCTCCCCCGGGCGCAAGCGCTCCGGATCCGACATGGCCCACTTGAGCCTGTCGCGCACCGCGGCGTCGGCAAGATCATCCAGCGAGAATTCGTGAACAACGCTGACGCTATTCGTCCAGTTCGTGTGAATGCGGAAGCGCGCCATATCGGAAACGATCAACAAGGGCGGGTTTTCCAGTGCTAGCGCGTACTGGCGCAACTGGTTGAAGGCGGCGTCCAGATCTTTGTGCTTGCCCTTGTACTCCCAGGCGAAGCAGTGGCGCTTCCAGACATCGGCCCAGCCCCGGCCTCCGGTGTCTTTGCGGGCACCGCGCTCGAAACTGTAGCGTTGGCCGCTGGGGTCGTCCTCCGCCGGCGTCGGTTCTCCCAGCAGTCGACAAAGATCGATGAAGTGCTCTTGGGCGGCCGAGCGCTCCTTGAGTTCCGAAGCGTGCCATTTGGCGATGAACTGCTGTGCTTCCATCTCGTCTCTCACTGTTAGCCGCCTATATCAGAGCCGGCGGCAGATTCAAGTTCGGCTACAGTTTAACGTAAAGGACGAGGTGGGCCAATCCATGCCCTGTTTCGCAATAGGGGCACTATCGGGAATATCTGCCAGCAGCCTAAATGTCGACGCGCATATGTCTGGAATTGCGAAGAGTTCCGGCGGGCAGTACACTGGCCGGAACTCTGAACGAAAGCACAGGAGAATTCGATGACGACGACAAAAACTGACCCATTCCAGTTCGACGACCTACTGACATCCACCCAGCGCAAACTACGCGACCAGGTCAGAGAATACATGGAGAGCGCCGTAAAGCCCGCAATCAACGACTACTGGGAACGCGGCGAGATCGCCCTCGACCTCGCGCTCGGCCTGCGAGACCTCCCCATCGTCGGCGGAACACAGCGCGGCTACGGCTGCGCCGGCCTCGACTGCCTGAGCGACGGACTGGTGAAGTACGAAATCTGCCGGGTCGACGGCTCGATCAGCACCCTGTTCGGCGTCCATTCCGGGCTGGCAATTGGCTCGATTGGGATGCTGGGCTCGGAGGAGCAGAAGCAGCGCTGGCTGCCCGCAATGGCGCGCATGGAACGGCTGGGCGCGTTCGCCCTGACAGAGCCGGAACGGGGATCCGACGCGGCCCATGTCTTGACCACCGCCCGTCGCGTCGGCAATCACTACGTGCTCAACGGCGAGAAACGCTGGATTGGGAACGGCACAATCGCGGACTTGATCATTGTGTGGGCACGTGACGAGGGCGGTCGTTTCGGCGGCTTTGTTCTGGAGGACCCTGAGCAGCTGCCCGGATTCACCGCCAAGCCTATGGGCGGCAAAATCGCCAAGCGCGCCGTGCATCAGGCGGAGATCACGCTCGAAGAAGTGCACATCCCCGCGGCCAATCGGCTCGCCAACTGCAGTAGCTTTCGCGATCTGACCGCAGTGCTGGCCAACACGCGCGCCGGCGTCGCCTGGGAGGCGGTCGGCCTGGCCGCCGGCTGCTACGAGATCGCGTTGAAGTACGCCTGCGAACGCCAACAGTTCGGCAAACCCATCGCGTCGTTTCAACTGATCCAGGCCAAACTTGTCGAGATGGCTGGGGATTTGGCGCAGTCGCAGCTGCTCGTCTGGCGACTGGCCCAGATGATGGAGTCCGGCACCGCCACATCCGGTCAGCTGTCGCTCGCCAAGCAAACCTGCGCGCTGAAAGCACGGCGGGCCGCGGCACTGGCTCGCGAGATTCTCGGCGGCAACGGTATCCTCATCGACAATCATGTCGCCCGGCTCTTCACCGATGTCGAGGCGACCTATACATATGAGGGCACCAACGAGATAAACCTCCTCATCACCGGCCGCGAAATCACGGGCATCGGCGCATTTGTCTGACGCGAGTCAAATGAATCGCTTGGAACGGCGCTTTACCACAAAGGGGCAGCGGCCACTGCTCATGCGGACACTATGGATTAACACATGCAACTGAAGGTTGACCAAACGGGCAGCAAGCCCTAAAATTCGGCAAAGAGTCCCCCACCCCAGCGACCTCGAAACACATTGCCTGTAGTCAAGGAGCCATCGTATGCTTACCGGCCTGATGATGGACTATCAGCTTACCATCGACCGCGTTCTGGAACACGGTAACCGCCTCTATCCCCACAAGAAGATCAAGACCAAGCTGCCTGACGGCACACTTCACGAGTACTGCTTCCACGACCTCTACGGACGGGTGAAGCGGCTCTGCAATGTACTCGAGAGGCTGGGGGTGGAGCCGGGCGACCGGGTCGGCACTTTCGCGTGGAACAATTTCCAACACGTGGAGCTCTACTTCGGCGCGCCGGGCGCGGGTGCAGTGGTGCATACGCTCAATATTCGTCTGTTTCCGGACCAGCTGGCCTATATTATCAACCACGCCGAGGACAAGGTCATCTTTGTCGACGCCACGCTACTGCCGCTGATCGAAACAGTAGCCGACAAGATCGGCGGCGTCGAGCACTTCGTTCTCTTCAACGGGCCGCCCGGCGGTGTGGAGACAAATCTGCCGGGCCAAATCCACGATTATGAGCAACTGATGACCGCGGCGAATGACGAATACAGCTGGCGGGTTGAGGGCGAGAACCAGGCCATGGGGCTGTGCTACACGAGCGGCACGACCGGACATCCCAAGGGTTCGCTCTACAGTCACCGCTCAATGTATCTGCACACGGTTGGGTCGTGCCAGGCGGCCGCAATCGGGCTTACCGAAAACGACGTGGTGATGCCGGTGGTTCCCCAATTCCACGCGATGGCATGGGGTCTCCCCTACGCGGCGATCAACGTCGGCGCAGGTCTGGCGCTGCCCGGGCCGCACATGCAGCCCGCAGCTTTGGCCGAACTGATTGAAACCGAGCGGGTTACGGTGGCCGCGGGCGTGCCGACAATTTGGAACGGACTCTATCACGAGCTGAAGGAGAACCGGCGCGATATTTCCTGTATACGGGCGCTGGTGGTAGGCGGCTCGGCGATGCCGCGCAGCTTGATCGAGGCCTATGAAAAGGAGCTGGACGTCAATGTTGTCCATGCCTGGGGCATGACGGAGATGTCGCCCCTGGGGACCGTATCGAAACTGCTCAGCCATCATCAAGAGTTGCCGCAAGCACAGAAATGGGATGTCAAGGCGCGGCAGGGCTATCCGATCTCGGGCGTTGATATGCGCATTGTCAACGAGGAAGGCAATGAACTGCCTTGGGACGGCACGACCATGGGCGAACTGCAGGTGCGGGGGCCATGGGTGGTGCGAGAATATTATAAACTTGATGAGGGAGAAGACAGTTTTACTGCCGACGGTTGGTTCCGCACCGGCGACGTCGTCACGATCACCGAAGACGGCTTCATGACGATCACCGACCGGACAAAAGACCTGGTGAAGAGCGGAGGCGAATGGATCTCGTCGGTGGAACTGGAAAACCTTCTGATGGGCCACACACAGGTGCTGGAGGCAGCCGTAATCGCTGTACCCGATGATCGCTGGCAGGAAAGGCCGCTGGCCGTTATTGTGCCCACCGATGCCAGCGACCCGCCCAGCGCTGATCAACTGCAGGGATTTCTCGAACCGCAGGTCGCCAGGTGGTGGCTGCCGGAAGGCTACGTGTTCATCGACGAGATCCCAAAGACGGGGACGGGGAAGTTTGACAAGAAGGTGCTGCGCGAGCGCTATCCCGGTTGACGGCCTATGGGCCGCGAAGCGCCGCCAGGAACACACCTTATTCTTGTCCACGAAGTGCCGTTAAGAGCAACTCCCTTATCCGCGAAGGGCGGCGAAAAACCCGCATCTCTTCCGCAAATGATCTATGTTGCTTCTTCCCAAGCCTGCCGAAGCATAGCGATGCTCTTGGGGACCGCGGTCGCGGCCCCTTCCGCGCCCTCCATCTCAATCGAACAGTAGCCGCGCCAGCCCGCGTCGAGCAGAACGCGGAAAATACGGGCGTAGTCGAGGTCGAGGCTGTACCAGGAGCCGCCGCCCGGATAGGTCTTGGCATGGGCAATGCGCACGTGGGGCGCGATACGCGCCATCGCCGCGTACATGTCCTCCTCGAAGATGAAGTTGCCCATATCCAGGATCGCCTGCAGCCAGGGCGAGTCGATCGTCTCGATGATGCGAGCCATGTCGTCAGCGAAGGTTGTCAGGCCCCAATGGTTCTCCAGCAGTAAAAGTACGCCCCGTTTTTCGGCGTGGGGCAGGCAGCGCTCGATTGCATCGATTACCCAGCCAAAACCGTCGTCCATCGTGAAGCCCTTCCACGGTTCCACCCAACCCTTGGCCTTGATGAGATCATCAAAACTGCCCTGTTTGCGAAAGCCGCCGGAGTTGACCCGAATTGACGGGATCCCCATCTCGTGAGCCAGGTCGATGCAGTGCAGTGTGTGGTCGATGTGCTGCTGGCGCTCCTCGGCATCGTCGTGAACAAAGTCCTGGTGGATTGAGAGGTTGTACAGGTCGAGGCCGAGCGTGAAAGCTTGCCGTTTGAGCTTCTGCAGGTATGCGTTCTCTTCTGACTCCATTTGGCGGTGCAGAATTTCGACGCCGTTCAGACCTAGTTCTGCGGCCGCGTCGAGAACTGTTTCGATCGGTGTCTTTTCGGGCGTGAAGTGCCAGTAGGAGTAGGTCGATGTGCCCAGGCGCAGAACGCTCTTGCCTGTCTTCGCTGTAGCGCCCGCCGAATTGTTCTGGCCAGCTGTCATGAATGTATCCCCTGTGTTTTCGTCAGTAAGTTGAAGACGGTATGACCCGCGCTCAGGCGTCGGTAACACAACCTTCGGAGGCGCTGGATACGGTTCTGATGTACTTCCAAAGGACGCCGCTCTTGGCTTTGAACTCTGGAGCGCTCCAGAGCTCGCGGCGGACGTCGATCTCTTCCTCGGAGACCTCAAGAGTAAGCGTATT
Source organism: Caldilineaceae bacterium bin5 (assembly GCA_002238445.1). Lineage (GTDB taxonomy): Bacteria > Chloroflexota > Anaerolineae > Caldilineales > Caldilineaceae > Bin5. Next base: position 32,857 of record MPML01000013.1, read on the forward strand.
GCTATCGGCGTCGATAGTGATCGTGTCGCCGTTCTGCGCCAGCGCCAGCAGACCGCCGTCCTGCGCCTCGGGCGTGATATGCCCGACCACGAATCCATGGCTGCCGCCGGAGAAGCGTCCGTCGGTGATCAGTGCCACATCACTGCCCAGCCCCTTGCCCATGATGGCGCCGGTGATGCTGAGCATCTCGCGCATGCCAGGGCCACCCTTTGGTCCCTCGTAGCGGATGACGACGACGTTGCCGGGCAGAACCTCGTCGCTCTCGATGCCGGCCAGGCAGTCCTCCTCGGAGTCGTAACAGACGGCCGGGCCGCTGAAGCGTAGCCCCTCTTTGCCGGTGATCTTGGCAACCGCGCCGGTCTCGGCGAGGTTGCCATAAAGGATCTGCAGGTGACCCGTCTCTTTGATTGGGTTTTCCACCGGCATGATGATCTTCTGTCCCTCGCTCAAGTCGGGCACATCGGCCAGGTTTTCGGCCAGCGTCTTGCCAGTAACCGTCATGCAGTCGCCGTGGAGGAATCCCTCGCGCAGCAGCATTTTCTGCACCGCCGGAACGCCGCCGACCTCATACAGGTCTTCCATTACGAACTGGCCGCTGGGCTTCAGATCAGCGAGCAGAGGAGTGCGGTCCGAAATATCCTGGAAGTCGTCTATTGTCAGCTGGGCGTTGGTCGCTTTGGCAATCGCCAACAGGTGGAGGACGGCGTTGGTGGAGCCACCGAGGATGACGGTGACAGTGATGGCGTTTTCGAACGCCTCGCGGGTCAGAATGTCGAGCGGCTTGAGGTCCATTTCAAGTAGATTGCGGATCGCGGCGCCGGCCTCGAGGCATTCCTGCTGCTTGCCTTCGCTGCTGGCCGGATAGGAGGAGCTGTAGGGCAGGCTCATACCCAGCGTCTCTATCGCCGAGGCCATCGTGTTGGCGGTGTACATGCCGCCGCATGCGCCTTCGCCAGGACAGGCGTTGCGCAGCACTTCGCGCATCTGCTCCTCGTCGATGTCGTCAGCAAGATACTGGCCGTACGCTTCGAAGGCGGAGATGATGTCCAGCTTCTGAACGCTGCCGTTGCCGGGCTCACCAAGATGGCCCGGGCGGATCGTTCCGCCGTAGACCATCAGGCTGGGCCGGTTGAGGCGAGCCATCGCCATCAGCACACCGGGCATGTTTTTGTCGCAGCCGGGCAGCGAAATATTGGCGTCATACCACTGTGCGCGCATAACGGCCTCGATCGAGTCGGCAATAATGTCACGGCTCAATAGTGAAAACTTCATGCCGGCGGTACCCATCGACATGCCGTCGCTGACACCGATGGTGTGGAATATCAGACCGACCTGTCCGGCCTCCTGCACACCTTGCTTGACCCGCCGCGCCAGCGCGTTGAGGTGCATGTTGCAGGTGTTGCCCTCCCATCCCATGGAGGCGATTCCGACCTGCGGCTTCTGCATGTCCTCGTCGGTCAGGCCCACCCCGTAGAGCATCGCCTGCGAACCGACCTGCGAGATCGTCTCCGTGAGCATACTGCTGTATTTGTTGAGTTTCTGACTGGTTGTCACTGGCATGGTTTTTCTCTTCCTGATTGAAGGATGTCCGGCCCGAACAGGCTGCAATTGCCAGGAATGGGGCTGGACTTCCTGTGCCGGCCTCAATTTCTTCGTAACTACGCAGCCGCAACTGATTTACAGCCTTGAACGACGTGAGCAAACCCGGCAACGTGTCTAGCCAACTCTGTCATCACCCCCGCGCCGTTACTGATCACTAACCACTGACCACTAACCACTGCAGTTGGGCGGTCGGCCGCAAGCGGCCTCCCTTGTGCAGGGGCTGCGCCCCCGCAACGCCCCCCTACAAAAACATGCCTCACCGACCGTGCTTACTCTTCCCCAGCATCGTGTCTGGCGAACGGAGTCTACTCCCCCCCTCGCTGTCTTACCACCCCTACCCCTGTGGTTCCCCTGCAGTTCCCCCGCAGTTCCCCCTGCAGTTCCCCCGCAGTTCCCCCTGTAGTTCCCCGCAGTTCTCCGCGCCCCCCTACAAAAACATGCCTCACCGACCGTGTTTACACTTCCCCAGCATCGTGTCTGGCGAACGGAATCTACTCCCCCACTTGCCGCCTAAACCCACCGACCACTAACTGCAGGTGTTCCACTGAAAACTAAAAACTGAAAACTAAGAACTGCAGTTACGTTTCTTCTATGTTGCGCTGGTGAGCTGCGCACGTCGGCCATCTTCGGCTTGAACAGGCTTGCCAACTGGCGGCGCCTCGTCCGCCATGGGTGTCATTCTGTCAATTTCAGCGCCGCTGGTTGAAGAACTGGTCTCCTCGTGCGGGTCATAAGTGACGAGGAAGTATTCGACTGCGTCTGAGATTGCAGTCCAGCTCGCCTCGATGATGTTGGTACTGGCGCCAACGGTGGTCCAGTTGCGCACACCATCCGAACTGGTGATCAGCACGCGGACGGAGGCGCCTGTGCCCTGGTCGCTGTTGAGGATGCGCACCTTGTAGTCCAAAAGGTGCAGACGGTCCAGGTGGGGGAAGTAACTTTGAATCGCCTTCCGCAGCGCCAGCATTAGCGCGTTGACGGGCCCGTTGCCCTCGGCTACCTCATGGTAGACCTGTTCGCCGACCTCGACCTTGATTGTCGCTTCGGACGACAAACCGCGGCCGGCCCTGTTCGCGACCGATACCGTGTAGTCGATCAACGAGAAACTGGGCCGGTACGCTTCATCGGAACGGCGTAACATCAGATCGACACTGGCTTCAGCGCTCTCAAATTCGAAGCCGATGTTTTCCATTTCCTTGATCTGCTGAAGGACGGCGCGTTCCTTTTCGCGTGACAGGCCTTCGACGCCGAACTCGTCCGCCTTGACAGCGATATTGTCTTTGCCGCTCAGTTCACTGACGAGAACCCGCGTCTGATTGCCAATCTTCTCCGGGTCGACGTGCTGGTAGCTGTCTACGTTCTTGAGGACTGCATTGACGTGGGTGCCGCCCTTATGCGCGAACGCGCTCTGGCCCACAAAAGGCTGGTGTGTGTTGGGCCGCAGGTTGGCCAGTTCGTTGACGTAGTGGCTGAGGTCGGTCAGGTGGGCAAGCGCCCGCCGCGAAACGAGGTCGTAGCCCATTTTGAGCTGCATGTTGGCGATGATGCTGACGAGGTTGGCGTTGCCGCAGCGCTCGCCGTAGCCGTTTACGGTGCCCTGTACGTGGCTACAGCCATTCCGGATTGCTTCCAGCGAGTTTGCGACGCCCGTGTCACCGTCGTTGTGGGCATGAATGCCGAGCCTGACGCTACCCGACCGCAGCCGTTCACTCGCAGGGCCACCGTTTTCGCTATCATTGAAGGATGCAATCTCGGCTGCCAGCGCCCGCCGTACGGAGCGCACAATTTCGCCGACCTCCCATACGAGTGCGCCCCCGTTGGTGTCGCAGAGGACAATGCTGGCCGCGCCGCCGGCAATTGCCTCTCTGAGGGTTGCCAGTGCATAGTCCGCGTTCTCTTTGTAACCGTCGAAAAAGTGCTCGGCATCGTAGATGACTTCACGGTCGTGGCGAGCGAGATAGGCTACGGACTCGCGAATCATGCGCAGATTTTCTGCCGGCGTCGTCTGCAGTACATCGCGTACATGCAGATCCCAGCTCTTGCCGAACAGCGATATAACCGGCGTGTTGGCCTCCAGCAGCAGCTGTATCTGTGGGTCGTCGGCCGGGTCTGCATCCCTTTTGCAGGTCGAGCCGAATGCCGTCAGCCGGGCATGCTTCAGGTTCAGTTCGCGCCGAGCGCGGTCGAAGAACTCCATATCCTTGGGATTGGAGCCGGGCCAGCCGCCCTCAATATAGTCAATGCCAAACTCATCCAGACGAGCGGCGATGTGCAGTTTGTCGTCGCAACTAAGCGAGACGCCCTCAGCTTGCGTGCCGTCGCGCAGTGTCGTATCGAAAAGTTGAATCCTCACCTCAATTGACTCCGTATAATTGCAATAACTTCCACTTAGCTCAATGTGACCGCCGCGATTGACGGTCACTTCCATTTGACTTGCTTCCGTCAACCCGTCGCTTGCAGACCGGCGGCGATTCCGTTTATCGACAAAAGGATCGCCTGCCGCCAGCGGGGATCTTCATCAGGGCCTTCTTGTTCTCCCGTTGCCGTCAACTTCTGTCCACTCGCAATTCGCTGCTTGTTCAGCAACGCGACTTGGATGTAGTTGAGCGGATCGACATACGGGTTGCGCAGATTGATGCTGCGTTGCAGCCAGGGCTCGTTGTCCAGGAGAGCAGCCTGACCGGTAATCTCCAATACGAGCCGCTCTGCGCGACGAAACTCTTCCATTATCTCTGCGAAGACCGCGCGCTGCGTTGCCGGTTCGGCCAGCGCGGCATACAGCGCCGCGATGGTCATGTCGGCCCGTCGCATTGAGAGCTGGGCTCGGTCGATGACCGTGCGGAAAAAGGGCCACTCCCGATACATCTCTTGCAAGACCGACATCTGTTGGGGCGAATCCGTTGTAAGACCGGTGCCGAGACCGTACCAGCCAGGCAGGTTTACCCGGCTCTGCGTCCAGGCAAAAACCCAGGGAATTGCACGCAGGTCAGAAATGTCGGAGGTCTGGCGGCGCTTCGCCGGCCGCGAGCCGATATTCATCTGCGCCAGCTGTTCTATCGGCGTTGCCTCGTGAAAATATCGCAGGAAAGCCGGACTTTCGACCAGCGCCCGATATTTCTGCTCGGAGCGTTCGCTGGCCGCATCGAGAATTTCGCTCCAACTCTCAGCAGTCGCGTAAGAAGGCTCGTTCTCTGCTTTGCCTTCCAGGGAATCCTGATAAGTCTCGCAGCTCGCCTGCAGGACTGCGTTGACCAGTTGTTCAAGATGCCGTTGGGCGACCGCACGGTTGCTGTAACGGGCACTGATTACTTCGCCCTGTTCTGTAATCTTGATCCGGCCCTGAACGGAGCCCGGCGGCTGTGCAAGAATAGCCCGATTGGAAGGCCCGCCGCCGCGTCCGATCGAGCCGCCGCGGCCATGGAAAAGCGTCAGTTTGACGTCGTATGCACGGCATGTACTGGCCAGCTCCTGCTGCGCCTGGTAGAGCGACCAGCTCGAACGAAGGAAACCGCCATCCTTATTGGAGTCGCTATAGCCAATCATGATTTCCTGACGGTTGCCCCGTTGCGCCAGATGTTTGCGGTAAATCGGCGATTCGAAAAGGGCACGCATGATGGCTGGCGCACCGACAAGATCTTCGATAGTTTCAAAGAGCGGCGCAATGTCGATTTTGCCGAACAAGTCGGCGTCCTTGGCCAGCAACAGGACCTCCAACACGTGGCTGACCGAGGTTGTCATGCTGATAATGTAGGCGCCGATGGCCTCAGGAGCGATGCGTTCATGGGCCTGGCGGATGAGGCGGAAAAGGGCGACAGTTTCGTTAGTCTCGCCGCTGTACTGGAGGCGGGCGGTCAGCGGTCGCGGGCTTTCAATCTCCTCGACCAGAAGACGGGTCTTGTCCGCTTCCGACAGTTTCATGTAGTTGAAGTTGCTATCCTGAGGTCGATAGTAACGCTGCAGCAACTCGGCCACTGCCTCAAGATGACGGCCTGAGTGCTGACGAATGTCCATCGATGCGAGATGAAAGCCGAAGATTCGTGCCTGTTGTACGAGGCGGGCGAAGCGGCCTTCAGCCAGCCGGTTGCCTTTGTTCTGGCGCAGGCTTTTCTGTATCAGTTCCAGATCCTGGATGAATTCGTCGGCATTTTGGTAGGCCCACGGATCCGGTCTCTGCGTGTACCACGATTCCCTGTTCAGCGTCAAAGTCGCCCCCAGTCGCCGGTAAATCAGGATCATTTTCTGGCGGTAGGGCTCGAGCGAGAAACGGTCCAGACGGGCTTTGTCACCGAGTGGCGCGCGTTCAATGTCGTGGGCAAGGCTGTCGAGAAACGCTTGCGAAAAGCCGCCGCGAGTACGGGCGACACTCAGATGACCGTACATGCCGACGACCGCCCGCCTGTACAGTTCCAGCGCCTGTTGCTTCTGCTGGCGCAGGGCGCCTTCAGTGACATCCTGAGTAACGAAAGGGTTTCCGTCGCGGTCTCCGCCAATCCACGAACCGTAGCGCAAGAAAGTGGGCAAACTGAAGCCAGGATCGGTTGGCCCGCCGCCTTCGTCAGGATATTCCTTCAGCAGCGCACGCTGCAACTCGTCGTAGATTTCCGGCAACAGGTCGAACAGTGTGGTGTCAAAGAAATAGAGCCCTTCTCGGACTTCGTCCAGGACATCGGGGCGGCGTTCCCGGTTCACATCGCTCTGCCACAGTGACACTACGATCTCACGAATCTGTTCCCACGTTCTCGTTTTTTCACTGGGCAGCAGGACGTGATCATCCAGTTCACGTAACAGTCGCGAAAGATCGAGCAGCTTCAGGAGAATCGTTCGCCGTTTCGCTTCGGTTGGATGAGCGGTAAAGACAGGTTTTATCAGCATCTCTTCGAGCAGGCTGCGCATCTCTTGCGCCGGCGTCCCAGCTGTTCGAAGTCGACTGACCGCCGCCTGAATCGTCTCGGGCATGGGCGGGCCGCTTTCTTCGGCTCGCGCGGCGCGCTGGCGTACAACGCGGACGCGCTGCTGCTCCTCTGCCAGGTTTATAAGCTGGAAGTAGGACGTGAATGCTTTAAGCACACCGAGTGTAGCGTCCAAATCTTCCACCAACTTTGCAGTCAGGCGCTCGATCTGGGGACCCGCACTCCGATCTCCTTGGCGCTGAGCACGAGTGAGACGACGCAACTCCTCGACGAGGTCGAAGATCGCCTGGCCCTCCTGCTCTACTATGGTTTCCCCCAGCACGTTTCCCAGCTGGCGAACTGTCCAGCGCAAACGGCTGTCGGCGTCGGCTTGCGCGGACAAGCCCCCACCAGGGGTATCACTTTCTGATCTGTTTCGAACCTGGCTCGTCAGAGTAGCCATTCAGCTACCCTGCTTTGGGAACTCATGAATCGTTCCTCTTACAACTGACAGGGCGGTGTGCCCCAAAAAATCAACTGCCGTAACGAACTACCCTTACGCCCCCCGCACTTCCTGCGCTACCAGATCCCCCAGCACTTCAGTGCCGGCTGACTCCGTCCCAGGCTGGGCGATGTCCGGCGTGCGCACGCCCATGGCCAGAACTGCATCGACTGCCGATTCGACTACCGCCGCCTCCTCGTCCAGCCCGAGGCTGTAGCGCAAGAGCATGGCGCAGCTCAGAATTGCTGCCAGAGGGTTGGCGATTCCTTGGCCGGCGATGTCGGGCGCGCTGCCATGGATCGGTTCATAAAGACCGAGAGGCAGATTGTGCCGGTTGTTGACATCACCCAAGCTGGCTGAAGGCAGCATGCCCATGGAACCGGCCAGCATCGACGCCTCATCCGTGAGAATATCACCGAACAGGTTGCCGGCTACGATCACGTCGAAATCAGCCGGCCGGCGGATCAGGTGCATGGCCATTGCGTCGACAAGAATGTGCTCGACTTCCAATTCGGGGTAGTCGGCAAGCGCTTCAGTGGCAACGCCGCGCCAAAGACGCGACGAGGCCAGCACGTTGGCCTTGTCGACGCTGGCAATCTTGCGCTTGCGCTCCATGGCTGAGTCCGCGGCCAGCCGCACGACCCGATCAATTTCCGGCCGTGTATAGAGCATGGTGTCGTAGGCCTCGAAATTGTCGTCTGGCTCCTTGCGGTCACCGAAGTAAATGCCTCCGGTCAACTCGCGCACGACCAGCAGATCGACACCCTCCAGTACCTCTTCCTTGATGGAGCTCGCGGAGAGCAGTTGCGGCTGGAGCTTGACCGGGCGCAGATTGGCGAAAAGGTCCAGGCCTTTGCGCAGCGCAAGTACGCCGCGTTCTGGCCTGTCGGGCGAATCGGGACCATCCCACTTTGGCCCGCCAACCGCGCCCAGCAGGACGGCCTCAGCCGCGGCAGCGGCCGCCAACGTCTCCTCAGGCAGACTGGTGCCAAACTGGTCAATCGCGCCTCCCCCGATAATCTGATGGTCAAACGCAAAACCGTGGCCGAACCGATCAGCTACAACCGCCAGGATTTTCTTGGCCTCCGCCGTGACTTCCGGGCCGATGCCATCGCCGTCCAAAATAACAATCGTTGCATCCATTCGTTAGATTTCCTTCTTAAGTACCGCCTCGGGTTCGTGATATCTCTCCTCGAGTGCGGGCGTCGAAATGGCTTGTGCGAGAAACCGCTATTATTGCTTACCTAACAACCCGAATTCGAATCTGGTCCGGTGAACCAATCATGTGAGATTGTGATGGTATTTCCTCGTGGCATTCCACAAAGTCGCCAATTGAGAAATCCTGCATTTACTGCTATTCCAGGTATTCAATATCATCCTCTGTCATCTGCGGTCGCCTTCCGCCAAAAACGGCTAGCTCAAAAACTTTGAAGTAACAGTCTACATCTTCAAAGCCGATGTCGCGTAGCCATTCGCATTGCAACTCAACCGAAGCCAGAATATTTTCCTGTTTGTCATCGCGCTTGTGGTACGCACTGGCGACCTGGTCGCGTGTCTGGGCGTCGCCGCCAGTCAACTGACTTGCCCACAGGCTGTCGATGAAATAGTCGTCATACAGGGCCTCAATCCGGCGTGTGGACGAGGAGACATGCTCAATGTTCACGAAGACACCGCCCTGCAACAGCAAGTCGAAGATGTCCGTGTATACCTGGCTCTTGACGGCATCGGGTTGGTGATGGATGGAAAAGCCGGAGACGATCACATCGAAAGGAGCATGACTGGAGACGACGTCAAACCAGGAGGGGTCGGAGTAGTCAACTGACGAAACATGGAGCGATTTGCTGTAGGCCCGCAGATTGTGCAGTGCAGCCTGCAGCATTGGCACTGAGAAGTCGACCAAAGTACCCTTGGCGTGTGGATATTTTTCCAATATTGTCGCCGCCAGGATACCATCGCCGCAGCCGAGGTCAAGGAAATTTCGTACCTGTTGCTCTCCCTGCGTCTGGTCCTCTTCCGGCCCGGCAATGACGCGCATCATCACATCCAACTGGATCTGGGCCAGTGGGACGCTTTTGCGGACATTTCGCAAGAAATTGTCGACCAGAGAGGGGTCTCTCCACACCGAACTCTTGCCATCCACCGGAGGCGCGCCTGTTGTCATTCCGCTTCATCCCAATTCGGTATACCAGTCTTCGGTCTGATGTCGCCACAGCCGGCTCTTCTGCACAGGGCGACGCGAAACCAAGAACTGTCAGAGTGACGCCGCGGCCTCGAAGGCGCTTATCTGCTCCTCCTTGTCCAGAAGATAGCCCAGGTCGTCCAGGCCGCGCAGCATACACTGCTTGCGGAAAGGATCGATCTCGAATGACCAGGAGCCATCCGAAGCCGCGTTGCCGCCGTCAAAACCCGGCACTGTAACGGTCTGGCTTGGCAGGTCGATGCTGATGCTTGTATGCGGAACTTCCTCGATCAGATCAAGCAACTGGCTGACAGTGTCTTCCGGCATTCTGATCGGCAACAGTCCGTTCTTCAGGCTGTTGTTGTAGAAGATGTCAGCGAATGCTGGTGAAATCACCGCCCGAAATCCGTATTGGTTGAGAGCCCAGACCGCATGCTCGCGGCTGGAACCGATGCCGAAATTGCGGCCGGCCACCACTATTTCAGATCCCTGATATTGGGGCTGATTGAGAACGAAATCAGGATTCGGGCTGCCATCGCGATTGTATCGCCACCAGGAGAACAGCCCATCTCCCATTCCCTCCTGCGTGACGGCGGTGAGATAGCGGGCCGGAATTATCTGATCGGTGTCGACGTTTTCGGTTCGCAGCGGCAGCGCCGTCGCCTTCAAGGTCGTGAAAGGTTGCATCAGAGAATCTCCCGCACATCGGTGACACGCCCGTTAATTGCTGCTGCTGCTGCCATGATTGGGCTCATGAGCAGCGAACGGCTGCCCGGCCCCTGCCTGCCCATAAAGTTTCGATTGCTTGTGCTTGCCACGTACTTGCCTTCGCCCGCCTTGTCATCATTCATGGCCAGACACATGCTGCAGCCCGCGCCGCGCCATTCAAAGCCGGCCTCACTGAAGATGCGGTCGAGTCCCTCGGACTCCGCTTGCGCTTTGACGGCCTTGGATCCAGGCACGACAAGCGCCTCCACATGTGCCGGGACGCGGCCGCCCTTAGCGATGGCGGCTGCCGCCCGCAGGTCTTCGATGCGGCTGTTTGTGCAGGAGCCAATGAAAACGATATCCACATGCTGGCCTTCGATAGGTTGACCTTCGGACAGGCCCATATATTCGAGCGCGTTCTGCAGGCTGCGCCTTTCCGCCGGGTCTTCCAGGTCACTCGCTCTGGGCACGCGTTCGGTCACGCCTACTCCCTGGCCGGGGTTGGTTCCGTAGGTCACCATTGGCGCAAGAGATGACGCGTCCAGAGTCAGCTCCCGGTCAAATTCTGCATCTTCATCCGTCTGCAAAGTGCGCCAATAGGCGACAGCCCGGTCCCAGTCGTCGCCTTTGGGCGCGAACTCGCGCCCTTTGATGTAATCGAAGGTGGTCTCGTCCGGCGCAATCAGGCCTGCGCGGGCCCCGCCCTCAATGCTCATATTGCATATCGTCATTCGGCTGGCCATGTCTAGCGCCCGGATTGCCGGGCCGCGGTATTCGAAGACATGACCGGCCCCGCCGCCGGCGCCGTTCTTGGCGATAATTGCGAGGATAATATCTTTAGCTGTGATTCCCAGGCCCAGCGAACCTTCAACATTGATTGCAAACGTCTTCGCCTGCGCCTGCATAAGGCACTGCGTCGCCAGTACATAACCGACTTCGCTGGTACCGATGCCGAACGCCAGCGCGCCAAACGCGCCATGCGTGCTGGTGTGGCTGTCGCCGCACACGATCGTCATTCCTGGCTGGGTGACGCCCAATTCCGGTCCAATCACGTGAACGATACCCTGAATATCTCCCTCGATATCGTAGAGTGGAACGTCGAAATCAGCGCAGTTCTGGCGCAGCGCGCGCACCTGCGTGGCCGCGTCTTCCGGCCAGTCGACCTCCACCGCCCCGATTCGTGTCGGAATGGCGTGGTCCATCGTGGCGAAGGTTTTGTCTGGGCGCCGCACGGGCAATCCCCGCGCACGAAGCGTGTCAAATGCCTGCGGGGAGGTGACTTCGTGCACAAGGTGGGCGTCGATATACAGCACAGCCGGCGCGCCTTCATCCTGCGCTATGACGTGTGAATCCCAGATTTTCTCGAACAGCGTCTTTCCCATTCTCGATATCCTTACCTGAATCTTCTTGGCAAATTTAGAACCAACGTAACTACTCAGCCGCAACTGATTCGCAGCCCTGAAAGAGGCGAGCAAAGGTGTTCTTTCTCCCCTCAATGTTGTATTTTTGGCGGTCGGGCCTTCGGCCCTCCCTTGTGCAGGGGCTGCGCCCCCGCAACGCCCCCCTACAAAACCATGCCTCACCGACCGTGTGCCTTCTTCGCAACCTGTCGGCTGGCGAGCATGGCGGCGGCTGCACACCAGTTGCGTCACCAAGAGCCTGAATGGTTCCAAGGATGACTGGCTGGTCAACTGCTGTGGCTTAGAAGTTACGAACCAACCGCTTAGGGCAGGCTCGTCTCACCCATCAGAAAACGGTCGCATTCGCGCGCCGCGCCGCGACCTTCATTGATCGCCCATACAACCAGGCTCTGTCCGCGGCGCATGTCGCCTGCCGCGAAAACCCCGGGTACATTGGTGGCGAAATCGTCGTATTCGGCCTGGGCGTTGGAGCGGGCATCCCTGTCAACACCGAGTTGATCCAGAACCGGGTTCTCCGGCCCGCGAAAGCCCATTGCCAGAAACACCAGCTGGGCAGGCCACACTTTCTCAGTTCCCGGTACCTCGCGCAACTGGGGACGTTGTCCGTTTTCGCTCGGCAGCCACTCAATCATGACCGTATGCAACTCCTTAAGCCGGCCATGTTCGTCTCCTACGAACCTCTTGGTGCTGATCAGGAAAGTGCGCGGGTCGTCGCCAAAGCGGGCCGCGGCCTCGGCGTGACCGTAGTCGACACGAAAAATGTTCGGCCATTCGGGCCACGGATTGCTTGGGGCCCGTTCTGGCGGCGGCATGGGCATGATTTCGAACATGTTGACGCTATTGCACCCGTGCCGCATAGCAGTCCCAAGGCAGTCGTTGCCCGTGTCACCGCCTCCAATTACGATTACGTCTTTGCCTTCGGCAGATATGAAGGGGTAACTGTAACCCTCACCGGGAACCTCGCCATACTTGCCATCCAGGAGATTCTTGGTATTGCCGTGCAGGAACTCCATCGCAAAGTGAACGCCTTCCAACTCCCTGCCCTCAATTGGCAGATTATTTGGATTGGTGGCGCCGCCGCAGAGCACAATGCCATCGTTCTCGTCCAGGAGGCTGTCGGCCGGAATGTCCGTGCCAATTTCGCAGTTGGTGACGAAGGTCACGCCTTCCGCGCGCATCAGATCGACGCGCTGTTCTACGCGCTCCTTCTCCAGCTTCATGTTGGGGATGCCGTACATCAGCAGCCCGCCGATCCTGTCCGCTCTTTCATAGACGGTAACGGTATGTCCGGCAGAGTTGAGTTGCGCGGCGCAGGCCAGACCCGCCGGCCCTGAACCGACGACCGCAACCTTCTTACCGGTGCGAACTGAGGGCGGCTGCGGGTGGACCCAGCCTTCTTCGAAGCCCCTGTCGATGATCGCGCATTCGATGCTCTTGATCGTGACCGGCGGATCAATGATGCCCAAGGTGCAGGAGCCTTCACACGGCGCCGGGCAGACGCGGCCGGTGAACTCAGGAAAATTGTTGGTAGCATGCAGCCTGTCCAGCGCTTCCCGCCACCGGTTCTGATACACCAGATCGTTCCACTCCGGGATCAGATTATTGATCGGGCAGCCACCTTCCGGCATCGTTCCGGTATGGCAGAAGGGGATACCGCAGTCCATGCAGCGGGCACCCTGGTGCTGAAGGTCCTCTGTCGATAAATGGAGATGAAATTCATCCCAATCTTGAATTCGCTCAAGGGGCGCGCGCTCTGGAAAGGGCTGCCGCTCGAATTCAAGAAAGCCGGTAGGTTTACCCATTCTATATCTCCTGACTGCGTATTGCGTTGTGGGTTTCAGCTCGCAATACCTGGTCGAGATTTTCGGTAACGCAATACTCAGTTGCCGCTCACCCGCGCCGCCACGTCCTGGCTGTTGCGTTCGAAGGCGGCCATCAGCGCCTCCTGGCCCTTGAGACCGGTGGCTTCTACTTCGGCAAGGCATTGCAGCATCCGCTTATAGTCTTTCGGCATTACTTTGATAATGTTGGACAAAGACGCATCCCAGTCTGAAAGCACCCGTTGGGCCACTTCCGAGTTGGTATAGGCGTAGTGGCGCTGAATCAATTCCCGTACTTCGGCGATTTCTTCCGGATCTTGCAACGCTTCCGTCTCTACCATTTCCGGGTTAACGCGCTGTTTGAAGTAGACGCCGTCAACGGGTTCCTCGTCAAGAACGTAGGCGATGCCGCCCGACATACCTGCGGCAAAGTTTCTTCCCGTGCGCCCGAGTACGACCACTCTGCCGCCTGTCATGTATTCGCAGCCATGGTCGCCGACACCTTCAATAACCGCATGCATCCCCGAATTGCGTACACAGAAGCGCTCGCCAGCCATGCCGCGGACATAGGCCTCACCACTGGTCGCGCCGTAGAAGGCCACATTGCCGATAATAATATTGTCTTCGGCCTTGAACGTCGAACCATAGGGCGGATAAGCGATAATCTTGCCGCCGGAGAGTCCCTTGCCAAAATAATCGTTGCCGTCGCCCTCCAGTTCGAGCGTCATGCCCTTAGGGATAAAGGCGCCAAAGCTCTGACCGGCCGCGCCCTGGAAATGCAGTTGAATAGTGTCTTCCGGCAGTCCGTCAGGCCCAAAGCGGCGGGTGATTTCACTGCCTGTAATGGTACCGACCACCCGGTTGGTGTTGCGAATTGGCAGGGACTCCTTCACCTTCGTCAACGACACACTTTTGCCTTCGTCCTGCTGGGCGGCGTGGGCTTCCTGCACGTCCTCGGCGCTGTTTTCGAGTGCCGGCATACAGAGGTAGAGGAGGGTCGTGTTGTCAAGCGCTTTGTCCAGACCGTGATCCTGTTCGATCTGACAGTAACGTCCCCAATCTTCTGGCACGTCTGGCCGGTGCAAGATCGCAGTCAGGTCGATGCCCTGGGCTTTCCAGTGTTTGATGGCCTTGGGCGGGAGCAAGCGGTCTGTACGCCCGATCATCTCATTTACAGTACGGAAGCCAAGCTTCGCCATGTACTCCCGCAGCTCCTGGGCCATGAACTGCATGAAATTGACCACGTCCTGCGGGTCGCCTGTAAATTTCTTCCGTAGCTCGGGGTTCTGCGTGGCGACTCCGACCGGGCAGGTGTCCAGATGACAGACGCGCATCATGATGCATCCCAGGGCTACGAGCGGACTCGTGGCAAAGCCGTATTCTTCGGCCCCCAACAGTGCAGCAATCGCCAGGTCGCGCCCGGTCTTTAGCTGGCCGTCTGTCTCTACCACCACACGGCTGCGCAGATTGTTTATGAGCAGCGTTTGGTGGGTCTCGGCGACGCCCAGCTCCCACGGCAGGCCGGCATGTTTGATGCTCGTCTGCGGGGAGGCGCCGGTCCCGCCGTCGTGGCCGCTGATAAGAATAACGTCGGCGTGACCCTTGGCGACCCCGGCTGCGACGGTTCCCACACCTACCTCTGACACTAGTTTGACGTTGATGCGGGCATTATGATTGGAATTCTTGAGGTCGTGGATCAGTTCGGCCAAGTCCTCGATCGAATAGATGTCATGGTGGGGCGGCGGCGAGATCAGTCCGACGCCCGGCGTCGAGTGCCGCACCTCGGCAATCCACGGATATACTTTCTTGCCGGGCAGCTGTCCCCCTTCGCCCGGCTTTGCCCCTTGCGCCATCTTTATCTGCAGCTCTCTGGCGTTGACCAGGTAGTTGCTGGTCACGCCGAATCGAGCCGAGGCCACCTGTTTGATGGCGCTGTTCTTCGAGTCGCCGTTCGGTTCAAGATGATAGCGGGCCGGATCTTCGCCGCCTTCACCGGTATTGCTGCGTCCGCCGATGCGGTTCATCGCAATCGCCAGAGTCTCGTGTGCCTCTTTGCTGATCGATCCGTAGGACATCGCCCCCGTTTTGAAGCGCTTGCAAATGTCCTCTACCGGTTCCACCTCTTCGATTGGAATACTCTCTACCCCGTCGAGATTGAACTCAAGCAAGCCGCGCAGGTTGCACCACTCCTTATTCATCTCGTCGATGTCATGCGTGTAGGCCTTGAACGAGGCATAGTCGTTGTCGCGGGCCGCCTTTTGCAACAGGTGAACCGTGCGGGGATTGAACAGATGCAGTTCGCCGTCTTTGCGCCACTGGTAATCGCCGCCGGGAGAGAGCAGTTGGCCGGCGTGACCATTACCATTGGAAGCAGCCGGTCCGGCGCGTTCAACGCCGGGCGCGTGGCCGTTTGTCTGAGCTGAGGCAAAGATGCGGACAGGGTAAGCCCGGTCGTGGCGCATCTTGATTTCGTCATAGATTTCCGGCAGATCGATTCCTTCGACGCGGCTGGATGTCCAGGTGAAGTATTTGTCCACCAGATTCTGGCTGAGGCCAAGTGCCTCGAAAATCTGCGCGCCGCAGTAGCTCTGAATCGTCGAAATTCCCATCTTCGACAGCACTTTGACGACACCCTTCATTGCTGCTTTGACATAATTGTAAATCGCCGTGTCGTGGTCGATATCGACGAGCAGCCGGTTCTGGATCATCTGATCCAGCGTCTCCATCGCCAGATACGGGTTGACCGCCGTCGCGCCAAAACCGATCAGCAGGGCCAGGTGATGGACCTCACGCGGTTCGCCAGACTCGACGACCAGAGCGGTTTGAGTGCGTGTTTCATTGCGGATCAGGTGGTGATGCAATCCGGACGTTGCCAGCAGGGCAGGGATCGGCGCGGTGCCGGGGGCGACTCCCCGGTCCGAAAGAATCAGGATATTGGTCCCTTCCGCAATAGCGTCCGTAGCCGCTTGGAAGAGATCCTCAAGCGCCTGTTCCAGCGCCTTATGCCCACCATTCACGTCAAAGAGGATAGGCAGTGTCTTAGCGCGGAAATCACTTGCATCGGTATGTTGAATGTGCTGAATTTTGGCAAGTTCCTCATTGGTGAGGATCGGGCGACTCAGCTTCAACTGGCGGCAGTTCTCCGGCTTCGTCTCAAGAAGATTCAACTCGGTGCCCATCATCACTTCAGTAGCGGTAATCAGTTCCTCGCGAATTGCGTCAATGGGCGGGTTGGTCACCTGGGCAAAGAGCTGCTTGAAATAGTTGTACAGAAGTTGCGAGTGGTTGGAGAGGGCTGCGGCCGGTGTGTCGTTGCCCATGGCGCCCAGAGCTTCAACACCGTCGGTTGCCATCGGCGCAAGCAAAATACGCAACTGCTCGAAGGTATAACCGAAAATCTGCTGTCGCTCGAGCATAGTTGCATGGTCAACGCCCGGCACTTCGACATCCGGCTGCTGAATTTCATCCAGGCTGACCAGGTGCTCGTCAAGCCACGCACGGTAAGGATGCGCCGCGGCCATCGTCTCTTTCAGCTCCTCGTCGGAGATGATGCGTCCTTCTTCTGTATCGACAAGGAACATCCGCCCCGGTTCCAGGCGCGACTTTTTGAGGATGCGGTCCGGTTCGATCGCCAGTACACCTACCTCGGACGCCATCACCACAATGCCGTCTCTGGTGACACAGTAGCGAGAGGGACGCAGGCCGTTGCGGTCTAGCACGGCGCCTACTATCGTGCCATCGGTGAATACCATTGAGGCCGGTCCGTCCCACGGTTCCATCATCGTGCTGTGGTATTCGTAGAAAGCCTTTTTGGCGTCGCTCATCGTTTCATGCTGCGACCACGGCTCCGGGATCATCATCATCATCGCATGCGGCAACGAGCGCCCGGACAGATAGAGAAACTCCATCGTCTCGTCGAACTTGGCCGAGTCGCTGCCGTCCTCATGAATGATAGGCAGCACCTTCTTGATGTCGTCGCCGAACAACTCGCTTTCAAAATGCGACTGTCGGGCATACATCCAGTTTTCGTTGCCGCGCAAAGTGTTGATCTCACCATTGTGGATCATGTACCGGTAAGGGTGAGCGCGCTCCCAACTGGGGAAGGTATTTGTACTGAAGCGGGAGTGGATAACTATCAGTCCCGATTCCATGTCTTCATCCTGCAAGTCCGGGTAGAATCCCTCGACCTGCGGCGCCATCAACATACCCTTATAGACAACCGTGCGTGCAGAGAGACTGGCGATATAGAAAGATCTGCCTTCGCGAAGAGGCGAGTAGCGAATCTGGTTCTCTGCCAACTTGCGTATCACATAGAGTTTGCGTTCAAAAGCAAGGTCGTCACCGCCAGTCAGCCGCTCGTCATTGCGCCCGATGAAGACCTGGCGGACGACCGGTTCCCCCAAACGCGCAGTATGGCCCAACGCATCATTGACGGTCGGCACCGTGCGCCAGCCGAGCACGGTCTGGCCTTCAGAGCGAATTATCTTTTCGAAGATCTGCTCACAGCGGAAACGGAAGTCCCCTCTCTGCGGCAGGAAGACCATCCCTACTGCGTACTCGCCTTCAGGCGGGAGCTCAATGCCCTCCTCATCGGCAACCTTCTGCATGAATTTGTCGGGCATCTGTATAAGGACGCCGGCCCCGTCGCCAGTGTTCGGCTCGCATCCGCACGCGCCGCGATGCGCCAGATTGAACAGCACTTCCAACCCTTGCGAAACTATAGAATGTGACTTTCGGCCCTTGATGTCGACGACGAATCCTACGCCGCAAGCGTCGTGTTCGTAGCGTGGATCGTAGAGGCCCTGCTTTGCCGGGAGTCCGGTACCAGGATGGAGCGCGGGATGTTTACAAGAGGTAGGAATAAGTTGCATTTCCGACATAACGACATCTCCCCAATAAAGTCTTGCGATTCGCGTCGTTCATTCAGAGCAGTTGATTAGGAGGTACCTTCTCTGCATCTGAGCGGCAAAAGCCGGCGGCTGATGCGAAGCAAGAGCGTCTGCAAAGACCGGATGACGTCGTTGTCGAATCGCGAATACCTTGCCTACAGGCATATTCTGGCGGGATACACCCGCGATCATAGCATATAATGTACACGAGAAAAGGCTGTCCGTCAACTTTTTGCCTGTTTGAGGAACACGCCGGATTCTGGTCTCTGTCAGACAGAACCGAGGTCTATCTGTCTTGTGCTATTTCGGCTTGGCGAGAATGCTAGAACGGGGTGAGATTGTAGCGTGAGTTCAGTGGCCAGATCTGTGGACTGCACTACGATCTCAACGACCGCTGGAACCTGGTGCAGGAGATCCAATCCCGAGAGACGGCCCGGCAGTTAACCGAGCGCCCGCAGAGTACGGGACTCTCCGTCAACTATTGTCTCCTTCGACTGGCAAGCGATAACCATTGCCGTAGAGGATTACTTCGACACCACCATCTACGACCAAAGGGTGGCTGAATTTTACTCCAAGGACCCCATCATAGCCCCGATCCGCCGCTTTCTTCTCCAAGTCGGCGAGGCCCTGCTCGATTGCTTTTTCGATCAGTGCTTCGTAATGGGTCATGCGCCCGCCGACGAGATTACGGATGTTTTCTCTGACATCTCTTACGATATTGGCCGCGTATACGACGACGACGAAGAGGAACTCGCCGACTTCGACATCGGAGCGGTGGGGTTGATCGAGGGCGATCAATTTCATTTTCGGTCCCTGTCTGCCTCGCGGTGATCTGGTACATTGACGGTCACATTCACTTCCGTGCGGCGACGACCCCAAGCGATTTTCAGAATGAGAAACAGCAGTAGCAGTCCACCTAGAATGGAGAGCAAGTTGCGCGGATTGCTTATGGTAGTTCCATTCTTTACCCAGAACAGCAGCCAGGAGACATCGCCGGATAGCACGGGGCCCAAGTCCTCCAAGACTTGGAAAATCCTGCCTGGCCACTGCTCCCTATCCGTTCCTTCTGAGAGAAAGCGAAGTGCTGCCTGCAGGTTCTGACTTTGAAGTAACGCATTCTGAACAGTTTCGCTTTCGAGCAAAGAAATCAGTGCCGGATTGTTCAGAACGGAACTCGCCAGAAATTCTGCATCCTGAGGTGACAGTGCCTTCAGATACGTGGCGGCGATTAGAGAAAGTTGATCTGTGTTCAAATCGCCAAGGAGCAAGGATCGAGCAGATTCCAATGTAAGGGCCAATAGTGCCTCTCTCTCCTCCGAGTTCAGTGACATCGACTTACGAATGGCTGTCTCGTCTTCTAGCCCCAAAACGTTTTCCAATGCATCGCGGTCCACAAAGTCAGCTGCTTCACTCACGAGATACAATTGGTGCTGGACCACTTTGACAATGAGGTCGCTAGCGAGTTCGGCCCAACTGATGAGCGTTTCCGATCTTCCCGAATGCCGAAAAATCTCCAATGATTCTTCAGGAAGAGTTTGCATGAACTCGAACTGCCCTGAATTGAGCAGATCCTCCAGCCTGTCCGGCTCATACTCTTCCACCAATGCAACAAGTTCTGAAAGCTTGGCAAGTTGATCTACCTCTGTGAAGTCCAGGATCTGCTTGAAGCGTGGATTCGTCTCGGATAATGCGAGGACGCGAGCAAACTTCCGGCGGAAATCCTGCCACTGGCTGAAAGCACTATCTGCAACATTTCTCGCCAGAGTAGGCATTTCCAGTCGCAGCCCTTCACCCACAGCCTCAGCCATCCATTCTTGCATTTCAGTCTTGACAGTGTCTTCTTGGAATGAGTCTTGGATGAAAGGCAGCGCCCCATCTCTGGAGTTGTACAGGTCAATGACGACAAGAGCGCCTCCGACAATCCAACCAACGAAAGGGATGCCCGTGACTACAATACTGCCAAGAATACGTGACAAGATTGTTGCAATGATATTCCTTGTTACTATGCTTGTCAGCCTCTTGACTATCGCGACTCCAATTTGGGTACCAATGACTACTGCCACGCCGCCTGCAAGGTTCGAATGAATCTCGAGGATGTCAAGAAAGTTCTGATCAGTATCCGGATCGAGCTTCAACAGTTCCAAATCTGCCTCTATCTGCCGGTTCAACTCTACTGTTAAAGTTTTTGAGAACCGTCCACCGATGAACTCCTGCACGCAGATCAGTGCCGAAGACGCCGACTTAGCCGTCACCAATCGAATCTCTTCCACGATGTCGTCTGCGACCAGAGTCGAAAGTTCTTCAAATCGACTCGCGAATCCATCGGAGCCGAAAGCTTCTTTAGCCACCCTCGTTGCCAACTCCTCGGCTTTGGAAGGAGCCCACCCCGACCAGATCCGTTCCCAGAAGCCTGTATCACTGCGGACCAAATCGATTGCGTCATTTACGGCACTGTCTACTTTCAAGTCCATTCCCATGTCTCGCCAGTGGCGATTTACAATCCCGACTACATCGAGACGACCCTGCTCATCCGCGACCACCGTTTGGGTGATCCTGTTCAATTCGTCGCGCAGACTGGCTTCGTCAACCTGGTCACATTCTTCAAATGTGTAGGAGCCAGGAGCGGTACTTTGGGCCCTGGCCGCACTTGGAAGCGACAACGACATAAGCAGCAGCGAGATGAAAAAAGAGACTGTCAGACTGTAACGCTGCTTCTGGTTTGGCTTCTGCACTATGCTTGACCTCCTAAGAGTCGACTCATATATTCACGAATCTTCGGCAGGCGCTGGCGGCGGCCGAGCCAGACGACTGAGAGGGTTAGAGCCACCAGCAGAAGGAGCGCTCCCAAGAGAATGATTGATTGCGTCTGATGGTAGTGCCAGTAGAGTTGCCAGGGTTGGTTTCCAGAGGAGACGTCAATCGCGCCTGATAGCATTAAGGCATTGGGCCACCAGGCTTGAGGCTCTGCGCTTCTCACAGAGACGAAAGCCAAGGCTTGCTCGATGTTCTTCGACCCCTTCACAGACTGCCCAACACTCTCTTTGTCAAGCTCAGCCAACATAGCCGGATTCTGGTCAAGAGAATGTGCTACCATTTCAGTACTTTCTTCTTCTAGGTCAAAACTATACTCGTGAAGCCAATGTATTTCAGGGTCTGCATCCAAAGAAAATACAGATTCCCTCGTTTTTGGCTCCAGTTGGATTAACCATGTCAATGTTTCCGACCCAACAAGAGCCAAGGCCTCGTCGAGTTCCTCTCGATTCCTGAATTGATCGGGGTCGGCTTCCTTATACAGTTCTGTCTCGGCGACCTCAACAATGGCATCCCCGGCCAATTGCCCCCATTCGATTACCACTTCTGGTTGCCCGCTCCACTCAAGGATCTTGAACGCTTCCATGGGGAGGGACAGTAAGCGCGCAAACCGGCCGGAGTCGAAGAATTCTGGCAGCGAATCGGGCGCAAGGGTATCCACCGCTATAACGACGAGGTCGGATAGTATTGCTACGTCCTTCGGGTTAGCATTGTCCAAGATGGTTTCGAAGGCCAGAAGGTTGGCAGCGAGTTCTAGTACACGCTTGAACTTCTGCCCCAGATCCTCAGAAGCTCGCAGAACTGGCACGAGTTCCGGCGTTTTCGTAATTTTCGATGCGAATATTGTCCGGGCGGAAGGCGAGAGGTCGGGAAGGTAGGATGCGAGCCAGGACAGGTCATCGTCGGACAGATCGGATAATAGGGCGCTTCTTGCTTCTTCCGCCGGCAGTTGAAGCAAAGATTCTCTTTCTTTCGGATCCATCGCCATGAGTCTTTGGATCGCCACAACGTGTTCAATTTCTAGCACTCGTTCCAATTCCTCAAGCCCCGAGAAATCTTCTGGGACCGACACGATGTGAAGCCCTTTCTCCACTACTTGCACGATAGCGTCGCCCGCCAGTTCGGCCCAAGCGAGGACGACTGTCGGACTACCACTTTCGCGAAGGATTTCATAGGCCTCCTGAGGAAGAGCCAGGATCTCCTTGAACTGGCCTGACTCAATCATGTCCGTTAACTTTTCAGCATCCAATGCTTCGGACGCCGCATTTACGAGAAGAGACAGTTTTTCCACTTCGGCAGCTGGCGTTTCGACTAGAATCGAACTGATTTCATTGAAATCCCCAGCAAGACTAAGAACAGCGGCAAACTGGGCCTGCAAGCCCTCAGACTCCTGCAAAACGGAAATCAGGCCGCGATCCCGAACTAAGAAGTCCACCAGTCGGCCGTGGGAGGATGAAGGCAAATCCAAGAGATATGAGATCACCCAGTCACTCTGTGGGCTAGACAGTTCCGAGAGTATCCACTTAGTCTGCGCCGTAGGCAATCCCAGCAACGCCTTTCGTTCATCCACTCCTTTCTGCATCGTGTCCTTTATCAGCAAGGAATCTTCCAGTGCAAGAATCTTCTCCAGAGTCTCACGATCCCCAACCATTTCGGGCGATGCGTACTTGTATAGTTCCGTCTCTACAACACCGACAATTCTCACGTCGGCAAATTGGGCCCACTTCAGGACCAAGCCCGGATCAGCGGTGTCACGAAGAATCTTGAACGACGCCCTAGGCAGATCAAAGATAAGTTTGAATTCACCCGAGCTAATAAGTCTGTTCAACCACTCATTGCCTAGTACATCGACCGTCACCTCTACCAATTCGGACAGCTTGTCAACCTGGTCTGGTGTAACATCTTCCAGTATGAGACGAAACTCTTCATTACTTTCGGCCAGCCTCAGGACGTGCTCGAAGTCCTGAAGGAAACTCCGCCATCGTCTGTAGATCTCGATCGTGACTGATTGGGAGATCCCCGGCATTGAGTTGGCTAATTCCTGATCCACAACAAGAACGATTTCTTTGCGGATGGTTTCCTTCACATTTTCAGACTTGAGGTCATCCTGAATCTGAGGCAATGAACCTTCCCAAGCCTGATATACGTCGTAAATTATCAGGGCCCCACCGATTACCCAGCCTGCAACGGGGACGGCTGCGGAGGCGGCCCTACCAAGAATACGGGTGACGACTTTACCAAGAATTCCTTGGGCGACCCTTCTGGCAATAACATTAGCAATTTGTGTGCCCACGATTGCGCCAATGCCGACCAATGACAAAGTCCGGTCTCCCAAATCGACAAAGTCAGTCTCTCCTTCAATGTTTCCTAATTCAAGACTTTCCAACCAGGCTTTCGTACTATCCTCCAAGACTTCCGACATGACGTCAGAAAACTTGGCGCCGATGAATTCCTGAACACATAAGAATGCAGAAGAAGCAGATTTCACTGTCATCAAATGAATCTCGACGGTCAAGTCATCGACTATTGCCGAGGACAGACTGTCGACGGCTGTACGAAATTCTGGAGAGTCGAAAGCTTGATTGGCGATTGCCTCCGCAAACTCTGCTGCCTTTTCTTCGGACCATCCGGAAAATATCCGATCTAGTGTACCTCTTTCTTCTCGAACCCGTTGTGTAGCTTCGTCGACAGCTTTGTCCACCACGCTGTCCAGATCAAGTTCTGTCCAATTCTCTTCGACGATCTTGGCTAAGTCTAGCCCACTCTTATCTCGTTCCAACACAGAACGGGTGATACGATTGAGGTCACTTAGTAGGAGTTCTTCTTCGACTTGCTCGCACTCGGAAATCGTATACGTCGGCGAGGCTTCCTGTGCCTCCGCTGGCGCTGGCGGCAGAATTGTACCGAGAAGGAAAAGTGTGAATAAAACTCTGCAAAACTGCTGAAACCACTGCTCAGCCTTTCTGCAGAATCTGGTAGCCCGGGGCTCTTGGTCTAGAGTTGCCATGAAATCAACACCACTGAATAGTAAAGCAGATAAGAACCGAACGGTCGTTTCTTTTCAGATCCAAGAAACAAAAAAAAGGGGCGGCGACTCGAAATCCTCCGAATCGCCGCCCCTTTGCGTGCGTACGCTATTAGATCCCTACCGTCGCAACCTCCGTGTCCCCGGCCGCAATCGCGACCTCAGCGTCATCCTCATCGGCCGCACACAACTTATTCAATGCCTGCAGATAAGCCTTCGTGCTCGCAACAATAATATCCGTATCCACACCCCTGCCACTGAACAACCGCCGCCGTGTGCGCCCCTGCGCAGTCCTGCTATGACCGCGGCTCTCTGGCGCCTCGATGCGCACCGTTACGTCCCCGTTGGCGTCGATCCCCTCAGTCACCGCCTGCACCAGAAACTCCGTCAACTCATTCGGTTGCTGTACAACCTTGTCGATGCAGGTGTAGACTGCGTCAACCGGACCTGAGCCAAAGCTCACCTCTGTAATCTCTTCGCCGCTCTCGTTGTTGCGCAGCGTTGCCACCGCCGTAGGCATCATGTTGGTTCCACACTGCACCTGTACGCCCAACAGCTCCCAGATTTCGACCGGCTGATACAGCTCATCGGCCACGAGCGCTTCGATATCGGCGTCGGTGACCGTCTTCTTCTTATCAGCCAGATCCTTGAAACGAACAAAGACCTCGTTCAGATTCTCCTTGTCGAAGTGATAACCCATATCCTGCAGACGCACACTAAGCGCATGCCGCCCCGAATGCTTTCCCAGAACCAATCGGCTCTGGTGCAGCCCGATGGTATCGGCATCCATAATTTCGTAGGTGCGCTTGTTCTTCAGCATGCCGTCCTGGTGAATGCCGGCCTCATGCGCAAAGGCGTTTGTCCCCACGATCGCCTTATTGGGCTGAATCACCATACCGGTGTATCGGCTGACCATGTCGCTGCTGCGATGGATCTCCTGGCTGCGTATGTTGGTGCGCAGATCGAAGACCGACTGGCGTGTGAACAGCGCCATCACCGTCTCTTCCAAACTCGTATTGCCGGCACGCTCACCAATTCCGTTGATAGTGACCTCAACCTGACGGGCGCCGTTCTGTACGCCCGCCAGCGTGTTGGCCGTCGCCAGCCCGAGATCGTTGTGACAGTGGACACTGAAAATTACGTCCTTGCCCCCTTCCACATTCTCACGCAAGTAACTGATCAGCTCGCCAAACTCCTCCGGCGTCGTATAGCCGACCGTATCCGGAATATTCAGCGTCGTGGCCCCGGCCTGGATCGCAACGCTACACACCTTGACCAGGAACTCCGGGTCGCTGCGGCCCGCGTCCTCCGGGCTGAACTCCACGTTGTCGCAAAGGCTGCGAGCATACTGCACCATGTCGCCAACAGTTTCCAGGACTTCATTGGGCGACATGCGCAGCTTGTGCTGCATGTGGATATCACTGGTCGCCAGGAAGGTATGGATGCGGGGGCGCACCGCGCCCTGAACCGCTTCCCAGGCTTTATCAATGTCGTTCTTGTTGGCCCTGGCAAGACCGGCGATGATGGGCGGCGCGCTGACATTTCCATCTTCGTCGACGCGGGCAGTCCGGCCCACGGTTTCCGCAATGCGCTTGACGGCCCCGAGATCACCAGGAGAGGCCGCGGGAAATCCCGCCTCCATGATGTCGATTCCCAGGCGCGCCAACTGGCGGGCGATCTCAAGCTTTTCCTGCTCGTTGAGGGTGGCGCCAGGCGACTGCTCGCCGTCGCGCAAGGTGGTGTCAAAAACAAGAATGGTGTTTCCCCTGGCGACGTCACTTGCCCACTGGTCTACATCGGCCAGGCGGAACTGTTCCACATCAATGGGAGTACTAACGTCAGCGGCTGCCTCGTCCTGCTGTTGCGTCTCAACTGTGTTGGTCATTACCAGATGCCTCCGGAGGTGATTTTGTCGAAAGATGACAGGTTCGCACTCTCTTGCACGAGCGGGCGAGAGAATTTCGCGAATGCAGAGTTCAACTCAACGTTTCGCATAAGGTCACTAAGGCCGTCATCCATGCTCATCACCTCCTTTCCCGAAATGCTACAGCTGGTTCAAGAGGCCTATATTTCCTTGGCGTCCATGAAGGTCATCATCCTACGCAGTTCCTTGCCCACATTTTCCAACTGCTGGCTCTGCTCGTTGCGGCGCCTCTCATAGTAGACTTTGCCGCCGCCGTGATACTCGTCCATCCACTCTTCGGCAAAAGCCCCTGACTGGATGTCGGCCAGAATCTTTCTCATGGATTCCTTTGTTTCGTCAGTGATTATACTCTGGCCGCTCTTGTAATCGCCCCATTCGGCCGTATCACTGATGCTGTAACGCATGTAGTTTAGCCCGCCTTCGTACATCAGATCGACGATCAACTTCAGTTCGTGCAGACACTCGAAGTAGGCGATCTCCGGCTGGTAGCCAGCATCGACCAGCACTTCGAAACCGGCCTTGACCAGCTCGCTGACACCACCGCAAAGTACAGTCTGCTCGCCAAACAGGTCGGTTTCAGTCTCCTCGGCAAAGGTTGTTTCCAGAACGCCGGCACGTGCCGAGCCGATCGCCTTGGCATATGCCAGAGCGTTAGCAAGGGCTTTGCCCGACGCGTCTTGGTGAATGGCGACCAGGGCTGGAACTCCCGAACCTTCGGTGAAGACCTCGCGCACGCGGTGTCCGGGAGCCTTCGGGGCTACCATTGAAACATCCACATCCTTCGGTGCAACGATGAAGCCGTAGCGCACGTTGAATCCATGCGCGAACATCAAAGTGTTGCCCGGCTCGAGATTTGGCTGAATCTGTTCCTCATATACCTTCCCCTGGATCGGGTCCGGGATCACGACCATGATCATGTCAGCCTCGCGGGCCGCCTGTTCTACGCTAACCACTCGCAGACCATCGGCTTCAGCCTTGGCCTTGCTGCGGCTGCCTTCGTGCAGTCCGATCCGCACGTCCTGGCCGCTGTCTTTCATATTCAGCGCGTGGGCATGGCCTTGGCTGCCGTAACCGATAACAGCGATCTTTTTGCCTTTCAACTGCGCAATATCGGCATCATTCTCATAGTAAATCGTTGTCACATTCCCCTCCGAGAAGTTTTTTCTGTTCTTAGTGGCCCTAATTATTGTTTCGCTGTCGCCCCGCTTCACTAAGCCTAAACCGTAAACCAGGCGGCCAGTGTGCAAGCGCAAGCTTCAGTCATGAAACTCCCTGCTGAAATTCTGATTTTACTCGTCGTCACCGTGTAGGCTGCCGTTCAGGCTGGCAGCGGCCTTGAAAATCGAGGTAGGTTGTTTCTTCCGCCGCGGCCGTTCGTCACCGCGGCAGAGGGCCACGCGACCTGTGCGTACCATCTCATCTATGCCGAATGGACGCAACAGTTCGATCAGCGAATCGACTTTGTCCTCCGTACCCACGGCCTGCACGACAAGATTCTCTGAGTTGACATCGACGATCTGCGCCCGGTAAATCTCAGCGAACTGCATGATTTCGCTTCGAGTCTCCGGCGTGGTTCGCACCCGAATCAGTGCCAGTTCACGCAGGATCGCCAGCCGGTTGGTAATGTCTTCCACTGCCGTTACGTCGACGACCTTACGCAGCTGCTTAACCACCTGGTCGGCCACGCGCTCGTCGCCATCCACGACAAAGGTCATGCGGCTGATACCAGGAGTCTCGCTGTGGCTGACCTGGAGGCTGTCGATGTTGAAATTGCGCCGGCGCAACATGCCGGAAACTCGATTCAGCACGCCGGGCTTATCGCGCATCCAAGCGACAAGAGTGTATTGCATTGGTTTCCCCTGTAGCATTCCTCGTTCTCATCCTTGAGCTGTGTACGCAATCCGGGCAACCGAGAGCCGCCCGGGTCAATGTGAAGAAACTACCAGCTTGGCTGAACGCCGCTGTATCCCTGCACCATGCCCGGCTTTGGCCGTCGGATCAGTTCATCTACTGCTGCGCCCGGCGCAACCATGGGATATACGTTTACTTCTTCCTTGACCTGGAAATCAACCAGGAACGGCCCCTCGGTGGCGTGCGCCAGTTCCAGGACCGGCACGACTTCGCTGGGGTGACTTACGACGGCGCCCGGAATGTCGTAGGCACCGGCCAGCTTGACATAGTCCGGCGAAAGTATCGGCGTGCCAACGTAGCGTTTATCATAGAAGATCTGTTGCCACTGACGCACCATGCCCAAAAAGCCGTTATTGATAATGGCGATCTTGACCGGCATCTTCTCCTGCTGGATCGTCGCCAGCTCCTGCAATGTCATCTGAAAACCGCCGTCACCGGCCACGCACCAGACCAGTGCCTCTGGGTCGGACATCTGGGCGCCCAGTGCGGCAGGCAACGCGTATCCCATCGTGCCCAGTCCGCCGCTGGTCAGGAGCATTCCCGCCTGTTCGTGAATGTAGTACTGGCTCTCCCACATCTGGTGCTGACCGACATCGGTGACAACGATTACGCGTTTGTCGGTCTTCTCGGTGGCGTGCCACAACTGCCGAATCACATACGGGGGAATCAATTCCTCGACTTCAAACTGAATGATGTCGGCTTCTTCTGTCTCCCCGCGCCATTCGTTCAGTGTATCGACCCATTCCTTGTGCCGCCGATCCTCAATAAGCGGCAGATAGGCCGGCAGCGTCTCCGCCAGATCCCCTACAACAGCAACATCGGGGACAATATTCTTGCCGACCTCTGCGCGGTCAAGTTCAAAGTGAATGATTTTGGCGTCGGCGGCAAAACGGTCCAGGCGTCCGGTGATACGATCATCGAAACGCATTCCCATGGCGAGCAGCACATCGCAACCCTGCACGGCTCGGTTTGCAAACGCCTCGCCGTGCATGCCTCCCATTCCCAAGCTGAGAGGATGCGTTTCTGGGATATTGCCCGTGCCCAGCAGAGTCGTGACCACCGGGATTCCGGCTTTCTCAACCAACTGAAGCAACTCTTCACTGGTATTGGACAGGTGTATACCGTGTCCGGCCAGAATCAATGGCCGCTCGGCCTCGTTCAGCAGATCGGCCGCCTCCTGCACGGCCTCCTTGCTGTACTCGGGCCACGGTTCAAATCCAGGGAGATTAATGTCAAAATCATAGCGGAACGTGCCAATCTCATTCTGCACGTCCTTGCAGATGTCCACCAGAACCACGCCCGGCCGGCCCTCGCGGGCAATGTAGAAGGCCTCTTTCATGACCAGCGGCAACTCGGCAATGTCTGTTACCAGGTAGTTGTGTTTGCACACGGGCTGGGTGACGCCAACGACGTCTGATTCCTGAAACGCGTCGGTCCCCAGCAAATTGGTAGGAACCTGGCCGGTGATTGCTACAACGGGCACGCTGTCCATCTGCGCCGTCGCCAGCCCGGTAACAAGGTTAGTCGCCCCTGGTCCGCTCGTAACAATGCATACACCGACCTGGCCTGTGGCCCTGGCGAAACCGTCAGCCATATGTGCCGCACACTGTTCGTGGCGCACCAGGACATGATGGATTCGACCGTCAGCTTCGTATTCGGCCAAAGCGTCGTAAGCGGGCAGGATCGCACCGCCCGGATGGCCAAAGACCACGTGGACTCCTTCACGTAGGAAAGACTCCCAGATCATTTGCGATCCACTGAACTCCTGGGGACCCAGATCGTATCCACTGTCTGCCGGTTCTCTCTTGGCTATAGCCATCAATCTCCTCCTGCATGCTGGCTCAATAGCTGGTGGGAACGACTGTCAAAATCAGGTAAGCAGTCGCCCTCGTCCCAGCCCGTACTATATAAAGATGCAAATTTACCCTTCGTTGTTCCCTGCTGCCTAAACTATTCTAAAGAAAAACCCTTCCCGGCTGGGGAAGGGTCTCCACTGACCTGAGCTAGAAGCCCGACCTACCGGACTTCTGCGCCTTCGCCAACCGCATACGGCTCGTTGCCGCTTACAAGAAGGGCTACGAGACCAAGAATAAGGACTAGAAGGCTTGGAACCAAGTCTAAGAGAAAGTGGCCGCTCATTTTCCAAAAGGCAAGTGTAAAATTGATTACTTTTTTCAAACTTCACACTATTATATGCACAATTTTGATATGTGCAACTCTGTAATACTGCAATCCGCATAATTGCGCATAACGCTTCTTAAGCTATTCAATTGTGACCGATTCAGGTTCCGAATGATCAGTCTTTCTCTTAACAGGCACGCCAGCTAGCAGACGGCGAATAAATTGCAGGATGCTAAAGCCTTCCGATGAGATTAGACTGTGGGCGTCTCTGACAGCCCGAATGCGGTCCACCAGGCAGCGTCCCTATCGCGTCCACAGCCTTCGACTTCGTGCATAAGGGGCAAATTCGAGCGTATGTGCTATAATCGTATCGCAACACGCAGGGACACAGGCTTTATTCTTGGAGATAAATCAGAATGGCGAATCGTTCAAACTTGCTGGAGCAACTTGCCTCAGTCTTTGAGGAACGGCAGGCGCAGGTTCTGACAGAAGTCATCTACGATTCCTACAACGATCTTGTACGCCGCGAAGACTTCAGTGAGCTCAAGGACATTGTACGGGATCTGGCAGAGACGCAACAGCGCACGGAGCAGCGCGTCGAAAATCTGGCAGAGGCGCAACAGCGCACGGAGCAACGCGTTGAAGATCTGGCAGAGGCGCAACAGCGCACGGAGCAGCGTGTTGAGGAACTGGCAGTGGCGCAAAATCGCACGGAGAAGCGTGTCGAAGAACTGGCAGTGGCGCAAAATCGCACGGAGAAGCGTGTCGAAGAACTGGCAGTGGCGCAAAATCGAACAGAAAACGCAGTCCAACACCTGGCCCGGGAGGTGGGCGGGCTGAGCAATCGGCTTGGGGGCGACCTCGAAGACGTGGCTGCAACTGTGATCGAGGATGCGCTGGAACGCGAGCTAGGCTGGGAGGTCGACGAGCTGAGCAGAGTGTGGCAAACAAGAGACGGACTAGAAGAGGAGATCGATGTCTTTGGCAAGGCATATGACCGGTCCCGCCCGGACATAGCGCTTTGGATTGTGGGAGAGGTGAAGTTCAATTTGACGATGCGGGATGTCGAACGATTTTCCGGCCTATTGGAGCGAGCCGCCGCTCACCTGGACGGCGAAATTGTTCCGGTCGTCTTCTGCTACAGGGTCCACGGCAAAGTGCAGGAGAAGGTGCAGGCGCTAGGGTATCGTCTTGTGCTTTCCAATGGGCGGATGCCGAATTAATTCTCTCGGGACGCACTCAATCCCTCTCCGTACGCAAAGGATCTTCCACGACGTCTTGCCAGCGTGCCAACTCTTCCTCCAAGCGCTTCCTTTCTGAAGCTGCGTTCTCATCTTCTGAAAGATCGTTCAACTCCCATGGGTCAGACGCAATGTGGAAGAGTTGCCTTCGGTCGCAGCCCTGATCTCCGTCAGAGCTATAATTGATCAGCTTCCATTCCTGATCCTGCGTCATCCGCTGGACATTCTTGTAAACTGAATGCAGATACGGTCTGGTTTCCTCGGCGGATCCCTCCATCAGCGGCAAGAGAGATTTCGCATCAACACTGGCAGGAATCTCCAAGCCCGCAAGTTCACAGAGAGTTGGATACACATCATAAGTGTGGGAAAGAGCGTCCACGCGCTTGCCGCTGGGCACGCCCGGCCCGCGCAGAAGCAGCGGCACGCGCACACTATGGTCGTACAAATTCTGTTTGCCCAGCAGGCCGTGCTGGCCGACCGACAGGCCGTGATCCGCGGTATATACAACAATGGTATTCTCCGCCAGACCGTTGCGCGCCAAAGCGGACAGGATTTCACCGATCTTCTCGTCCATATCTGAAATCATGCCATAATACTCTGCAATGTGGCGGCGGGTGTCCTCAGCCGTCCGCGGAAAGTCGGCCAGTTCCTCGTCGCGCACCCACATTTCACCGTTGTCAAAAGGATGAACACTCGCGAAATTGGCCGGAAGTGGCATCGCTTCGGACCTGTAGACGTCGGCCCAGTCGTCGGGCGGCGTGCGGGGGTCGTGGGGAGCAGTGAAGGCACAGTAAAGAAAGAACGGTCGGCTCCCATCCTGCCTGTCCAGGAAACGAATGGCGGCATCGCCGAACAAGTCAGTTGAGAACTCTTCGCCAATCCTTTGGCGGTTGCTGTCGTATGTTCCGCCGGGGTCATAGTCCTGCACTTTCACCTTGAAATGACTGTCCATACCGCCGAAGAAAACATTCTCCGCGTCACCAAAGGAACGCGCGAAACTGGCGGCGTCGTTATGCCATTTCCCCGTGGCAAAGGTGATGTAACCGTTCCTGCGAAAATGTTCGGCCAGGACCGTGTGGTCTGGATCTAGAGTCCGTATGACGGCAGGGTCGTTCATATCGTTGCCAACAGAAGCGCGGAAGACATGCGCTCCTGTATGAATGCAGGCGCGTGTGGGCACACAGACCGCGCCGCTCAATCCCCCCATGTGACAGTTCTGCCGGAAAGACGCCCCTTCGGCGCAAAGTCGGTCCAACGTCGGCGTTCGCACAATCGGATCACCGTAGGCGCCAATGGCCGATGCACGGTGGTCGTCAGCGATGAGAAAGATTACATTGGGCTGGTTAGACATGCTTGGAGTTCCTTCCAAATGGGGAAATTTCGACTGCTCTATGAAGACTAGAGCAACAAATCGCTTTCGCTGCTATAGGGAGCCTGTGAGCCCGCCGGGGACTATGAGCGTAGGTGGCGGCGCCGGTCTTTGGGAGCGTGGCGTTGCAGGGGCTCTCTCCCTCACAAGAGGGGGCAGAAGGCCCGACCGCCACGATTGTCACTCGTACAGGGAGGCGATGCTTCAGCTCAGAGAGTCTTCGTCCTGCTCCATGAACTGACGCTGATACAGAGTCGCGTACAACCCACCTTCCTCCAGGAGTTCGTCGTGCGTACCCTTGCTGACAATTTTCCCGTCCTGCATCGCGCAAATCACATCGGCCTTGCGAATCGTACTCAACCGGTGAGCGATTACGATTGCCGTACGGCGGCTAAGCAGCCTGTCGAGCGCTTCCTGAATCAGAGCCTCGGTGGCCGTGTCAACGCTGGCGGTGGCTTCATCCAGGATGAGAATGCGGGGATCGGCGAGAACCGCCCTGGCAATGCAGATCAGCTGCCGCTGGCCCATCGACAGATTGGCGCCGCCTTCAAGAATCTCCGTTTCGTAGCCGTTGGTCAGGTCCACTATGAATTCGTGGGCATTGGCCTGCCTTGCCGCCTTCTCGACGGCACTGGCTTCAATGTCCGGCAGGCCGAAGCGAATGTTGTCCAGCACGGTGCCAGCGAACAGAAATGGTTCCTGCGACACAATGCCAGTCTGCCTGCGCAGTGACTGCTGCATTACCGTTCGAACGTCAATGTCATCGATCAGGACCTTACCATCGCTGGCGTCGTAAAACCGGGCCACCAGATTAGCGATTGTCGATTTGCCGGCGCCGGTCGGTCCAACCAGGGCGACCGTCTGGCCCGCCTCAATGATCAGATTAATCTCTCGCAGTACGGGCACGTCTTCGCCATAGGAAAAGTTTACCTGGCGCAGTTCGATTCGCCCTTTGATGGTCGGCATCTCGGTGCCGTCCCTGGGATCTGCTACCTCCGGCCGTGCGTCGAGCAGTTCCAGCACACGTTCGCCGCCGGCCATTGCCGACTGCATAGTCGTGTAGAGCTGGCTCAACTCCTGTACCGGCTGGAAGAAACGGGTGACATAGGCGAGAAATGCCACCAGCACACCAATTTCCAGATTGCCCAAAGCCGCCGCCCGCCCGCCAAACCACAGCACAATAGCTGTCGCCAACACGGCCAGAAACTCTACCGTTGGCAGAAACACAAGCGAGAGTGACATGGCGGCCACGTAGGCTTCGCGATTGTCCTTGTTGGCCGAATCGAAGAGTCTACGCATCGCGCTTTCCTGCGCGAAGGCCTGTATCACCCGCATCCCGGTCAAGTGTTCAGCCAGTGTGCCTACAACGCCGGCCACACTCTG
Organism: Caldilineaceae bacterium bin5; assembly: GCA_002238445.1. GTDB lineage: Bacteria > Chloroflexota > Anaerolineae > Caldilineales > Caldilineaceae > Bin5. The sequence continues at coordinate 66,652 of MPML01000013.1, forward strand.
TCGCGTCTGCCGGAAGGCTATCTTAGCTTTCCGCGAGAACAGGTAGGTCACCAACAGCATCAGCGGTATGGTGCTGAAGGTAAGGAGCGCCAGCGAGGGACTGAGGGCCATCATCACGGCAATAATGCCAACTAGTACCAGCACATCGCCGATCAGAGTGATCAGCCCCTGCGACAACAGTTCATTGATCACAGCCACATCACTGATTACGCGTGAAATCGTAACGCCCACGATGTGCCGGTTGTGATACCCTAGCGAAAGAGCCTGCAGATGGCGCATGAGCTGACCGCGCAGGGTGGCCAGCACCCTTTGTCCTACCCACGACAGCAGAAAACGCTGGCCTGAAGCAGCCCCGAATAGGGCCAGAAACATGACCGCCATGATAATGGAGATTCGGGCAAGGCCACCTAGATCTCGGGCTGCAATATACTGATCGATCGCCACTTTGAGCAGAAGAGGGATGCCGAGCGTTAACCCGGTTACCACAAGCATCAGCACAAAAGCAGCGAGCATCTTGGCCCGATGCGGCCGCAAATAGGTCAGGAGCCGGCTTACTACCTGGCCGTCAAATGCTTTGCCGTCGGCCTCGTTTGCCATGCTGCGCAACAGACTTTGTGGGCCGCCGCTGCGTCCTGCTGATCCAATTGAAATAGACATAGTTATAGGTAACCCGCGTTCCCTCTAAGTCGCCGCTACGATTCTCTCTACTGTTCGACCTTAACCAACTGCTCCTCGAAGATCTTGCGATACAGTGCTGACCTATCAAAGAGCTCTTCATGTTTGCCGGCAGCCGCGATTTGTCCCCGTTCCAACATCAGAATCTGGTCTGCCAGCCGGACCGTGCTCAAGCGCTGTGCGATAATGACGGAGGTACGCCCCTTCATCAGATTTGCCAGGGCCACCTGGATCAGGTGCTCGGTCTGGGTATCCACGCTTGAAGTTGCATCATCCAGAATGAGAATCCGCGGATCTGTCAAAAGTGTGCGCGCAATTGCTACCCTCTGCCTCTGTCCCCCGGACAACGTCGCGCCCCGCTCGCCCACTTTCGTATCGTAACCGTCTGGGAAAGTCTCGATAAACTCGTGGGCCTGTGCTGCCTGGGCCGCCTCTACGATCTCTTCCTCGGTGGCATCTTGCCGCCCAAAGGCTATGTTCTCCCGAATGGTTGTGGCGAAAAGTGTTGACTCCTGCAAAACAATACCAATCTGACTGCGCAGCGAATGGAGAGTCGCCTCGCGGATATCATGGCCGTCCAGCAATATTCGCCCCTCAGTCGGGTCATAAAAACGAGGGATCATGTTAATAATCGAAGACTTGCCCGAACCAGTGGGACCGAGGAGAGCAAGAACCTGGCCCGGCTCAATTTCAAACGAGACGTCACGTAGCACATTGTGGGGGCGAGCATAGCTGAACGAGACGTTGTCGAAGTGCAGATGGCCGCGAATTTGGCCAAGAGGCTTGGCGTCCTCGGTGTCCTCCACCTGCGCCTCTTCGTCCAGAATTTCGAAGACACGTTCAGCTGAAGCGCCGGCCATGGCAATGGCGGGAATCAGAAAACCAAGCCTGCGAATGGGAGACGTCAGCTGGGCCAGGTAGGTGATGAAAGCAACCAGCTCCCCTAAAGTCAAGGACCCGCGTATTACCAGATAGCCGCCCAACCAGATAATGACGACCGTGGCGAGATTGGAAATCAGATCCAGCAAGGGGATATTCAAGGCCGTAAGCCGGGCCGTTGCCGCGGCCAGCCCGAACCACTTCTGATTCTCGGTCTCAAACCGGTCGATCTCGGCATCCTCCTGCGCAAAAGCCTTGACGATGCGGGCGCCGCGTAAATTCTGTTCCAACCGCGTCGTCAACACTGCCAGCTGCTGCTGAATCTCCACTGACAAGGGCCGGTAGCGCGCGCCGAAGATCGTAGCCCGGTGCGCCAGGATCGGCATTGCCAGCATTGCCATCAACGCCAGTGTCGGGTTCATTATGACCAGCGCCGCGGCCGTACCGATGAGTAGGACAACGCCATTTGCCAGCCCCAGGATCGACCGGCCGGTCAGCATGCGCAGCCTTTCCACGTCCTGCATCGTCCGCGACAGGAGTTGGCCCGATTCAACACGGTCGTGATATGCGAATGAGAGTTCAGTGAGCTTCTCGTGTAGATCCCGCCGAAAATCGTACGACACGCCCTGCGAAGCGACTTCCGCCATCAAGCCCGAGGCAAATGTGAGCCCACCCCGCAGCGCGGATAACGCCAGCAGTCCTAAAACCGACCACATGAGCAACCGCATGTCATTCTGGCGAATACCCTGGTCGACTATCCAGCGAATGAACTGGGGCGTAACCAGGACAATAGCGGTCGTGCCGAGGAGTGCCGCGTAGGCGGATATGGTCAGGCGCCAGTAGGGTCGCAAGCGTTGCAGCGAACGCCACAAGTAGCGCCGATTTTCACTCGATTTTAGCGATGCGGGCAGTTCGACCGGTGCTGTGGCCATTCTTCAAATCCGGTTTAGTAAGGGTGCAGGATTATCGGCGCATCTATTGTACCACACTTCTCATTCTGGGCTTACTGCCCACGCGACAGAGGCATATTGCATTGCAAAATGAAAGTCCGCGGACGAGTGCGCCCGGCATGACCAGCCATTCAGAGTGAGGCAAAAGTACCCCAATTAACGTATGGGAACACGTGCAGTGAGGAGACCAACATGAGGGGGGGGGCATGACTTGGGAGCAGGGAAAGGCGTCGCGCTACACCAAGGCGAGCCCCGAAATTTACTTGGAACGCGCGCAGGAGCCATCCCAAGGGACTTGCGTGCAACTGCTATATTCCTTCAAGGAAGGTCAGAGTCTACGGACCGTGTCCCCGGAGCGGATACGGCCTGGCTGGACTACTTTTGCGTACATGCCGCGCAGACGCAGTTCTTTGCCAACCGGCGTACTCACGAACTTAACGGCGTCGACACCGAAGCGCTCGGCAAATTTCTTGCAACCTGTGTGGTCGATCGGCGTCACTTCGATGACTGCATCGCCAAGGGCCAGACGGGTGCCGTTTGGCAGGTTCTCTTCGCTCAGTTCCAGATCCATGTAGAGCTGATCGCCGAATAGCTCCCAGCGGCCAGCATCCTGCGCCAGCAGACCGGCAACGCGGGCATTCATGATCGTTAGCTGACGCTCTGGTTCCAGCGGGGCGCCCGGTGTTCGTGTGCTCCAATTGTCGCCGACAAGCCCTTCTGCAACAGACAATTCAGCCTCATCGACGACTTCCCGCTCACCCGAGCGCGGACGCCTGACGATGAGTTCCAATCTGCCCTTGGTCTTGGGTGCACTCCGGATCTCGTCCAGACTCTGTTCCAGTTCTTCCATTTTCATGTGGGTTACGGTCGACATGGCTGCTCTCCTCTTTCGACGCTGACTCGTCGGTCAGCAGTCTCGACTTGGAAACCGTGAATTCTCTCCGTTCGGACCTGCCCTCAGTCTGAGCTGTCACAGAGTGTCCCTGCCGCTCTTCAAACTCTCAAGCCAGCCGCGTATGGCTGCTTCATCCCGCCGGCCCCGCCTGCGCTGCCACTGTGCCAGACCCAATCCTAGAAACGGCAAGACCACAGGGAAAAGAAAGGGAAGCGCGTCCTGGGCAGTACTCTCCGGGTTGGCCCGCAGTGCGCCGGCGAAAAGTAGCGCCAGCGCCAACAAGGTGGACAACACTATCCAGGCCGCAACAAACAGCCGTCCAACCGGATGAAGCTGGAAGTGACCCTCCAGGCTGCTGCAATCTCCTTCATCCTGAACGATTCCGTAGAAGACGGTGGCGAACGCCCCTCTTTGCCTTGTCCGGCTGGGATGGCGTCCGATCTTTACACCGCTTCCAACCACCCTTCCAGTTACCTCACTACTGGCGTTCAGCGCTTCACTGAGGCGTTGCGCGGCTGTGTCGGAATGTAGGTCGAATGCCAACATGACCCGCCGCCGGCTGGGCGTCCAAAGAATGGAGAAGAAAGATCCTTGACGCGTCATCAGACTTTCCGATACTGCAAGCAAACAGATAGCGAAGTGCCGATGTTCCCCTCTTCTCCTATTCCATCAGGACGGCTGACTGTGATGCTTCTCACTGAGACTCTAAGAAGCGACGTAGGCATATACCTGCTCTGTCACACCAGCAGCGAAACTCCTACAAGTCAGGTGCTGCCTACGTCTAAATCGGATGCAACCCTGAAAAGCCCAAGCCGGTCGACTCTTCCCAGCCGCACATCAGATTAATGCTCTGCAAAGCGCTGCCCGCCGCGCCCTTGACCAGGTTGTCAATCGCGCACAGCGCAACGACGCGTCCTGTGCGCTCGTCCAGCTCGAAACCGACGTCGGCGTAGTTGGTGCCAGTGAGGATCTTCGGCTCCGGGTAGCGGTAGATCCCGGTCTTCTCCTTGACGATGCGCACGAACGGCTCGCCGCGGTAGGTCTGCCTGTAGGCCCGCCACAGGTCTCGTTCGCTGACGCCCTCTTTGACGAAAACATGGGCCGTCGCCAATACACCCCGCACATTGTCGACGGCGGTCGCGCTCATGTGCGCGTCCACACCGGCGTAGTCGTCCACATCCACCTGCGCCAGGGCCTGCAAGAGCTCTGCCGTGTGGCGGTGACCGGTAGGAGCAAAACTGCGCATCGCCCGCGCCCTTTCCGGGTGGTGCGTTGCGTCGCCGGAACGGTTCCCGCCTTCACTGCTGCCGACCTTGACCTCGCAGATCAAATCCCGCTGTGGGTCGGCCAACCCGGCCGAGAAGAGCGGCCAAACAGCCAGCGTGCTGGCCGTAGCGTTGCAGCCAACCCCGCTAACATAGCGAGCCCCGCGGATCTTCTCGCGGAAAAGTTCCGGAAGACCATAGACAAATCTGCCGAGCCAGTCCGGCGCGGTGTGCTCCTTGCCGTACCAGTCCACGTACGCCTGCGGATCTTGCAGGCGGAAGTCCGCGCTCATGTCGACGATGCGACCGGCCAGCTCAGTGAATTCGGCGATGCGGCCCATCGCGCCGCCGTGAGGTAACCCCACCACCAGCAGGTCGCACGGAGCCAGCTCGGACGCACTGACAAACTTCAGCTTCGTCCGCCCGCGCAGATTCGGATGCGTAAAGTGAACGAAAGAGCCTGCATTGCGCTCGCTCGTCACCTGCGCCACATCAACGAAGGGATGGTCCAGCAGCAGCCGCAACAACTCGCCCCCGGCATATCCGCTGGCGCCAAGGATGGAGACTGAAATGTTGCCATTTGATCTTGCTTCCGTCACGATCTGATTTCTCACTTCTTTTAGTTGGTGAAACTCGCCGCCGCCGCGTCAGTTATTGGCCGCCTGCCAGCCATCGCGACCCACTCGCAGGGCAAAATCGGCGATCCGGCCCGGAATATTCACCCCGGTGGGTTGCACGCTGTTGCGAAACTCCATCGTGTAGTTGACCTCGTTTACCAGCAGCCCCCGGTCCGGATCTTCGAGCACGTCAATCGCGACACAGCCGCCGCCGACCGCTTTGGCGGCTCGCACGCAAATGTCATTCAACTCCGGCGTCACAGGACATACTGACGCCTGCCCGCCGCGGGCCGTGTTCGTAATCCAGTGGGGCGAGTCGCGGTAAATGGCACAGATCGTCTCGCTGCCTACGGTGAAGGCACGGATATCCCGTTGCGGCTTCTCGACATATTCCTGGATGTAGAAGATGCTGTGATGATAGGTGCCCAACACCTCTTTGTGTTCCAGAACTGTTTCGGCCGCCTCGCGGTCGTTGATCTTGCTCAACAACCGCCCCCAGGAACCGATCGACGGTTTCATCACAACAGGATAACCCAGCTCCTCCATGGCCTCGAGCGCACTCTCCGCCGTAAAGGCCACCATCGTGCGGGGCGAAGGGACGCCGGCCGCCGTCAGTGCGCTCGTCGTCTGCATCTTGTCACCGCAAACGTCGGCCACCTGCACTGAATTAACGGTAGGAATCTCACGATCGTTGAGGATTCGCAAGCTGACCAATGCCCGCCCATGATGGATGCAGCGCTCGACAATCACGTCGTAATCGTCATACGTGGCCATCAAATCCTCGCCGCCGGAGATGTCGAAGACCAGCTTGCGGTCGTCGATCAGGTCGAACTCAGCGCCCCTTTGCTGGAACTCTTCGAACAACAGTTTCTCCTCCGCGCGCACGCGGCTGTAGAGGATACCAACACGCATAAGTCTTATTCTCCCCAGTCTTCGTCTTCTTCTGGCGCCATCTCCATCGCTACCGGGTCCAATCCAACGACCTCCAGGTCAATGCCGCATTCGCCGCACTGGACGATTTCGTTCTGCATCACGTCACTGAGTTCGACGTCGCCAAAGCATTCTGGGCACTCTGCAACCGCCGAAATAGTCTGTACTGCCATTCTTCCTCTCCTGTTGTGATATGAATATACAATTCACTCGGAACTTCTCAGCCGCAACCGATCCCCAACCCTCAACGAGGCCAGCAAAGGTGTTCTTTCTCTCCTCATGACTGTAATATGGGCGGTCGGGCGCAAGCGCCCTCCCTTGTGCAGGGGCTGCGCCCCCGCAACGCCCCCCTACAAAACCATCCCTCACCGACCGTGTTTACTCTTCCCCAGCATCGTGTCTGGCGAAAGGAGTCTACTCCCCCACTTGCCGCCTCATCCCACCACCCACCGACCTCCAACCGCAGAAGTTACTGACCCCTGACCTCTGACCCCTGACCTCTGACCCCTGACCCCTGACCCCTGACCCCTGACCCCTGACCCCTGCAGTTCCGCCCCCCTACAAAACCATCCCTCACCGACCGTGTGCATTCTTCGCAAGTTGTCGGCTGGCGAGCATGCCGGCGGCCGCTCACCAGTTGTGTCTCCAAGAAACTGAATGGTTCCAAGATTACTGGCCGGTCTACTGCTGTCGCTCAGTAGTTACCTCCACTCTATTAGGAGTCGTTGACGTTTGTCTGAACAGTGACTTCCGGGTGCAAATTGCGGCTAATCGTCGCAGGGCGACGCAGCTGCGCAAAGAAAATCCGATACGCCTCTGGTGTTCTCCGCGTACTCCGCGGAAAAAAGGTGTTCTTCGCGACCCTTCGCGTGACTTCGCGGATCATTTGGTTTTGTCTACTTCAACTGTCAATCGAGAAACATCCCTAACAGGCTTGCAGGCTTTCCGTTCTTGTTGAAATCTAAACAGCCTTCCCAAAATGTCAACCGAACCTGGTTCCAATTAACAGTCGATTACCAGGGTGCCGACACATTCCTTGCACCGGCAGCGAATTCGGCGATTCTCCTGCGCGTGCCTGGCGAAGTTGCTTCGGGCAGTCCGTCCACCGAAAAACTGTCGACGTTCTCGACTTCCCTGCTAGCAGTGCGCCTCCATGTAAAGTCTTCACTGACAAAGACAACGATATGATCGCTCTTGCCTTCAAAGAAACTGCTGTAGACGCCAAACAGCTTCAGTTCGTGCAGAACCGCTCCGGCCTCTTCGGCAGCTTCACGTCTCATCGCGTCGGGCAAAGTTTCGCCCGTCTGCACGCCGCCGCCAGGCAAGTACCAGCCCTCCAGGTAGGTGTGCCTGATGAGAAGAACCTTCCCGTTCTCAACGGCCAGCAGCCGGACTCCAACAGTAAGCGGTCGAAAAAAGCGCCAGCGTAGCCGCTGTACTGAGTGCAGAAATCGCGCCACTAAACGCGCCGGCATCGCTCCTATCTTGCTCCCCGGACTGTCGGCAAGCATTCTGGCCTCGTCAGGAAGATTGACTGCTAATCTCCAGCCGTCGCTTGACCTGCTCCACCAGCCCGCCCGCTTCCAGAATCTCCTGTACGGTCGCGCTCAAAGCGGGAAAGTCAAAGCGGCCGCCAGCGCACTCTATCACCCGCCGCTTTCGGTCTACCGTAACAATCTCCTGCCCGTGTATCGCATGCACGGCTTCAGGGCAGACGATGGCCAGCAGGCCGTTGTTGATCGCGTTGCGGTAAAATATGCGGGAAAAACTTTCCGCAATGACGGCGCCCACGCCATTGTAAACCAGACAGGTCGCCGCCTGTTCACGGCTCGAGCCGCAACCGAAATTGCGGCCGCCTACAATCACGTCGCCGGTCCGCACATTCGGCGCAAAGGTCGGGTCCAGGTCTTCCAACGCATGGCTGGCAATATCCTCCCGCCCTTTAACCGTATAAGTGTACTTGCCCGGAAACAGCACATCCGTATTGATGTTATCGCCGTACTTCCAGGCCCTGCCCTGAATCTCCACTGTTCCTCCGTCCGTCGCGCCAAAATGTCAGGCCTGCAAAAAGGTGCGGGAATTGTATAGCCAGCACCCGCTTCCCTCAGCCAAAATCAGGAGATGCTTCTCGGGTCGGCAATCCTGCCGGCAACCGCCGAAGCCGCCACCACAGCCGGGCTCGCCAGGTAGATTTCCGCCTCAGTGGTGCCCATTCGTCCGCGGAAATTACGGTTGGCACTGGAAATCGTCACCTCACCAGTTGCGGGCACACCCATGTGGTTGCCCATACAGGGACCGCAGCCAGGTGTACCGATCGAAGCGCCGGCCGCGACCAGAGTCTGAATGTAGCCGAGCCGCATGGCCTCCTCCAACACAAGGCTTGAAGCAGGGATGACCAACAGGCGGGTGCCACTGGCAACGCGGCGCCCATGCAACACTTCTGCTGCCTCGGCTAAGTCCTCAAGGCGCCCGTTCGTGCAAGTGCCGATGAAGGCCTGTTGCACCTGAATCCCCGCTACTGCTGATAGCGGCGAAACGTTGTCGACCGTGTGTGGGCAAGCCACTGTCGGCTCCAGTTCGTCCGCGCTGTAACGATAGGTTTCGTGGTAGACGGCATACTCGTCGGGCAAAAGAAGAGAATGTGCAACGTCGGTTTGAATTCCGTCTGTCCCTCTGCCATTCATTGCCCTGGCCCTTCTCCGCTCCAGCGCCGATTTCAAGTAGCCGAATGTACTGTCGTCCGGCCGGATGAATGACGACTTGGCGCCGAACTCCGCCATCATGTTGGCCAGAGCCATGCGTGAGTCAATGCTCATCGCCGCTACGCCGCTGCCGCTGAATTCGACTGAAGCGTAAAGGCCCCCGTCCGCGCCCCAATCGCCAATTATGCGCAGCGCGAAATCTTTGGCCGTTACGCCGGCTGGCAGCTCTCCCTCGAGGATGATGTGGATCGACTCGGGCACGCGCAACCACAATTCGCCGGTCGCCCACAGAGCCGCGACTTCCCTGCGCCCAATACCCGCGCCGCAGGCGCCGCGCTGCCCCGATCCCCCGGCCAGAAGGCGCGGAGCCAACCGAAATGCGGCGTGTGGCTGTCCGCCCCGAGGATCAACTGCCCCGGCAGTACCAACCCCTCCTCGCTCAGAACCTGGTGACAAATACCACGTCCGACTTCAAAAAAATGCCTGACGCCCTGCTCCTCTACGAAACGGCGAATCTCAGCGTGATTCTGCGCGTGGCGCGTTGTTGGCGCCGGCACCGCGTGGTCAAGCGTGATCGCCAGCTTCTCCGGGATCACTACCTTGCTCTGGCCGAACTGTAGCCAGATTTCCCGGATAGCGGCCGTATTATCGTGGCTCAACACAATGTCAGGGCGCACGTCCACGACCGCGCCGACTTCGACCTTGTCGAGGCCGGCCGCTCTTGCAAGCGCCTTCTGCGCGAACGTCTGTGGCGCCGGACCTTGTTCCCCGGCCGCCTGCCCCAACGGAACGAGACGAGACTCCTGGTTCATCGTCATACCTCTTACGCCGGCGGCGTCGCAACTGTCACGGCGCGGCTGTGATATTCTCGCAACAGTACATCGACGTCATCGAGGCTGAGTTTGCGCTGGTCGGCCTCGGTCTTGATATGCGCGGTCACCTCTTTCACCTGCGGATCGGTCAGGTCCAGCTGCAGCTGCTCGGCCCGCTGCTTGACCGCATTCCAGCCGGTGAGGCGGTGGGCAATGTGCAAATAGCGAGTCAAGCCAAAGTCAGCCGGGTCCAGGATCTCGTAAGTGTCGGGGTTGTTCAAGATCGCTTTGGCGTGAATGCCGGCCTTGTGCGTGAATGCCGTGTAGCCCGTGATGTAGTTGTTGAACGGCACATCCACGCCCACGATCTCTGCGACGAAGTTTTCGACCTCACGCAACATCGGCAGATTATACTTGCCGCGGATCTGCTCGGGATTCAGCGCGTACATGCGAGCCACCAGTCCTCCCAGCGGCGTGATGCCGTTGCGCTCGCCGATGCCGAGAACCGAAGTATCAACATGGGTGGCGCCTGCCGCAAGCGCACAGTAGGAATTGGCGATCGCACAACCGGTATCGTCGTGGCCGTGGAACTCAATGTCGCAGGAGACTACCCCGCGCAAGGTCCGCACCAGCTCATGCACCTGCAGCGGCGTTGCGATACCCACGGTGTCAGCGATTCCCACCCGGTCCACACCGATCTGATCAACTTCGCGGTAGACCGTCAACAGGTCGACAAGGTCGCTCCGGAATGAGTCCTCGCTGCTGAAACGGACTTCCAGGCCCTGGCTCTTGATGAATTCGATCACCTGCACCGCGCTGTCGATGATCTGCCGGATCGACTTGCCATGGGAGAATTCCCGCAGATAGCTGCTTGTGCCGAAAAGAACGTCGATGCCGTCCACGCCGGTGTCGACGGCGAGCCGGGCATCATCGATATGGCAGCGCGTATGGGTTAACAGTTTGGTCTGCAGCCCCAGTTCGGCGATGCGCGTGCAGTCCGCGCGGCTCTGCGGGCTTGCAGCCGGCGATGTTAACTCCAGATACTCGACGCCGAAGGCATCCAGCAGCCGGGCGATTTCAACCTTCTGTCCGCTGTCAAAGAAGGCATTCGCGAACTGCTCTCCCTCCCGCAATGTCGATTCGATAATGGCAAACTGTTCAAGGCTCATACTCGCGCTCCCGGCGATCTTCTAAGGCAATAAAAAAACCGGTCCATCCTGTCTGGAATGGCCGGTGGCAAAAACTGCAACATCTGAGCAGGCGCAAACAACAGACAGGTCAGTCTGGATTCCGCTTCTTGCTCTTTATGCAGGTCAACTGAATCAGTGCTTCCTGAGTTCTCATCCGTTCTTTCTTCAGGGGCAAGGTGTGGCTCTAAGCCCCGCGCTTTTCTGATTCCTACTAATGATTCCTACTTGGCAGTCAACAAGGCACAATCATACCGAAAAGAAATACCGCTGTCAAATTCGGCAGCGGTATGCGCGCGGCTCAGTCTATACGGCCATATCTGCCGTATATTCCCTGGTCAGATGTCGAGACTTACTAAGCCGAATCTCCCAAAACTTACAAAGATAGCCCAGTAGTGGGAAAACTTGAAAGATGACCGACCAAAACCGGGTCACTGAGGGAGGACAAAGGTTGGATCGATCAGCTATTCTTAACTTGCAGGCCGCGAAGTCTCACCTTTTCAGAGAAAAACAAATGGAATACGCGAGGAAAACAACAACGTTCGACCTTCCAGGGAGCGAGCTGAGCGCTGATTCTCCATAAAGTCTCCGCGTAAGGATGCAAATAGGAGCCGAGTGCGGCATGTGAAGGGATTCAGTCCTTGCATTCAATAGTCCTGAAGTGCCCAAAGACCAATCCATCTTCCAGACTCTTTCGCGCAGTCTGTCGCGTGCCTCAGCAAGCAGGCAAGAATCTGTCCTCCTTCCAGTTCAACCAGCAAGAACACTCTTGAACGGACGTTAAATGTACGTTGGACACTTCCTATACGCCACATCTACGTATAGGGATCGCCTACTTCCGCTCGCCCGAAAATCGAGTCACGTTGACAGGCCTGGCGAGGAATCCCCTGGAGGGACTTTCTGGCGAAATTACTCTGGTAATTGGCCAATTCCGCAAGGCTGAAAGCAGCTGCAATACCGCTGTTTTCGGGCATCAGGAGCGTCTGCTCAACTGCTTGACACTGCCAATGGGGATAACTTAAATTTTGGCTGAGATACATGCGACAATTTTCGAATGCGAGCGCAGGAACAGGTGAGTCTTGGATCGAATTAGACAAGGTACCAAGGGAATGCAAAGGCGGAAAGAGTTTCTGATCGGTTCACTGATCGGCCTCTGTGTCATGCTGCTTGCTTTGCTGGCGGCCGTCGTAACGCCTCGTCCCCGTGCCGCCTTGGCACAGGATTCCCCGCGGGTTGTGATCTCAATAGGTGAACGTACGCTGACCCAGGGAGACGTCACCTACGTCCATGCCGGATTCTACAACATGCCCCAAGATCCCAACGACGATACCGAATTCGGCAATATATCCTTCCGGTACGATTTTGAACGTAACTCTGACGGCTCTTGGACCAACGCGAACAACTGCCTGGAGCACCTGGTCGGAGGTGACCTATTTATCACCAACGCATATTGGAGATCCCCTTGGAACCACGGTCCAAACGATCTTGCCCTTACAACGACTTGCCCGGTCGGCGACTACAGGCTGCAGGTGGTCGTAAAGGATTGGGACACCACCCCCCACACCAAACTTGTTACCAGCACACATGATGTCAGAGTAAATGTAGGCCCCTCTGTAGACATCGAAATGCCGTCCGGTACCTACTACCGCGGCACGGCTATTAATCCAACCATCAAATTCAAAGATCTGGCACAAGGCGCCAATTACACCTACGAGGCGTCGTTGATGGCCAGGAACCCCCCTAACTATGCCGAAATCTGCGAAGGAACGGGGCTGGATAGAAACAACACGTTCACGCTAAACAACGTCTCCGGCAACCCAGTACAACAATCCGTCACCATTACCGACGTCTGCCCCACAAATGAATATACACTCCAAGTCAAGTTGAAAGACTCCGACGACCGGCTGCGAGGTTCCAAAACAGTCGATTTCGAAATCGTCACGGATCCCAACGCCACTCCGTCTGTAAGTGTCAGCATGTCCGAGAGTTCTCCGGTCGCTCCAGGTACGGAATTCACCGTCACTTTCTCGTTTATGGATATTCAACCCGGCACTCAGACGAGGAATACCGATTATCTGACCAATACAAGCACAAATCAGGCAGTAGGCAGTATGGACTGCGGAGGGAGCCTGGTAGGATGGGGGCAGGACGTACAATCCGCGTTCACTAGCAACCCCTATGTAAATCGTGTGACGATTCCCTCCGACTGTCCCGCCGGCGCCTATAAGATGGTAAGCGAAATAGAGGACAGATTAGGAAATGACATTATTTCCGGTTCGATCGACTTCACCATCGGCGATCCAGATCTAACCCCAACGGCGCCAACTGTTTCCAATATGACGGCGAAACAGAATTCGCCGTTCAGCCAGCAGCTTCCTGAGGGCAGCGGCGGCGACGCTCCGTTGTCTTACAACGCGACCGGCCTGCCAACGGGTCTCACTTTCACCCGCTCAACGCGCACCATCACCGGCACACCATCTGCCTCAGGAACATCCACCGTCAGATACACAGTCACGGATAGCGACAGTGACTCGGACTACGTAGAATTCACGATCACGGTCGACCCCGATCTGACGCCTACCGCGCCAAGCGTTACCGGTTATACCGCGAAACAAAATACGCTTTTCTCCCAGCAACTGCCTGAGGGGAGCGGCGGAGACGGAACACTAACGTACGATGCAACCGGTCTTCCCGCAGGTCTAACCTTCATTGCCACAACTCGTACGATTACAGGCACGCCGACAGGCACAGGGTCATCTACAGTCCAATACACGGTCGCTGACAGCGACGGCGACTCGAATTCAGTAAACTTCAACATCACGGTTGAAGCCGATCTGACACCTACCCTCCCCGCCATTTCAGGGTACAACATTAGGGTAGGCGTACAATTCACCCAGCAGCTGCCGGCGGCGACAGGGGGAGATACGCCACTGGAGTATTCGGTCACAGATCTACCTCAAGGTCTAAGCTTTACCGAAGCGACGCGGACGATTACGGGCACGCCCACGACCGAGCAAGCCCCCACGGTGACCTATACGGTTCAAGACAGTGACGGTGACGAAGTGAGTACGACATTTACAATCACAGTCGCTGCCGATCTCATGCCTACGCTCTCCACCATATCGGGATATACGGCCAGAGTAGGGTCGCTGTTCAGCGAGGTGCTGCCGGCGGCGACAGGGGGCGACGCGCCGCTGGAATACTCCGTGACAGACCTACCCGACGGCCTCAGCTTTACCGAGACGACACGGACGATCACGGGCACGCCGACAGCAGTGGAATCTCCGACCGTGACCTATACGGTGCGCGATGACGACGGCGACGATGCGAGTGAGACCTTTACGATCGCGGTCGCAGCCGATTTGACGCCGTCTCTTCCTTCGATTACAGGTTTCACGGCAATGGTTGGCTCGCTGTTCACCGAGGTATTGCCGGCAGCAACCAGCGGCGATACGCCGCTGGAATACTCCGTAACAGACCTTCCGAACGGCCTCAGCTTTACCGAATCGACGCGGACCATCACGGGCACACCGACAACCGTGGGATCTCCTACCGTGACCTACACGGTGACCGACGACGATGGCGACGAGGCGAGTCAGACCTTCACGATCACAGTCGCAGCCGACCATATGCCGGCATTTTCCACCATATCGGGCTATACGGCCAGAGTGGGGTCGCTGTTCACTGAGGTGCTGCCGGCGGCGACAGGGGGCGATCCGCCGCTGGAATATTCGGTCTCAGACCTACCCGACGGTCTCAGCTTTACCGAAACGACGCGTACAATTACGGGCACGCCGACAAAGGTGGAAGCCCCCACGGTGACCTATACGGTTCGCGACAATGACGGCGACGAAGGGAGTACGACCTTTACAATCACAGTCGCTGCCGACCAAAAGCCGACGCTTTCCACCATATCGGGATATACGGCCAGAGTAGGGTCGCTGTTCAGCGAGGTGCTGCCGGCGGCGACAGGGGGCGACACGCCGCTGGAATACTCCGTGACAAACCTACCCAACGGCCTCAGCTTTATCGAGACGACACGGACGATCACGGGCACGCCGACAGCCGAGGAATCTCCGACCGTGACCTACACGGTGCGCGACGATGACGGCGACGAAGCGAGCGAGACTTTCACGATCGCGGTCGCAGCCGATTTGACGCCGTCACTTTCCACCATATCAGGATTTACGGCCAGAGTAGGTTCGCCGTTCAGTGAAGTGCTGCCGGCGGCAACAGGGGGCGATACGCCGCTGGAATACTCCGTAACAAACCTACCGAACGGCCTCAGCTTTACCGAATCGACTCGCACGATCACGGGCACGCCGACTACCGTGGAATCACCGACCGTAACCTACAAGGTGCAGGACGATGACGGCGACGATGCGAGCGAGACCTTTACGATCGCAGTCGCCGCCGATCTTCAGCCAACACTGGCGACCATAACCGACACCCACGCCAAGCTGACAAAACTGTTCACCCTTCAGTTACCCGCTGGCACCAACGGCGACGGTGACCTCGAATACAATGCAACTGGGCTGCCCCCTGGTCTTACCTTCGTCACATCCACTCGAACGATCACAGGTACACCGACGACTGCCAACAGATATGAAGTAACTTACACAGCAACCGACGAGGACGAAGACGTCGCGCGGCAGACCTTCTTCATCGAAGTATTCGCAATGCCTTCCCTGCAAGCTGTACAAGACTTCATGGCAACGAAGGATGACGTATTCACACTTGTGCTGACCGCTGTCTCAGGCGGAAGGGCGCCGTTCGACTACGATGCCACCCCTCTGCCGACCGGCCTGTCTTTTGTGGAATCCTCACTGACCATCACTGGTACGCCGACGGTGATTGAAGACATCACCGTCACATTCTCAGTAGAGGACGAGGACGGAGACACCGCGAGCCGCGAATTCAAGATCACCGTCAGTGAAGGGGACACAGCACCTGCATTCCCCTACGAGATCCCCGACTTCGATTTGCGAGTGGGCAATCCTTTTGCGGTGACGCTGCCCAGCGCGACTGGCGGGAACGCCCCGTATACCTATACGATTTCAGGGCATCCCAACACGCTCACATTCAATTTGGCCACGAAAAGACTCGCTGGCACGCCCAACGCGAGCCAGACCGGCGTGCACCAGGTTACCTATACCGTGACGGACAGCGACCTCGACGAAGTATCGCAAACTTTCGAGCTGGATGTCGCAGCAGACAACACGCCATCAACACCGTCCATAGGCGACATGCACTTGAAAGTCGGCAACAGTCTGTTGGCAACGTTGCCGGCAGGTACGGGCGGAGACCCACCCTATTCGTATACGATCTCGGCTTTGCCGTCCGGATTGTCCTTCAACCTGACAACGCGAATCCTGTCCGGCAGGCCAGACTCGGCCGGCGCAACAACCGTAACTTATACAGTTTTTGACAACGACAGTGACTCCGCTGCTAAAGATTTTACGATCAACGTCTATGCACTACCGTCTCTGTCAAACGTCTCAGATTCGTCAGGAATGAAGGACGAACTGTTCACACTCACGCTTCCAGCCGCATCCGGAGGCAGGCCCCCGCTCGAATACACCGTGACCGGTCTGCCAGCCGGCTTAAACTTCATTGCAAGCACGCGCGTCATAACCGGAACTCCCACCCAAGTTGAGATTGCAAACGTTACCTACACTGTTTCCGACAAAGACAACGATCAAGACAGCGTCACGTTCAAGATAACCGTGACCGACCTGGATCAAACTCTGGTCAACAATGACGACAACAATGACGACAACAATGACGACAACAATGGCGGCAACAATGGCGGCAACAATGGCGGCAACAATGGTGGCAACAATGGCGGCGACCCTCAGAACCCGCCAGCACTGACCCTTTATGACTCAACAGGTTTCTCAGCCACCGTCGGAGAGCAATTCACGCAGCAACTACCCGCGGCAAATGGAGGAACACCTCCCTACAGGTATAGCGTCTCCACCCTGCCCGACGGCCTGACATTCAACAGTGGGACACACACGATTTCGGGAACGCCTACAACTGAAGGCGCGACGGTAGTCACCTATACGGCGCATGACGACAATTCCGGCTCTGTCAGCGATGAATTCACCATTACTGTCAATGCAGCGCAGTCAAATCAACCAGGCAATTCAGGAAATAGCGGCACCAACCCACAGAGTCCACAAACACTGACAGTCGTCGATGTGACAGGATACACCGCGACAGTAGGTGAACTTTTCGAGCAACAGTTGCCCTTTGCAAGTGGAGGGTCACTGCCTTACGCCTATAGGGTCACGACCCTGCCCGCCGGCCTGGAATTCATAATGTTGAGGCGCACTATAACGGGAACGCCCACCATTACGGGGACGACAGTTATCACCTACACGGTGACCGACAGCGACTTCTACTCCGCCAGCGATGCATTCACGATTACTGTTCAAAGTGCCGGCAGCAACCAGGGACTTGGCAGCCAGGGCGGCGGCAACCAAGGCCGAGATGACCAGGGTGGCGGCAATCAGGGCGGCGGTAATCAGGGCGGTGGCAACCAGGGTGGGGGTAACTCAGGTAGCAAGAGCAACTCAGGTAACCAGGGGAACTCGAACAATCAGCAGAGATATGTTCCCCCGTCATCTTACTCTACGTCACAACAGCAGCAGTGGTCGACGACATCCGTTCCAGTCGCGATTACAACACCAATCATACTCAATGTGCGAAGAGGGCCAGGACTCAATTACGAAGTAATAACGACCGTCCCAGAAGGGACGCGCGCCAACATCTATGGCAGAGATCCTGCCGACGACTGGTTCCAGGTCCAAATCGTTGGGGTTGACGGCATGGTCTGGATCTATCAGGATCTGACCACGGTTGAAGGCTCCATTGATGGGGTCCGCATTTTGGAACAGTGGGAAATCGACCTCATTCCGTTTGCCGGCGATGGCCCTCTGGCCATCACATCGCCTGACATATTGAACGTGCGCTCTGGGCCGGGCCTCACCTACGACATCCTGACAACCGTTCCCAAGGGAACGCAGGCTACGATCATAGGGATCGGGCCCAACTCCGAATGGTATAAGGTCAGGTTGGGCGTGCTCAGCGAACCTGCCTGGATCTACGCTGGACTGACAACCGTGACAGGATCGCTTGCAAGCGTCAAGCAGTATACGCAAGCTGAGATTGATGGGATTGCCACCGGAACTACAAACCCGATCGCTGTTACCACTCCAGCTATCATGAATGTGCGCAGCGGTCCGGGTACCGAGTACGACGTCGTTACAACGGTTACGCAGGGCACGAGGGCCGAAATTGTCGGCATCGGCCCGCAGGACGAATGGTTCCTGGTCGAGTTGGACAGCTTGGACGACCCGGCCTGGATCTATCAGGACTTGACGACGGTCGTTGGATCGCTGGCCGGCGTTCGACAGGTCGCAACCTGGCAGGTAGGACAACCGGGGAGCACAACCGCCTCAGATCGACCAATAGCCGTTACCTTCCCCTCTCTGGTCAACGTGCGCGAAGAGCCCGGCGAGACCTACAGTGTCCTCAAGGCGGTCGGCCAAGGGACCCGGGCCTGGATTACAGGACTCAGTCCCGACGAGGACTGGTATCTGGTCGAGATTGACGGCCTGGACCAGTTGGGCTGGATACGCTAGGATCTTACCGTTCTCGTGGGAACCCTGGACGATGTAAAACGCATCACAACCGCGGAATTAGAGATGCTGCCCGTTGCAATCGCGAACACGGCACTCCTCAATGTGCGATCAGGGCCGGACACCACCAACAGTCTTGTGGCTACTCTGAATGAAGGAGATTGGGTCGAGATCGTTGCCTTCAATCCCAATGAAGACTGGGTTAAGGTAAGGTATGACACTGCGGGGACACAGGGGTGGATCTACCGCGACCTGACCTATCTCGCCGGACCGCTATCAGATCTGTTGACTGTCACAGCAAGTGTACCATCGACGGATACCCAGGCCGCTACAATACCGCAAGTCGCCGCTACACAACCAGCGGCAGAAGTACAGCAGGAGGCCGACCCAGAGCAGGTACCTTCTACCCAGCAACCCGCCGCCAATTCGGTTACAGTTGAAGTTTCCCTGCCATCCAATGGCAATATCGAGCTCGAGGTTAGCTGGATTGACTCTGATATATGTACCGGGCTATACACACTTTACTACCGGTCAAACGCTGACTCGAGCACCTACTTCTCGTTGGAGACTGCGGTCGTCGCATCAACCGCCAGTACAAAGAGCCTGAGCTTCCTGACTCTGCCCAACAGCAGCCTGATTTCTACCTGGTGCGGCACCCATAGCGACGGCCGCCAGGTGGCAGAAGTTCAAGTTGACCCAAGTGTGGAAGGAACTTACAGTTCCCAGCCGTCACAGCCGGAGGTCGATGCAGTCGCCGCCGCGCCACGTGTCGAACCGTACAACTAAGGCTGCCAAGACAGGCGGGAGCGTACGAGAGTACGACACCATTCTACTACCCAGATACACACCAGGAGCCTGGCCCGGCTCAACCAGTTGCCCCCGCCTACCGTAGGCGGGGGCAACTCTTTTGGATGGTCGCGAATCCGACACGGCAATATCGCATGACTGCTAAACCAAGACGCTGCCGTCATCTGAGCCCAGGCAGCTCCTTCACTGGGCGTCGCATCGAAAAGTCCGTCACTAAACCCACAGTCAGGTCCCTGCAGTTATATGAACCTACCCGCTTTCCTGACCCAGACGCGTACCTTCGGGTACATCGGTATCGCTCTCAAAGTCGAGCCGGTAGCCATCCGGGTCGGTCAGGGAGGTGAGCCACATCCCATTGCTCACAAATGGTTGCGAAGCGGAAAGACCGCGCTCCACGACCTGTCGATAAAATTGCAACGCGTCCTCGCAGATGAGAACGATCGTGACGCCTTCGCCTACTTTCCCTGACGGAGTCCACGAATCGTGTCCTGAAGTGGGAAACTCCTGCAACATCAACGCAGCTTCTCCCAGAGTCAGCCAGCACCAGCGCAGCTGCCCGTCCGGCTCCCATTTGTCTCTGAACTCACAACCCAATCCATCCACATAAAAGCGAATGGATTCCTTCATATCTGAAACCCTGAAAAAGGGCACGGCCTGCTTTATGTTCATTCCCATTCACATCCCAAATTTCAGCATCAAGAAAAGAAGACGCACCGCAGTTTCCCTGCCGCGGCTGCGTACCATGTTCCCTTACCAGCAACGCTACCAGTTGGTGAGAGAGCCATCGCGGCGCCGCAGATGGGGCGCCTCCCAGAATCGGAACTCTTCCGCCTGCGCGCGCTCCTCGTTGAACTCTACACCAAGGCCGGGGCCGTCCGGCACAATATAATGGAACCCGTCCAGCTCCGGCTGCACAGGGAACCAGTCGGCGTCGTAGAATCGACCTTCTTCAGTCGGCGATACCCGCACCTCCAGCCAGGCGAAATTCGGCACAGCCGCTGCCAGGTGCACCGTAGCCGCGCTGCAAATGGGGCCGAGCGGATTGTGAGGCATCAGGTCGATGTAGTGGGCCTCGGCCATGGCCGCTACTTTCGCCGCTTCGGTTAACCCGCCTACATTGCAGACATCAATGCGCGCAAACTGCGTGATCCCTCTCTCGATATAGGGAAGAAACTGCCACTTGCTCGCAAACTCCTCGCCGATGGCAAAGGGAACGTCGGTCATGCGTCGAAGGGCTTCGTAGGCCTCCGGAGTCTCGTCGCGGATCGGCTCTTCCAGAAAGTCCAGCGTTCCCGAGGGCATGCGCTGGCAGAATGAAGCGGCTTCCGCCACGCTCAAACGATGGTGGTAGTCGATCCCCAATACGGGATCCGGGCCAATCGCTGCCCGAACTGCTGTCAGCCACTCAGCCGTTACGCCCAGCGATTCGCGCGGTTCGAAGAGATGATCAGGCGCATTCTCATCTCTGTTGGGGCTCCGGCCAGCCCGTATCGCCGGCCACCCCAAATCCACCAGCAACTTAACGTTGTCGATCAACTGATCTTTCGTTGACCCTCCCGTAGACGCGAAGCAGGGGACCAGCTCCCGCTGTTTTCCGCCCAGCAGCTGGTAGACAGGCACGTTGAGCGCTTTGCCGGCAATGTCGTACAGAGCAATGTCTATGGCCGATATGGCGGCCGTCAGCACGCGACCGCCCTCAAAATACTGGCTGCGGTACATCTCCTGCCACAACGCCCCCATGCGTAGCGGATCGCGACCGATCAAGAACTCCCGGTAGTGCTTTACCGCGCCTATAACCGCCAACTCACGGCCGGACAAGCCCGCCTCTCCATAACCATACAGCCCCTCGTCCGTCTCTACCTTGACGATCATCTGATTGCGTTGCCCTACCCAAACAGGATAGGTCTTTATGTCGGTGATTTTCATGGCGTTTCCCCAGCATTGCTCCTGCGAATTCGATGTTTTGGGTCTGTCTGTATTCGAAATGCAACCGCGGTCTTGCCGACGCCCTCATCTTCCTGCACCAGCCTACTTATAGGAAATCGACGACTTTCTTGGGCTTGCTTGGCACGCCATCGCAGAGTCATCGATACCATTGCCCGACAGGAGCTAACCGCCGATAGCCTCTCGTAAGCTCGCGGCCTCGGCGTCTGTCAGTGCCCGGCTGCCCGCCGCCGCGTTTGTCTGCGCCTGCGCCGGCGATTTGGCGCCGGGGATTGACACGGACACGGCCGGATGGGTGAAAGTATAGCGGATCGCAGCCTGGACCATTTCCTCACCGGGCGAGACGACCTCGCTGAGGCGGCCGACCTGCTCCGCGCGGGCCTCGAACTGGTCCTGCTGGGCGCCGCCTTCATTCCAACTTGCCCGCACTGAGTCGGTGAAGACCGAACCTTGGGCGTAACGGCCGGAAAGGAGTCCTTTGGCGAGGGGGCCGCGCACCATCACTGCAATTCCATGCTCCTGGCAGTAAGGAAGGAACTCTCCTTCGGGCGCACGGTTGAGCAGGGAGTAATCCACCTGCACTACACTGCAGGTACCCTCCCGGTTGAAGCGTTTGAGCACGTCAAGGTCGTTGGTAGAGATGCCGTAAGCGCGCAGGCAGCCTTCATCCTTCAGCGCCTCGAACCCCTCCAGAAATACTGTCGGGTCGCCGAGGTCCCCCTTATGGCACAGAACTACGTCCACCCAGTCGGTTCGAAGCCTGCCAAGAATTGCGTGGCCGGAGATTCGGATCGAGTCAACGCCCGTCTTGGGTATAGCGCCGCCGGTGCGTTGGCCCCAGTTGCCGATCTTGCTGACCAGTATCACATTGTGGCGGATTCCGGTCAGCGCATGGCCTACCCGCATCTCCGAGAGGCCGTTGGGGAAGCCGTAGGACTCGGCCACATCGAAAAGGGTCATGCCGGCATCGTACGCCGCCCGCACGGTCGACCATGCCGTGACATCGTCAATGTCGCCCCACTGGTTACCAATGTTCCAAGCGCCCAGCCCCACCGCGGAAACGGGCCAGCCGAGTTTGCCGAAACTTTTATAGAGCATTCAAGTGACTCCTTGTATTCACTTTGATTTGAAATGGGTTGCAAAACCTACATATGCCGTTCAACCCGAAAATTGTCTGCTATCACGCCAAAATAAGCAAGGAGGAAGAGGGAAAAACAGTTCCTTGCCATTGCGCTCCCAAACGCCTGCCAGGAAATCTGCGCCAGGCCCGGTAAGTAAGGCAGTCTCACAATCCAAAGTCTTAGCCAATCCGAGAGTAACTACTGAGCCGAATCTGATTCACAACCCTGAACGACGCAAGCAAACCCAGCAAAGTGTCTAGCCAACAGTGTCTCCTCCCCCCCTCGCTGTCTTACCACCCCTACCCCTGCAGTTCCCCTGTAGTTCCCCCGCAGTTCCCCTGCAGTTCCCCAGTAGTACCGCCAACCGAATACGCCTTCCGAAAGCCTGACTGGCGGCGAAGACGAAGAGTTGGTCGAGGCACACTCTTTCTGCGGCTGCGTCGTAAGAACCGTGAAAAATTAATGATTATGTTGACAGTTGCAAGATAATTTACTAAGCTGTCTCCCATTGAAGGAACCACCTGACGCGGAAACTTCTTGAGAAGCGCTCATCCAGTTGCGACGACGTCCAAGTAACTTGGCTCTAACATATCAGGAGTGAAATCGAAGTTGCCGGACGAAATGGACCATGCCGTTCTCGAGAAGGGCCTCTTGAAACGGCCAAGTACTTCGAAGTCTTCAAAGTGATTCGCTGCACTGCGAAAGAGAATGAAAGCGAGTGCTTGGATTTCCTGAATGCCCATACCAAATCGAATTGACGGGTTAACCTCTTATCTAAGCGCTTAAACGCAAGAGCAGGACGCTTAACAGTCGTTTAAGCATTTCAAAAGGTGGTCCAGGCTCCTCTTGCAGTTCTGACAACGCCAGAAGAGGGAAAGAATTCGATTGACCAGGTGCCCTGCCAAAGGACAGGCATGAGGCGAGAGAGTTCACTTCTGCCGGCCTCTTTCACGGTTGCCCACAATTGGGCTGAAAAATCGAAAATTACCAGGAATTCGACCCGTCTCCTTAGCATGGGTTTACACACGAACCGCTTGGACCAGAAACAACTGCTTCAGAGCAGTACCGCTGGCAGCATAGTCTCTCAGTGCCAATCAAGCAGGTAAGCTGCTCTTGGGAAACGCTAGGACAGGCGTATCAACTGTCAAGGAGTAGACACGATGGACAAGGAACGCGCGGCCATATTGAAGATGCTGGAAAGTGGCAAGATTTCAGCGGAAGACGCAAATAAGTTGCTAAACGCGATAAATCAGCCCGGGCGGCCAACGATGCCAATACAAGGACTGACTGACTCCCCTCAGCCAGCCGCAAAAAACAGGCTGCAGATAGGCAAAGGCACACTTCAAGAGCTGGAAGAAAAGTCGGCCTCCAACAAATTGGGAAAGCGGAGACACGACGCTGCATCAAGTGGTCAGTCAAGACGGGGACAAAGCCTTGGGCATGAGCCCGGCAGAACGCGCAGTCGCGGTCGTGGAAGCCAGGGGTGAAGGTCGTTTATTGACTTTCTTCCTCTGCAGTACGACGAGAAGCCAGCCAAGGGAATAGGCGTCCGCTATGTGTCTAGGGCTCGTTGACTTTTGTCTGAACAGCGACTTCCGGGTGCAAATTACGCCTGATCTTCGAAGGGCGGCGCAGCTGCGCAAAGAATATTCGATACGCCTCTGGTGTTCTCCGCGTCCTCCGCGGACAAAAAGGTGTTCTTCGCGACCCTTCGCGTGACTTCGCGGATCAAATGGTTTTGTCTAATTCAACATTCAAGCGAGAAACATCCCTAACAGGCCTGCAGGCTTTCAGTTCATGTTGACATCTGAACAGCCTTCCCAAAATGTCAACGGAACCTAGTCGCTCATAGCAGCGACACCGCTTAGTGCTGCTCAACTGAGGAGATCTGCTAAAGCGACTTTTCCTCTCCGACCCGTCTTTTCGCTGCTCCCCTAAACATGTCGCGAATCGGAGCACCAGCGTCGTTTGTGCGAGCCCTGAAGTCCCGGTACGCTCAGTATCGGCGACGGAGCTTTCAGGTCACTCCTGTTATGCCAGGGCGATTCTTCAAGCGTTCGCCATCCCGGCCGCCTGCAGTTCTTACTTTGACGATAGGAGTTTCTTGGGGACTTATCGCGTCGTCCCCTGCTATTCTAAACACTTGATCAGCCCACCCTCATTGTGACTGCCATGCCAAACCAGCCAAACATCCTTGTCATCCTCACAGATCAGCAGACACATAGCGCGCTCGGCGCGCACGGCAACCCGCGTGTCCAAACGCCCCATATGGACTCGCTCGTTCACAGCGGCCTAAGCTTCTGGAACTCCTACTGCCCAGCCCCGGTCTGCGGCCCTGCTCGCGGCAGCTTGCTCTCAGGGCGATTGCCGCATGAAACCGGCGTAGAGGTCAATGGACCTGATGTCAGGCCGGGTATCCCTACAATGGGAGTACACTTTCGCCAAGCGGGCTATCGCCCCTTCTATTCTGGAAAGCTGCACCTTGGGCCTAGACCCCTGAAAGGCATCCAACAGCTGGGCGGCATGCAGGGCTTTGAATTTCTCTGCGACGAGTACCCTCAAGGCGTTCAGCCTCAACTTGGAAGCGACACCGATCCGATTTGGGCAGAGCATGCTGCGGAGTTCTTGCATAACCAAAGTCCGCAAGAGACCGGCGCCGCTGAACCCTTCCTGCTGGTTGCCTCACTCCACAATCCTCACGACATCTGCTACTGGGTAATGGAGTGGCATCACATAGTCGACATTGCGCCAGACAGCGACCTGCCCCCGCTACCCGCAAACTTCCAACCAGTTGCCGACGAGCCTGAATTTGTAGAGCTGTGCCGCCACCGAACCGAATACGGTCCCGAGATGAGTTGGACACATGATTGGGGCGAAACCGAATGGCGCCGGTACCTGTACGCCTACGACCGCCTGACAGAACGCGTAGACCAACAGTTAGGCAGGCTGCTCGATGCCCTTGAGGAAAGTGGTCTTGCAAGTAACACCTTGGTGGTACTGACCAGCGACCACGGAGAAGGAGTGGCGGCCCACAAATGGGTTACTAAACTGATGCTATGGGAGGAGGTGGTCAGAGTGCCGTTTGTGATGCGGCTTCCGGGCTCGGTTCCACAAGACCGAATCGACCGTACGCATCTTGTCTCGGGGCTGGATCTGTTGCCTACACTGTGTGACTATGCAGATATCGCGCTGCCCCCAGGTTTACACGGCCAGAGCCTTCGCCCTGTAATTGAGGATCCCGCACTTCCGGGCCGGGCCAGCGTAGTGACAGAGCTGCAGGCTTTCATGGATGATGACACGAAAAAGGGCCGCATGCTCCGTACGGCCCGCTACAAATATCTCGTCTTTTCGCACGGCGAACGGCCTGAACTACTTTTTGATCTGGAGGATGACCCTGGCGAAATGCGAAACCTCGCCTACGAACCAACCCACCAGGAAGCTCTGTCAGAGCACCGTAAACTGTTAAAAAGGGAGATTGAAGAAACGGGTGATTCGTTCAGTTTTCCCTCTTAGAGCTATGGGCTGTCAAGGTCTGGTCCAGGAAACTATGAATCGCCTTCGCACTTTCTCTTCGTCCAGAAAGCCAGATAAGGCGGGCTCACCGCCTTGAAGTGCTCCCATGTCCCCGGCTCCGGATTCTCATCCCACGTCCTGTGCTCGTCGAATGCAAGAATCTCGAATCCGCCCTCAATCAGGCAGTTGATGAAAGTTTTCATCGTGTGCCGGAACTCACGCGGCCCGGGCACTTCGATCTTGTCTCCATTTTCGCCCTCTACACCCCAGGTGTCGCTGCCAAAAATAGCGACAACGTCGACCTCTCCGTCGTCGTAGACTGAGTTGGAAGAGTACCCTCTTACGGGATCGTAGTCGTCAGGATTGAAAGTCTGCGTATAGGGATTGTGCCACTGGACGTGATAGATTCCTCCCGCCTTCAGCACGCGAGCCACGCCGGCAAAAACAGGGCGAACATCCGGCACGAAGTTGATCGAAAATGGCTGGTAAACGATATCGAAGGCGTCCTCTTCGAAGCGTGAAAGATCCCGCATATCACCCTGCAAAAGCACGGGCGAGAGACCGTAATGGTCGGCCGCACGCTTGTCGTTCGCAAGCTGTTCGTCCGAAAGGTCCATTACCGTTACCTTCGCGCCAAGCAAGCCTATTGCCGCCGACTGCTGACCACCGCCCCCGGCGAGAACAAGCACGCGTTTGCCGCGCACGTCGCCCATAATTCCGGCCTCGTCCACCATCTCTCGTGCCGAGGCTTCATCCAAGTCGAGTTTGGGTCGCGAGTAGAGTATTCCGGCACGTGCCAACCCGTTCCAGCGTTCACGATTGAAGCTAGAAAGCTCATCCATTTTCCGATTCTATCCCAGTCCTGTCTGTTAAACGGCGGTAATTGCCGTCAGTAAGGTTGTAATTCAATGAGCCAAAATTTCTTGTCTGCAAAGAGGGAAATTGCCTTCACTTTCCTATCCTCGCCGAGAAGCAAATGATTCTCGCTCCTGGGCCTCAATTTGCCGCCCTCTGCCCAAGCAGCTCTTGCCAGCATGCTTGTCGTATGGTCCTCTCCTTGTAATGGTCGCTCTGTGAGACACCAAGTGGGTTGCCAAAAGAGAGAATGTTGACTGCATCCTGCGCCCTATCCCGGGCGTCCCAGTCACGCGGCCGGTTCAGCGCCTCAGGGTCATGATTCCATGAAGGGGCCGAGTTCCCGCTGGCGCGATTGAAGAGGAACTTGATCATATGGCGCTTGATGCTCGACCTGTTGCTGGCTGTTCCATGCCAAAGGTCATAATGGGTGAAGGCCACCGTACCGGCCTTGACCGTCAGCGGTACTTGCCCGCGAATGTTCGAATAGGTTGCCATCCTGTCCGTAGGCGCGTTCCGAAACTGCGTTGCCGGCACAATCACCGTAGGGCCCATGTCAGCCGTAATATCGTGAGGATAGTAGAGCCCCAGCAGCCGATCGATCTGGGTATTGCGATTGTTGGTGCTGTCCTGGTGCCACTGCATCGCGCCGGATCCAGGCAGCTTGCAATGCCAGTGCCGGTGCGAGTTTACTGTATAGTCTTCGCCCAACAAGCTGATAAGCGCCCCTCGCACCTGTGGATGCTCCACCACCTGCCACAGATCGGGCACCACCTCGGTGATGGCGTCGCCTGGATTGGCCGCCAGTTCATCCAGTTTGTCCGCGATCCGACTGTTCAGGCCCGGAGGCAGGTCCGGTTCGACGATGTGGTAGCCTGTAACGAGGAAGCGAGCCATGTCAACGTCAGTGAGCAGGTATTTGGCATCGATCATGTGACAACCTCCATCTTCTGCAATATGAACTCATATCCAACGACGTCCAGATCAGTGTCGCTGTAAGGCGACTGCAAGTGTGGAAACTGTACGATCTGCCAGCCGTCGACCACTGCATCATGTACCTTTGTGTAGGGCCACTCGAACTCTCCGCCGCTGATTTCAACCTGGAAATCCTCGACCGGTTCAATCAAAGTGTAGCCCAGAATCTCCGAAAAGACGCTAGGTGTGCGTGCATGCAGGTATAGTAGTCGTTGGCGGGGCTGGCTATTGGACTGCATATTCTTGCTGTTCCGGGCCGCGGAGTCGAGTGCGTCTATCTCTTGCTCAATTATATGTCAGGGCCGCCGCGTCGCCAAGCAATTGAGAGGAACAGCCGCAGACGAGAAGTGAAAGAGAATCGGCCCATTCCCGCGCGGCCGTGATTGGACAGCCAGAAGCGTTGCATTCCACCCGCAGCCACTGGAGCATCGAGAATTCAGTACACTGGGTCTTGGATGCCGCCTTTCGTGAGGACGACAGTCGCATCCATCAGGGCCATCCGCAGAACAACCTGGCCAACTTGCGCCGTTTGGCCCTTAACCTCCTTCGCAGGTAACTACGCAGCCACAACTGATTCGCCAACCTGTACGAGGCGAGCAAAGGTGTCCTTTCTCCCCTCACTGTAGTATTCTGGGCGGTCGGCCGCAAGCGGCCTCCCTTGTGCAGGGGCTGCGCCCCCGCAACGCCCCCCTA
>MPML01000086.1 GCA_002238445.1 Caldilineaceae bacterium bin5
TAGCCGGTGACATCGACGCCCAAATCTCCTTTCAGGTCCATGCCAAGCAGATCCGGGTTGGCGTGGGCGATCAACTGATCGTTCTCATCGAAGATGAAGACATAGTATTCGCCGTCCGCGCTCTCCGGTGTGTTGTAGTAGTCAACCGTCGCGTCTCGGCCTTCGGCCTCATAACGTTGCAGGGCCTGCTCTACCATGTCCACCGTGTAGGCCACAGGATGCGCTTTGGTGGCGCTAAATTCCGTACTGGGCAGAACCTGATACCAGCCGGAGCCGAACAGCAGCCCATCCCGCCGGACCACCCAGGAATGCTTGTACTCCTGGTTGCCGGTGGCAAGGTTCTGGAAGAGATAGTCCACCCACAGTCCCTCTTCGGTCGCGCTGAGCATCAGGTCGCCGAAACGATAGCCGGTGACATCGACGCCCAAATCTCCTTTCAGGTCCATGCCAAGCAGATCCGGGTTGGCGTGGGCGATCAACTGATCGTTCTCATCGAAGATGAAGACATAGTATTCGCCGTCCGCGCTCTCCGGTGTGTTGTAGTAGTCAACCGTCGCGTCTCGGCCTTCGGCCTCATAACGTTGCAGGGCCTGCTCTACCATGTCCACCGTGTAGGCCACAGGATGCGCTTTGGTGGCGCTAAATTCCGTACTGGGCAGAACCTGATACCAGCCGGAGCCGAACAGCAGCCCATCCCGCCGGACCACCCAGGAATGCTTGTACTCCTGGTTGCCGGTGGCAAGGTTCTGGAAGAGATAGTCCACCCACAGTCCCTCTTCGGTCGCGCTGAGCATCAGGTCGCCGAAACGATAGCCGGTGACATCGACGCCCAAATCTCCTTTCAGGTCCATGCCAAGCAGATCCGGGTTGGCGTGGGCGATCAACTGATCGTTCTCATCGAAGATGAAGACATAGTATTCGCCGTCCGCGCTCTCCGCTGTGTTGTAGTACTCAACCGTCGCGTCTCGGCCCTGGGCTTCATAACGCTGCAGGGCCCGCTCTACCATGGCCACCGTGTAGGCCACAGGATGCGCTTTGGCGGCGCCCAATTCCAGACCGGGCAAAACCTGATACCAGCCAGAGCCGAAGACGAGGCCGTCATGACGGACGATCCAGGTATGTTTGTACTCATGGTTGCCGGTGGCGATATTGAGGAAGAAGTAGTCGACCCAGAGGCCTTCCTCGTCGACATTGTGCAGAAGTTCACCGTAACGGTATCCGGTGATATCGACGCCGAGCTCGCCAATTTCATCGCCTATGGAATACTGTCCGCGCAGCTCCTCGCTGGGGTGGCCGATGAGGATGTCGTCTTCGTCGATGAGGAAGACGTACCATTCGCCGTCGACGTTTGCGGGCGAGTTAATGTATTCGAGGGTGGCTTCGCGTCCCTCCGTTTTGTAGCGCTGGATGGCCTGTTCAACAAGATGGACGGTGTAGCCTGGACGATCGGCCTTGGTGGGGTCGCTGCGGGAGAGATCGGGCAGAATCTGATACCAGCCGGAGGCGAAGATCAGCCCGTCGCGGCGCACGGCCCAAGTATGTTTGAACTCCTGGTTGCCGGTGGCAAGGTTGAGGAAGATGTAATCGACCCATTTCCCCTCCTCGGTGGCGCTGGCTATCGCTTCGCCTTGTCGATAGCCGGTTATATCCACCCCTACAGGGCCATGCAGGCTCTCACCCAGCAGCTCCGGGTTGGCATGGGCGATAATCTCGTCGTTCTCGTCAGTGATGAAAACATACCATTCGCCGTCCACGCTTTCGGGAGAGTTATAGTAGTCAACGGTGGCTTCCCGCCCCTCGGCGTCGTAGCGTTGCAGAGCTTTCTCCACCATGGCCACCGTGTACCCCGAGCGATCGGCCTTGGTAACCTGCCTGCTTTCCGTGGTGACGGCGCCATCCATTTGCGAACTGGATAGCATATATTGATCACAGCCGGACAGAAATACAACGGCAGCCACCAGTACGGCTGCCAATCTACTTAGCAATAAACGATTGTGCACTGCTTGCCTCCTGTAGCGCTCTTCATTGAGAGCCGGTGGTTCCGGGACTAACGGTTAAACATGCAGACTTCACAGAAACATACCGAACATACCTGCACCGAGCCATCCAGTGAGGTGTGTTCGGCAGAAGGAAAAAACGTATGCTCTCCAGCCTGAACTCCGGCGCCAGAAATTATCGCGTGCGCCTCTGCTGGAAAGAGGCGCGGATGGTTCGAGACACGACCGGTTTCGCTCTTTCGCGAAACCTGCGCGCGTCTGACGAGCCGCAGCCAAATTATCAGGCCGCCGCCGAATCTCCAAACTGCCGGAGTCGGCGGCGGCCATAACTGAATCTGTCTACAGTGTCTTGGCGCGGCTGGCGATGCGTTCGGCGACGAGCGAAACGAACTCTGCTACCGGCATTCCATTCTGGCGGCCGCCGTCGCGCCGGCGCAGCGAAACGGTCTCCTCTTCAATCTCGCGATCGCCGACGATCAGCATATAGGGGACCTTCATGCCCTGGGCCTGGCGGATCTTATTGTTCATGCGGTCGCTGCTGAGGTCGGCGGAGACCCGCGCGCCGGCGTCGGTAAGCCGCTTCTCGATCTGGACCGCGTATTCGTTGTGGGCCGACGTAACAGGAATGACCCGCACCTGTTCGGGCGACAGCCAGACCGGGAAGTTGCCGCCGTAATGCTCGATGAGGAAGCCGATCATGCGCTCGTGCGTGCTGAGCGGCGCCCGGTGAATGCACAGCGGGATCTCCTCCTCGCCGGCGGCGTTGATGTAGGAGAGGTCCAACCGTTCCGGCTGCGCGAAGTCGACCTGATTGGTGGCGAGGGTGAACTCGCGGCCGATGGCGCTCCAGATTTGCACGTCGATTTTCGGGCCGTAGAAGGCGGCCTCGTCCGGCTCCTCTTCAAACGGCACATTGCCCTCGGTCATGGCCTGACGCACCATCTCCTCGGTCTGCTCCCAGAGCGTTCGATTGTCGACGTACTTTTCGCCCAGCTTTTTGGGGTGATGCGTGCTGAGGCGCATGACAAAGCGGTCGATTTCGAAGAGGTCGAAGTAAAGCTTGTAGAGATCGACGACCCCCATGAACTCCTGGGCGAACTGTTCCCGGGAGCAGTAGATGTGGGCGTCGTTCATCTGCATGGAGCGGACGCGCATCAGGCCGAAAAGCTCGCCGCTCTGTTCATAGCGGTAACAGGTTCCGTATTCGGCCAGGCGCACGGGCAGTTCGCGGTAGCTGCGCAGCTTGGAGCCGAAGATTTTGTGGTGCATGGGGCAGTTCATTGGTTTTACGTAGTAGGTGACGCCTTCCATCTCCATCGGCGGGTACATGCTGTCTTTGTAGAAGTCGAGGTGCCCGCTGCGCAGGAAGAGGTCCTCTTTGGTGAGATGGGGCGTGCGTACGCGATCGTAGCCGGCGGCCTCTTCGGTCTCTTTGGCCAGGCGTTCGAGCTCTTCGATGATTACGGCGCCGCGCGGCAGCCAGAGGGGCAGACCGGGCCCGACTTCCTCTTCGAAGATGAAGATCTCCAGTTCGCGGCCCACCTTGCGGTGATCCCGTTTCTTGGCCTCTTCGAGCTGATCGAGGTGTTTCTTCAGCTCTTTGCGGTTGCGCCAGGCGGTGCCGTAGATGCGCTGCAGCATGGCGTTTTTCTCGTCACCCCGCCAGTAGGCGCCGGCGACGCTGAGAAGCCTGAAGGCGTCGGCGACGATTTTGCCGGTGTGCTCGACGTGGGGTCCGCGGCAGAGGTCTTCGAATGTATCATGCTTGAAGGTACTGATGACAGGCTTTTCGTCCGCTTCGTTGCCGTACTCGTCGATTTCGCCCTGGTCGAGGCCGTCGATCAGCTCTAATTTGTAGGGCTGGTCGGCGAAGAGCTGGCGGGCCTCGGCGGCGCTGACCTCGCGATAGTCAAATTCATGTTTGCCGCCGATAATCTGGCGCATGCGCTTCTCGATCGCTTTCAGATCTTCCGGTCGGAAGGTGTGGGGGGAGCCGTCCTGGTCGGCGCCGAGATCGAAGTCGTAATAGAAGCCGTTTTCGATCGGCGGACCGATCGCGAACTTGGCCTCGGGGTATAGTTCCAGCACGGCCTGCGCCATGACGTGGGCAGCGCTATGGCGAATTTTATACAGGCCATCGATTTTACTAGCCATCTCCGTTGCTCCTGTGTACTGCAGTGGGTGTGGTCAGGTAGGCTACCACTTCGTTTTGTGAATGCGAAGTGAGTCGCGGCCCGTGGACAGGTAAGACCACAGGCCGCCGAGGTTTGCCGCTAGCCACTATTAGTCAACCACGCAGCGCTCCACCAGGTAAGGTAGAGCAGCTGCTGCATCCCCTTTACCAACGGCAATGGGTTGATCCATTCACTCAGACGGTGGGCGTCGCCGCCGTCGGTAAGGCCCACGCAGACGGCGGGAATGTTACGGCTGAGGGGCACATTGGCATCTGTGCTGCTGACGCGCGCATCAGTGCGCTCCTTGACGCCTATCTCCTGCAGAATGGTGGAGGCGGCTTGTACGAGCGGATGCTGAAAAGGAAGCGCGCCTGCGGGCCGGTCGCCGATCTGTTCAAGGCGTAAAGTCAGGCCGTCGCGGTGTGCGTGGTGCGCCTGCACGTGGCGTTCTACTATCTTGCCTATCTGCCCGTCCAGCCAGGCGAGCGTTGGTGGAGATTCGCTGCGCAGGTCCAACTCCATCCACGCTTCCTGGGCGATGGTATTGACGGAGGTGCCGCCACCGATGCGGCCGATATTGAAGGTTGTACGGGGTGTTTGCGGCAGCGGTAGTTTCAGCATTTCTTCGGCCAGCGATACCAGGCCGTGAACAGCGCTGGCTGCGCCGAAATCACCCCAACTGTGGCCCCCCGGCGCGACGGCGGATGTGCGATAGCGGCGCACGCCGAGGGCCTGGTGGACGATGCGGCCCAGCCCCATTCCTTCGAGCACGATCACAGCCCCGAGGGCGCCGCGCCCATTAGGGGAAGGATCTGTGCTGTGAATTGCCCCATCGGCCCGCTTATCCAGGCGATCTACGACGCGGCGCATGCCGCGCAGGTCGCCCACGCCCTCTTCCATCGAGTTGGCGACCAGCCAGATGTCGACGGGCGGGGGGGCGAGTTGCGTCAGGGTTTCGGCCAGGATGAGGAGGCCGGCAACGCCGGTCGAGTTGTCGCCGATGCCTGGTCCGCGGAGGAAGCCATTGTTCAGGCGGCTTAGGCGCAGATCGGTTTCGGGTGGGAAGACGGTATCGGTATGGGCGGAGACGAGCAGGGCGGGTTGGGTCTGCGGGCGCGGGCCGCGGACGCGGCCATAGACATTGCCCAATTGATCGCGCGTTACGTCGGCCAGGCCGATGGCCTGCATGCGGTTCTCCACCCAGGCGGCCCGTTCGGTTTCGGCGCCGGTGGGGGAGGGGATCTGCTGGACGGAGATGCAGAGGTCGATTAGTTGTTCGAGCTGGCCGGTATAGGCTGCGCCTGCGGCCTGCACTGCGCTCCCGTGGGGAAGCCCGTCAATCAACATGAAACACCTGTGGAAAGGTTTCCTTCGTCTCTGTATATTAGCGCCGTAAAAGAAGAACAGGGGCGCCCGGTCGAGCGCCCCTGTATTTCAGGCTTATCACTGCGCCCAGAGGG
Source organism: Caldilineaceae bacterium bin5 (assembly GCA_002238445.1). Taxonomy (GTDB): domain Bacteria; phylum Chloroflexota; class Anaerolineae; order Caldilineales; family Caldilineaceae; genus Bin5. The sequence continues at coordinate 5,632 of MPML01000086.1, forward strand.
CACCCGCCGAAAGTTTATTCATACCAGCCGGAGCCAATGAGCAGTCCGTCGTGGCTCACGGCCCAGGCATGCTTGGTCTCCTCCTCGCCGGTGGCGGGGTTGACGAACACATAGCTTACCCACAGCCCCTCCTCCGTCGCTTCCAGCAAGTCGGTGCCGAAATGATAGCCGGTGGAGTCCAGGCCCAGCTCTTCCTTCAAGTCCATACCCAGCAGATCCGCATTGGCGTGCGCGATCAACAGATCATCCTCGTCGAAGATGTAGACATACCAGGATCCATCGACGCTTTCCGGCGTGTTGTAATGGGCGACCGTAGCCTCTCTGCCATGCGCTTCGTAGTGGCGAAGCGCACGGTCGACAAAGGCAATCGTGTACTCAGCGGGATCTTCCTTGGTTACCCCCAGCGACAACGTCGGGAGTACCTGGTACCAGCCGGAAACGAAGATCAGTCCATCGCGCCTCACCGCCCAGGCATGCTTGTACTCCTGCCGGCCGGTGGCAGGGTTGAGGAAGATATAGTCGATCCACTTCCCCTCCTCGGTGGCGGTGGCGATCTCAGCGCCGTGCTTATAGCCGGTGATATCGATGCCGGTCTCTTCCATCAGGCTTGCGCCCACGTAGACGGGATTGGGGTGGGCGATTAAGATGTTGTTTTCATCGGCGATAAATACATACCACTCGCCGTCCACGCTCTCCTGGGAGCTGTAGTATTCGACCGTCGCCTCCAACCCTTTGGCGTCGTAAATCCGCAGGGCCTTCTCTACCATGGCCACGGTGTAGCCAGGACGATCGGCCTTGGAAACCTTCCCGCCTTGCCTGGCGTCGGAACGATCCGAACGACCCATCTGGTCCATGTTATCCTGAGAGTCCGCTCTATCCATTCGGTCCGAACGACCCGTCTGGTCCATGTTATCCTGAGAGTCCGTTCTATCCATTCGGTCCGAACGACCCATCTGGTCCATTTTATCCTGAGAGTCCGTTCTATCCATTCGATCCGGATGAACCATTCGTTCCATACGCGAAAGGGACGGTTTCCAGGTACGGGGTGACATCATGTGATAGCAACCGGACAGGAATACGGCGGCGGCCACCAGGACGACGGCCATTCTGATGTGAAAAATACGATTACGCATTGGTCTTCCTCCTAAAGCGCTCTTCATCGAGAACCGGTGCTACTTGGCCGGACGGTTAACATGCAGATTTCACAGAAATATACCGAACGTACCTACACCGAGCCATCAAGTGAGGTGTGTTCGGCAGAAGGAGAAGATATATACTCTCCAGCCTGAACTCCAGCGCAGAGAAGTTGTCTAATTCGCCGCTTCAAGCAGAGGCGAGATTGCTTCAGAACACTGTCAGTTTCGTCGCTGACGGAAACCCTGCTCATGTTTGACTGGCCGCGGCCAAAGTATCACGCTGCCGCTATCTCTCCCAAATTATGGAGCCGGCGGCACCATACCGAACCACGTTGTTCGGCAACGGCCCAGGTGGGAGATACTGGACTTGAACCAGTGACCTCTACGATGTCAACGTAGCGCTCTAGCCAACTGAGCTAATCCCCCGTAAGTAAGGATTCAACTATAGCACAACGCAGTTTCAGCCACAAATGACGGCGGTGCGGCGCAGTTCGGCAAAAGGGGGATAGGACGAGGGCGGGGGTGTACCGTTTGACCACTTTCGTTGGCTGATGCGCTACCGTTTCGCTTTATGAGCGCCTATGCTGTGCCGCTGCTGTTCTGGTGTATAATGGCAGGACCTCAGTGGTTAGTGGATTGCAGGCCCACTAACCACGAATCATTTTTCACCACAGCGTTCAGCCTCATGATGGAGAGCACAATGAAAGTTCTGATTACAGCGGGGTGGGTCGACAGATTTGTGGATGACTTCCGGCAGGAGTTTCCGCAGGTGGAGTTTGTGCTTGCGGATACGACTGAGGAGATCACGGCGCAGGCAGCCGACGCCGAGGCCGCCTTCGGCCCGATAAACAGCGCCCAGTTGCAGGCTGCGCCCAACATCCGCTGGATCCAGGCGTCCAGCGCCGGCGTGGAATGGATGCCCAATGTGCCAGAGTTGGCGGAGCGGGGGATAACCGTCTGCAATACGCGGGGCGCGCATGCCACGACGATTGCAGAGCATACGATGGGGATGCTGGTGTTCCTGACGCGCGGGTTTGGTCCGCTTCATAAAGCGCAACAGCGGCACGAGTGGGGCGTCCCCGAGGGCACGCGGCTGGTGGGTCTGGTTGGTCTGAAAATGGGCATCGTCGGCCTGGGGAATATCGGCCGGCAGATCGCAAGACGGGCGGCGGCTTTTGATATGGATGTGAGCGCGGTCGACGTCAATCCGATGGAGAAGCCGGACTATGTTACGGACCTGCAGTTGATGGACGGCATGCCGGCGCTGTTGCGGGATTCGGACGTGGTGGTGGTGACAGTCCCAATCACTGCACAGACGCGGGGCATGATAGGGCCGGACGAACTGGCCCTGCTGAAGCAGGACGCCTTTTTCATCGTCATCTCGCGCGGGGGCATCATTGATGAGCCGACTCTGATCCGGATGTTGGAGGAGGGCAAGCTGGCCGGCGCGGCGCTGGATGTGGCAGCCACGGAGCCGCTGCCGGCGGACGATCCGCTGTGGGACGCGCCGAATCTGTTCATCACACCGCACAGTTCGCCCTCATCGGTCCAGACCACGTCCAATGTCAGGCACATTATGAGAGAGAACTTGAAACGCTTTCTGAATGGCGAACCGCTACAGAATACGGTAGGTATAGAACGCGGTTACTGATGTACGTTTAGATGGAAGACGCGCTTTCCCTGGATTGCGTGGAGGCTAAAAGCGGGCGAGAGTCGCGCGATCCCAGGGTGCAGCCTTTGCGAGGCGTCCTGATACCAGAATGAAATCACACTTAAGGAGACCATAGCATGCAAGTCGTTGACGTTGTCGCTCACTGCCTGAAAGAGGAGGGCACGGAGATTCTTTTTGCCTATCCGGTAAACTATCTGATCGAATCGGCCGCCAAATTGGACATCCGCACAATTATCGTGCGGCAGGAGCGCATCGGCCTGCACATGGCGGACGCGATCAGCCGCCTGAGTTCGGGCGACAAGATAGGTGTCTTCTGCATGCAGTCCGGGCCCGGTTCAGAGAACGCGTTCGGCGGCGTGGCGCAGGCATTCGGCGATTCCGCCCCGATCGTGGTGCTGCCGGGCGGCTATCCGCGGGCGATCAACCAGGTGCAGCCCAACTTCAACTCTGCGCAGAGCTATGCTTCGGTCACCAAGTCGAGCGAGCAGTTGACGACGCCGGAGATGACGGCGGATGCGATGCGGCGGGCGGTCGCGGCGGGGCGAAGCGGGGGGGCGCGGCCGGGGGCGGGGGGGGGTTCCGGCGGTGGTTTCCTCTGGGGAAGGGGGGGGGGTGGGGGGCGGCCGCGGCCGGCGCTGGTGGAGATTCCTGCCGATGTTTCCTCTGCGGAAGTGGCGGAGTTCGAGTACACACCTGTGCGGCGGCTGCGCTACGGGCCGGACCCGGCGGATGTGGAGCGGGCGGCGGATATGCTGGTGGCGGCGGAACGGCCGGTGCTCTATGCCGGCCAGGGTGTCCACTATGCCAAGGCGTGGGGCGCGCTGAAGGAGCTGGCAGAGCTGCTGGAGGCGCCGGTGACGACGACGCTCAACGGCAAGAGCGCCTTCCCTGAGACACATCCTTTGAGCCTCGGCTCGGCCAACCGTTCCCACTCCAGGGCGGTCGGAGAGTTCCTCAACGAGGCCGACGTGATTTTTGGCATTGGCTGCAGTTTCAGCTTCACCAGCTTCGGAGTCCGTATGCCGGCTGGCAAGACGATCATCCATGCCACTTTGGATCCGGCCGACATTAACAAAGATGTCGTGAGCCAGCACGCTCTGGTCGGGGATGCCGAACTTACGCTGCGGGCGTTGCTTGCGGCTGTGTCGGAACGGCTGGGCGGGCAGACGCGGGGCAGGCAGGCCGGGATCGCGGCCAGGATTGCCGAGAGCAATACCAAATGGGAGAGCGAGTGGGCGCATAAGGTCAACAGCGATGACGCGCCGCTCTCGCCTTACCGGGTGATTCGCGATCTTTATGCGACGGTTGATGTGCCCAATACGATCATCACGCATGATGCGGGCAGCCCGCGCGATCAGCTTTCGCCTTTCTGGAAATCAGAAACGCCGCTCTCTTATATCGGCTGGGGCAAGACGACGCAGCTGGGCTACGGTCTGGGTCTGGCGATGGGCGCCAAGCTGGCCTGCCCGGACAAGCTCTGCATCAATGTGTGGGGCGACGCCGCGATTGGCTTTACCGGCATGGACTTTGAAACCGCGGTGCGGGAGCGCATTCCTATTCTGTCGGTCCTGTTCAACAACTTCTCAATGGCGATTGAGATTCCGGTGATGCCGGTCTCTCAACAGAAATACGGCGCGACCGATATCTCCGGCAACTATGCCAAGATGGCGGAAGCGTTCGGCGGTTACGGCGAGAGGATTGAGACGCCGGATCAGATCATCCCGGCGATTGAGCGCGGCATCCAGAAGACAGAGGAAGGCGTGCCGGTGCTGCTGGAGTTCATCACTGCGAAAGAGACGGAGATCTCGCAACATATGTAACGGCAGTGGTCAGTGGCCGGTGATCAGTGGTTAGTGAATCGTAGATAGAAAATAAGGGAAATTGGCAGGTGGCCGGTGTTTTGAGGGTTTACCGGTCGCCTGCCAGTGCATTTGAGGACGGACCAATGAGCCAGAACAGTGAACGAGTTCCTATCTGTGTAGTCGGTTGCGGGGGCATGGGTCATCGCCACACGATCGCGTACCACACGCTGGAAGAGACCGGCATGTCGAATGTGGAGTTGATGGCGGTCTGCGATATCAACCGTGACAATGCCGAGCGGGTCGCGGGCGAGGTGGAGCGTCTGTTCGGTCGCAAGCCCCTGATTTTCACGGATCTGGACCGCATGCTGGCGCACCCGGACGTTGCCGCGGTCGATGTGGTTACGGACGGCTCCAGCCACCATGAGATTGCGACGGCGGCGCTGGCGGCCGGCAAACACGCGCTGGTGGAGAAGCCGCTGGGCATCACGATTCGGGCCTGCCGCCGCATTATTGACGCGGCCGAAGGGAGCGGCACTGTGCTGGCGACCGCGGAGAATTACCGCCGCGATCCGGTCAACCGGATGGTGCGTGCGGTGATCGACGCCGGAATTCTGGGCGACCCACTCCTGATGATCCAGACATCGCTGGGCGGCGACGACGTGATGTCGGCCACACCGTGGCGGCATCTGAAGGAGAAGGGGGCGATCGGCCTGGACATGGGCGTCCACTATGCCGATATTATCCGCTACTATCTGGGTGAATACGAGCGCATCTTTGGGCGGGGGTTGATCGTGGAGCCGGTGCGGCGGCGGCCCGTTGCCGAGAATCACCCGCTGATCTCATACCGGGAGCAGACGCGCACATACCCGGAGACAGTTGAGGCGACGGGCGAGGACTCGATTCTGGCGCAATATGCGATGCAGTCGGGGGCTACGGTGCAGTTCTCACACCTGGGCGGGGGCAGGGGGAGCAGTCGTTTCGAACGCAGTGTTCACGGCCGCTGGGGCGCGCTGGACGTGCCGCGGGACCGGACGGGCGAGGCGGTGCGGCTGCGGCTGGAGGAGCGGACGTTGGAGGGCAAGGAGATTTTGAGCCTGTTGCCCGACTTCTCTTTGAACGCGATCACCGCGCGGTTGTTCGGCGCGGATGGTGTTGTTTACGAACGGCCCGACGTGTCCCATGCCGAGATGGCGCTGGACGCCAGGCTGCTGGCGATCGAATATCACGACTTCGGTGAGGCGGTTCTGCAGGGCCGTGCGCCGGAGGTGGACGGCCGCGACGGCATGATCGCGGTGGCGGCAATTCTGGGCGCGTATGAATCGGCTGCTGTCGGGCGCGCGGTCGGGCTTGAGGAGCTGCTGTCGGGCGCGGTGCGGACGTATCAGGAGGAGATCGACGACGCGCTGGGGCTGTAGCTGACGAGGCGGCGGGGCAGGCGTGGAGGGTGATCGGCAGTTGACGGTTGTTGAATGCGCGACCGCTTCGCTATTTGAGCGGGAGGTGTTCTTACCGGATTGCGGCTGTTATTCGCTCTGCGTCGCGAGGGGATTGGGCGATACGACGTCGAGAAGCATTGGGTCTCCGGGGACATCCACCAACCAGCCAGCAACCCATCCCTGCTCTTCTTCTGCCGAGAAACTGTCGGTGAACGATACGAAGAACCAGCCGCTGTCTACGGTGCGGCCGAGCAGGCGCAGCTGTTCGCCGGGCGAGATGAGCCCGAGCGATTGGTAGCTTTCGCCGGGACCCTGGCGGAGATTCACCACGACGGAGGAGCGGGCATAGAGAGGGACGGCTTCGGCGGCAGCAGGTGTGGCGGCGGCGTTGGCAGTGGTGGTGCTCACCGTCGGTTCACCGGCAGAGACGATCGTTATCGATTGCCTGGACAGGGTTTCCCGTTCTTCGGCCAGGCGCATCGCGACGCGCGCTTCTACAGTTGCCTCGACGGCGGCGGTGGCGGCGTACTGAGGGTGGTTCTTCGCCCGTTCTTCGGCCAGGCGAATGGCGACGCGTGCCTCTACAGTTGCCTCCTGGGCGGTGGTTGACACGGTCTGGGACCGAAACGCCAGCGCGGAGAGGGCAAACAAGGTGATGATGAGGGGAATGGCGAGCGCGCCCAGCCAGACAAAACGCCGAGTCCTGCTGACGGGCGGGGGAATTTCGATGATGACTTCCGGCTTCAAGACGGGTACGTGGCGCCGGTGGATCGTGAGTGCGTTAGGTTGATGCACTGTCGCTTCGCTATCTGCGCGTGTGTGTGCGCTGCCCGGTTCAGCAGCATTCTGTTCGGCGGCGGACGGCTCCTGGACCCAGCCGTCATCGTCAGCGGAGTTTGTCGAATGCGCGCCTGACTGTGTGGAGCGCGGTGCGTTGTGGTTAATCACTTTGCAACAAAGATCAGATGGACAGGATAGCGGAATTACGGTGGTTGTTGACGCCGACGGTTCCACTATGCAATAACGGACAGATCAACTCGGTAACATATCAGTTCGGAATTTGAGTGTATCACATGCGCTACCGCTTCGCTATATGAGCGCCGGGAGCAGGCAGGCGGATTACGCAGAACGGACGAAGCGACCCTTCACAATAGACACACTTCAACACGGAGGAGCGTCCGGGCCGGCGCCCCTGTGTCACGCCGGCATAATGTCATTCTGTCATAATAGATCGCACACTATTATTGAGACGACGAGGCCACTCGTCTTAAAGGAGACCCCATGTACATCTCAATACAGGAAAACTTGCTGCCGGGCGCAACGCTGAACGAGAAGCTGGATTGCGCCGAGGCTCTGCAAATCGACGGTGTCGAAGTTCAGGGCCGATCACGACTATATGAACGCATCAGCGAATACGAAGCTGCTTTCAACAATCGCACAGTCCTCATTTCCTCCATTTGCGGCCAGGCAACGTTCGACTGGTTAGACCCGGACCCGGCCAAACGCCGGGCCAGCATTGACGAATCCAAGCGCAACCTGGAAGCTTGCGGTCACTTCGGCGCGGTCGGCCAGATAGTGCCGCCGATTTTCGGCCCGCCGCGGCTGCCAGATCTTTCGCCGCTCAAGGATGCGGTGGCGCTGGAAAAGGAGCTGCTGGTCGAGATCACGCGGGAACTGGCCGCGTTCGCTGACAGTCATGGCACGCTGCTGTTGTTAGAGCCTCTCAACCGCTATGAGCAACATCTGCTGCGGCGGCAGGAGGACGGGGTGGAAATCATCCAGAAGGCGGGGGACCCTCCTGGTGTGGCTCTGCTGACCGATTTCTTCCACATGCACATCGAGGAAGTCGACACACCGGCGACGATCCGCAAGATCGGCCCGTACATCGGCCATGTCCACGTAGCTGACAATACGCGTGTCCAGCCGGGTATTGGTGACATCGACTGGCAGTCGGGCATTCAGGCTTTGGCCGACGTTGGTTTCGAGGGCTATCTGACATATGAATGCCGCGTTGCCGGCGAGCCGAAAGCGGCCCTGGCGCAGTCGGTTTCCATGCTGCGGGAAACGATCGCGAGCGTACAGTAACGACTAATCAGCGACGGCATGGCGCAATGCATCAGCAGGCCTCTACAAGGCGATCATATCCCAGAGAATTCCAGTTGGTCAATCGGTTTCTTGAGCAGGATTCGTCCCGAAACGGGAGTTTATTTTTGCGGGCTTGACGGTCAATTACACTGGTGCAGAGCGACATTGGGGCCGGGGATGTCCTCTTACGTCAGTGTGGAGTATGTTCTGGACAATATACGTACGATCTGTCTACGGCCCGACTGACCTGCTCCAGGAGAGGTGTGAATCGACGCGTCGGACCCATTTCGGAGTGGCGGCGCGGCTCTGATGAATTTCCGGTTCGCTAAAAAGGAGCCGGCAACGCGCGGCCTGTGGGCCTCGATTGCCGGCTCCTTTTTTTGTCCTGAAAACCTGCCCCTCAGAATCCCGATCCAGGAAGCTGAATCTAGTTCCCGGTGCGGCCGCCTCTGGCTGCGGGCCGCGCGCAGCGGCCCCGGTTCTCGGATCCACTGTAACTACTAAGCCATATACAGTGTCTGTCTTGACCAACCCTTTATCCCTGCGGCCATTCAGACTATCTGATTGCGTATTCGGTTGGCTAGACACGCTGCTGGAGCCGCACGGCTGGAATGCGCACACAAGGTCGGTGAGGGATGGTTTTGTAGGGGGGCGTTGCGGGGGCGCAGCCCCTGCACAAGGGAGGGCCGAAGGCCCGACCGCCAAAAATACAACAATGTGGGGAGAAAGAACACGTTTGCTCCTCTTGTTCAGGGTTGCGAATCAGTTGCGGCTGCGTAGTTACGATCCGCTTAACGCGGTGCATCAGCACCTGCGTCTCTCGTCTTAGATACTTTGAAATCGACGTATTTTGCGTAGTGGCAGTAGTGCCGCTACGCCGCGAAAGCATCCTCCCCAATTCCTCTGCTTCATCTCCAGAATTTTTCCAGATTTCAGCGGTAGGCTGTAGAGAGTCAGGACGGTGGATGGGTTTCAGGCCATGGTCTGACCAGATCCGCAGTTCATTGCGTTATCAGTTCAGGAAACAGAGAAATGACCGATTCTTCAGTGCTGATCGACATGCAGAACCTAACGAAGGTTTATCAGATGGGGGAGACGAAGGTAGTCGCTCTGGACGGCGTTTCCCTTTCGATAGACGAGGGAGAATATGTCGCGATCGTTGGTACCAGCGGCTCTGGCAAGAGCACGCTGATGAACATTGTCGGCTTATTGGACCGGCCCACGGACGGGGTCTATCAGATTCGCGGCCAGAGCGCTGGCGAACTGACGGGGAGGCAGTTGGCAGATCTGCGTAACAGGGAGATCGGATTCGTGTTTCAGCAGTTCAACCTGTTGGCGCGTGCACCTGCCTGGCGGCAGGTGGAGCTGCCGCTCTTCTACGCCAACGTTGCCGGCAGTGCGGCTCGCGAGCGGGCGCTGGAGACACTGGCGCAGGTGGGCCTGGCTGACCGCGCAGACCACAAGCCGGAGGAGCTTTCGGGTGGGCAGCAGCAGCGGGTGGCGATCGCGCGTGCGCTGGTCAACCGGCCGAGCCTGCTGCTGGCGGACGAACCAACCGGCGCGCTCGACACGCGAACGGGTGAAGAGGTGTTGGCACTGTTTGAAAAGCTGCACGAGGAAGGGCTGACACTTGTCATCATTACACACGACCAGGAGGTCGCGGAACGGGCCCGCCGCGTAATTACGATGCGGGACGGTGTAGTCATCTCTGATTCGGGCGGCGCGGGTACAGCTGCTGCGGGCGGAGGATCCAATGGGCTTAGCGAGCCCGCGCTTGCGTCGCTGCCGCGGCCTGTCGCGATAGTGCAGGTTGAGGAGAAGGTTTATGAAGCTGGTTAGATATTTTCCGGTTGCTGTCAGTAGCATCAGAGCCAATAAGATGCGGGCCAGCCTGACGATGCTGGGCATTATCATCGGCGTGGCCGCGGTCCTCATAATACTGGGGGTCGGACGCGGTGCGTCAGAGGACATTCTGGGCGAAGTTGCCAGCCAGGGCACAACCCGGCTGACGATCAGTCCGAGGACAGGGAGCAATGGGGACAGCGCCGGCAGCTCTGTCGAGACGCTGACGATGGGCGATGTGAGGACGCTGTCCGATCCTGCCTTCCACCCAGATGTCAGGCAGGTGGCGCCCCAATATGGCGGCAGCATCCAGGTGGTCGCCGGCAACGAAAACACGCGCGCCCGGGTGACAGGAACGACTGCCGCTTATGCTGATGTCCACAAACTCGAGATAGCCGAGGGCCGCTTTCTGACGGAGGACGAGATCACCCAGATGAGCAGTGTAATCGTCATCGGGACGACTGTGGCGACTGATCTTTTCGGGCGCACGCAGGTTGTGGGCGAGAGCGTGCGCATCAGTGGCGAACCGTTCACGGTCGTCGGTGTGCTGGAAGAGAGCGGCAACGCCGGTTTCGGCAGCAATGACGACAGTGGATTCATCCCGATTGGCGTAGCCCACGGGCGCGTCTTCAACGTCCCCCGCTACCGGGGCGAATATGTCGTCACCTCGATATCGGCTGATGCGGTGAGCGAAGAGCGGGTGGATGCGGCAGAACAACAGATTGAACAGACCTTGCGTCTGCGCCACGGTCTTGGCGCGGACGACGACAGTGACTTCAGCATCAGCACGCAGGCCAGCCTGCTGGACACGATCGGCAGCGTCACCAGTACATTGACGCTGCTCCTCAGCAGCATCGCCGCCATCAGCCTGCTGGTGGGCGGCATCGGCATCATGAACATCATGCTTGTTTCGGTGACAGAGCGCACAAAGGAGATCGGCCTGCGCAAGGCACTGGGCGCGCACACCAGCGATGTGTTGCTGCAGTTTCTGGTAGAGTCGCTGGTGCTGACGTTACTGGGAGGTTTGATCGGAATCGCGATCAGCTACGGGGCGGCTGCGCTGGTGTCAAGAATCCCCGGTTTCCCTATTGACGTTCTGATTGGGATCGACGCCCTGGTCATGGCATTGGGTGTCAGCGCCGGCTGTGGGTTGGTTTTCGGGCTGTATCCGGCGATGCGGGCGACCCGATTGGACCCGATCGTGGCGCTGCGATATGAGTGAGGTTCATGTTGAGGAAGAAGGTGAAGGGACGGCAGAGAGCGGAATAGATTAATTGCGAATTCACCTGCGATCAGACATCGAAAGCAGCGGATTCCGAAACGAACGACAGGCTACTTTATCGGTTGGAAGGGGCATAAATATGAACAGGAAATCTCTCTTACTTATTCTTAGCGCGATGGTGGTTGGCGCTGCGTTTGGCGTCGGCTATGCACTTTTTTTCGGCCCGGTTGCGCCAGGACAGGCGTTTTCCAGTACGGTGTCGGCAGCCGGCGCGGAGTCGGTAGCCGGTAGAGAGGCGGCAGCCAGTACGGAGCCGGTAACCGGTCTTGAGACCACGCTCATCCGCCCGGCGGACACGGCCGTAGACAGCGTCACCGCGGCCGGCAATATCGAGCTTGTAGACACACAGCAGGTGGTTGCGCAGGTCAACGGCTACGTCGAAGAGGTGCTGGTGGAAGTTGGCGACGTGGTCGGCAGCGGCGATCTGCTCGTGGCCCTGGACCGGGACGCCCTGCGCAGGGCGGTGGACCAGGCCCGTATCAATCTGACGACGGCTGAACTACAGCTTGAAAATCTGCTGGCGGACGCCAGCGCGGCCGAGCTTGCCGCGGCGGAAGCGGACCTGAAATCGGCCGAGGAAAATCTGGCCGAAGTGCAGAACGGCGTCAGCGAAGGAGAGCTGGCCGCGGCGCGCAGCAATGCCAGCTCCGCATGGGCGCGATACGATGACCTTCGGAATGGCGCCAGCGAGAATGAACGCATCCAGCTGGCGGCAGCGGTGGAAAACGCACACGTAGCCGTACGGGAAGCCCAGACTGAGTATGACAAGGTAGCTTGGCGCGAGGATGTGGGTATGACGCGGCAGGCGGCCCAGTTGCAGCAGTCGACAATCTCCTATGAGTCGGCGCTGGCGGCCTATGAGGAAGCGGTTGCGCCGGCCTCCAAGGCGGATTTGCAGTCGGCGCTGAGCCAGGCCCAGACTGCGCAGCAGCAGTTGGATGATCTTTTGGCCGGACCGACGGCCGTGAACATCGCCGCGGCAGAGGCCCAGGTCGCTGCGGCCCAGTCCAGGCTGGACACACTGTTGCGCGGCGCCGATGGAACAGATATCAAACTGGCGCAGCTGTCGATCGAGCAGGCGCAGCTGACCCTGCTGGAGGCAAGGCTCGACCTGATCAAAGCGGAGCTGGTCGCTCCGGCTGCCGGTACTGTCCTGCGGGTCAATGTGGATGAAAGCGACCGGATTTCGGAGGGAACCGTCGCGATCACGCTAGCGGACCTGCGCCAGCTGCAACTGACGATCGACGTCGCCGAAGTCGATATTCCCAAGATCAGCGTCGGTCAGCTGGCGGACGTGACGATCGATGCCTTCCCCGATACGGTGTTTGCCGGGATGATCAGCGGCATCGAGCCGTCGAGCAGCGCCCAGGAGGGTGTGATCGACTACCCGGTGACGGTGCGGCTGATCGATGAAGCCCTGACGCACGTGCGGCCGGGCATGACGGCTGTTGCGACGCTGCGCAGCGAAATGGCGGACGCTCGCTGGCTGGTACCCACGACTGCAGTGCAGGAGTACAACGGCGAGACGGTTGTGGTCAAGACGGGAGACGAACAGACGCTGCCGGTCGCGGTGGTGGTGGAGGGCGTTCAGGGCGAATGGACTGTTGTCCGTTCTGCCCAGTTGCAGAACGGCGACGAGGTATTGGGCGCGACCACTTTTGTCAGTCAGGACGACGACTGGACGCCCTTCTCCGGCGACGGGCCGCCTCCCGGTGCTGGTCGCCCGGGTGATGGGCGCCCCTAGGAGGCTGAAGGGCAGTTTTTTGTTTTCAGTTTTTGGTTTTCAGTGGAACACCGGTGTTTAGTGGTCGGTGGTCGGTGATCGGTGGGTTGGGGCGGCAAGTGGGGGAGGA